>CAYNMV010000076.1:0-17498 GCA_964398315.1 uncultured Tepidisphaeraceae bacterium | reverse complement strand
GGCGGGCATGATGGGCGCGCCAGCGCCCGCGGTTCTGGCCGGGAGCGAGTCAGCTCGGATATTAGGATGGGCGGTTCCAGGGGATCGCGGCTGATCTTTGGCATCATGGCCTGGGCAGCGTTGGCTGCGGTCGGCATTGCTTTGAATGTTCAGTCAACCAGAGCGGCGGGGGTGAAGGTTCGCTCGGCTCCGCCGGCGATTGGGGATGCCAGTCCGGGGCCGGTGGTTTACTGGGACGAGGTGCTGACCGCGCCGCGCCCGGTTCGCGTGGACTTCCTGCGGATTGATCTGGCCAATCCGGAATTCGAGGTCGTGACGATCATCGACCCCCATCCGGACGACGTCAGCGACGCCACGGCCATCCTGCGAAAACCGATCCCACACCATGAAGATGACCTCCGACATGCGGCTGCTGACGCAGTTGTGTGGCCGTCGGCGCTTCACCGCCGGTGAAAACCTCCTGCACATTCTAGCCTGCACGCTGCGCGAGCACATGGCCATCGTTCGTGCCGTGAAGGCGGCGATGGCGAGGTTGCCGCCGCCTGGATGTGCCGGCACCTGCATCGCGGCAAGCGCGAGGGGCTGGCCGCCTTTGATGTCACCCGGGTGTCGGCCCCGGTCCAGGACTCACATCATCGCAATCATTACCAGTTCATTTCTCAAGATTCCGCTGACCGTGGCTCATCATGATTTACTTGCAACGCGACGGTTTCCAGTCGGTTGTCCCATGCTCACGCTGGTGAAACGCCTTGTATCGTTGGCAAGATCGCGATACTCATCAGGTCCCTTTCCCCCAGCCATACAGATCAGGCTCGATCCGCGCGCGACGATCATGACGGGCCGTGACCGTGAGGGAGCGTCTATCGAGGTCGCCCAGCCAACCACACACGGTCGTGGCTCGTGGCGACGCATGTTTCAAGCCCGATCCGTATCACGTGCCAGATTCTGAAGGAAACAACGCACAATCCGCCTAAAAGTACGGATACATCGGGTACATGTAGCCCGGCGCCCAGAAGGGGGCCGCACCGTAATAGGCGTAGTACGCCTCCCAGTCCGGGTCTTCCGTCACCTCTGGATCGTAGGGGGGCGCGCCGGCCACGTTCTCGCGCGTGCGGTCGATGCGCACCTCATCGGGTGTGATTTTCTGGATCACATCCACCGGGATCAGGAACTTGGTGCGCCCGATGTGCAGGAACCCGCCGGTTGCCACCTGCAGGAACCGTACCTTTTTCTCCTGGTCGTCGATCATCAGGTCATCGACCTCGCCGATATCCTCCCCGTTGCGGTCGATCACCCGCCGGCCACGGATATCCTCATCAGGGTGCGCCAGGCCCAGGGTGGTATCACTGAGGCGAAGCAGGTTAGCGCCTGTTGGAGTGGCCATAGCAACCTCCTGTGAAAAGGCGAAAATGCCGAAATGAATTGTCGCACGGCTGACCTCGAGTGGGCAACGTGCATATGATGATAGGCATGCCGATCTGGCTCCAGCACGTTTTTGTGGGTCTGATTGTCGCAGCCTGTGTCGCGGCGGTGATTGCCGGAGCGGTGCGCACCTTCTGGGGGAAGCGCAGCCGCGTTGGAAGCTGCTGCAGCAAAGGGTGCGGTGACAGCGCCCGGCCCGCCGACAGCGCTGCCGCCCCCAGCCCCGAGCGCATCGCCTTCCTCCCCGCTGATGTCCTGCGTCTTCGCGTCCGCAGCCAGCGACGCTGATGTTGCCCGGTTCAGTGCCGCCGCCAGTTGGCGGCCGCCCGCTTCTTCAAGAGCTGCCGATACCCACCCGGAAAGCCACGCCCGCGCGTGTGTCCACCATCCGCGCCCGTGCTCATTGCCCGCCTGCATGGGCGGGGCGCATCACGTCGGCAGAATGCGAATCGCGTGGTAGTCGTTGCCGGTCCAGACCAGCAGCAGGTTGATCACCAGCCACGTTCCCGCGGCGGCGGCCTCGCCGAAGATCAGGCCGATGAAGATGGGCCGCGCCTGGCGAAACAGCGTGGCCCCGCCGAAACGCAGGATCAGCACCTTCGCTGCCCACCCCAGGAACAGGCTGAACCACGCCACCTGGATATACCACGTGCCGGTCACCACGTATCCCACCGGCACCAGCGGCCAGGCCGCCCACTGCCACGTAGCGACCTGCAACCCGGCGGTGATGGCCGCCCCCAGGCCCATGTGCAGCCAGGGGTTGTGCGGCGTATCCGGGTAGTGCCCCGCACCATGCTGGCGCACCGGCGTGAGAATGTACTCATGCGGCCAGTTGACCGCCCCTGCCAGGTTCAGCACCCCGGTCCCATCATTGGCACTCAGCGGTGCGGCATAGCTGTAATAGCACCACAGCGAGCTGGCGGATGAGATCACCAGGCTCACCACCAGCGCCAGCGCCATCGCCGACAGCAGCCGCCCGCCTCCGCCCCGCGCCGCCCGATCGTGGTGGGTTTCACTGAGCATCGGCGAGCTGCCCGTGGTGAGCATGGCCGGACCACCCCGGGTCAGCGCGGTCGAACCGCCTGCCACGGCCAGGCCATGTGTGGCGAAGGTCAGCAGGCTCTCGCGGCTGGCCAGCGGGCCGGTCACGGTAAACGCGCCGGCGAAGAAGATGTCGCGCCCGCTGAACAGGTCCACCGGCAGCGGCTTGAACACCTGTGGCAGCCCGGCGTAGATGCGCATGAACGGCAGCCCGGTTTCGGCCACCACCCGGGCGATCAGCAGGTGCCCGCCGATCAGGAAGCCGATGATCAGCCCCGTCATCAGCGGCCCCACCCCCACGATCGTCAGCCAGGTGATCATCACCACCAGCCCGGCCAGCATCACGATTACCGCCGTGCGGTGCGAAAGGAAATCACCGGTGGGCTCGTTCGGTTTGGGGCCCTGGATCGCCTGCCGTAACACCAGCAGCCAGTGATGCCGGCCGGTCCAGAGCATCCCCAGCAGCAGCACCACGCCCGCGCCCAGATGCTGATCGTGCCAGGCGGCCATGGGGATGCTCCGCCCGAACACCTGGAACTGCATGCTGACCAGGTCCTGCACCAGGAAGATGACCCACAGGCTGAACGCGATGCGGCTCTGGATGAAGTAAGTGATGCCGATGAACGTGAAGTAGAGCGTGCCGGTCTTCACCAGCGGGTGCAGGTAACTCCACGGCTGTTCGGAGAAGACTCCGCTCAGGTTCCACGCCAGTGGCACCGCCGGCACGATGGAGGGGAAATACTGGTTCAGCCCCGTCATCCCATGCAGGAAGAAGACCAGTCCCGCCGCGATCCAGAACCCCCGGGTGCGGAACAGGGCATTGAGCCGCCTGCCCGGCTCCGGGGGCTCAATCAGCGCCAACTGCAACTGCGCCAGCGGGAATGCCAGCCGCTCGTTCAGCGCCCACTGTCGGCGCAACACCTCCGACAGCGCCAGCAGCACCGCGAACAGCCCCAGGAAAAAGACCCCCCAACCCGCCAGCGGCACAACCCAGGCCGCCCAGGGGATCGCCTCGCCCGCCGGCGTGCGCCCGTAAAACTGCCGCACCACCTCACTGGTGCGCGCTTCATCCTCGAACGAGCCGGTCGGGAACAGCCATGATGGCAGCTCAAGCGTCTGGAAGTACTGCCAGAAGGCCGCCTCACTGGCCCCGTGAAAGAACATCGCTACCGGAATGGGCAACAGCTCGCGCATCAGCCCCTGCCCCGGCACAGCGCACGCCGTCAGCAGCATCGCAAGGATCACCGCCAGCTCGCCCGGCGAGAGCACGGATCGCGGCCGCAGGCGATGCAGCGGGGCGTTGATCAGCACCACCAGCACAAACACCGCCAGCACCAGCACCGGCGGCAGATAGCTGCCGATGAGAAACCCGTTGGTAATGACAAAGTCGTTGACCGGCGCCAGCCCCGCCACGATCCCCGACAGCAGCAGGCCAATCCCCACACTGCGCCAATTCACTGCCCGCCGTGCTGGCAGGGCCAGTGGCGGCGGCGGGTCCGAGGATGAATCACCACGCGGTACGATGACTTGCGATACGCGGCTCTGCATGCACTCCCTGCCGGCGGAATCAACCGATCCGCCTCAATCAAACGTATGATATGTCCCGGCAGCAGATTTCCAACCGGTTGCCATACCTTCGCGAAATCCTGGCTGTCAGGCAAATCTCCAGCTCGCCGCCCACATCCCCTGGCAGCCCCAAAAACTGTCTCCGGCAGACAGTGGCTCCCGCCGGGCGGGCGTCAGACCTGGACCGCTCAGTTGTTGTGGGCGCGCAGGAGCAGCTTGCAGACGATGCCGGGGTTGGGATGGGGGGCGGGCGTCAACTGCCTGTTGATCGGAAGGGGGGCACTCAGTCTTCTATCCCCCGCTGGCGGAACTGGCACGCAGCGCGCTGACAGGCTGCCTTCCCGCGCGGCTGCCTTTCCGGGCTGCGGCCGTCCGTTCATTGCCGGTGTGGGATGAGCCGGGGATCAAGGTTCACGTTCGGGTTGCAGGGCCAGCACGTCATCGGGAAACTCGCCAGGCAGGTACGTGCCGGCGACCACGCGCCGATCAATCTCGGCCAGCATGTCCAGCATCCTGGCATGAAACTGCCGGCTGGCCCGTTCCTCCCCGATGCGTTCCCCTATCTGTTCGGCCGTGTACACTGCCTCTACCAGCAGCAGGATCGACAGTACGCCGATCATCCACGCGGCGGCACGCTTGTGTCGGGTGAGAAGCACCTCACGGCGCGTGGGATACACGTAATCCAGAACGGCCCCTTTTTCTTTCATGCGGGCAGCATAGAAGCCACGTCCCGCCATCGCCACTATAAAACAGGCGTTTTTCCCTAAAACCAAATTATCCTACTAATCACAACCAAAAGCGCAGCGCAAATTTCGCCCGTATCTGGTGCGGTTTATATGTATGCGCAGCAAAGCACCACCCGCGGCATCCACGCCGCATCAACACGCGGGACAACAGGGCGTGCGCGGTCAGCGGCGGGGCACCGATGGGTCAAAAAGAGGCCCCTCCTTCGCCGCTCCAGGATCATCGCCAGGCAGTCCTGAGGGTCAGCCCAGGCGCATCGGATGATCAGGTGCTGCGCAGGCGGATCGCACGCAGGGATGTTGTGGCATCCCGGCAGATGCCCAGCGCCTCGTGCGGGTCCTTCATCGCTTGACCCCAGAGGATGCTGTAGCGGAAAGAGTAGAACCCGCCCACCTCCGGTGAGAAGTTGGTCTCCCAGTAATTGGTCATCAGCCAGGCATAGACGCAACGCGGCTGCCAGTCGATGGGCTGCTCGCCCGCGAGCATGCGCACGCCGTAATCGAGCGGGCCGAGCTGGACCAGGTGTGAATCCCACTGCGCCACGGCGATGCCCAGGTCCGTACCGCACCAGGCCAGGCCATCCTGCACCGCCAGGTAGTCCAGCAGCGTCGCGGACAACTGATCGTGTCCGGGGCGCATGGGCTGGGAGCGATCCACCCATAGCTGCGCATCACCGCCGGCGGCAAAGGGCAATGCGAGGTAGACATTCTCCGCATCCCATGTGCCCAGCTTGTGCATCACGACTTCAACATCCACGCGCGGCTGGTGGTGATGGGCGTTGAGCTTCACCTGGAGCAGTTCAAAGCCTTCCAGCGCGTAATCCAGCACAACGCCGTCGAAATGAGCGCCCCGCTCGCCAGGGAGCACGCGGGCCAGTTGCGCGGTATGCCAGCACGCATCGGCACCATTTCGATTGCGCCCGAGCTTTCGGCGGGCAGTGCACTGGGCGTTGCCGGTGCGCCCGGCGGGCAGGCGGCTGGCCAGCACCGTAAACGGCAGCGCGCCCGCGGCGGTATCGATCAACTGTCGCCCGCTGGCCAGGTCTGTCCATCCGGTGATGCCCTGCGGGGCGGACCAGCGGATCTCCACGTGATCGGTTCGGAGCATCGGCGGCGGGACATCAGCGCTGTTCTCACGCACATCCCGGGCGCGGTCCGGCAGGATCGGGCGCACATCCAACTGCGTGGAGTCGGTTGCCACCGGCTCGATCGCCAGGTCTACGCTCTGGCCGGGCGCCAGTGTCAGATCCACCAGCAGCTTCATGCCGCGCAGCGGCGCTACCGACTGGTGGGGCAGGACCGCGCCGCTCGTGCGATTGACGATGCGCAGCCCGCCTTCCAGGCCCCAGCGCCTGGCTTCGCCGTGTTCCAGCTCCAGCGCCACCAGGTCGCGTATCGGCCGGCTGAACGGGTTGATGATGCGAAACGTCGGTGGCTGGTCAAAGGCCAGCGCGCCGCCGCCAAGCGCTTCGCTGGCCTGATCGAGCAGAACCTGAGCGCGATCGGCGGCATCGGCGGCGAAGCCCAGTTTCCTGAGCCGCAACTGCTGGGCCAGCAGGTTCCACGGCGCTGAAACCGAGGCACTGTGACCAAAGGTATGCTCGGCAAACAGCGCCAGGGACTGATCGAGCGCGTTGATCGACTCCGCAAGCTGTTGCGAATCCCGGCCGGCTGGCTGATCTGCACGGGATGCCAATGCCACCAGCCATCGCCGCTCGCGCTGGGCGTGGCGAAACAGCGCAACAGCCTCCGGGTCGCCCGCAACACCATCGCACCACCAGTCGGGCCAGTCGCCCGCGTGGACCGGCAGCCGGGCCGCCAACGGTGCGATCAGCTCGGCCAGGCGGCTGGGCGTGATCATCTCGATCCGCACGCCGTCAGGCTGGTCCGGGCTCCCGTGCTTCTGGTTCCAGCGAGCGATGCGATCGGCGATGAGCTCGGAGGGGGGAGAGTTATCCGTTGGCAGCCCCGACACCCCCAGCACGATGAAGTCATGGTCCCACCCTGATGCCTGCACCTTCCGCAGGTAGGCCGGCAGGCGCGTTTCCAGGACCTCATCATCAAAGGCCCGCGGCGTGTCGGTGAATCCCGCGCTGTAATTGGACTCAGCGCCCGGCGCCAGCCCCAGTTCGTTGCCCGTGTGGTAATGGTCGCTGTGGCAGACGATCAGCTCCTGACCATCGCCCAGGTCCCAGCGGAACAGTTCCTGGCGGCGACCGAATGGCACGTAGCCATGGTGCGGATGGACGCAGGTCAGGAGGAATCGCACACCCGCCCGGGCCAGGGCGCGTGCCTGGCTGAGCGGGCATCCGTTGATGTCCACATGCATCGCCGTGTTGATCGACAGGCCGTGCGTCTCAAAGGCCCGCGCGCGCTGGGCCAGGGATGCCAGGAGCGGGGCATCGGCCAGCTCGGTGAAATGCAGATACCCCGCGGTCAGCCCCAGCCGCCCGGACCTGGCCAGCGCGATGAATGTCTTGCGCTCCGCCTCCGTGGCCGTCTCCCAGAACTGTTCCACCGGATAGAGCGCCTCGCAGGTCCAGGCGAAATCCTCCCGGCGGGATGCGATCGCCATCGCCTGGCGGATGAAGGCATTGTGCCAGTGCACGATCCGCGATTGCCCGTGGGTGTAGCCAATATCGGTGTGGGAGTGATGAATGATGTAGACAGTCTTGATCAAGGCAGTGCTCGCTTCGTGTTGTGAAGCCGGGCAGTCCATTCAGTTGCTGCCAAGGCTTCGAACCTGCATTGTAGCGATGTCGGCGTGCATGTGCCCGGGGCACAGCAGCCGAGGGCCCAGCAGATCGCCGGTTTGTGAGGATAATACTGATATATACCAGTATACAAGCTTCTGCCATGGGCGGTTTTTCCCAGAGCATAGGGCAAATCGACAATCTTCCTTGACCTGTCCATGGCGCGGTGTAGACTACGCAGGTATAGTGGTAAGTACCAGTACAACCATCGGTGAGCCACTCTATACGGCACTGGCGGATCAGTTGCGCCGATCGATCCGGCGCGGCGAGTACGGGCCGGGGCAACTGGTCGGCTCGGAGCATGCCCTGGCCCGGCAGAAAAACATCAGCCGGATGACCGTGCGCAAGGCGTGCGAGCTGCTGATTAATGAGGGATTGCTGGTCCGCCGTCCGGGCAAGGGGCTATATGTACGCGCCCGGGATGTCCGCACGCGCGTTATCCAGGTCATTGTCGGCAATCTCTGCTGGGAGCCTTGTCGGCAGATTGCCCGCGGTGTGCAGGAGGCCGCCAAGCCCCTGGGGATCGAGGTGCAGATCTATGATGCCCACGGGGATGCCGAGTTGGATCTCCAGGTGGTTCGGCGCCTTCCCACCGGCCAGGCATGTGGCGCCATACTCATTTCCGTTCATAACCGGGCCTTCAGTGAGGCCGTCTATGGCTTGCGGGCCGCGGGGTTTCCCTTTGTCCTGGTCGATCAGCGGCTGCATGACATCGATGTGCCATCGGTGACGGCAGACAATGTCTCCGGCGGCCAGCAGGTGGGCCAGGTGCTCGTAGAACACGGCCACCGGCGGATCGGGTTCGTTGGCAACCTCAGCGCTGATACCGTGCGTGATCGCCTGGCCGGGTTCCGCGATGCCATCGGCGATGCGGGCCTGGCGTTCGGACCTTCGCTGCTGGTGGATTTGCCGTGTGCTGACAATGATCCGTTCGGCGACTGGTCGCCCCATATCGAAGCCGGTGTGCGCGAGCTGATGAGCCGGCCGAATCCGCCGACAGCGCTGTTCTGCAGTTGCGACGCCGTCGCCCGCTCGGCCTATGTTGCCCTGGCAGGCATGGGGCTGCGCGTGCCGCAGGATATCAGCGTCGTCGGCTACGACAACGATCCGCTCGGCGAGCTGCTGAGCCCCGCGCTCACGACGGTGCGCATGTCGTTCCAGGACATGGGCAGGGAAGCGATCGACCTGCTGGGCAAGCAGCTCGAGAACCCCGATGCCACGGTGGAGCACCGGGTGCTGCCGGTGGAACTGGTGCGGCGGGAGTCGGTTGCCGCGCTGCGCGAGCCAGCAGCCGTGCGGTAGCCCGGGGCATCGGCCCCGCTGATGCGCAGCGGGCATCCCATCGGGATGGGCAGGGGTGGGCGATGCGGGCATCGTGGGGCCAGAAGGAGATGCAGTCACGTGATCCAGCCCAGGAAAACTGCCTTCACGCTCGTTGAGCTGCTCGTGGTGATCGGCATCATCGGCGTTCTGATTGCCTTACTGCTGCCTGCGCTGAACCGCGCCCGTGAAGCAGCCCAGACGGTGCGCTGTGCTGCCAATCTGCGCCAGATCGGCGTGGGGTTCCAGTTGTATCGCAACGACTGGCGCAACTTCCTGCCGCCGGTGGATGCCTACGCATCGCACGTGAAGCCCGGCGATCCCTGGCGGTTCACCAAGGACTACATGATGTGGCAGTCCATCGGGCCATACCTGGGACCACCCCGCGCACCGAGCAAGCCGGATTCGTTCGGGCGCTATGAGTGGGGGGCGATCGAGTACAACCCGAGCAAGGATTCGAGCGTCGGTGGTCCGGGTGCGGATTTTGTGGTCTATCCGGGCAGGGGGGCCATCATCGGCACTGTCTGGGAGTGTGAGGATCCGAAGGTGGATGGATATGACTATCCCTCCATGAATGGCTATGCCGAATCGGCTTACTTGTCCGATCCGGGTGGTCCACCTCCGTTCAAGGTCAACGGCACCAATCCCAATGCGTTCCCCCGGCCATTTGGCAAGGTGAAAGATCCGAGTGCGACCATTCACGTGGCCGATGCGTTCTACCTGAATTCGGCAAGCAGCTTGCCCACAACCGGCCAGGTCAAGCACCTCGGCTCCGCGGCGGATGTCAAAGCCGGGGTCCAGACCGGGTTCGATCTCTACAGGCACAGCAGCGGCAGGGGCGCGGTCATTCTCTTCGCCGATGGGCACGCCATGTACCACGGCCGCGAGGAAATCAGGTCGAGACTGACCTATGACCCGGGCCAGCCCAATTCAGGAGCGAACTTCAAGTTGCGATAAGCGGTGCAGATGGGAGAAGCATGAAACAGGTACTGCTGATTATCTTGTTGCTGGCAAGCCTGGTCAGTGTGGGTGTCGATCGAGCCGCAGCGCAGGCCGGGAATTTCCCGCTGATCGTCAACGGCGATTTTGAGACCGATGCGGATGCCAATGGTGTTCCCGATGGCTGGTACAGGGAAAACACCGACAACATCAGCCTGCAGGAGGAGGCCGGCAATCACTTTCTGCGCCTGAAGGTCACCGAGCCGGACAAGATGATCCTGGTCTACCGTGCGATCCCCGTCCGGGCGGAAGACAAGGCCTTTGAGCTGAGCTTCCGCGTGCGCTACGAGGAAATCCAGCCCGGCAGGAATGAGTGGTTCGATGGCCGGATCATGATGAATTTCAAGGATGCGGATGGCAACGTGATCAAGCCGGGTCCGCCATCGCCCAGCTTCCGCAGGACCAGCAAGCAGTGGCAGCAGCGCAGCATCAAGTTCATCGTTCCCGAGGGCGCGGTGATGCTGGAGATCATGCCCTGCCTGTTCCAGGCCAAAGCCGGCACGCTGGATATTGATGATCTGCACCTCAGGCGCCTGGGCGATGCAGAAGCCGAATCGCTGGTGGCTGAGAAGCAAGCCGCAGAGGCGAAAAAAGCCGAGCAGCAGGCCGCGCTGGAAGAAAAGGTGGACAAGCAACTGGCGGACCGATTGGCGGCCACGGGCAATCTCATCGCCAACGGAGATTTCGAGATCGCCAACAAGCGTGGTGACTGGCCGGAGGGCTGGGGGCAGAAGGCCGATGCCAGCGGCATCACCTGGGAGCAGGAAGGGGATGAGCGCTTCATGCGCATCGTGTCACCTGAGCCGGGTAAGCTGCACATGCTCTATCACATGGTGCTGCTGCCCTCGGGCACGCGCGGGATCGAGATCAGCATGCGTTACCGCACCGCCGGCATCCAGGCCGGCTCGCAGATGCCCGGTGATGCCCGGGCGGTCTTCCATTTTCTGGGCGGCGCCAGGACCGGACACCTGGAAGATGGCCCCAGGATTGAGCCCGCTCCCAAGCCGATCGTTTTCTCTCCCAAGGCCAGCGAATGGACACACGTCAGCCAGCGATGCCTGGTGCCGGACAGCGCCACCAAGCTTCAGGTCATGCCGGGGCTTTGGTTCGCAAAGGCCGGGACCGTGGATCTGGCTGAGATCCGCATCACGCCGATGAGCCAGGCCGATGCCCAGGCGATGGCCGAGCGTATCGCCGCCGCAAGGCGGCTTGAAGCCGAGCGTGCTGCGCTCATTGAAAGGGATCTTGCGATGCCCCCGATCAGCACGCAGCTCAAAGTCGTTGGCAACCAGGTTGTTGACGTCAACGGCAAGGTTGTCTGGCTCCAGGGGTTGTCGGTGGATTCCATGCAGTGGGGCATGGGCGAAAACATCCTCTGGTCGATCCGCACGGCGATCGATGACTGGCACGCCAACGTGATCCGGCTGGCCGTCACCGATGATTTCTGGTTCGGCCGCGTGGCCTACCAGAATGGTGATGCCGAGCCGTACCGTCGCCTGGTGGATCAGGCCGTGCAATTATGCGCTTCCAGGGGCGCGTACCTCGTGCTGGACCTGCATCGCTTTGGATCGCCCCGGGAAGCGCATGTTGAGTTCTGGCGGGATGCGGCTGCGCGCTACAAGGACAATCCGGCTGTCGTGTTCGAGCTGTTCAACGAGCCGCACGGCATCTCATGGAAGGTCTGGCGCGACGGTGGCAACCTCAAGGAAGACAGGCACACGGATGTGAACCCGACGGAAAACACCGAGAAGCAGGCCGGTGATGTCGCCGTGGGCATGCAGGCGATGCTCGATGCCATCCGCGAAACCGGCGCGAAAAATGTCGTTGCGGTCGGTGGTTTGGACTGGGCCTACGACCTGACCGGCATCGTCAACGGCTATGCCCTGCAGGATCGCGGCGGCCACGGCATCATCTACGTCTCGCACATCTACCCGTGGAAAAAGGACTGGCAGGAAAAGGTCCTGGCGGCTGCCGAGAAGCATCCGGTCATCATCACGGAGGTCGGTTGCATCGAAAAATGGAGCGACTTTGCGTTCATCCCGGAAAAGCAGCGCTACCCGCTTGAGGGCTGGGCCGAGGACATGCTGGGCATGATCCAGAAGTATCGGCTGCACTGGACGGGTTTCAGTTTCCATCCGCGCTGTGGGCCCATGATCATCGAGGATTGGGATTACAACCCCACGTCATACTGGGGCATCTACGTGAAGCAGGCGCTGGCGGGGAAGCAGTTTGAGTTGCGGCGGATGCGATGAATTGCAGCAATGGCGTTCCGCCAGCGCGCGCGAACACTCTTATTGGAGGAGGGCACACTATGCGAAAGTCATATCACGGTCTGATGGGTCCGGGTGCGGTGCTGAGCCTGGTGGCAACGATGGGCCTGGCGCCGGCCTCAGCCGATGGCGCGATGCTTCTGCTCGATTTTGGCAAGGAGACATCCAACGTCTACACGGGCATCGATGATCCAGCGCACGTCGAAGGGACCATCCCTTCATCCTATACGGACTGGAAGGGCATTGCTGATGCGAACGTGCAAACGGTCAGCGACAGCGGTGGCAACACCATCACCGTAGATCTGGGACGCAACGCGTCGACGGCAGCCGCGAATGCGCTTGATTTCGATCGCGAGGTGCTGGGTGTCTCACCGGGCGGCAGCGGCATCTTCGGGACCGACCTGACGCGGGATGGCATCGTCTCGTACGGCGCCGGGGCCGATCGGGACCCGGTCGGCGTGCTGATCAGCGGCCTGCCGGCTGGTGAATACTACGTCTACGTCATCGCCCATCACGGCGGCAATACGGACACCAGCTTCAACGTCCGCGCCGGCAGCACGAACCTGGTTCCCGACGGCGTGGCGGGTGTCAACGAGATCACGGACATCTACGGCGAGATTGCCGACGGTGTTACACTGGCGGGGGGCAACACCAGTGCATGGATCCTCGGGACGAACTACGCCCGCTTCACCATCACGCTCGATGTCCAGGCGCCGAAGCTGATTGTGGCCAGCGACCAGGATGCAGCAACACAGGCCAACAGCACCCTCTCCGCCATCATGATCACGCCGGTCCCCGAGCCCGCATCGCTGGGCATCCTGGGCCTGGTCCTGATGGGCATGGGGCTCAGGCGGCGCCGGGCCTGATGTATTTCTGGCCGAATGAACGAGACGGACCAGTGCCGGCAGCCTCTTGATGCCGCCATAGTCAGTCCGATGCCGGGCGATGCAGTTGCGCGGGGAAGGTGCGGGTTGCTGGCAGGGTCGAGGCGGGTCAGCCGGCAGAAAAGGGCACCTCCATCGCCGAGGAAATCGGTCGTGCGGCGGCCGTGTGCGATTGTCGAAATGCTGCGGCCGTTCGTTTCAGGTCCAGTGCGGTGCCATGTAAACTCATCGCCATGGCAGATACTCCGAACTGCGCCGGGTGGTTTCTTCAGCATGAGGAAGCTCGCCGCCGCCGCACCGGCAACTCGCCCGAGCGAACCGCCCGCCTGCTCAAGCAGCAGTTCCCCGAGGCGGTTGCGCGGATCCTCGCCGAGGCGGAACAGGCGCTGCGCGGCCAGCTCACTCTCCCGGGCACGGGTAGCCAGCCCGCCTTTTTCGGTGATCCGCCCGGCTGGTACCGGATCGTGTCAACAACGATGTGGAGTACCTGACGCATCTCAACCGCATGCATCACTGGCGGCCGCTGCTGCGCGCCTATGCCCTGACCGGTGAGGACCGCTTTGCGGCAAAAGTGGCAGCGGAACTGGATGATTGGATCGCGCGCTGCCCGCCGCCCCCGATGGATGTGGAGCCGCGCGTGTTTCACACCATCATCCCCTGGCACATGCTCGAAGTGGGCCTGCGGCTCTATGGCTCCTGGGCGGAGATTCCGCGATACCTGGTGGGAACGCGTTGGCTGGACGAAGACCGCGCATCCCGCTTGACCGCCAGCATCATCGCACATGCCGAGCGCCTGTCGGCATTCTCGCCGCAACTCTGGCCGGATGCCGCCCACAACCATTACCTGATCGAGATGGTCGGGCTGCTGTACGCCTCGGCACTGCTGCCGCCCCAGCCTCCAAATGCCAACGGCAGCCAGTCAGGCGCCAACCGCGACCCCGCCCCAACCTGCCCCGGCATCGATCCACAATCCCGGTGATGCCCCCGGTTGGTATGTAAATCCTTTCTCAAGTGGAACTAACAAAAAACCCTCACCGGCGATGGTGAGGGTTAGTGCGCCATCTAGGACTTGAACCTAGAACCCGCTGATTAAGAGTCAGCTGCTCTGCCAATTGAGCTAATGGCGCGTTGGGTTGAGAGGGTGCAATTTAATATACGATCGCCGGGTGTCAAGGTTCACGCCACGGGGTGTTTGGCGTGAGGGTGGATGCCGGGGGGCGGTCGGTGATGGAGGGGGGCCGGGGGCTGGTTGCCCTCCATCACCGGCTGGCCCTGGTCTGGCTCATGCTGGCCGCCAGTTCAGGCGCTGGCGGATGCTGTCGGGGTGGAACCAGTCGACGGCCAGATGGGTTAGGACGGCCATGCGGGCCATGACCGCCGCCTGGGCGGCCAGTTCGGCCGGGCTCTGGTCAGGACGCAGGGCGCTGCGCTCGATCTGGCCCAGCTCGGCGACCAGCACTTTTGCCTCGCGCGGCAGCTCAATCAGTGACTGGGGATGGCGGCTGTCGGGCGTCGCCTCGCGCAGCAGGTCGAAGGCGGCATCAGCGAACAGTTCGCGCGAGGACTCACCGATGCTGTACCCCTGCACCAGCGACCCCACCCCGAACTGACGGAACATGCGCGAGATCGGCCCCGCGTTCATCACCGATTGGCCGGCAGCCTGGGCCGCGCTGTCCAGCGACTCGGCCGAGCGCACCTGCTCCAACAGCGCTTCGGCGGCGGCACGGGCCTTTTCATAGGCAGCGGCGGTTTTCAGGTCGTCGGCCGCCTGCCTGGCCACCTCTTCCCGCTCTTCGGGGCTCTTGGGTGCGTGGGCGGGCTGGGCATCGGTCAGGCGGACAAAGAAGACATCCTGCGAGGGATTGGTCAGCGCGGCGGATGGCTCCCACACGCTCAGCGTATCCAGTTCCTGCCGCTGATTCTCCGGCCGGAAGGGCTCAGCACGCGACAGGATGTATTCCGCCAGCACGACCGATTCCATGATGTCGCGGCCGGCGATGCGGGCCGAACCGATGCCGGGCAAAGCCATCAGGTCTGCTTCGGCCAGCCAGCGGTTCTCCAGTGCCTGGACCGTGGGGGTGATCTTAAACTCCCGCTGAATCTGCTGGGCCACCTGCTGGAGGTAGTCGTAGCTCGTATAGTCTGCCGCGATGCCGGTTCCCTCGGGGGCGGGCTGACCGCTGTGCTGGGCCTGGAAGCGCTCGAACCCTTTTTGCAGCAGCGAGGCCACGCGGTCCTGAATCTGCCGCATTTTCTGATCGACCATCGGCCGCAGCAGGTCATTCCTGATCTGCTCATAGACCTCCTCGAAAGCCCGGACCCGAACGGTTGGCTGTGTTGCCGGCTGGGTGGTTGAGCCGAGGGTCAGGTCTTCGCTGGGGCCGAAAAACGTTGATTCGGCCTCCTGGGTGGCCGGCTCGGTGGTTTCGTAACGCGACTGGTTCGCCTGGTAATGGGCGTAGGCCTGGCTGCGCCACTGGAACTCGGTCTGCGACTGCTCCACCAGTTCGCGCACGGCCTGGCGGGGAATCTGGATGTACTGGAGTTTCACCCGGTTAGGCAGGCGGTAGCTGAAGCCAAAGGGGTTGGCCTGGGTGTCGATCGCCTGCGGATCGACCTCGCCGTACTGGTCGATCTGCTGCTGGATCTGCTCCGGCGTCGGTTCGGGGATATCGGCCATGAAGTCGGCAGCGCGGAACTCAACCAGTTTCACCTGGATCGACTGCGACTGCTCGGCAATCTCCTGGCGCACGCGCGGCTCAGAGAACTTCACAGCGCTGGCGGCCCGCTCAAAGGCGCTGCCTACCCGCAGCAGGTTCTCCACGGCCCGCCGACGCGCAGCTGCCTCATCCATGCTGCTGGCGGGGGGAAGCATCGTGCTCAGCAGCCCCAGCAACTCATTGACCCGATCCTCGCTGATCCGCACGCCCAGGTGATCGGCTTCGCGCTGCAACAGATAGAACAGTTCGGGGTTCTGGTTGATGGCGCTGAGCGTCTGGTCGGAGAAGAAGACCCGCTGCCAAGGCTCGGCCGCACCGAACTGCATCTGGAACTGCATGCGGGGGGCGATGTGCCGGGCGATGAAGTCCCACTCCTGCCAGGCCCGCGTCAGGTCCTGGGTGGTGATTTCTTCCTCGCCGATGTACCCCTCGGTGCGGTTATAGTTGTGGAACATCCCGGGGGTGGTGGGGAGAATGAACACGATCATCAGCAACACGCCGAAGATGGCGAGCATCTTCTTGCGGTTGGCCTGCATCCAGGTGTACATGGGCGATTGGGGTTGAAGTTAAAAGGCGAAAAGTACAAGCAATAAGACAACAGCGGGCCGCCACGCCATCAGCCCGGGGGCGACGACTCAGCTCCCGGCGTTCTTCAGGCGTTCCACGTGCTCCTTGGCCTTGGTGGTGGGATACTCGGCGGCGGCCTGCTGATACAGGGCCAGCGCCTTTTTCGTATCCCCCAGCTTCTCCAGGATGGCGGCAGTCTGCATCAGGGCATCACCGGCCTGCGGGCTGCGGGGGAAATGGGCGACCACGCGCATGTAGGCCAGGGCAGCATCCTGCAATTTTCCGGCGTCCTCGCCGGCCAGGTGGCGATCGGCCTCGGCGAGCAGGTACAGAGCCATCGCCTGCTGCTCGGGCTGCACGATGGCGCTGCGCACCGAGTCAATTTCCTGCTTGGCCTTGGCGTAGTTTTTCTGGTCGATGGCGATCTTGGCCAGGTTGATCTTGAGATCGGCCAGCAGGCGCTGGTTGGCCGGATCGGTGCCATCACCGGTCAGCTTGCTGAGCCGCTCGGCGGCGTTGATTGCGCGGGCGGTGTCATTCTTCTTCTGGTAGATGTCCAGGACAAATTTCAGCAATTCCGCCCGCTGGCGATCTTCCAGCCGGCCCTGCAGGACTTTCTCCACATCCGCCGCGGCGGTGTCGAGGAAGGTGCTGGTGGCCTCGGGCATTCTGGGCTGGCGCCCGGCAGCGGCAGCAGGGTTGGACTGCACCAGCTCCACCCATGCCGTGACTGCCGCCGGGAAATTGCCGCTTTTTTCCGCCGCCTCCAGCAGCCGCAGGCTCGACCATTGCTTCAGCCAGGGCTTGTTGGTGCCGCGGATGGTCTTGTCATAGCCGCTGGTGGCCTTGTCCCACTGGCCGGCGGCATAGGCCTCTTCGGCCTGGTTGAACGCCGGCTCGGTATCGATCTGCAAACGCTGGATGGCCGACAACTCGCGGGTGGTTTCGGCCCCGGTGGGGGTGATGTAACGGAGCAGATTGCCTTCGATCCCGAGGATCTGCACATTGTTCAGCGGCCCGACGCTGGTATAGACCGTATCGGCGAGGGCGGCCGGAACGGCCATCAGCAGCAGGGCAAAGCCGAGGATGCGGAGGGTGGTTCTCATTGGATTGGTCGTTTGCGCGAACCCAAGTGGGAATGATGCCGGACAATTCGCCAATGCAGGAGAGGGGACTTGAACCCCTACACCTTTCGGTACGGGAACCTAAATCC
>CAYNMV010000075.1:0-17509 GCA_964398315.1 uncultured Tepidisphaeraceae bacterium | reverse complement strand
TCAGGTCCGTGAAGTTCCGAACCGAAACCGACGCCGATAAATCAGCATCACGGCCGGCGCTGGAGTCATAGCTGATGGCCCGGCGCACTGGCCGGACGGGCGTGCGGGAGGGCTGGGAATAATGCGTAGCGGCTGATTTCATGGGTGTCTCCGATATCACGTACGGTGCCTGCCCCGCCCCCCCCTGGCATGCGGGGCGGGCACTGCACAGGAGCGGGAGGCCGCGCCGCAACCGGCGCGGGATCGCTCCGCCCGTGGCGTCACCGCCACCGGGAAATCGCGGTCCCGTGGTTGACGAATCCCGCGGGAGGAGGGGCTTGCACGGGATGGGTGCTGTCGCTCGCCATGACCTGGCGACAGGCCGGCATCACCTGGGGGCCGGGACACAGAAGATTCGACGCTTGAGGTCTCCGTACTGAAGCGACTCAACATGCCCATCGACGAAGACGATGTTGACGACCTTGTTGCCCATGTGGCGGGCGCGAATGCCAACGCCGGTGGTCGGGCCGGGGCCGCCCTGGAACTCCATGTAGAGATACGGGGCGTTGATCAGCCCATTCTCTTCGGCTTCGTTCAGGCCGCGGATCATGTAGAAGCCTTCCCGCCGGGCACCATTCAGGCTGCCATCCGTGCCGGGGTCGATGTAGTACGACGTGGTCGGCGCGGCGGCATAGTTGATGGGGTGGGCGGTGGAGTCATCGAAGTTCGTCTGGTTTGAGCAGAAGAACGCCGCGATCTCGGTGGACGGCCGCAGGCTGGAGAGGCGGGCCGGATGGAATTTGGCGGCCTCCCCGGTCCGACCCAGCACATTGGCGCGGTACGGGTCGGTCCAGTCATAGTCGCCAAAGACACGGATATTAGCGGTGTAGTGCCGCAGGCCATGGCCGGTGGTATCGGTGTCCTGGAAGACCGGCGAAATGGCCGCGCGGACCGGGTTGCTCGTGCCGCCGTAGCTTTCTTTGATCTCATCGGGGCCGAGAACGCGGCTGAGGGTTTCCTGGATGCGCTCCTTATAGCCGTTGCCCGGCGTGCCATCGGCCTTGTAGCCGGGAACGTTCGGCGACTGGCCCCAGGGCATCGAATCCTTGTTGGCCGCGGCATAGAGCTGCCACGCCTGGCCGATCTGCCTGAGGTTCGACTGACACTTGAGCGAATTGGCAGCCTGCTTGGCACGATTCAGGGCCGGCAGCAGCATACTGATAAGCAGTGCAAGAATCCCGATGACGACCAGCAGCTCAACCAGCGTGAAGCCACGGCGGGCATTCCGGCAGAGTGGGGTAAGGCACGTCATAGAAGGCGCTCCTTTGAAATGTCATATGCGCAAACAACGATATGGCGATTGAATCATGCGTCACCTTTCAACAACGCACAAGGACCATCTTGCGTAACAAAAGGCGCAATTTGCGCAACGCCCTCTTCCCCCGCATCGTGGCGTCAGGGCTCAGCCCGGTGCCGGCCCGGCCGGGGTGGATGACGCGCGGCGGGGTATGGAAAAGACGGGGACAGGCAAAAAAGCGATCCCGCGGGAGGTGGGCTCCCGCGGGATCGCTCAGGATCGATATCGCGCTGTTGTGCCGGATGTGCCCGCTTGCCGGCGGACATGCCCGGATTACCGGGGGGCCGGCACGTAGAACATCCGGCGGACCAGTTGCTCCTTGGTGAAGGACTCCACGTGGCCATCGACGAACACGATGTTCACGCTCTTGTTGCCCATATGGCGGGTGCGGATGCCCAGCCCGGTTGACGGGCCAGGGCCGCCGTGGAACTCCCGGTCAATGTAGGGCAGGTTGGTGGGCGGGATCACTTCACTTTCGTAGTCCAGATCCCGGCCGCGGACCATGTAAGGCTCCTTGGTCACACCCATCATGTCCAGGTAGTAGCTGGTCGTGGGGGCGTTGGCGTAGTCAAGCGGATGCTCGGTGTCGGCATCGAACTTGGTCTGGTTCGAGCAGAAGATCGCCGCGATTTCGGCCGTGGGCCGCAGGCTGGACAAGCGGGCCGGCTGGAACCAGGCAGCCTGGCCGGTACGGCCCAGCACGGTCTCGCGGTACGGGTCACGGCGACGCTCTTCGCCGAAGACGCGGATATTGGCGGTGTAGTGCTGGATGCCCTGCCCGGTGGTATCCGAGTCAATGAAGATGGCCGACATCTTGGGACGCAGCGCTTCGTCGGGCCGGCCATAGTCCTCGGTGAAAGCGCCATCGCCCATGATGACGCTGAGGGTTTCGGGCCAGCGGGCGTAGTAGTGGCCGCTGGTGCCGTTGGGGTCATTACCGGTGGGACCGCCGACACGCGGGGCCTTGCCCCAGGGTGCCGAATCGTTGTTGGCCGCGGCATACAGGTGCACCGCGGTCATCATCTGGCGCAGGTTGGACTGGCACTTGACGTTGTTGGCGTACTGCTTGGCGCGGTTGAGAGCGGGCAGCAACATGCTGATCAGCAGCGCGATGATGCCGATCACCACAAGCAGCTCAACCAGCGTAAAGCCACGACGGGCAGGTGGATGCGGGTTCAGGTACTGCATGAGGCACTCCTTAACAAAGCTCACGATACCGAGGGTGCGAATCGAGACGCTCGACGGCGAGTGTATCCTCCGAGATACACCACCAACGCACAAGGTTCTTCTTGCGAAACAAAAGGACCAGTTTGCGCAATCCCTTGTGCGCCCTCCCGCTCATGGGAGGATCACCAGCGCACTCGCCCGAGAGCAGCTCGGTGAGCGGGGTAGCTCTCGGGTGGGCGAACTCCAGATTTACGTCAAAACCGGGCGATGGTTCGACTTAAGCGTGGCCCATATCAGAAAATTTGCGCCGCGATGAGGCCCTGGAATACGCCAGTCAGCGCGCCCAGAGGATGCCAGGATCGGACAGAGCGAGCTGATCGGGCCATCTGATCCCTGCTGACGCACATTGGACGGATCACCCCGATAAATAGCGCACATGCGCAAGCCCCCGCCCGGCATGATTCGTGAAACGGGAGGAGACGGATGCGGCCGGTTTGGCCCTTGGCGCAGCGGATCAACCGATGGATCGTAAGCGTTGGATCGCGGGCGCGGCCGGGGATCTGAGCAGAGGTCTGCAACACCGGGGCCACATGCCCGCCCTGCCACTTTGCCTGGCGATGAAAACGCGGGGGCATGGATGGGCTCGGCAGGGCATCTGCCTGTTCACGGTGTATTCCGCATGCCGCCGTACCATGCGGCACAATAAGCCAGCCCGATCCGTATCAACCGGGTCTGAACCGGGCACATCCACTGGAGTCACGCCATGCTGATGGGTCGACTGATGGCAGCCGGGATCGTTTTAGTGCTGAGCTGGGCGGCCTGCGACGCAGCGCGGGCGGAAGATGGCTACGAGGCCTGGCTGCGCTACCGCCCACTGCCTGAAGCCCCGGCCGCGCGCCCCGTGGCGATCGTGCAGACCCGTCGATCGCCCCTGCTCGACTCCGCGGCGGCGGAGCTGCGCCGGGGGCTGGGCGTGATGCTGCAACAGGAGGTCACCCTTAACCAGGGCCCACCTGCACCAGGCGCCATCGTGCTGGTAGACCAGCCCGACCAGGCGCCGGCGGTGATCGTCGCGGCTTTGCGTGAGGCGGATTTGCCGGGGCTGGGGGAGGAGGGGTTTGTGCTTCGCTCTGTGCCGGTGGAAGGTGGATCGTGCCTGGCCATCGCGGCCAACAGCGACCGCGGCGTACTCTACGGCGCATTTGCGCTGTTGCGGCAGGTGCAACTGGGCCAGCCGCTGGATGAAATCGACCTGCACCAGCGCCCCGCGATCCCGCTGCGCATGATCAATCAGTGGGATAACCTCGATGGGACGGTGGAGCGCGGCTACGCCGGGCCATCGATCTACCGCTGGGAGACGCTGCCGCAGCCCGATCCGCGTTACACCGATTACGCCCGCCTGCTGGCGTCGATCGGGCTCAATGCCGTCTGCATCAACAACGTCAATGCCGGCTTCAAAAACAACGCGCAGATCCTCACGGCAGACTATCTGCCGAAGGTGGCGGCATTGGCGGCGGTATTTCGGCGCTATGGTGTACGGCTTTACCTGGCGGTTGGATTTGACAGCCCTCGCACGCTCGGCAAGCTCCCTACGGCCGATCCGCTCGATCCGCGCGTGCGCCAGTGGTGGGCCGACAAGGCCGATGAAATTTATGCGATGATTCCCGATTTTGGCGGGTTTGTCATCAAGGCCGATTCCGAGGGCCAGGCCGGCCCCTACCGCTATGGCCGCAATCATGCCGATGGGGCCGACATGCTGGCCGAAGCCCTGAGGCCGCACGGCGGACAGCTCATCTGGCGGGCATTTGTCTACAACCTGCGCGCAGGCGATGACCGGGCGGCAATGGCCTACCAGCATTTCAATCCACTGGACGGGCGCTTCGCGGATAACGCCCTGGTCCAGGTGAAGCATGGCCCGCTTGATTTCCAGGTGCGCGAGCCGGTCCATCCGCTGCTGGGGGCGATGCCGCAAACCCGGCAGGTGCTGGAATTGCAGATTACCCAGGAATACACCGGCCACGATGTCCATGTCTGTTACCAGGTGCCGGCGTGGAAGGAGGTGCTCGATTTCGACACGCATCTCAATGGGGAAGGCTCAACCGTTGCCCGGCGGCTGGGCGGATCGCTGCTGCCGCACGCCGGCGGTATCGCCGGAGTGCTGAACATCGGACAGGCGCGCAACTGGCTGGGGCATCATCTGCACCTGGCCAATTTCTACGGCTTTGGACGGCTGGCATGGGCGCCGGACCTGCCGGACGGGCAGATCGCCGCTGAGTGGGCCGCCCTTACCTTCGGGCGCGATGAGCAGGTGGTGCGGACAATCGCAGCGATCCTGATGGATTCACAGCGGGCGTATGAATCGTATACATCGCCACTGGGGCTGGGCGTGCTGCATGATGGCCCGCGCCATTTCGACCCCGCCCCCGAAATCCGCCATTACTACCATCGTGCGAATGACCGCACCGTGGGCTTTGATCGCACCCGCGCCACCGGCAGCGGCTATACCGCGCAGTATGCACCGCCGGTGGCCCGGCAGTTTGAAGGCATCGACAGGTGCCCGGTCGACCTGCTCCTGTTTTTCCATGCGGTCCCCTACACCCACCGGCTGGCGGATGGCCAAACACTCATCCAGACGCTGTACAACCGCTACTTTGACGGAGTGGAGCTGGCCCAGGACATGCGCCGGCGCTGGATCAGCCTGGCCGGGCGGATCGATGAGGCCCGTCACCGCGCGGTGCTTGAGCGGTTTGACCGCCAGATCGATCATGCGCTGATCTGGCGGGCGCAGATGACGCGCTTTTTCTTCGAACTTTCCGGCGTGCCCGATGAGCACAAGCGGGTACGCTCCGACTACCGCCTGCGGCCTGCGGAGCGAAAGTAAGACCAGCGGCGGTGCTGCAGCGGCCGCGGCAGTGGGCTGATGCCGCCGGGCAAAATTTGCACAGTTTGTCGCCCTGGAGCCGCTGGGTATAGACTTGCGCAGCTTTCAGCAATGGAGATGTACATGAGCAAATATCGGATGTTCCTTCTGGCGGCGACGATGGGTGTCATGGGCTGGGGCAACGCCCCCCTTCTGGCACAGGATGCCCCCGCGCCGGAACAGGCACCCGCCACGGCCCAGGATGTCAAGGCCCGGGCAGCGCAACTGGCCGACCGTGGCATTGAATTTCTAAAGAGCCAACAGAAACCTGATGGCGGCTGGCATGGCGAAAAGGAGCCCCCGGCCTTCACCGCCCTGGTGCTGCGCGCGATCGTTGAAGACCCGCGTTACAGCGTCCAGACCGATTTTATTAATAAAGGTTATAAACGATTGCTGGAACACCAGGTGGAGGATGGCGGCATCTACGCCGACACCCTGGCGACCTACCAGACCGCCATCGCCATCAGCAGCCTGGCGGCGGCGGAGACGCCCGAGTTTAAGCAGCAAATCGACAAGGCGGTTGCCTACCTCAAGAGCCTGCAATGGGGCGTGCGCGAGTTCGAAGGCCCCAAGGGTGAGAAAATTGTGGATGTGCAGCACCCGTGGTACGGCGGGTGGGGCTACGGCGGGCACTCGCGCGGCAGCGGTCGGCCGGACCTGTCCAATACCCACATGGCCATCGAGGCCCTGGCCGATGCCGGCGTTCCCCAGGATGACCCGGCCTACAAGGCCGCCCTGCAATTCGTCTCACGCTTGCAGAACCACTCGGAAACCAACGACCAGCCCTGGGCCGGCAACGATGGGGGGTTCATCTACAGCCCCTCCGATGATGGCCGCGGCGAAAGCTTCGCCGGCGAGTACGTCGGCCCCGATGGCCGCCGCATGCTCCGCAGCTATGGCTCCATGAGCTATGCCGGCCTCAAGAGCATGGTCTACGCCGGCCTGACCAAGGACGATCCGCGCGTGAAAGCGGCATGGGATTGGGTCAGGAGCAACTGGACGCTGGATGAGAACCCCGGGCTGCGCCAGTCCTCGCCGGAAAATGCCGACTGGGGCATCTATTACTACTACCTGACGCTGGCGCGGGCACTCAATGCCTACGATGTCCCCACCTTCCAGACGCCTGATGGCCGCACCGTGGACTGGCGGGTCGAGCTGGTCAACAAGCTCGCCGCACTGCAGAAGGACGATGGCTCCTGGGTCGGCGATCGCAAGTGGATGGAAGGCAACCCCGTCCTCGTGACCAGCTACATCGTTCAGGCGCTGAACGAGGTGCGCGAAGACCTGGAGCAGCATCCCGCAAAATAGCAGGCTGCCCCCTTCTGGCCTCACGCAGGCCAACCCCGCGTGCGCTGCACCGAACTCAACAAAGAAGGGCTGTTGGCGGGTCGATTGCCGGATGAACCCACGGCAATCGGCCATGCCAGCAGCCCATTTCTTTTGAGGTTCAACGCAGGTTGGGTTTAGCTCAGGGCAGGTGATGCGTTGATGCACGGCCTGTCCCCCGGCACGCATATGCATGAGCAGCCCGCAGCGGGGGCGCTTTCAACGCAGGCTGTAAATCCATGTCACGCCAGAGGTTCCATGTGCATCGTCTTTGCTCGTCCCTGGCCCGCTACGCTGCCCGGCGGCGCCGGGTGAGCAAGGCGCTGCCCAGTGCCAGCAGGCTGAGGCTGGCTGGCTCGGGGATCGCAACCGCCAGCTCGGGAATATGGGTGAAGATGAATTGCTGATACGCGGCCACCCGCGTCACCAGCGCCACATCACCGTAAGTGTGTGAGTCCTCGGTGGGTTTGCCGGTGTAGTTGTAGAAGTTGTACGTGCCGGAATGAACGCCCGCCAGCCACCACACGCCATCCTCGAAGATGAACGATCCGCCGCCGCTGTCGCCCGAGGCGATCTGGTATTCCAGGTCGAGCGGCACGCTCGATCCGCCGAGCTGGTTGGGCGACTTGCGGGGCGCGGGCTCGTCAAAATCCCATCGCAGGGCGGTGGCGCCGTTGCGCATCGTAAACAGCTCATCCACCACGTTCTGCCCCGCGCGCTTGGTGCCCGAAGAGCCGGTGGAGCCGGTTGTCCCATCTCCGGTCTGGCCATACCCGACCATCGTGACAACCTTGCCCAGTTCCTGAAAACTGCTGTAAATCCGGGCCGGCGTGATGTCGAGAATCGGCTCGTTGAACCGCACCAGTGCGATATCGAAGCCATCGCCGATCGAGCCATTCCAGCCGGGATTCCCGTTCACACCCGTAGGCACGATGATCTCGGCCGCCTGGCGGGTGTAGCCGCCCACCTTCACATACCCGGGCGGATTGTTGCTCAGATCCCCATCGAAGTCGTTATCCACGACATGGGCCGCGGTCAGCGCCCAATTGGGATGGATCAGCGTCAATGATCCGATCAACCCGCCCGAACTGAAGCGATCGTATCGACCGACCGATGCGAACTGCGGCTGATTGGCCAGGGCGCGGTAATCCGCATCATTGCGATCATGGCGAATCGTGCCCGCCGGCAGGTCAGCGCCCACCCCGGCAACAACCGCCCCGGCGAGGAAACAGGCAGCCAGATGACGATCCCATCGTGCGCAGGCAGGTTCCATAGCCCCATTCTGCCCCCCTCTTTCCCATCGCATCAAGGTCGTTTTGCGCTGAACAGGGGCCATCCTGCGCAAGATAATGAAACGACGCCAACGCCCCGGCCCTTCAAAGCGCTTGCAGCCATCTCGCGCGCCGGGCTCGGCCACCGCATGATCGGATGCAACGGCCTCCCACCAGTCCACCTGCGCTTGCACGCTCTACCGCGCCACCATGCGGGCGTAGAACAGGCGGTAGGGCTCGTAGACCGAGTAGAGGCGCTTGGCCTCATCGGTGACAACGAATGCAGCGCCAACCTCACGGCCCGCCCCGCGCCAGAACCAGACACTCTGGCCCGCGTTGGGAATGCTCAGCTCGATGACCGCCTGGCCCTGCGCATTTTTGCCTGATTTCCACTCCAGACCGGGCGCTTTGCGCACCTGCTCAAGCGTGATCGTGTCCTCCCGTCGTTGCAGGTTGAACTCGATCACGCCGCGCTCCGCGAAGATGCCTTCCCCTTCGCCATCCAGGATCACGTTCACCTGGCGCCACGGGCCATCGAGCACCAGCAGCGCCTGGTAGCGCTGGGCATCCCACGCCTGCTTGAAGGTCAGGTGCAGGCGCTGGTGCTCATCGATCGCGCGGTCCAGCACGCCACTGGCCGGCACTTGTGTCCACTCGCTGTCATCTCCATCCAGCACGGTGCTCAGCGGCCAGACAAACGGCGGATACGGATCCAGCGGGTACGGATCCTGCCCATCCGGCACGCCATCACCATCGGTGTCCACCTGGCGCGGATTGGGTGTGCGAAGCTGATCGCGCGGCTTGATGAAGCTGGGCTGGAGCGGTGCCGGCGCCCAGGTGGCGAGCATGATCTTGTCACGATCGTTGAGCTGTCCATCGGTCTTCGGATTGGTCGGATCGCTGCCGAAGCGCTTTTCATCCAGCGGCAGGCGCTCATCATCATCCGGCACGCCATCGTTGTCGGCATCGATCACCGTGATCGCCTCGCCCAGGTAAATCCGCAGCCACTGGGTATCGGTCAGGGTGCGGTCCCAGAACGCCATCACATCCCAGTGCCCGCCATGCCGACCGGCGGCGGTCCAGGCGTTGATGCGCTCCTTGTCGCCTTCCATCACCCGCCGGCGGACCTCGGGATGATTGAAAACGATGCGGTCATGCTCGGCATGCGGGAACGACACCCGGCTCAGTCCTTCCATCTGGTGATGGAACTCATGCGTGGTCGTCCAGGCGATGTCGTTGCCGCCCAGGTATTGCGAGCGACCGGGCAGGCCCTCGTTGAAGCGATCCGGCCCGTACGTGCCGCCGCCGCTGTTGCGCAGCTCCCACGCCTGGGTCTTGTCATTCCACTGCCGCAGGAATGTCTGCTCGATCTGCCCCGCGTAGGGGCGCTGCTCGTAAACCGGATCAGTGCCGACTTTCTCCAGGTTCATCGTATCGACGACGGTGAACCCGCCGCCGCCCGGGAAGCGGTAATCCACCCCCGAGTAGCTGCGCGCCTGCGGCCAGCCGGCATAGGCTTCATCCACATTTTCCGGCTCCTCGCCCCAGCGCTGCCAGCGATCATCGATGAAGAACTCAAAGTCAACCCACAGCCGCAGCCCGCTGTTCACGAACAGGAAGCGGGCCGCATCTTCATATTCAGCGCGCACGAGCTGCAACTGCTCCTCGGTCATCCTGGGCGGCGGCGGGATGACCGTCCCATCCGGCCGATGCGCGGTGGCGACGTTCAGCACGTTGGGCATCAGCAGCACCTTGACCGGCAGGCGGATGATCGTCCGCTGGCCGGCCGGGGCGCGGGTGGCCACGGCATACTCCCGCCCCCAGGGCGCTTCAGCGCCGAACCGCCGGGCAAACGCGTCTGGCTCAAGGGCCGGATCGTACACGCGGTAGAAATAGCGCTTGCCCGGCTCCAGGCCGGTCACTGTCAGGCGGTGAAAGGTGCGCTGCCCGGCCGGGCCATCAATCAACCGGCTTTCAGCCCACACATCCTGCCGGGCCTCTTCCGGCCGCCACGCCACCATCGACACATCGCCCTGGCGAAGCTGGATGCGCGTTTCGGTCGGCTGGGCAGTGAACCATTGCAGGGTAAAGCCGCTGTCGGTGACTTCGGTGACCGGCCGATAGGCATCCAGCAGCGGATCGGGCCGCCGATCCAGCGTCCCTGCCGAAACCGCTGCCACGACAGCCACCAGTGTGATGGTGCAGGCGATCAGGTGTTTCATGTCGGTCCTCGTGCATCCTCAGGGGCACGGGCATGCCAGCCTGTGTTGGATCGGTCGCCCGGCCTCATCCTTCGCTGCGCTTCAGCCACACCGCCATCGCCGCCGGGCCGCGATGGTTCCAGGCGTAGTACGGGATCGCCGTCAGGCCGGCGGCCTCGCACCGCAGCACCGTCACCCCACCCAGCAGCTCGGGGCGGTGCTCCGCCTTCACCGCCGCCCCATCCGGCAGCGCGAGGTCCGCCACCGGCGTGGTCTGGTCCACCTGCTCTGCGCAGTAAACCAGCGGCCCGCGTTCCAGCGCCACCCGGCCGGCGTTTTCGGTCACTTTCTCATGGGCCAGCACCCGCCGCACCGGCATCGGCAGGTCGAGCACCACTTCATCGCCGCGCTCCCACTGACGGCGGATAACCGCGAACCCGTCGTTGAGCTGCACCTCCACCGCCGTGCCATTGACCGACAGCGCAGGCGGAGCCGCCTGGCCATGGTCCGTGTAGCGATACAGATCACTGGGCACCGGCTCGCCGCGTGACCAGCCGGGGATGCGCAGGCGCAGCTCGAACTCGGTGCCGGACCGGGCCGGCTCGATCATCAGCCGCACCTGCCCTTCCCATGGATAGCGGGTCTGCTGGGTCAGGCGCACGCGCCCCGCACCGGGAATCTCGGCATCGGCCCGGCCGGCGATGTAAAGCAGTACGTACAGCGCGTGATCGGCCGTTGCGTAGCCATACGCGCCCAGCGACGCCAGCAGACGGGCAATGTTGACCGGGCAGCAGGAGCACTTGAACCACGGCGCCCGCGTCACCTCGCCGCCGTAGTTGAAGGGGGTAACCCCGTCGCTGGAAAGCGGATTGACGTAGAAGAAGCGGTCGCCCGAGAGGGATACGCCGGCCAGCAGGCCGTTGTAGAGCGTCCGCTCGGCCACATCGATGTAGTGCCCCGCACCGCTGAGCAGGAACATGCGGTGGTTGAAGAACACATTGGCGATGGCCGCGCAGGTTTCGTTATAGCTGGTGGCGTTGGGCAGTTCGTAGGGATCGCCGAAGGCCTCGCCGCTCTTGCGCGCGCCCACGCCGCCGGTGATGGCCATCTTGCGGCCGACCAGGTCCTGCCAGAGGGCATCGAGCGGCTTGAGATACGTGCCGTCGCCGCTGAGGGCCGCGACATCGGCCATCGCGCTGTACATGTACAGGGCGCGCACGGCATGGCCGACCACCTCGGTTTGCTGGATGACCGGCAGATGGTCCTGGGCATAGGTGCCGTAGCTGGGCCGGCCGTTGTGGTAATGACCGCGCTGATCGAGGAAGAAGCGGGCCAGTTCCAGGTAACGCTGGTCGCCAGTCAGCACAAACAGCTTGGCCAGGCCGATCTCGATCTCCTGGTGGCCGGGCGGATCGCGGCGGGCATCGGGGCCGAAGGTCTGGAGAATCAGCTCCGCGTTCTTCAGCGCCACCTCCAGCAGCGAGCGCTTACCGGTGGCCAGGTGGTGCGCCACCGCCGCCTCATAGAGATGGCCGACGTTGTACAGCTCGTGGCTGTCCTTGAGGTTGCTCCAGCGCTGCGGGCCGGCGGCGCGCTGTGTGTTGGCCGGGTCGATCGTGCGATTGGTATAGAGATACCCATCCGGCTCCTGGGCGGCGGCGACCTTCTCGATCAGGCCATCGAGGTAGGCATCAAGCTGCGGATCGGGATGGGCCGCCAGCGAATAGGCGATGGCCTCGATCACCTTGTAAACATCCGAGTCATCGTAATAGATCCCCTCGAATGCGCCCGGCATTAAGCCACCGGCCTTGGCAAAGTTGTTGATGCGGCCGGTTTCCTCGCAGCGCGCGATGGCAAACGGAATAGTGACGGTGCGATTGGTTTCCACGCGCGGCAGCCAGAAAGCATCATTCAGCGCCACGTGGGTGTGAGGCACCGGGTTCACGCGAAACAGGGATGTGTTCACACTGCCCATCTTGCCCTTACTCCAAAACGCTTCAAGGCACTTATACGGAATTCACGCACCAATTCGCGCAAAGGAAGCTCAGCCATTCATCCTTTTCGCGCACCCGATAATTCGATGCTTGACGGCTGAGTCGCATTTTCGGAATACTCGCCTCGGTCAGCCTGACATATGATTCGCTTCCATCTCTGCTTGCGCATTTTGGTTCCTGAGGAGTGATTGTGACAACTGTCTCTTTTCGACCTGATGCCCGCGGATCGACAGTGGACTGGTGGCTCAGTCCTGCGCGGCGTGGCCGGTGGACCCTGTGCGCGATGGCGTTGGTGCTGCTGTGGCTGCCAGCGCTGGTCAGTGCCCAGCAGTGGACCGAGCCGGTGCGCAGCGCCTGGGTGCGCCAGGGGCCAGCGCAGGCAGGCGATGTCGTGCTGGCCGAAGCCGATCGGGTGGCGGAGATCATCGTCCCCGATACCGCCCACAGCGCGGTGAAGCAGGCGGCCGTGTTTTTGTCGGCAGACCTGGAAAAACTGACCGGCCAGCGCCCCGCGATCGTCAATCAACCGACCGAAGGACGGGTGGGCATCCGCCTCATCACGCTCGATGATGCGGGCCATGCCAATCTCCCCGGAACGGACCTGCCCGAGGGCATTGCCCGCGATCGCCTGGCGGGCAAGTGGGAGGCGTACCAGATTCTTACCACGGACAACACCGTCTGGCTGGTTGGATCGAATCCGCGCGGCACTGCGTTCGCCGTCTACACCCTGTCCGAGCGCCTGGGCATCGATCCGCTGTATCTCTGGACCGGCTACCGCCCGCAGCGGCATGCACAACTGGTGCTGAAGCAGGTGGATCACTTCGTCGACAGCCCCACGTTCAAATACCGCGGCCTGTTCCATGATGATGAGGATGTGCTGGTTCGGCCGTTCGAGTATTTCAGCGGCTATCCGCTGCGCATCGGCACGGTGCCGATCGAATGGTATGCGCGCTTCTTCGAGACCGCCCTGCGCCTGCGGATGAACATGGTGGCGCCCTACACCCGCACCTTCCGCCGCTTTGAGGTCCAGAAACTGGCCAGCGACTGGGGGCTGCACTACACCAGTCACCACTACGACATCCTGCTGAGTAATCCTTTCGGCTATGAGCGGTTCAAGCTGGCCGAGAAGCGCGGTGTCAGCGGCGAGTGGAACTGGCAGACCAACGCCGACAACATGATCAAGTACTGGGCCGCGGGGGTGAAGGAAAACGGGATGCTCGATGCCATCTGGCCGGTCGGCCTGCGCGGCACCGAGGACTACGCCTATCCCTTCCCCAAGGACATGCCCGAGGCCGAGCAGAACCGGATCTTCCAGGAGGTTATCGCCCGGCAGATCGAAGTCACGCAGCAGCTTGTCCCCGAGGATAGGCGCCCGCCGGTCTTTCATTTCACGCTCTACGGCGAGATGCTCGACAAGTATCTCGACCCCAGCGGCGGGTTTGAGATGCCCGAGAACGTCATCCTCATCTGGTGCGATGACAACGATGGGCGCATGCGGGCGCTGCCCAGGGACCGCGGCAAGTGGAAGCATGGTGTCTACTATCATCTGGCCTACTACGGGCCGGTGGCCAAGCAGTCCATGAACCTGGTGCCGCCACGGCGCATCGCCGGGGAGTTCAAGCGGATCGTCGACAGCGGCGCCACCGAGTTCATGCTGCTGAATGTCTCGGAGCTGCGCGAGTTTGTGCGCGAGACGCGGATGATCGCCGAGATCTGCTGGGATGCCGAAACCGCATTGGCCGATACCGAGCTGCGGCCGATGCCCGAAACGGTCCTGCCCCACGTCCCCACCGCCGCCAAAGAGCCCCTGCCGCCGGATGAGGATTCACCATCGGCCGATCGCTTTGCCCGCTGGTTCAGCGCTGAGTACTTTGGCGAGGCCGCGGCGGACGATGCCACCGAGGCTTACCGGCACTACGAGCAGCTCCTGCACCAGTGGGACCGCCAGTGGTACGCCGGTGATCGCGTGGTGGGCGCGATCAACTCCCTGATCAAGAAGTTTGCCGGCGAGGAATTCGCGCCCGCCAACCCCCAGACCCGCCCCACGCTGCAGGATTTGGACAAACGCTACCGCGCAGCGTTCGAGGTGATCGAACGGGCACGGGCGAAGATGAACCCCGACCAACAGCGCTTTTTCTTCGAGAATTGTGAAATCCCGCTGCGCACCACCTGGCGGCACACGCAGGCAGCACTCATCCTGCTCGATGCGATGGAGGAGCCTGACCGGGACAAGGCCTGGGCGCTGTGCGAGCAGGCCATGGTGCCGCTGGAGCAGCTCGAGATCGAGTTGAGCCGCGCGGAATATCCGCCGTTTCATAACTGGTACGCCAAGACCTGGATTCGCCATGAGGAGACCGGCCTGAACCTCCACCGGCCTTACGAGGCACTGAGACTGTTCCTCGCCAGCGGCGGTACCGAACGCCTCAGCCGCCCAGAGAGCTTCCGTCGTCCTGACCTTCAGCAGTTCCTGCCGCTGCTGGAGGCTCATGAATGATGCCCCGGCAGGGAGGCATCCGTTTCCCATGAAAGGCGGTCAGCCGTGAACAACGATCTGCAAGGCCCTGCCGCGACAGGTGCCCAGCCAGGCGGGGTGGGCACCTCCGCGGAGACGGCCGTCGGGCCGCGCACCCATTTCCGCTGGGTGATCTGCGCGATGCTCTTCTTCGCCACCACCGTCAACTACCTCGACCGCCAGGTGATCGGCCTGCTCAAGCCTCACCTCCAGGATGAGCTGGGCTGGACCGATACGCAGTACGGCCGCATCGTTTTTGCCTTCTCACTGGCCTACATGCTTGGGCTGATGGCGATGGGGCGCGTGCTGGACCTGATCGGCACGCGCAGGGGCTTTTCCCTGGCCGCCACCTTCTGGTCGCTGGCGGCCATGGCGCACGCGTTCGTTACCTCCTGGATCGGCTTTTCCGCTGCCCGCTTTGTCCTGGGCATTTTCGAGGCCGCTAACTTTCCCGCTGCCGTCAAGGCGACGGCCGAATGGTTCCCCAAGAAGGAGCGGGCGCTGGCAACGGGCCTGTTCAATGCCGGTTCGAACGTCGGGGTGGTGGTTGCCGCTGTGAGCGTCCCCTTCATCGCCGTGCACATGGGCTGGCGCTGGGCGTTCATCCTCACAGCGTTGCCCGGATTCATGTTCGTGGTGCTGTGGCTGCTGATCTATCGCCGCCCGCGCGAGCATTCGCGCGTGAACGCCGCCGAGCTGGCGTATATCGAATCCGATCCGCCCGATCCGCCGGCCCGCGTGCGCTGGGCCGCGCTCATCCCGCACCGCCAGACATGGGCATTTGCGCTGGGCAAATTCCTGACGGATCCGGTCTGGTGGTTCTTTCTCTTCTGGGCGCCGGGCTATTTTTCCGACACGTTTGATGTGAGCCTGACCCAGCTGGCGCTGCCGATGGTGATCATCTACATCGCGGCCGACATCGGCTCGATCGGCGGCGGGTGGATTTCATCCCGCATGATCAAGAGCGGCTTCACCGTGAACCAGGGACGTAAGACCGCGATGCTGATCTGCGCCCTGTGCGTGGTCCCGATGATCTTCGCCAGCTACATCCCCAGCTTCTGGGGCAATGTCATCATCATCTCACTGGCGGCGGCAGCCCACCAGGGATGGAGCGCCAACCTCTACACGCTGGTATCGGATACCTTCCCGCGCAACGCAACCAGCTCGGTGGTGGGCTTCGGCGCGACGTTCGGCATGCTCAGCAGCACGATGGCTGCCCCGCTCACCGGCATGCTGCTGGATGCGATCAACCAGAACTACGTGCCGCTGTTGACCATCGCGGGGTTCATGTACGTGATCGCGCTGGTCGTGATCCACGTGCTCAACCCGCGCCTGGCCCCGGCGGAGTTGCCCGAGCAGCGCGGCTTCCCGCTCTCGCCCGGCGAGTCCTGACCCGGCGGCCGTCCCAACGCGATTGCTGTGGCCGTGGGTGAGCGGCATATGGCTCACCCACGGCCATTTTGCATGCGCGGTCAGATGTGCAGCGTTGGGGTTGGTTCTCGAATGATCAGGCTTTACTGAGCAGTCCCGATTGACGCCATCGGCGAGGTGCCGGCGAAATGTGCGGCATCCGATCCGGGTGGATGCCTGGACGTGCGATCAAGGCGATGAACCCGCCTACTCCACTTGGTGGGCCGGCGGGGGCAGATCGTCGTGGATGGTCTGCTGCTTGCCCTGAACGCCATCGTAGCTGAACAGCATCATCTCATCATCGATGCGTGCCTGGAGATGGACGGGACGGCCCCAGACCTTATAGACGTTTTTCAGGGTCTCGGTGGCGTAGCGGATCTCAATGTCCAGGCCGTTGTGCTTGTGGGCCAGGAACAGCTCGCCGGCGTTGCGATAGTTGCCATCACACACGTAGATAAACGGCTGGCCCATGTTTGTCAGGTGGTAGAGCATCGTCTGCTTGATGCGCTTGGGGTCACGGCTGATGATCCGCAGGGCGCCGGTGTGCGGGTCGCGGCCGTACTGGTAGAACTTGTGCTTCTCGATGAACTCGGGCGTCATGAACTCATCGATGAAGTTTACATCGTTGTAGATGCGCCGTACCTCGAAGATTTTCTCCCGCCCCAGCCCCAGGCCGCGATCCCACTTCTTGCGCGCACCAAGGTCCTCGGCCTCTTCGTACTCCTTGCCGAATTTCCCCTTGTTCCAGCGGTCTTCGATGTCGCGGAACAGTTCGATGCCGATCTTGTACGGATTGAACTGCCCCGGCGGCATGTGAACGGTGCCGCTGTGATGATCGGCATAGTCGATGATCTCCTTCGCCTCGACGAAGTGCTTGGTCATCAGGGTGGAATGCCAGTAAGAAGCCCAGCCCTCGTTGAGTATCTTGGTCATTCCCTGCGGCGCGAAGTAGTAGCTTTCTTCGCGGATGATCGAGAGGCAGTCGATCTGCCAGTCCTCCAGGCGGGCGTGCTCGATCAGGTACAGCAGCACATCCCGCGTGGGCCGTGCCGGGGTGACACGGCGCTGCTTCTCTCGCTGGGCGCGCCGTTTTTTCTCCTCCGCAGCGATGGCCTCGGGGGGGTTGATCCACCGGTCCATGTAATCCTTGGCCTGGAACTTGCCGCTGGGCCCGTTCGGATGGGCTGGGTTTCGGTCGCGCTCCTCCCGGGGTTGCTCCAGGGGGCCGCGGTTAAGGAACATGCTGTGCGGATCGATCAGGTGTTCGAGGCTCAGGCAGACATCCAGCCAGCGTTCCACCGTGTTGTAGCCGTGCTTCTCGATATGCCGCCGGACACGGGTGGCGTGGTTGGCCATCTCATCCATCATCTTG
>CAYNMV010000074.1:0-18039 GCA_964398315.1 uncultured Tepidisphaeraceae bacterium | reverse complement strand
TCCGGTCCTGTTGAACCGCGCTCCGACGCTGCACCGCATGGGCATCCAGGCCTTCGAGCCGGTGCTGGTGGAAGGTAACGCCATCCGCATCCACCCGCTGGTCTGCCGCGGCTTCAATGCCGACTTCGACGGCGACCAGATGGCCGTCCACCTGCCGCTGTCGATCGAGGCGCAGGCCGAGGCGCACGTGCTGATGCTGGCGCCCAACAACATCTTCTCGCCGGCCAACGGCAGCCCGATCATCTCGCCCAGCCAGGATATCGTGCTCGGGATCTACTACATCACGGCCGAGCGCGAAGGGGACAAGGGCGAGTTCATGATGTTCAACACGGCCGCCGAGGCCTTCATGGCGCTTCAGATGGGCAAGATCGCGATGCACTCGCGCATCTTCGTCCGCCTGCCCGAGCGCACGCACGTGGTGCCGGATGATTCCAGCGCCCCGGTGCCGATTGAGGCGGTCTCCTGGAAACAGGCCGAGGAACACCGCAAGCGGCTGGATCCCAACTGGGAGATCCGCCCGATGCCCGAGGGCTACCCCGGCAAGGTGATTCTCACCACCGTCGGCCGCTGCATCTTCAATGACCTGCTTCCGCAGGAGATGCCGTTCTACAACTACGGCCTGAACTCCGGCGGCCAGAGCCGCGTGATTGCCGACTGCTACGCCAAGCTTGGCCGGCCGGCGACCATCGACCTGCTGGACAACATGAAGATGCTCGGCTTCCGCCACAGCACGCTGGCGGCGCTCAGCTTCGGCATCACCGACATCCGCACGCCCGATTCCAAGACGACGATCATCGAGGAATGTCAGAAGCGGGCCGACCGCATCGAGAAGAACTACCGCATGGGCGCGATCACCGACCAGGAACGCTACGCCCAGCTCATTGACCTGTGGGGCCATGCCCGCAAGCAGGTCACCGAAGACCTGATGACGGCGCTGGAGAATGACTGGCGCGATGAGGAGGGCCGGCCCGTGCAGCCCGGTGCCCCGGGTGCGACGCGCTACCTGAACCCCATCAACATGATGGCGACCAGTAAGGCGCGCGGCAGCGTTGACCAGATGCGCCAGCTCGGCGGCATGCGCGGCCTGATGGCCAAGCCGTCCGGCGAGATCATCGAAACGCCCATCAAGAGCAACTTCCGCGAGGGCCTGTCGGTGCTGGAGTACTTCAGCTCTACGCACGGCGCCCGCAAGGGCCTGGCCGATACCGCGCTCAAGACCGCCGACTCGGGCTACCTGACCCGCAAGCTCGCGGACGTGGCGCAGAACGTCATCGTTAACGAGATGGATTGCGGCACGCTCAACGGCGTGACCAAGAGCACCATCTACAAGGGTGAAGCGATCGAGGTCGAGCTGAAGGACATGATCGTGGGCCGTACCGCCCGCGACACGATCCGCAACCCGATCACCGACGAGGTCATCGTCGAAGAGAACCAGGTCATCACCGTCGAGGTCGCTGACGCGATCCGCGAGCTGAAGTTGGACACCATCCGCGTTCGCAGCCCGCTGACCTGCGAAAGCCCGCGCGGCGTGTGCGCCCGCTGCTACGGCATCGACATGAGCACCAACCGCATCGTCGAGGAAGGCCTGGCGGTCGGCATCATTGCCGCCCAGTCGATCGGCGAGCCGGGCACGCAGCTCACGATGCGTACGTTCCACACCGGTGGTGTCGCCGCCAGCAGCTTGATCGAGAACGACATCAAGAGCGCCAACAGCGGCACGATCGAGCACCGCGACATCAACGCCGTGCCGGTCAAGGATGCCGATGGCAATACCCACCTGGTCGCCCTGAAGCGCAACGGCGAGATCGCCGTCCTCGATGCCAAGGGCCGCGAGCTGGAGAAGTATCGCGTCCCCTACGGCGCGACGGTGCTGGTGGCGCACGGCGAGAAGGTCAAGCCGCGCCAGCAACTGGTGGTGTGGGATGCTCACATCACGCCTATCCTTGCCGAGAAGGGCGGCGTGGTTCAGTACGAGGACATTGAAGAGGGTGAAACCGTCCGCCTCGAGGAAGAGCGCCGTGGCGGCGACGGCGAAGCCCGCCTGGTGGTCATCGAGCACAAGGGCGAGCGTCATCCGCGCATCACCATTGTTGGCGAGGACGGCAAGATCCTCGACTTCCACTACCTGCCGGCCAAGGCCCGCATCGAGGTGTCTAACGGCCAGAAGGTCGTTGCCGGCCAGCTCCTGGCCCGCCAGCCGAAGGAGGCCGGCGGCACGATGGACATCACCGGCGGCCTGCCCCGCGTCACCGAGATCTTCGAGGCCCGCAAGCCCAAGGATCCGGCGGTGCTGGCGGAGATCTCCGGCACGGTGGAAATCCGCTCGGAGAAGCGTCGCGGCAAGATGACCATCATCGTCCGCAACGAAACCGGCATGGAGCGCGAGCACCATGTCCCGCAGGACAAGGAGCTGCAGGTCCACACCGGCGACTTCGTCGAGGCCGGCGATGCGCTGGTCCGCGGGCCGCTGATCCCGCACGACATCCTGCGGATCAAGGGTGAAGAGGCGCTGTACCAGTACCTGCTGACCGAGGTGCAGAACGTCTACCGCAGCCAGGGTGTGCGGATCAACGACAAGCACATCGAGATCATCCTTGCCCAGATGCTGCGCAAGGTGAAGGTTGAGGACCCCGGCGACAGCCGCTTCCTGCCCGGCGAAGTGCTGGATAAGTACAAGTTCCGCCAGGGCAACGAGCAGATGGCCCACAGCGTCCGCATCACCGATCCGGGCGGCACCGACTTCCGGGAAGGTGACCTGGTGACCAAGGCCGAGTTCAAGGAAGCCAACGAGGCCGCCGAGGCCGCCGGCAAGGAGCCGGCCAAGGCCAGGAAGCCGCGTCCGGCGCGTGCCAAGACGCTGCTGCTGGGTATCACCAAGGCTTCGCTCCAGACCGACTCGTTCCTGTCGGCTGCCAGCTTCCAGGAGACGACCAAGGTGCTGACCGAGGCTGCCCTGGCGGGTGCGGTCGATTATCTGGTGGGCCTGAAGGAGAACGTGATCCTCGGCCATCTGATCCCGGCCGGTACCGCGTTCAATCCGCACCTCAACCTGAAGATCAAGCACCTGGCCGAGCCCCCGGCGATCGACGCCGAGGCGCCCGAGTTCGCCCCGCGCTCGCCGTTCTCTGCCCCCGCCCCCGAGGCGGTCCCGCAGGCCGGCAGCTAAGGTGGATTCGGTTTTTTGTCCCTGACACCAAGCCCCGCACTCCGCGTGCGGGGCTTTTCTTTTTGACTTGGCTCCTTATCGCCGTTGCAATGCCATCCATTGCGCATGCCGTTACTGGAAGATCAGGGCAGACACAGCGCCGGTATCGCCTGTTGCCCTGCGGCGGGAATGGGCGATGCCGGCGCTGTCTTGCCGGGCCGGTGGGGGCGGTGATGCACGCGCTTCTGACACGGAGGGCAGATGGAACAGATCAGCGCTATCCTGGCGGCCGAGGGAATCGAGACCGAGTCGCTGGAACCGATGCACGAAACCGATCGTGGCGCGGTATGGTGTCTGGCGGGGCCGGGTGGAGAGGCGGCGATCCAGATGTGGCACCGCCTGCGCGGCCTGGTCGATCGCACCGGGCACTGGCCGGTCATCCTCGGTAGCGATGAAGATCTGCCGCGCGTGGAGGAGATGTCCGAACTAAACGAAGCGCCCACCTCCTCGATCCTGGCGGCGGCCGAGGCACAAAGCGGCGGCGAAGCCCTCACGACCCTCGCCGCCGCCCACGCTGCGGAAATGGCGGCGTACGGTGGTGATGTCGCGCCGGAAGTGGGCAACTGGCCCGAGGGAAACTGTGCCAACGATCGCTTCGTGACCCCGTTCGAGATCCTGTCCGGCCAGCCGCACACGCGGGTGTGGTTCGCATTGGTTCCCACGACACGACCATGGGAGGTGCCGGCCTTCCTGGCCCTGGGCGGGTGGAATGACTGCCCGCCGGCCGAGATCCATGTCGCGGTTTTGCGCGACTGGCACGAGCAGTATGGCGCGGAGATCGTCGCCGCCACGGCGGATGTGATCGAATGCCATGTCATCCGCCCGCCAACCGACCAAACTGCCGCGCTGGCCCTGGCGCGTGAGCAGTATGCCTACTGCTACGATATTGTTGAGCAGGGCGCCGAAACCCTCTCCAACCTCGCGGCGGCCCTGCTGGAGGGAAGCGCCTGGTACTTCTGGTGGGACTGATCAGGCCGCCATCCCCCTTATACATGGGCCCGGTTAATGGCTGCGCATCCTGATGGATGCAGCGTCCAAGTGTATCGACCCTCGCCCGGGCGCTGGCCATGCCCAGCCTGCTCTCCGCCGAAAAGCATCTCATCCATCAGACAGTCCAGGTCGCTGATGATCTGCCAGTAACTGCTGAGCTCGGTCGATGGGAGTGCCAGGAACGCCCTGCACACGCAGTACGGACGGGCTTGGAGTGCTTCGAAATATTTAGCTCCCGCTACGGGCACGCGATCTGCTAACGTTTACCAACCGTATGATCCGGCCAATGATTTTTCAGAATCATTTTGCCGGTTGGCCGTCTAAACTGATATGCAATGAATGCACAGTTGGTATGAACCGGAGACGTTTCATGTCTACATTGCCGCCCACAAGTGGGGGGACACGTGTCGAAATGGTGGATGAGTGGCATCCCGCCTGGGAGCGGGTGCTGTCATTCATTGACCAGGCCGGCAAACGCGGCAAGCTTCAGGTGACGCCCGCCGGGTGGGTTTCCGCCCGCCAGACGGTGCTGGCGGCGTTCATCGGCGACCGCGTGGTCGGGCATCTGGCTTTCCACGTTGAGCCGCTGGTGGAGGCGATTTCCTCAGGTGACACCCAGCCGACCCTCATGGCCAAGCTGGATGCCTGCGCGGTGGCCGATGGCTACGATGAGCAGGTGATCTGCGATGCCCTGCGCACCGCGGCCATCGACTGGGCACGGCGCATCCGCTGCAATCCCGAGCCGATGGGACGGTTCATGGTGGCGTAGTGTCCCCCCGCGCATCTCCGCGAGCAGGCCCTGATCCGGGCGGGGGCGTGCCTCATGGCATCGGCACGGTGGGGGCCGGGGCAGGGCGGGTCACGGAGGCATCCTTGAGATCCTGCACCAGTTGGGCGGTGGCATCCACTTCCACCCGCCGGTTCAGAGCCTTGGCCTCGGGGGTATAGGCCCGCTCGACCAGCGGTTCGAAGGTTGAGCATCCCTGCACGCGTAGGATTTCCGGGTCCACTCCCTTGCTGACCAGGTAGTCGGCCACCACCTGTGCCCGCCGCAATGACAGGTCCAGTTTTTCCCGGGACGTAGCCGTATCGGGCAAATCGTCGGACCCGGTGTGGCCCTTGATCATCACGATATTACGGTGGCCGCGAAATTCATCGGCCACGATGTCGAGATCGCGCTGCATGGCGGGGGTCAACTCTGCCGAACCGACGGCAAAGCTGATCCGGCCGCCGGTTGTGGCCCAGCGGCTGGGGCGGATGTTGGTGGTTTCGGGATCGGTTCCATCCAGGCCGCGATTCTCCTGGCGGGTGCGGCCGGCGTTGTCCGGGCCGAGGCGCAGGCGTCCTTCGCGCTGGGCCTTCTCGATCAGGTAAAGGTCGATCGGGTCGGTGCTGTCGAGCCTCGGCTTGTAGCCGAAGGCATCCATGATCTCGGCCCGCTGCTCGGTCTCCCGCGCCGCCGATGCGTCCGGGCTGCCGGCACTGCCATCGGGCTTGAGCACCCACAGGATCACGAACAGACCCATCATGCACATGATCAGGTCGGCCAGCGTGAAGATCCACTCGGGGCACTCCTCGCAGATCTCATGGGGATCGCACTTGCCGCATTTTTCTGCCATTCTTATGTAGCAGCCAGCGGCCGGCAGCCAGTCGCCAGTAGCAGGAAATCCCTACTGGCCGCTGACTGCCGGCTGCCGGCTGCTCTCCCAATCACGCCGCCTTGGGCATCGCCGCCTGCTGGGCGCTGCTCAGGAAGCTCATCAACTGCATCTCAACCACGCGCGGGTTGTTGCCCGCCTGGATGCTCAGTACGCCCTGGAGGATGATCTCCTTGGCGAAGGCCTCTTCCTTGCTCTTGAGGCCCAGTTTCTCGGCGATGGGGCCGGCGAAGATGTTCTGCATCAAGGCGCCGTAAAGCGTTCCGCAGATGGCGCCCGCCAAGGCCCGGCCGACCGCCGAGGCATCGGAGCCGAGGTTCTGGAACATCGATACCTGGGCCACCAGGCAGGCGATCAGGCCGCACCCGGGGCCGAACTTGGCGATCATGCCCCAGAAGTGCTTGCCGTGCTTGTGACGTTCGAGCATCGACTCAACCTCGATGCGCATGATGCGCTCGATGATTTCCGGGTCGCTGCCATCGATGGTGAGCTGCAGGCCGCGGCGGAGAAACGGATCGGGCGCCTCGCGGGCAACCGATTCCAGCGCAAGCACCCCGTCGCGGCGGGCGGTTTCCGCGTACTGCACCATCTCCTTGATCAGGTGCTGCACATGGGCGTCCTTGCTGAACAGCATTTTCTTGACGCTGGAGAAGGCAGCCAGGACCGAGTGCAGGGGCATCGACGCCATCGCCGCCCCGAAGGCACAGCCGGCGACGAGGAACAGTTCGGCCGGCACGATGTAGGGGCTGATGTCGCCGTGCGTGGCATGGAAAATGCCGTACGCCAACGCGCCCCAGGCCAGCAGGTATCCGATGATCGTTGCCAGATCCATAATCGTTTCGCCACTGAAGGCCTGCGCCGGCCGATGCCCCAATCCGCGCGCCCGCGTGGATCGACCGGAAGGGCCTACATGGACTATTTCGGCTGCCAGGGCATCAACGGATGAGAGATTATCGGAACCGGGGGTCGCGGGCCGCCGGCAGGGGGTGTTCGCCATCACCGGTGGCCCCATGACCACCCGCCGTGCCATTTCCGATCCCCCAGGTCCTGAATCCTGTGGACCCTCCCCCAATTGACGACGGATGCAAAAGCGGCGACAAGGATGCACATGGATGTGCTGGCGTGGTTGGATGCCGAACAGGTTGTGACGCTGCTGGAGGCGGGGAGCTATCTCCTGCTGTTCGGGCTGCTGTTTGCCTGTGGGCTGGGTTTGCCGTTACCTGAGGACATCCCGCTGCTGGCGGCGGGGGTGCTGGTGGCGCGAGGGCGGATGGACCTGCTGATCGCCTCGATCTGCGCCTGGAGCGGGATCATCGGCGGCGACTGCGCCCTCTATTTTCTTTCCCGCCGCTACGGTCTGAACATCACCCGCCTGCCGCTGATCGGCCGGCACGTCACCCGCGAGCGCATCGAGCGGGTGGAGCGTTTATTCGAAAATTACGGCGTCTGGGTGGTGGCGATTGGCCGGTTGTTCGCCGGCATACGCGGGGCGATGGTCGTCGCCGCGGGCGTGACCCGCTTCCACTTCACCAAGTTTTTCATCACCGATGGCCTGGCCGCATTGATCAGCGGCGGGCTGTTCGTCTGGCTGGGGTATCTGTTCGGCAAGAATCTGGAAACCCTGGTGAGACAGGTCAAGAAGGGGGAAAACCTCGTTCTGATTGGCGTGATCATCATCGTCGCCGGGATCGCAGCGTATGCCTGGTGGCGCAAGCGCAAGCACAAGGCGATCACCGATGCCGCCCTGGAGACGGCGGTGGAGGTGGCCGAGCACCATCATCCCCATCCCGCCGCGCCGCCCGTGCCGCCAGAGGTGGGCAAATAGCGGCCCGTGCAAATCAGGCCAGTGCTGGTGGCCACCCTGTGCCGATGTGGTGTGCAGGGATCGAACCGCGAGCTGTGATTGCGCTGATTGACTCGCCAGCTCATCCCCACTTTCGCGTGACACCGCCTGCGACTGGCGGTATGGTCACTGGCTGCACATGGAGGCCCACCAACGCATGGATGCGTTACACGCCTATACCTCGCGCCGGATGCTCGCCCTGGGGGCGATCGGGTTTGCGTCCGGGCTGCCGTTTATGCTCACGCAGGGGACCCTTCAGCAGTGGATGACCGACCGCGGCGTCGATCTGACCACCATCGGGGTGATGAGCCTGGTCACGGTGCCCTATGCGCTGAAGGTGCTGTGGGCGCCATTTCTGGACCGCTGGCGGGCGCCGCTGCTGGGGCCGCGGCGGGGGTGGCTGCTGATTATCCAGATCCTGCTGATGGCATCCATCGCAGCGCTGGCGCTGCTGGGGCCGCGGATGGGCGTGTGGGGGATCGGGGTGGCAGCACTGATGATCGCCTTCTTCTCCGCCTCGCAGGATATCGTGGCCGATGGCTATCGCACCGACGTGCTGACCGTGCGCGAGCGGGGTTACGGTGCGGCCCTGTTCGTTACCGGCTATCGGGTGGCGATGCTGGCTACCGGCGCGGGGGCGGCGGTGCTGGTGGGGCGCGGGTGGATGACCTGGAGCCAGGCCTACCTGATGATGGCGGGCATCATGGGCATCGGCGTGCTGGGGACCCTTTTTGCCGATGAGCCGGACAACCCGCCGGAGCAGCCACCGACGCTCTACCGCGCTATTGTGCCACCGCTGGCCGAGTTCCTGTCGCGCCGCGATGGGGTGCTGGTGCTGCTGTTCATCCTGCTGTTTCGTCTGCCTGATTCGGTTGCCGGGTGGATGACCGTGCCGTTCCTGCTGGACATCGGCGTAACCGATGAACAGATCGGCTATTACCGCCACGGCCTGGGGGTGGGCACGACGATCATCGGGACCATGCTCGGCGGGGCGATCGTGGGGTGGATCGGGCTGCGCGCTTCGCTGTGGCTGTTTGGCATCATGCAGGCGGTCAGCAATGTCGGCTTCCTGCTGCTGGCCTACACCGGTGCGAAGCTGGGTGTGCTCATTGGCGTGCTGGTGGTGGAAAATCTCTGTGCCGGGTTCGCGGTGGCCGGGTTTTTTGTCTTCCTGATGAGCCAGTGTCATCGCCAGTTTACGGTGACGCAGTACGCCCTGCTGTCCAGCCTGATGGCACTGATGATGCCGCTGATGGGGAGCTGGACCGGGGCGGCGGCCAAAGGACTGGGCTGGCGCGGCTTTTTCCTGCTCAGCATTGCCACATCGGTGCCGGCTTTGGCGCTGCTGCTGTTTATCCGCCCGCGTGATCAGGAGGTGCGCGAGGCCGAACGCATCGCCGAGGAAACCTCGATCGGCCAGGTTCTCGTCGAAAGCGCCTAGCGTTCGCGCAACCGGGCAGCGCATCGCCGTGCGTGGTGCGGTGGATGCTGTGTGCAGCTCACGCCTTGCGTTTGCGTGCCGGGCGCGTCGAGCGCGGGGTTGTGAGATGGGAGGCCTTGGCACGGGCCGACAGGCTGCCGCCGCCACCTCCGCCGCTGGCCGCTCCGATTTGGCCGGATGGATTGGCCTTGCCGGCCCGGCCGTGGGCGCCGCCGGTCTTGCCCTTGTCGATGCCAGGCCCCTGGAAGTCCTGAATCGCCTGCTGCTCGGGGGCGTTCGCTTTCTGCCGTCCGGCGGCCCGGCGTTTTTTCTGATCGAGCGAGGCATTGCGTCCGGTGTTGGCTGCCTGACCCATATCGCCGCTCCTTTCAAATGGATCGCAACAATCCGATGGCCCACGGCGGGCCATGCGGTGCTGCGGCGGGTGGCGTGAATGGCAAATCCGGTGCCTGCCGCACGGCGACGGCGGTGGATTGATACGGAAAATCATGAAGCCGACCGGCCGATTGGGCGGACGCGGGCGGCCGGGGTACAATAGGGCGATGGCATCTGGCCGACCTTCATCCCCGATCAATCGCCGGGCATTCTTCCGCCGGGGTTTGCGTCAATTGCTGCAGCCGATTGCGGAGATGGCTGACCAGCTCAACCAGGCCGCGCCCGCCGCCAAGTTGCCGCGCCCGCGCCAGGCCGAGGGGCGGGTTTCCCGCGGCCCGGTCTCAATCGATATGCCTCAGACCCCTGCCCCCCAGCCGCCGGCCGCGCCGGCAGAATCGAAGCAAGATTCTGCATGATCGTGGTCTTTCATGCACCGCCTGGGGGAGAAATCGCCTGGCCATGCGAACCAACCCGCATCCGGCGACATATCAATGCAGGAGACGGACATCTGTTGCAGATGACGGCTCTGCATGATCTTTTTACCCACAGGAGTTGGACTCATGTCCGACGGCAATTCCACTCAAGTCGCTGCGCTGGGCGGGGAACTGACCGAACTGTCGCGCAAGGTGGCCCGCGGACGCACGCGGGTTCAGATTGATCTGCCGGATGGAGATGGCCCCTGCATCATCATCAGCAAGGCCGAGCTGGACGGACTGGAGCGCGCCCTGGAGATCCTGGCCGATCACGAAGGCACGCGCCAGGTGTGCGCCAGTATCGAAAAACTGGCCGAACAGTGCCGCCGGCAGTGGATGGCCTGAATGTGCCTTCCACAGGCTCAGGCAGATGAGCTGGGGCGATGCGACCGGAAGATCGGCTCGGCCACGTGGCGGATGAAATTCTCCGCGAGGCGGGCGTATCCCTCGTTGTCGGGATGCAGTTCATCGGGCATCAGGTGCACCAGTTCCGGGCCGAAGAGCGACAGCCCATCGATGTAGTGGATGTGCTCATCCCCGTGCGCCCGCAGCAGCTCCACCGCCTGGCGAACATCCTCGCGCTGGCTGCGCAGCGTCATGCCGGTGATGCCGGGGGTCTGCTCGCGCGGCGGGGAGCAGATCGGTGAGATCACAGCCAGCGGGGTATGCGGGTGCTTCTCGCGGATGATCTTCACAAATCCAATCAGGTTGGGCATGAAGGTGCGCGGGCTGAGCGAGCCGCCATGCATGTTGATGCCGACTTTGAGCGAGATGAAGCTGGCCTCACGGTCGCGGATGACACGCGCCATCAGCGGGTCAAGGTGGCACTCGCCGCCGTAACCCAGGCAGGTGAGGTTGAAGCCGCAGCGAGTGGCCACGATCGCCGGCCAGGTCTGGGTGGGCGAATTGGCCAGCCGGCAGTGGGTGATCGAACTGCCATAGGTAATCCACTTGTCGCGCGCATCGGCGTGCGGTGCCAGGGAGGCACCTTCATCGATGGCCAGCTCGCGCAGGCGGAACTGGCCGAAGTGGGGCAGCCAGATCTCCAGCCGCTTTTCCCCCGGCGGCAGGTCGCGCACCGTTGCTTCATCCTGTCCCTGCGTGGGGATCGTCGTGATGAGCTGATCGTCGCAGCGGACATCCAGCGGTTTGCATTCCTCGCGATCGGGCGAGAAGGCCAGGTACAGGTTGCGCGTGTCGCTGCGAAAGCGCAGGCGCACGCCCGCCGCCATCGCCGCCCGCACCTGGAGCCCCGGGTAATACAACCCGCGCTCGGCCAGCGGCAGCCGCCAGGCCTGTGACCATTCGGGGGTGTGCTCCACATCGATGGCTCCATCCCATCCCAGCCGCGGGTCGTTCCGTTCGATTCGCTGCATCGCACGCCTTTCGTTGGATTGTCCGTTCCTGCCCAGGTGCGCGGGAGTGTATAGGAGGCGCGGGAGAAGTGCATCTCCGCGGCACGGGATTCGCCTCCTGGACAGGTATCGGCATGGTTCCCGACAGCACACAACTTGGCTGGCAGGTGCTCTGGCTGTTCGCGCTGGCGATCCCGGTGTCGTGCGTTGCCTGGACGGTGACGCACGAGGAGGTCTTCCGCGAACCGCGCGAGTACTGCCGTGAGCGCGCAACCAACTGCCGCACGATGGTGGGGCGCAAGTTCTTCTACCTGTTCACCTGCGAGTACTGCTTCAGCCACTACGTGACGATCGCATTCATCCTGCTGACTGGCTTCCGCTTCCTGCTGGATGACTGGCGCGGCTATGTCCTGAGCTTTTTCGCCCTGGTGTGGGTGGCGAACCTGTACATGAGCCTCTATGCGCGCCTGCGCGTCGATATCAGCAGCGAGCGGGCGGAGATGGAACAGAAAAAGCAGGTGGCCGAGGTCCACCAGCGGCAGGTGGAAAAACTCGACCGGGAAATCGGCGCCCAGGACAACGGCGGCAATGGCAATGGCGGCAGCGCCAATAACCAGTGATGCGCGCACCTGATTCACTGATTCCCGGCGCTGTCCACCGGCAGGGGGCCGGTGTCAGGGCTGCGTGGGATGCGACTCGGCGTGCGGCGGTTCCTAGTGATGCGGCGGCTTGGCCTTCGGTGGCGGTTTCTCCCGCGTGATGTAGTTCCGCGACCCGCGCGGCACCCTCAGCACCGCGAAATCGAGCTCGCTGTTGATCTCCGCCCCGATCAGCAGCACCAGCGCATCGAGGTAGAAAATGATCAGCATGATGGCGACCCAGCCGGCCGCGCCGTAGTTCTGCTCGTAGCGGCTGCCGCTGTAGAAGTCGACGTAGAGTTTGAATGCCAGCCCCAGCACCACCCACATCGTCAGGCAGAACACCGCGCCCGGCGTCACGGGCACGAACTTGCGCTTCACGCACGGCCCGAACTGGTAGATCAGCCCCAAGCCCAGGAATGCCACGAAAAATGCCAGCAGGCCCCTCAGCAGGTCGAAAGCCCAAATTGCCCAGAACGAGATTTCATCCGGCCCATTGCTGAGAATCCACCGTCGAAACAGAGCCCCCAGCGGCAGCAGCACCACCATGCACAGTGCCACGCCCGCCAGCGCGGCCGTCAGGGCAAACGCCATCGACCGGCGCTTGAACCATGCCCGCACCCGGTCCAGTTCATAGCAGATATCCAGGGCGGCCATGGTGGCTGTCACGCCGCCGCTGGCGATCCACAGCGACAGCGCCAGGCTGGCGAGCAGCACCCCCTTGCGGCGGACGGTGTCATGGATCTGCTCCTGGGCGTTGTTCCAGATCGCCTCGGCGAGGATATCCGGCAGCAGGGCATGCAGCAGCACGCGCGTGTCCTCCGCCACGTCCGTCGCCTGCACCCCGGGCAGGAACGGCACCAGGGTCAGCATGAACACCACGAACGGAAAAATCGCCAGCAGCCACGCATAGGCCAGCGACCCGGCGAACAGGAACAGGTTGTCATCGATGATTTCGTACCCCACCCGGCGGAGAAACTTGCGCCACCCCACCGTCCGCAGAACGTACGGTACGTCCCTGAGCCGTGCCATGTCCGGCAGTCTACCGTCGCGGGGCGTGGGATTCACCGTGCCCATTGCGCGGACAGGTCGCGCGAATGCTCGGGCAGGACATGCAGAGGCCCGCGCATAAAACAGGCCCGCGCCGACGCTTATCGACGGTTACAGACGCGGTGGGGAAGCGGGAGTCGCGCCGGCAAGCCGGACAGAGCACGGGCGGACCTGTCTGCTGCGAATCCTAACGGGCAGGGGATGAGAACAGCATGAGCGAACAGGAGATTTCGCGGGCACCACGCCGTGTCAATTCCACCCGGCCGCGATGGCCATCCACCCGAAATAGACCCCCAGCCGCACGAGGAAAATCACGCACACGCAGTACCAGGTGTCGCTTTCATCCAAGTCAAACAGCGCCCCCAGCAGCGCGAAGTAGAGCACGAACATGCCGATCAAGCCCAGTATCCAGCCGACCAGGGGGATCAGGCGCAGCACCGGCTCGGCGAGGGTGACGGCGGCGGCGGGAGCGATTGAGATGGCGGCGAGTTTCAGCAGGGCGAAGCGCCAGTCGCCCAGGTCGATCTGCCGCCAGTAGGCCGCGAGGCGGATGCCGATCAGCATCACTGCCGTGCCGAGCAGCACGTTCACCCCCACCGATGTCATCGCCAGAGTGGCGCGCGGCTCAGTGAGGAAGGCGGCGACCACCTCGATCGCGATTCCCCCACCCAGCAGCCACAGGGGCATGTACAGATCACGAATTGTCTCCGGCTCGGTCGCTGCCGATTCGGACGGTGCGCTGCCGCGATACCCGAGCACCGGCCGGGCGGCTGGCGGCAGGGGATCGGGGGTGGGCTGCACAGGTCGGGAGGCGGGCGGATCTTCCGGCACCAGGTCGTACAGGTCTTCCTCTTGAGAACTTGCCATGATGATGATCTAGGGATACTGGCCCACGCCGGCGATTACAAATACGACTGTGCTTCGTAATCCTTCAACCTCATGCGAAGTGGGCACAGTAACCGGGAGGCTGAAAACGACCTGGCGATGCCGGGTCGTCCGGGAGGCAGCGCGGTCTTCATCGCGGTGTTGATTGAACGGGTTTGGTAGCAGGTTTTTGTTTCGGCCTGCGGTTGCGCAGCAGTGCTTCGATCTTCTGCGCGCCCCGCTCTTTCGCCCACGAGAGGGCAGACCGATCTTTTGCATCCATCGCATGCCGATCCGCGCCGGCTGCGAGATTCTTTCAGACCATCGGGGAAGCAAGGCGACGTCGCCACCCAGAAGGCCAATGGAATCAATTCGCCCACAGCCACAGCGCGGGGTTGCCCCGGGGTCCAATCTGCCTGACGATAGCGCCCGATGAAGTGGACGTGGATGGCAATGCGGATGCCGCTGTTGGGCTGGGTGCTGGGCCTGCTGGTGCTGGTGCCGGCTGCGCGGGGGCTGACAGCCGATGAGCTGCTGCTGATCACCAACAAGAACCTGCCCGAGGGGCGGGCGCTGGCGGAGTTGTATGCCCGCGAGCGCGGCGTGCCGGCGGGCCGGATCCTTGAGATCCCGCTGCCGGTGACGGAGGAGGTGGCGGCCGAGCAGTACGATGAGCATATCGCGCCGGCGGTCAGGCAATACCTTGAAGCCAATGGCCTGCGCGATCAGGTGAAGTGCCTGGTGACGTTCTATGGCGTGCCGCTGCGCCTGCGGCAGCGACCGTTCACCGCTCTCGAGCAGGCCGAGGTGGCCGAGCTCCAGCGCGAGGTGCAGCGGGTGGGCGCGGAGATTGAGCGCCTGGTTGAAGGCCTGGAGCAGGAAGTGAAGGCGATCCAGGCTGACAACACCGGGCCAGACAACACCGGGCCAGACAACACCGGGCCAGACAACACCGCGCCGGACGAGGCCGCACCAGGTCAAACCCCACCGGCAACGCGCAAGGCGCCTTCAGCCGCGAAGGTGAATCACGAAGACCTGGCGAAGCGCGCTGATGCGGCTTTCAAGGCACTGGAGCGGGCGCTGCCCCAGTTGGATGATGCCGGACGGCGCCGGCTGATGGGGCGGATGCTCCAGGTCATGGAAGCACTGGCCGGGCCGGCGGCGATCGTGGAACGTGTACGCGTGGATGGCCCTGCCGATTCGCAACAGGCGATCCGCATGCGGCAGTTACGGGAGAAAGTGGCCGCCGCATCGCGCGGGATGGCCGAACTCCAGGGCGAGCAGCACGATCCTGCGGTTCGCGGGCGCCTGCGCCAGATCGTGCGCGAGCATTTCGGGCTGATTGCCTATGCCACGCTGGTCAACACGCAACTCGGCATACTCAATCCCAGCCAGACCGCCGCGGCGGTGGACAGCGAGCTGGCGCTGCTCTGGTGGGAGGACTACCCGCGGGCGCGCTGGATATGGAACCCGCTGCACCACGAGGCCAAGGCAGGTGTGCGCGTGCCGCCGGTGCTGATGGTTGCCCGGCTGGATGGGCCATCGCCGCTGGTTGTCCGGCGGATGATCCTCGATGCGGTGGCTGCCGAGACAACCGGCCTGAAGGGCCAGTTGGTGGTGGATGCCGGTGGCTCGCTGACCCTCGGCTCCAAGGGCGCCCGGCCGGATGAGTACACAAAGTGGGATGATTACCTGAAGCGCCTGGCGCGGCTCGCGCGCGAGCGATCGAAGCTGACGGTGATGCTGGATGAGTCGGCGGCGGTGATCCAGCCGGCCAACCGCGTTGATCACGTGGCGCTGTATTGCGGGTGGTACAGCGTGCGCAATTACGTGCCGGGGCTGGCGCTTGAGCCAGGGGCGGTGGCGCTGCACATCGCCAGCTATGAGGCGATCAGCGTGCGCGGGGAAAATGAGAAGGGATGGGTGGCGGGGCTGCTCAGGGATGGGGCGGCGGCGAGCATTGGCGCGGTGGCCGAGCCCTACCTTCACACCTTCCCCCGCCCGGATGCGTTCTTCCCTTTGCTGATGACCGGGCGGGTGACACTGGCCGAAGCCTATTGGCGCACGACGCCGACGGTAAGCTGGATGATGGTGCTGTTCGGTGATCCGTTGTATCGCCCGTATGCGCGCACCCCGGCACTGGAACTGGATGCACTCCCGCCATCCCTGCGCCGGGGAATTGAGGAAAAGTGAGTGCCATGCCAGCAAGGCAGGGCTGTGCGGATCAGCGCGGGCCTTGGCGGTGGCTTGAACCCCGTGCGTTCGCTCAAATCGCAGCCTGGCGACACGTCCGCGCGGCGGGTATGCAAATGTTCCACGTGGAACAATGCAGTAAAATCGGGCGCGCGCGATCCCATGCCACTACAGGTTGTGGTATTGCCGCTCAGGATGGCAGCTCAGCCAGCAGCGTGGCGACGGATTTGCCCAGCCGCGGATGAATCACCTGGGGCGCGATCTCGGCCAGGGGGGCCAGGGCAAATCGGCGTTCATGCAAGCGGGGGTGGGGGATGACCAGATCAGGGGCGTCGATGATCTGATCGGCGTACAGCAAGATATCTAAATCGATCAGGCGCGGCTCCCAGCGGATCATGCGCACCCGTCCCATGTCGCGCTCGATAGCCAGGAGGAATGTCAGTAAATTGCCCGGCGAGAGGGTGGTGCGGATCTCGGCGGCAGCGTTCAGGTAGGCGGGCGACCCTGCCGGACCACCCACGGCGGCGGTTTCGTGGAACGAAGAAACGCGCATGACCTCCACGGCCGGATGGTCCGCCAGCCGCTTGAGCGCTTCGCGCAAATTGGCGGCGCGGTCCCCAAGATTGGCGCCGAGGGCGATATACGCGGTAGCAGGGGCGGATGGGGTCACAACCGATGTTTTACCCGCTGGCGGCTGGCGGATCGACTGCCTGCCGGCCTGGCGGGGCCTTGGGTGGGGCGACAAAAAGGCTGCAGGGCACCCGCCGTGTCCGTTTGCAATTGGCCCGTATTCGCTTAGACTTTGCGGCTCACTATGGCCAAGGCAAGAGCGATCGTAAAACGCCGCAAGGCGGTACGGAACATCCGCAAGATCACCAAGACGATGCAGATGATCGCGACGGCGAAGTTTCAGAAATCGCTGAAACGCGCTGTCGGCACCAAGCCGTACACCACCAAGGTGCGCGAGCTGGTACGCGATCTGGCCCGCAACGTCGGCGATGTTGAGCACCCGCTGCTGCGCCAGCCGGATGAGACCGACCGCAAGAACCTGGTGGCGCTGGTGGTCATCACCAGCAACCGCGGCCTGGCCGGGGCGTACAACGGCAGCGTGCTGCGTGCCGCCAGCGCCTTCATCCGCGAACAGGAGGCGGCCGGCAATACCGTCGAGCTGCACGTGATCGGCAAGAAGGGGATCAACTACTTCACCTATCAGCAGCGCGCCATTGCCGGGCGGGCTGAAGCCCAGGATGAGCCGGCCTATAATGATGTCGATCGCCTGCTCAATCCGCTGATGGCCCGCTTCATCTCCGGCGAGCTGGATGCGGTGCACGTGGCGTTCATGAATTTCATCAGCACCAGCACCCAGCGCCCCGAGGTGCTGACCATGCTGCCGCTGGCGGGGGTGGAGTCGGCGGTGGATACGCTGGCCCATCAGTTGGCGGAGAAGGAAGCCCAGGCCAAGGCCGGATCGCTGGATGACCGCCGCACGGGCGCGGATGTGCGGATCGAGGAGCATCATTACGATACCCGGACGCAGTACGAATTCTCGCCCGATCCGAAGTCACTGCTCGATGAGCTGCTGCCGCTGACGGTGAAGACCGCCTTCTTCCAGGCGTTCCTCGATGCCACCACCAGCGAGCACGTCGCCCGCATGGTGGCGATGAAGAGCGCCACTGACAACGCCGAGAAGATGGCCAAGTCGCTCACGATGCAATACAACCGCGCCCGCCAGAGCCAGATCACGACCGAACTGTCCGAGATCATGGGCGGCGTGGAGGCCATGAAGGGATAAAACCCGGATCAAACCCCGACGTAAAACGACCAGGGACAACCAGAGTGGATGATCCGCTCCCGTTGTCCCTGGCCGTTTTTTTTCATCACCGCGTTTTCACATCACCGGTCAGCCGGTCAATCCGGCGAGCGGGTGGCATTCTGCGGCGTGCGGGCCGGCGTG
>CAYNMV010000073.1:0-18230 GCA_964398315.1 uncultured Tepidisphaeraceae bacterium | reverse complement strand
ACGGCTCGGCCGGCATCGCGGTGGGCATGGCCACCAACATCCCGCCGCACAACCTTGGCGAGGTCTGCAATGCCCTGCTGAAGCTGCTGGATGACCCCGAGATCAAGGACTATCAGTTGGTGGCCAACGACGCCATTCGCGGGCCGGATTTCCCCACTGGTGGTCAGGTGCTTAACACGCGCGATGAGCTGCGCGAGATCTACCGCACCGGCCAGGGCGCCATCCGCATGCGCGCCACCTGGGAAAAGGGCGCATCAACCCGGGGGGCGCAGGTGGTCTATATCACCGGTATCCCCTACGGCGTGAACAAGGCCGAGCTGGTTGAGGCCATCGCGCAGGTGGTCATCAGTCGCAAGATGCCGCTGCTGCTCGATGTAAAGGATGTCAGCACGGATGATGTGCGCATCGAGCTGCAACTGAAGAAGGACGCCGAGGTCGAGAAGGTCATGGCGTTCCTGTTCAAGCACACGCTGCTTCAGACGAACTTCAACGTCAACCTGACGTGCCTGATCCCCACCGACAACCCCGAAGTGGGCCGGCCCGAGCGGCTGGGCCTCAAGCAGATCCTGTGGCACTTCCTGCATTTCCGCCTGGAAGTCGTCACCAAGCGGCTGGCGCACGAGCTGGAGCAGCTCTGCAAGCGCATCCATACCCTCGAGGGGTTTGCGTTTGCGTTTGATATTCTCGATGACCTGATCAAGATCATCCGCGCCAGCGAGGGCAAGGCCGATGCCGCCCAGCGCATCCTGAAGAAATACGGCATCACCCCCCACGGCCCGCGCAAGACCAGGGACGGTGGCCTTGATCCGCAGCAGGTGGATGACATTCTCGAACTGAAGCTCTATCGCCTGGCCCGTCTGGAGATTAACCTGATCCGCCAGGAGCTGACGGAGCGCAGCAAGCGTGCCAAGGAAATCCGTGGCCTGCTGGCCGAGGAAGAAGCCACCGGCCGCTGGGGCATCGTGCGCAGCGAAATCGAAGAGTTGGCCAGGACCTACGGCAAGCAGCCTGAGCACAAGCGGCGCACGCTGATCCAGGCCGCGGAGAACGAGGTCGAGTACTCGGCCGAGGATTTCATCGTCGCCGAGGACAACCACGTGCTGGTGACAGCCGATGGCTGGGTCAAGCGGCAGCGGGAGATCAACCCGGAAACCACCCGCCTGCGCGAAGGCGACCGGATTCTGGCTTTGCTCGCCGGCAGTACCCGGGCGACCGTAACCTTCTTCAGCAACTACGGCACCGCGTACACGGCCCGCATCATCGATATCCCGGCCACCACGGGCTATGGCGAGCCGATCCAGAAGCTGTTCAAGCTGAAGGATGGTGAGAAGATCATCGCCGCGATCTCGATGGACCCGCGCGTGCTGCCGCCCAAGGCAACCGCCATCGACGAGAAGAAGCCGGATGCCGCGCCCAAGCTGCATGGCCTGGCCGTGACCAGCAACGGCTACGCGCTGCGATTCGGGCTGGATGGGTTCCGCGAGGTCTCGACGCGCTCCGGCCGGCGTTATGCCCGCCCCGCGCAGGGTGCGGAGGTCACCGCGGCGCTGGTGGTGAGCGGCAAGGAGACGATCATCGCCGCCAGCCGCAACCGCCGTGTGCTGCTCTGCCGGGCAGATGAGGTGAACTTCCTCTCGGGCGCGGGCAAGGGCGTGGTGCTGATCAAGCTGGACAAGACCGACAGCCTGCTGGCCGCCATCAGCGCCAGCGACGACCGCGACACGCTGACGGTGAAGACCAGCATGGGCGGCGAGCAGCGGCTTAACACCGCGCGCTACAAGGTGACCGGCCGCGGCGGTAAGGGCCACGAGTTTGTCAGCCGTGGCCAGATCGTCGAGGTGATCCACCCGCCGGTGGCCGCCCCGCAGCCGCTATAAAGGCCGTGATCAGCTTTGAAGCCCGTATGGAGAACCAGTCCTGGCGCGGCACCGCAGCGTTTCAGAACGAACAAGGACAACCGTAACGAACATGACCGCCAACGCCACCTATAACGCCAGCAGCATCACCGTTCTCGAAGGCCTTGACCCCGTGCGCAAGCGGCCGGGCATGTACATCGGCGGGACCGGGTCGGCGGGGCTGCATCACCTGGTCTGGGAAATTTTCGACAACTCGGTTGACGAGGCCATGAACGGCCACGCCAACTGCATCGAGGTCACGCTGCACAAGGATGGCACGAGCGTCACCGTCAGCGACAACGGCCGCGGCATCCCGGTGGACATCCATCCCCGGCACAAGAAGCCGGCCATCGAGATCATCCTCTGCACGCTGCACGCCGGCGGCAAGTTCGACAACGGCCAGGCCGGCAACTACAAGACCAGCGGCGGGCTGCACGGCGTGGGCGCTTCGGTTGTCAACGCGCTGTCAAAAAAGCTGATCGCCACCATCAAGCGCGACGGGGCGGAGTGGCAGATGGAGTTCCACCAGGGCAAGCCCGTCGGCAAGCTGAAAAAGCTCGGCCCGGTGCGCGGCAGCGGCACGACCATCCATTTCCAGCCCGATCCACAGATCTTTTCGCGCACCGAGTTCAACCCCGACACCATCCGCGAGCGCCTGGAAGTCGCCAGCTATATCCACAAGGGCCTCAAGGTCATCTGGAACGATGAAACCAGCGGCAAGAAGGAAACCTTCTTCCACGAGGAAGGGATTCTCGCGTTCCTGAAGAAGATCCTCGCCGACAGGAATGCCCGGCCGGTGCATGAGCAGCCGTTCACCCTCGAGAAGGTGAATGGCGTGCGCATGGAGATGTGCTTCAGTTGGACCGAGAGCACCGATGAGCTGCTGAAGAGCTACGTCAACGGCATCCCCACCGGCAGTGGCGGGACCCACGAGAACGGCCTGCGCGCCGGGATCCTCAAGGCGATCCGTAACTATATCGAAACGCACGAATTAACCCCGCGCGGCGTAACGCTGCAAGCCGAGGACATACGCGAAGGCATCACCGGGGTGCTGAGCGTCTTTGTCGAAGAGCCGCAGTTCCAGGGACAGACCAAGGACAGGCTGAACAACCCGGAAATTCAGTCGATGATCGACTCGGCCGTGCGCCCGGCCCTGGAGCAGTGGCTGAACAGCAACCGCTCAGTGGCCGAGACGATCGTCAACCGCATTATCATCGCCGCTCGTGCCCGCGAGGCCAGCCGGGCCGCTTCGGCCAGCATCAGCCGCAAGACCGCAACCAATGGGCGGCTCAATCTGCCGGGGAAACTGGCCGACTGCTCCAGCCCCAACCGCGATCAAAGCGAACTGTTTATCGTCGAAGGCGATTCGGCCGGCGGCTCGGCCAAGCAGGGACGTGATCGCAATCGCCAGGCGATTCTTCCCCTGCGCGGCAAGGTGCTGAACACCGAAGGCATCTCGCTGGCAAAGGCGATGGAGAACCGGGAGATCGGCGACCTGATCACGGCCCTGGGCTGTGGTGTTGGTGCCGACTGTGACCCGGCCAAACTGCGCTACCAGCGCGTCATCCTGCTGGCCGATGCCGACAGCGACGGCCACCACATCACCACCCTGCTGCTCACGTTTATCTTCCGGTTCATGCGGCAGCTGATCGATGATGGTCGGATCTTCATCGCCCTGCCGCCCCTGTACCGCGTTGATATCGGCAAGGAAACCTACTGGGCCGCGGACGATGCCGACAAGGAGCGAATCCTCAAGCAGCACGCCAAGGGCAATGCCAGGCCGGAGATCACCCGCTTCAAGGGCCTCGGCGAGATGATGCCCAAGGTGCTGTGGGATACCACGCTCAACCCCAAGACCCGCCGTCTCCTGCGGGTTGAGATTGCCGACCCCCTGGCCACGGATCGCGTCATCAGTGAGCTGATGGGCAAGGACGCCTCAGCGCGCTTCCGCTTCATCATGGAACGCGCAGAAGAGGCGGATGGCCTGGATGTGTAAGCCGGCGTGATGTGTAAGCCGGCGTGATGTGTAAGCCGGCGTGATGTGTAAGCCGGTGGGTTGCGGCAGCGCCATCGCCATATCGCCGCCATGCAGTCCATAGCACTCAACGACAGCGCGAACTGTCGAGCCAGGCGACGCATGCGCATTCTTTCAGAAAGGCAATCATGCGAAACAGGCAGCGCAATCGAGTCCTTTTTTGGAGCAAGCTGTTCCTGGCGGCTGTCCTATGTGGCGTCTTGGCGGGCATTCTCTGGCAGGTCGAACGGGGTGGGTGGCGCTGGTACTTGTGGATAGGCGGATTCCTGCTGCTGTGCGGCTTTCTCGCCGTGCGCGAGATGCGTGCGGCCCGGGCATTGAGGCGGATTGAGCGGCAGTTGGAGGCGGAAGGCGTCTCGCTGCCCGATGAAACGGCCCAGCCCATCCTGCCGCTGGCCTGGAATCGCCAGTCGCTGATCGCCGGCTTAATCGCCCTGATACTGATCGTGGTTGTGTTTGTCGTTTATTTCACGGGTTGGATGAGGCCGTGGCTTCCCGATTTCGGGCCGGCCAAGCCGTAAGACGAGCGCATCTGCGCGCGATGCACAGACTATCCTCCGTGCGGCACATCGAGATGCGCAGGGGCCCGCCAGATAAGACGGATGCGACGGGATACCAATCACCCATCGGCGCGCTACCTGGCAACTGGCTTCACCCGCACTGGCCATACCCTAAATCTGGAACAGCCGGGAAATATCCTGATACGTGACCAGGAGGAAAATCCCAAGCAGTAACGCCAGGCCAACCACCTGCGCGATCGACTGAGCGCGGGGGCTGAGCGGGCGGCCCTGAATCTTCTCCAGCAGCAGGAAGGTGAACAGGCCGCCATCCACGATCGGAATGGGCAGGAAGTTCACCACCGCCAGGTTGGCCGAGATCATCGACAGGAACCAGATCAACCAGTCATAGCCGCGCTCGGTGATCTTGGTGCCGGCGTGGAAGATGCCGATCGGCCCCATCATGTTGCGCGGGCTGATATCGCCGCTGGTCATGCGTTTGAGGGTCACATAGAACTGGATGATGAAATCGCGTGTCTCGGTCACGCCCCACCAGGCGGCCTGGGCGGGATTACGGGTCTTGCGCGGCTTGAGGCGCTCAGCGAGCTGCAGGTTGTGGGTATAGCGCAGGCCCTGCACCAGCGCCATTTCATCGGCGGTAGGCACCAGCGCCGCCTGTCCGGCGGTGCCATCGGCGGCCTCCCACGCAATCTCCACCTGCTCACCAGCATGCTGCGAAAGAGCGCGATGCACATCGTACCAGCTTTGCACCGGCTGGCCGGCCACGGCCGTAATGCGCGCCGCCATGGGAACGCCCGCACGGGCGGCGGCCGAATCCTTCATGACCTCCGCCACCACCGCATGGTCATCATCGTATCCCAGCCCCACGCCCAGGCCGTACTGCCCCGGCGCCAGCTTGAGGCTGGGCACCATTTCCTCAATCTCCAGCCTCTGGCCATCCCGCAGGACAGTAAGGCGCACCGGCTTACCCTCGCTGCCGGCCTGACTGAGGTTTTGCATCAGCTCGCGCGCGGTGGGTGCCTCGATGGTCTGCTGATCGGTCTGGAGCAACAGGATCACATCGCCAGGCCGCAGCTTGCCGAGGGCCGGCGACTTCTCCGAGCCAATGCTCGCCACCTGCGTGCGGGGTATCAGCCCCAGGAAATTGAGCGGTGTCTCGCCGAAGGGCGACATGAACTGCGGTTGCACCTCAACAGTCCGCTCCTGGTCATCCTTGTCGAGCACGGTCAGCTTCACCGGCTGGCCATACGCGGCCTGAAGGGCCTGGTCGAAAACCGGGTACTGCGTGCTCGGGTCATCGATTGGCTGGTCGTTGACGGCGATGATGGTGTCGCCCGGGCGGATGGCCAGCATCTCCTTGGGCAGCATCGCCTTGAGCTGGTCCTCATCCACCGCCGCGCCCCATCGCTTCAGGCCGCGCAACTCGCGCACCGACTCACGGCCGATGCCAAGTTCCAGGAAATGCGTGGCGACTTCCCGGTCCTTGCGCGGGCGGATGCGCAGTTGCTCAACGGTGCCGTCAACCCGGCGCACCTCGAGCGTGGCGGTGTCATCCGCACCCAGCAGAGCCGCATTCAGATAGATCTTGGTGAAATCATGCGTGCGCGTGCCATTGAGCGAGATGATCTCATCGCCCACCTGCAGCGGAGCGACCTGCCCGTGGATGTTGGTGGCGTGCTGAGCGGGGGAATCGGGCACCACCGCGCCCACGATCGGCGCCGGGGCGTTAAAGCCCATCAGGAAGATCGCCATGAAGCCGATGGCGGCGAGAATCACGTTCATCACCACGCCGGCGGACACGATCACCATGCGGGCGCCGATGCTTTTGCGGTTGTAGGCGCGGGGGTCATCCGCCTCGGCATTGGGCTTGAGGTCATCCTGCCCCAGCATCTTCACGTACCCGCCCAGCGGAATCCAGTTGATGCGATACTCGGTCTCGCCCAGGCCCAGGTCTTCTTCGGCCTCGCGCAACTGGCGATTGGAGGGGTTATCGGTCTTGCCGTACTTCTGGTTGATGTAATCGCGGATGAGCTTTTCGTATTCCTTGCGGGTCGTGCCGATCCGCATGCCCATCCCCTTGCGCCAGGCCAGCAGCGCCTGGCCGAAGCCAACGGCGAACTGCTCAACCTTCACCCCCGCCCACTTGGCGGCGAGAAAATGGCCCAGTTCGTGGAAGAAGACCACGAAACCGAACCCGAAGATCAGGAGAATGAAGCTCCAGAGGGTAAATAGATCCATGGATAAGCTGCCAGTTACGGCTCGATTGAGCTGGTCAAAGTCCGGTTTATCCGTTGCCTGCGCATCACCCGCACCCGCGGCGGACTGGCCCTGGGCAACAGAATGTCTATTTCCTGATCAGGTCCTCGGCCTTGTTGCGCGCCCACTGATCCGCTTCGAGCAGATCGTCCAACGTGGGCCGCTCCTGAAGCTGATGGTGACAAATTGTAGCGGCGACGACGTTGGAAATCTCGCCAAAGGCGATACGACCGGCCAAAAAGGCAGAAACCGCCACTTCGTTGGCCGCGTTCAGCACGGCGCCGGCGGTTCCCCCCTTCTCTGCTACGTCATACGCCAGCCGAAGTGCGGGAAATTTGTCGAAATCCGGCGGCTCGAAGTTGAGGCTGAACGCCTGTGTCAGGTCCAGCGTCCGGCTGATGCCCCCCCGCCGCTCGGGCCAGGTCAGGGCATACTGGATCGGCGTACGCATGTCTGGCGGCGACAACTGCGCCAGCACCGATCCATCGACGAACTCAACCATCGAATGGACCACCGACTCGGGATGGATGACAATCTCAATCTGCGACGGCGGCAGATCGAACAGCCAGCAGGCTTCGATCAGCTCCAGGCCCTTGTTGAACATGGTGGCCGAATCGATGGTGATCTTGCCGCCCATGTTCCAGGTGGGATGGGCCAGCGCCTCCTCAACCGTGGCCCGGCGCATTTTTTCCGCCGGCCAGGTGCGGAACGGCCCGCCCGAAGCGGTGAGGATCACCCGCTTGACCTCCTCGCGCCGTCCGGCCAGCAGCGCCTGGAAGATGGCCGAATGTTCGGAATCGACCGGCAGCAGATTCACCCCCCGCCGGCGCGCCTCAGGGATGACCAGCGAGCCGGCCACCACCAGGGCCTCCTTGTTGGCCAGGGCAATGGACTTGCCCGCCTCGATGGCCGCCACCACCGCCGGCAGTCCCGCCGCACCGACAATGGCCGCCAGCACGATGTCCACATCCGCCCGCTGCACCAGTTCGACCAGCCCGCCGGGGCCGCGGTACAGCGTCGCCCCCGCCTCGGCGACGGCCGATTCCACCGCACACGCGGTTGCATCATCCGTCACCGCCACCGCGCGCGGCCGATGCCGGCGCACCTGGCCGGCCAGCTTCTCGGCATTGCGATGCGCACTCATCCCCGTCACCTCGAACGGCGGCCCGAGGTGTTCGATCACCTGAAGCGCGTTACACCCGATCGATCCGGTTGATCCCAGTATGACAATCCGTTTACTCAAGGCGGCCAAACTTTAACGGACAGACCACGGGAAGGACAAATCCGCCCGGCATGACCAGATGCTTCAGCGAACCGGAGATTGCATGATTTCCCGGCAAGAATAGAAGATCGCAGACCCTCTAACGCAGGATCCGGCGGCCGCATTTCCGTGCGATGACTGCCTCACCTATATGCTGCTTAAATCGTCTGATTGTCCGATCTTCGGCTCCCGCACGTCTCAATCCTGCGGAATATTGCGGATGATGATGCCCTGGCCGTCGCGCATGAGGCGCGTGCGATCGATGACGTACGCGGCCCGGCGCTCGGCGGCAAGACGCGCGCTGGGCGTCTGGGCATCGCGCCACCCCTGCACCAGCACATAGACCGTGAACGAATCGCTCCTCAGGGTCACGTGGTTGCTGATGCGGTTCATCATCAGATAGCGATCCATGAACTGGCCGGGTGGCAGCGTACGGCCGGCGGCCGGATCGAACGTGACATCGCCATGCTCGAGCGTGAAGGCGGTGCTGTTCCACGGCCCCATCGCATCCATGAACGCCGGGCTGACCAGGGCCGCATCGTTGTACGCGGGTATGAAGTTCAGCTCGAACAGGTTGGCGAACGGACCATGGGTGTTGCGGTAACGCACAATCGCCTTGGCCAGGGCGTTCTGCCGATCCTGCCAGTCGGGCGTGTTCTGCGGCAGCAGCGGCAGGCGCGCAATCACCTGCCATGGCGCCGTGTTCAGGTTCACCAGCCCCTCAACCCCGATCAGTTTTTCGATCGGATGGTTCGCATAGGCAGGGTCCACGTAGAAATTCGAGATCGGTTCCGGCAGGTTTGCGTTTTGCCAGGCCTCTTCCTGCTGCGGCGTCATGCCGGCAGGCTTATGACCCAGCCTGTCAAGCATGCTCCAGTACGCTTCTTTGCTCATCTGCGGCAGGAAATCCGCGTGCGGCGCCTGCACGGTCAGATAGTCAAGCAGCGTGGCGGCCCAGCCATAATCGGGATCGGCTTCGTTCCGGTCGTGGGTGGCAGGGTTGTCAACCGCGCCTCCCGGCGCATACAGCGGGATGAACCGCCCCACCTGCTCCAGCGCATCGTTGGCGGGGTTCATGTCATCCGCGTAGGCGCTGTCCATGCTGATGGAATTCAGCTCGGCAAAATAGCCCGGCTGGTTGGGGTCGAGTGCCTCACCGGGATTGAGTGGATTGTCGCCGCCCATGTACTGGATGCGGTAACTGCCGATATACGGCACCTGGAGAATGTCGCCGTTGCGGGCAAACCCGCCAAAGGGATACGCCGGTGCTTTTCCGGGCGCGAGCGGCGTACTGTCCAGCGTGGCCGGCCCGGGGGAATTGGTCAGCCCCAGGGGGATGATGAATTTCAGCGCTGCGGTGCCGACATCCTCCGCCCCAAGCCCATGCGTGGGCGGATTCTCACCGGGGAACTCCTTCATGCCTTCATAGCGCAGGTCGATGCCGGTCCACCCGGTGCGCGGCTCGGTTCGGGCATTGCCCGAGCCATCGGTCGCCGGATAGGCCGAATAGCGCCCGGGGAAGACCCACTGCCAACTGGTGCCCGCCGCATCGTTGGCGCGGGCATAGTGGTACCAGCTTGGAAAGTTGTTGACGAACTGTCCGTTTGCCTCGCTGAAAACGCCGCTCGGCGGGATCAGTCCGGTCAGGTCGATCTGGTCCACCGGCACACGATTTGACAGCCCCACCCGCGCCGGCGCCAGCAGCTCATCCGCCTGAAGCTGGCCCACCTTGCGCGGGCGAAGGATGACCAGTTCCTTGCCCACCGCCATGCCCAGCCCTTCCACATCAACGTGGACCGTCCCGGCCGGCAGCGTGCCGATGAGCGTGGCGGCGGCGGGAATGTCATCCCCCGCCTCATCCCTGCTGTTGTACAGCACCAGGCGCTGCTTGGGCGCCAGCAGGATCGGCTGGCCCGCGCCTGCCCCCAGCGCAGCGCCAACCGCGGTATTCCACTCGGCTTCCATCATCACCGGCGCCAGTTCCCGCGGCCAGATATTGGCGCGGTCAATGGTTGCCAGCGCATAGTCGCGCAGATCCAGCGGCCGGTCATACGGGTTGAACAGCTCGATGGCGACGACGGTCTTGTAGGAGACTACGAACCGGCGAATGCTGCCATCGTCCAGCGTCTCCTCATCCCACTCGAAATCCTTGTACGCCACGCACTCGGTCAGGAACGGCTGGCGCTCAAATCCATACACGCGGAAGCGGCGATTGCCCCCCTGGGCGCCGGCGATCTGCTCAAACTCAAAAACCGTCACATCGTCATCCAGGTCGCGCATGTCAATCGTATTGACCGCCGCCAGGGCCGATCGCAGCAGCACCATGCCCGGCACCGTTACGCCGATCTGCGCATTCTTCTTGGCCGCCTGCTGGGCGGGGGTGTCCTCTTCCGAAGGAGTGTAGGCCGAGCGGTCAACGCGATCCACATCCCGGAACATCTTGCCCGCCGCGGTGGGGCCGGGCGCAGCGCTGGGGCTGTAGATGTCCGGGCCTGGCTCGGAGGTCAGCCCGGCGCTGGCGGTGTTACCGACCATCACGCTCCAGTACGCCTGCCAGAGGGTGGCAAAATCGCTGGTGTTCACATCCGCCTTCACGCCGATGGGGTCATATTCGGGCATGACCTGCAAGTTGTCGTTGCCGGGATCGGCATCGCTGGTGTCGGGAAGAGCCAGGTTGCTGTACTGCTTGGGCGCCTGATCGCGATCCCACTCACTCTTGACGATGGTGGCGTTGGAAACGGGATTGCGCGTGACCACCAGTCCACGGATGGAAGCTATGGCATTGCCGGTGAGGTAGGGATCAAAGAACGCCTGAAACCAATCCCGCGCTGCCGCCGGCTCGTAGGGGACCAGCCGCGGCGTGGTGGCACTGGCGGCCGTGGCGCGCAGCGACTCGGGCAGCAGGCCGTCCACCGTCGCCAGGTCGGGCTGATCGGACAGGACGAACCGCCGAGCCACGGCGGTGGTATCGGTGGGCGGCAGCGGACCACTCAGCGGCTCCGCACCCTGGACATAGCCGGGGTTGTCCAGCCGCCGGCCGTTGCGCATCCAGAGGAAGTCAGCCAGTGTGCGATAGCGCGCCGGAACGGGCTGGCGGTCATCGCGGACCATCTCGGTCAGGATTGGCATGTGCCCGCCGGCCAGGTGGCGTACCAGCACGTTGATGTCATCATTTGGATGCAGCAGCGATTCAAGGTCAATATTGCCGGGGAACAGATCCCACGGATGCTCACGCCCGCCGGCGGTCGAGAGATTGATGGCCGAGTTATTGTCCACGATGCGCACGGCGGCGAAGTACTTGATGCCGTTCTGCGTGAAGTTGAGATCGAACAGCAGCGCATCGGCGATCCCATCGCCATCGCTGTCGGCGGCAAGCACATCACGGGGCTGGCCATCAGGCCCGTAGACGCGCAGGCCCGGCATCGCCACGCCCCCCACCCGCACCTCGGTAGGGAATGCCGGGTGGCGGGCAACGATATTCGGCAGGTCTGCCCCCTGGTTCATCGCAGCCCCCTGCCGCAGCGCACCGCCGCTGAACTGGCGCACCTGCTGAATGGCGCCGTCCGCCGGATTGACAAAACTTACCTGGCCCGGCCTGCTGAGGGCGGGCCAGAGGATGGCATCGCCACTCAGGGGCGAGCCATCGGGCGCGGTCAGAATGACGGGTGTGCCGCCAGCATCATGCAGGCCGAACTGGCCGCCGCCCGACACCTCCACCAGTCCCGGCCCCAGGTCCGGCGCGCCGGTCGGCCATGCGATATCGGACAGCAACGTCGGCGCACGGGCGGCCAGGAACGAATCATACGTGCCGACGATCGTGTCCAGGTGCTCATAGGCGGTATCGGCCACCGGGCGATAGGTGTCGCGAGCGGGGATGACATCGCCGCTGATGGCCGCGGTGGCGATGCTGCGGGCGCCGTCCAGCAGCAGGTCGATCTGGGTATTGACGATGTTCTGGGCGCTGGCGGCCCGGTCGGTGCGGGCACTGGCCATGTACGCCACCCCCATCATCGCCAGCAGCACCAGCAGCACGATAACCAGGACCAGCACTGCCCCCCGGCGGCGGGTCGTCGGTTGGATCAGGCGATTTCTCATGGTGTACAGCTCCGGTGCAATGACAGGCAAGGAGCCAGGAAGATCGGGAGACAAAAAGATGCGCTTCTTGCTCATCTGCCTGTTTCGCTTTCTCCTTGCCGCCCCTTCTCTTTGCCGCCCCCTCTCGGTTCCTACGGCACTTTCAGGACATACTGAAACACCTGCCCCTCGGGCAGCCGGTTGTTGGGATCATTCATGTACAGCGTGATGCGGATCATCGTCGGCTTGCGGTCGGTCGGTCCCCAGGCGCAGAGGTAGGCATCAGTGGGCCGCATGCCGTTAGCCGCATCCATGTAGCCCTGGTTGGGCACGGTGTCGCCGGTGGTGCGGTTGAGCAGCGGCGTGACTTGATATTGCTCAGGGACGTTGTTGCCCAGCACATCGGATGGATCACGCTCGAACGGAGCGGCCTGGCCGATGATCGGCTGGAGCTGGGCATCGATGCCCTCATACACCGTGTACCACACATCGCGCAGTGGCACCACATCGATGAAGTTGATCGCCCCATCGCCGTTGGTGTCACGCGGCAGGCCGTACCAGCGGATTTTCTTCACCGCGCTGGCGTGGTTGGGCGGATCATAGAAGAAATCCACCTGGCCATCGGTCGGGATGCTCGGGTGGGTGTAGGTGCTGTAGGGCGCTCCCCACTTGAGCGGATCGTTGGGATAGTGGATGCGGTCATACTGGCCGAGAAAATCCCCGGCATACTCCACCACGAAGCCGGTGCAGTTCCGCAGGAAGATGGGCGTCATGCGGGCGATGTCCGCCGCATCGTAGGGTGGATCGGGAAACGGATCGGCCTCAAAGCGGAACAGCAGCGCATCGCGGTACCAGGGGCTGTCACCGGCGTTGAGGATGGAAGAGAAATAGTCGCGCAGCGAGGTATTGGCCACGTCAAACCTGCTGGTATACAGCCGCGCATCCCGCCCATCGGGCAACCTGGCAATCGCCGGCGAGGCGGTGTTGAACATGCCCGGCGCGCCCGGCCGCAGCGGTGAGAGCACATCGCCAGGATCCTTGGGATAGACCCCGCGGGTTGAGTCATTCAGCAGGATGACGCTGCGTCCCAGGATCCAGTTGCGGGCATACTGCTGAGCATAGGCCGGATCGGAGCTGGCACTGGGCGGCAGCAGGTAGCTGGGCGGGTTGTTCGCATGCCGCGGCACCATGAGGTGGCCGTAGGAGATCCATGCCTCACTGCTGGCATCGCTGGTGATCAGTTCATTGTCAGTTGCGCCCGTCTGGCGGTGATAGTACCCATTAACGAAAAAGGAGAGCACATCGATGCGGTGATTGCGCGGGCCGTAGTCCGCCGGGGCGATCTCGGCGCCGGTGGCATCGATGGTTTCGGGCCGGCCATCCATGTCGGCGGCATGCTCGTTCTCGTTGAGGAAGGCGTATGTCCGCTGGCTCCAGAGGACGATCGCCGGCTGGTCGCTGGTGTTGACCATCGCCATGACATCCGCCGCCATCGTCGTCTCCGCCGCCCGCGCATCGCGCGTCAGCCGCGCCAGCGCCTGCCCGGCGGAAATGGTCTGGCTGGTCATCTGGAACACCTGGGCCACCCCCACGATCAGCACCATCACCAGAGCGATGGCGATCATGACCTCGGTGAGGGTAAAGCCGCGGGGCAGGGAGCTGGCCGTGGCCGGGTGCTGGCTGCCATGGGTGGCGTGCTGATCGCCGAAGAGCGCCGGCCGCCGGCCCAATCGCCGAACAGGCGTGCGCTCGCTGCCAGCGCACAGACACCGCGCGCGTTCCACTGGCAACCAACAACGGGCAACGGGCAACTTCTTCATCATCTCACCTGCACAAACCCGGTAAAGACGGCGATGTCCATGGCCGGGCCTTCGAAGGTCGGCGGACCGGTCAGGCCGGCATTTCCGGTGTCGGGGTGGTAGCCGCGACCGACCATGTACGCCTCCACGGGCGGATCGCTGGCAGATGCGGGGATGTTGTTCTCGCGGTCAGGCAGGTCATTACCGGGAGCCAGTTCCCACACGCCGGTGCTGCGGTTTACCGGATTGCCCAGGCGAAACACGTGGCTTCCAGCGCGCGTAATGACGTAGGCGCCCTCGGCGGCGGCCGGCATCGGATCACCAGCCGCATCCAGCACCAGGATACGGTCCGCCGGGGTCCCCTGCTCCACGCGGATGTGCACCAGCTTGGGCTCAATGCTGGCCGGGTAGACCACGTTGCTGGGCGGGGCCTCGGTGGGCCGGATGATGTCATTCAGGCCGAAGGTTGGCCGGTTGCGCGCCTGGAGCACGAAAATGTAGACCTGGGCGGTGGTCGACTGGCTGCTGCGCTTGTAGAGCGCCGTCCAGGCATAGCGCGGGTCGCTCTGGTCAATCATGGCGCCGTGGATCGCGCGCCAGAATGGGTCATCAAGCGTCGCCAGCCCCTGGGCCGCGGGCATCGTGCCCTCAAATGGCTGGCTGCCGGTGCGGGGCGCCTGGGCCACCTGGGCGATGTGCGCCATCGCCGCCCGCGCGATCACCGATGCGGCGGTCTCTTCGGTTGTCGTGCGGCTCTGCTGGATCGCCACCGGGAACATCGCCGCCACCATGATGAACCCGATCCCCAGCAGAATGACGGCGAACATGACCTCGGTCAGCGTGAAGCCGCCGTGCGCGGGGCCCGCCGGGGCCAGTGGCCCGTGGCCAGTGGTGGCCTGGCAATTGCCAGAATGCGCGCGCCCTGGATTAAATGGCCGAATAAACGCGCGAGCGCAACGCATGCGCGGGCACAGCGCGTTGCTCGCTGGCAACCGGCAACCGGCAACTGGCAACTTCTCGCTCATTGCACAAACGTCCCGTTATAGCGGCTCAGCAAAAGCAGGAGGGCGTTTTCATCCAGCCACTGCTCTTCGCGCTGTTCGGATTCATCGTAGGTGCCCAGGTCCTCGCCCAGATCAAACTGGCCGGTGAACTCGGCCCGGTCCACCAGCACGAAGCCGATCTGGGATCGCACCGGCCCGCGCACCGCGGCGTTGATGGTGTCATCATCCACATCCAGCAGCTCAGCCAGGGCCGAGCGCGGGGCGCTGGGATCGTGCGGCCAGACCGGCACCACCAGCACCCGCCCCTGGGAATCGAACAGGATCACCCCACCGAAGGCCGCCCCCTGTGAGCCGGGGAAGCGATTGAAGCCGGTATAGCGGTGATTGGTTGTCAGGCCGCCGGCCAGGTCGCCGGGATAGAGGAACTGAAGCGCCACCCCGCCGGGCAGAAGCACCGGCTCGGCATCCGGGTCCAGGTCGATGATGCGCACGGCCCCGAGGCCTTCTGCCCGGCTGGGTGGGCTGAGCCCCAGGGCGCCGGGCTGCACCTGGCGGGCGGTGACCTGCCGGACGGCAATGCGATCGGTGGTTGGATCCAGGTAGAACAGCAGCCCACCCTCGCGCTGCAATGACTGGGCGCGGGAACGAGTGAGGCTCAGCTCCGCCGCCAGCAGGTTCTGCGCGCCTTCGAGGCTGCGCTGGCCGCGGAGCAGGTTCACCGTCGGCACCGCCACCCCCAGGATCAGCACGACGATCGCGATGACGACCAGCACTTCGGTCAGCGTGAAGCCGGCGGCAGCATCACGACGTTCCGGCGGCCCGGCGGCGCAAGCGCGGGCAAAAGAGGGATTGAGGGCGGATGGTTTCACGGGACAGCTCCTGCCTTCTCGCCACTCCTCGCCGATTTGTCCGAGCCTGTCAGACTAGTTCTCGAACGAGTAGATGTTATCGTCGTGGGTCTGGAAATTCCCATCCGGCCCCGCCGAGACAAAGAACGGGCGGTAATGCTTGAGCCGCTCGATATCACCGGGGCTGGGATATTGTGTGTTGTCGATCAGACCGCCGGGGTTCACCACGCGCTTGTCGGGGGACTCATCCTGGAGCCCCACCTTCCGCAATCCATAGCGATCATCCCAGTTATCCGATCCCGGTGTGAGGTCGGGCGGGGGAACAAAAAGAATCGGATTGTTCCATCCATCCAGCAGGATCGGCGTGGAGGCCAGCACATCACTGCCGGTATTGTCAAACACCAGCAGTTGATTGGAAGGCAACTGGTCCATCGCTGATTTATTCTTCGGAACACTGCGCAGGATGGCAAACACCTCGCGCGTGCGAATCACGCCGATATTGTTCGTGCGATCCGGCACATCCTCGTTGACAACCCCCGGGGCGTCATACGCCCCCCTGGGCAGGCGCGACAGCCCGGCCGTGGCTTCCAGCTCAGCCAACATTGCCTGGGCATTGGCGAGGGCGGTACGGGTGGTGCGTTCGTTCATGCGATCGAAGATGACCCTGCCGCCGACGACCAGCAATCCCATGAGGATCACGATGACCGACACGGCGACAATCACTTCGATGAGGGTGAAACCTTGGTGTTTTCGCACGGTGTGCTCCTTGGCCGGCAACCGGATTGTTCGCGCTGTCCAACGGGCGAGGGGTGATGGATGCATGACTGTAAGCCCTGTCACATATCAAATCGCCAACCGCCCCGCCTCACCACGCCTGTTCCTCGCTTACCACATCATAACTGTAAAGGTTGTCATCGCGTGTAAGAAATTGCCGATCGGGCCCGGCCGAAACGAAGAAGAAGCGATCACCCAGGGCCAGGCCGATCTGCGGATGCTGGCGGGGCATGAACAGGACCGGGGTGCCCCAGGTGTCGCGGATCAGTCGCTGGTCGTAAATGAAAATGGGCAGCTCGGCCAGCGGCCCGGCCGAGAGGTCCATCTGTCCGCGCAAACTGCGGACAAACTGCACGTTCGCCGCCATGGCCCAGCGGCCGATGGCCGGCTCGTCCAGGTCGGCCGGGGGGAAGCCCACCGGCGGCAGACCGCCTGCGCGCTGGACATATTGTGCCATCGTGCGGTCAAGCCGGGCCAGCAGATCGCGGGTCAGGTCTTCGGCCGAACGGCTGCGAACGTAACGGGCCAGGCTCACCATCAGCCCCAGCACGATCACCAGCACCGCCACCGTGGTGAGCATCTCAACCAGCGTAAATCCGGTGCAGGACCAGGCAATGCCGCCGGGTGACACGCGCTGGCAGTCGGCAGAACGGTGGTCAGCAGGGGCATCAAAGGCAGCGCGGCTGTTCATTCGTTGAAGTTCGTGACGTCATCCTCATTCCCGTACTCGCCATCTGGACCGGTGCACCAGAGGATGAACGGGCCGGTGTATTTCGCGGTTTCACCCGCGTCGATCGCACCGTTGCCGTTGGTGTCGCCAAGCAACTTCGACATCGCGCTGGCACTGGCGGCGACGGCGGTGTTGTCATCGTAAATGTACAGCGGGCGGGTCCCGGCTGACCGGGCGGCGACATAGTTGTTCGCCTGCGACAGATCCGGCTTGGTGCCGCGGGCCGGGAAGTAAAGGATCGGCTTGCCGCTCTTGTCAAAAAGCATGGGGCGCGCCAGGTCCAGCGGGCCATCCGGATTGGTTTCATCACCGCTCATTTTGAAGGCCTCGGGCTTGAGATAGGGCCCGTAGACCTGCCCTCCCGAGCTTTGCAGGCGGAAGCCGGGGCCATCAGCCCCATCGGCGTACGGGCCGGTGCGGGGGCCGGGCGCGATCAGCGCCCGCGTCAGGACGATTGCGCCGCGATACGCCTCCTCCTCGCCGTAATCCAGCACGCGCGGGTAATCGCCGTGATCGTGCTTGTACTGCTCCAGGGCGGTGGTGATGGCCTGCAGATCCAGGCGCACACGGCTGACCTCGGCATTGCGGTAAGCCCGCATGGCCATCGGAACGCCGAGACTGACCAGGACCACGAGGATGCCGATGACGACCAGCAGCTCGGTCAGCGTAAAGCCACGGCGTCGGCGACAGCTCCGGTTGCGCAGGGTGCGGTTCATCGGTCTCCCCAGCTTACGATGTCGTCACTGGTGCCATAAATCCGATCCGGGCCGGCGGCGATCAGGACAAACCGGTCCTTCTCGCGCGGTGTGCCGGTGGCGTTACTCCCTGTGCCGGTTGAGGGATGCATGAAGTAGGCAACCGCGTTCGAATCCGGTGTATCGGTCACCGTGCCGTCGGTCTCTCCCAGGCCGCGCAGGCCATCCGCGGGGCGCAGGTAGGGCTTGATATACGCCAGGTCATACTGGTAATTGCCGGGATTGCCCTCATCAGAGATGATCCCGCTCGCCCCGGCCCGGGCCCGCAGGTAGATGATCGG
>CAYNMV010000072.1:0-18705 GCA_964398315.1 uncultured Tepidisphaeraceae bacterium | reverse complement strand
CACCGTCCGCCCCCGCCGCATCCGCCCGATCCGCGGCAGGTCATGGCCTTCCAGGGACGACGACCGCCCTGCGACGGCGCCGCCGACGGACCAGATCTGGTAGTTGTCGTCCCGGTGCAGTGTCAGCCGAGGTACCGCCCGAGGCGGATCGATGCCTCCCTGGCCGAAGAAGTGCTCATGCTCCTCGCTCAGGATCTCCGCCAGCGCCCGTGCCTTGGCGACGAGGGCGCCGTCATACTGTTCGATGAGTTCGCCGCGCAGGTAAAGATACAGCCCAAGTGCCGAGGCAAGCGTGATCAGCAGCGCCCCGGCCAACAGGCGGGTGATCAGGCGTCGGCGAATGGACACGGCCCGGTTCACAACTGGCTCCGCGGGGCCGATTCCCGCCTGGGTTGATCGGCGCTTCGGCACACGAGGCAATACCCCTGGCCACGCCGCGTCTCAATCAGGGACGGCCGGCCGGGGCGATCGAGGCGCTTGCGCAGGCCGTAGATCGCCGAATCGATGACATTGCTCATCGGCTCGGCCTGCAGATCGTAGATGTGCGCCTCGATGTCCGAGCGGGAGACGACCGTGCCCCGCTTCAGGGCCAGATACTCCAGCAAGGCATACTCGCGAGGCGGGAGAACGATCACCTCGCCATCACGGCGGACGACGCGGGCGCCGGTATCGAGCGCACCAGGCCGTCGTCCAGCGTGATGAGCGGGTTCTTCTCGCCATGCTGCCTCCGGGCAAGGGCATCGACGCGGGCCAGCAGCTCGGCGAGGGCGAAGGGCTTGATCAGGTAGTCATCCGCCCCGGCCCGCAGACCCGCCACGCGGTTGTCCACAGTGTCCTTGGCGGTCAACATCAGCACGTGCGTCCGCACATTCTCGCTGCGGAGGCGCTGCAGGAGGGACAGACCGTCCAGACCCGGCAGCATCCGGTCCAGCACGATGACGTCGTACGCGCTGGACTGCGCGTGCCACAGCCCGTCGGCGCCGTTGTGGGCCACGTCGACCGCGTACCCGCAGCGCCGCAGGGCCGTCGCCAGCGCTGTGCAGAGCTTTTCCGAGTCCTCAACCAGCAGCACCCGCATATCCGCTACCGATTCTACCCGCTGTCGCCCGTTGATCGTAGCGCACTGAACGGGGCGGGATCGCGCGTCGCCGGTGCTGGAGACAGGGGCAAAGGGATCGGGCTGATCCTGACGCCAGTTGTGGCGATCCGCCACCGCGGTCGTGAGATAGAACAGGGTGATGACGGCAAAGACGGAGGCCTGGGTGTGAAACCAGGCCCGATAGCGACGTTGCCGATGGAACCAGAGCGGCAGGCAACTCAGCACCACCAACGCGCCGCCGACTACGAACGTCCACCAGAGATGGCTGGCCTGGGCATGCATGGCCCGCTCGAAGCCGGTGATTGCCACGACCGCGCTCGCGGCCACGACGCCGGCCAGACCATGCGCCGAGAGCCCCGCACGTATTGGAGCGGCCCCGGCGCCCCCGCGCCGCAGCACAGCCGCCCCGCGGGCCAGACCGTGCGCGCTGGTCAAGACGAGGGCCGGCAGGACCGGCAGGAGGTAGGCGTTCTTCTTGGAGTGCGAGAGTGAGAGAACCAGCACCGTCACCGTAAACCACAGGACGGGAAACAGCCGTCGCCGGCTGGGCCGGCGGATTGCCACGCTCATCCCAACCAGCCATGGAAACGTCCAGGGCACAGAGACAAGCAGCACTCCGCCCAGGTAGTAATACCAAGGCCGCGCGTGATGCACATTGTCGGCGAAGGCTCCTACCGATTCGTAGCGCCACAGGCCAACTGCGCCCGGCAGATCCCACGCGACATAGGCCGGCCATGGCAGCACCAGCGACGCGAGCAGCACGCCACCGGCAATGTGGATCGCAGTCCCACAGCCGGGCCACCGCCGCAGGCACACCACGTACGAGCCTGCGGCGGCCGCAACGTGCAGAAAGATGACCGGCCCCTTCGAGAGTGCTCCTGCGGCGATCGCCGCGTAGAAGCCGAGAACGGCAGCGCGGCGCAGCCGCGGGGTGAGGCGCGGGTTGCAGGCCGCAGCCCAGAGTGAGATCGCAAGCAGCGTCGCCAGGCCGAGGTACGGATCGGTCATCGCTTTGCGGTACTCGCTGATTGCGAAAAACGAAGAGGCCCACAGCACTGCCGCCAGAACCGCATTGCGTCGCTCGCCCACCTGGCGGGCCAGCAGGACAATCAGCGGCGTCGCGGCCACACCGGCCAGCGCGGGCGCCAACCGTGCCACCGCGGCACCCTCGCCCAGGAGGCCAAATGCTGTCGCCGTGACCCAGTACGGCAGCGGCGGCTTATGCAGGCGAATGTGCCCGCGATAGATCGGGACGATCCACGGATTGACCTCGATAGCGGCAGCACCCGCCGTAGGAACAAACCGGCTTTCTCCCTCAACGCGAAGCAGATGCGGCGGCAGCACCGGCACCCTTTGCACCGCCCATGGCCAGCCGGCCCGGATCATTGCCTGGGCGGCTTCCACCACTCGGGATTCATGGCTGCTGGTGACGCGGGCTCGGCTCAACCATCCGCAGAACACGACGGCTGCAATCGCGACCCAGATGCATAGGATCCGCCTGGTCGAAAATCGCTCGGCTCTATCGTTGGATTCACAGCTCCCAGCGCCGGCGGCGCCCTCCCGGCAGGAGGGACTCGTGCGCTCACTCACGAGCGCGCTCCGAGGTGACGACCGGCGCCGCGTCCAATCCGGACAGCCGGGCCAGCACGTCCTTGGACGCCGAACGCGAGAAGGCATGAACGATCCGCCCGTCCTTGTCGACCAGGCGAACATCGGCCGCCTGGGCGCTGAGCCGTAGGTGGGCAAATCCGTGGATCCCGGCGCCAAAGGGGCCTCGTATGCCGGGCCGCAGATCGCGGGTGCTCCGCCCGCCGCCGCCGCTGATCACGAAGTCGGTGCGGAGCGGCGGCTGGCGCAAGTGCTGTAGATTGTGGTCATGCCCGCAGAGGTAGAAGTCGACCGCGTGCCGCTCGAAAAGCTCTCCCCATGCCGTCTCCAGAAACGCATCGTCGCCATACCTGCCGTCGCTGTGGAGGGGGTGGTGCGCTGCCACGATCAGCCACGAAGTCGTGCGCGGCTTGCGCAATTCCGCAGCAAGCCAGCCCATCTGATCCGCCCATTCCGCATCGCTCAGCGATTCGTAGTTGCTGTCCAGGACCAGCACGGTCACGAGGGGCGCGTTGACGGGCAGATCCAGTCGGTACCAGTGTGCCGGCATCTTCCAGCGTGAGTCAGGATGCGCTGCCGCGTACTGCGACACGTTGGTTGCATTGCGGCAGGGACCTGTCCCTCTGCGACCACCTGCGATCCCTTCCACACCGCATACGTCTGGCCGTCCCCCAGCCGATGGTGATGCGACCATCACGATCCGCTGCAATGCCCCCTGCAGCCGCCCGGCAAACATCACCTGGCTGTAGTCGTTCCGCCCCGGTGCCTGACCGCCCGGCCCGATCGCCGGCCGATGGACGTACTCGCAACCCAGCTCGTGGAAGTAGTCCACGGTCCAGATCTCATCCGATGCCTCGCACGGATCGGCATGTCTGGCCGTGGACACTCCTGGTCACTGGGCGGAAAAACCCCGTCCCTCCGAAGCGAAGCGCCCTCAGCGCGGAAAGCCCAGCTCGGGCCGGAGCAGAAGAAGCTGATCAGGCGCTCGCCCGGGGTTGGTGCGCTGGGGCGGACCGTGGTGGAGCACACTGACGAAGCTGATCGACTCTCGAACACCAATACGGTAAGAAGCACTCCGACCACGAGTTGAAGTGATGTCACATCGAAATCTCGAAGCGTCGCCGAACGCCGTTGCGGATCCGGTCGAGTATCTGTCCGACTTCACCGCGCTGGCGAAGCGCCAGTGGCCGGAGAACCGGCGGCTCATGATCGTCTGTCACGGGCACAGCGTGCCGGCGGGGTATTTCAAGACGCCGGAGGTGCGCACCTTCGACGCCTACCCCCTCCTGCTCCACCGCATCCTGGCCGAGCGGTTTCCCCATGCCGTGATCAACGTCGTCACCACGGCCGTCGGGGGCGAGCACTCGCAGAGCGGCAGCGAGCGATTCGAGCGGGATGTCCTGTCGCTGCGGCCGGACGTCGTGACCATCGACTACGGGCTGAACGATCGCAGGCTCACATTGGACGTCGCCCGAGCATCGTGGACCGCCATGATCGAACGGAGCCTGTCGTGCGGCGCGAAGGTGCTTCTGCTGACGCCCACGGCGGACCTGACGGCCGATTTGAACAACCCCAACGATCCGCTGAACCGAATCGCCACGCAGATCCGGGAGCTGGCCGCGGCGTACCGGGTCGGTCTGGTCGACTCGCTGAAAGGGTTCGTCGCCGCAGTCTCCGCCGGGACGCCTTTGGCGGAGCTGATGTCCCAACATAACCACCCCAACCGCGCCGGCCACGAGATCGTGGCGCGCCTGCTGGCCGAGTGGTTCCCGGCGTGAGGCGCGGGGGAAGCCGGGCCAGTACGGACACGCAGGCCGCTTGCGGCCATCAAGACGTACTCATTTCATCGCGGCAGATCGGCCAAGGCGGCAGGGATGTCCCCCCCCGCAGGTTCCGCATCCGGGCCAAAGCCAGAATCGCCGCTTCTTGTTGCCCTAGCTCTCGGCCATGATCGTTATTGTGGTTCATCGTACTCGCGTGACCAATGGGTGACGACGCTCCAAGCGGGCGCAGCGCTCATCCAAAGCAACGCCAAAACGATGAGTTTGGAGCATCTTGATCAGCTCCCAGTGAAACAGACTGTCACCGCGCGCCGCACATGCTTCCTGCGATATGCTCATGTGACATGTGGTGAGCTACCCGCCTGCCCTACTGTTGTGCTTGCTGCGGTATCGTGTACGGGCTCGCCAGCACCGCGATCCATCGGACGTGCCTGAGTGAACCAGCTCGTATCCTTGCCAAGCTTGTTGGCTAGATCCTTTCCGGCGAGATACTTCGCCAGTTTCCTGAAATGCCGGACCATTGCCTGTTGGTCATCCAGCTCGTTCGCGGGGATCTCGATCACCTGGTACCCGTGGGAACGCAGCCACGAGCGAATCTCTTGGTCCCTGGCGGCCGTCGTGGGATTGCCGTGCAATGCGGCGCTTATCCCGTCGAGATAGATACACACGCCCTTGTCGTCCGGGTCGTCCTCATCGCCTGCGAAGGAAACATCTGGCGTGGTACTTCCGATCTGGTGCCCCAGGCTGATTGGCTGCTTGAAGCGAATTTGCTGCTGGAACTGGCCAGTCGTGAACCCCGCCGCCTCCAGCAAGTGCTTCAACTTCGTCTCCGCGTCGTTCACCGGCATGGCCGACAGATCGGGGCTTTGGGTTGTTGGCTGCTGCGGCGGAATCGGATGCAATTCGGTGACGGTCGATCCGCAGTCAGCGAGCAACGTAGCAGCGGTGTGGCGATTCAGGTGCTTGTGGTAGTAGGCGTTGCGGAACGTCTGCAGACAGTCCACGCAAGCCCTCTCACACGCGCCTGGACATCCTTGGGCCAGCGAGATGGCTGCGGAAACCACGACGGCCATGTGGTCACGGATTTGATCGAGCAGGCCCGAACCGCCCGGCATGGGGTCCCACAGTACGGCATCTACTTCCTCACGGTCCACGTGCCCGATCACGAGGACTTGAAGGTCCTCCAGGTGCATGTCCAGTACCTGCGTCGCCCCCATGCGCAGCGTCTCCATGAGGCTGTACGCCTCTTCTTGATTCGGACAACCCGGCATGACCAGGCAATCGGCCACAACATCAGCGAAGAATCCCAGTCGCTCGGGCTTGCGGCCACAGCGCTCCTCGTGTTGTTTGGTGAAGTTGTCGATCTGGGCGGCGGAAGCAAGGGGCGATACACTTTGCCCGCACACCGCGCAGATCGGGTAGCCGAGTTCCTGGCTCTGCTCGATGACCGGCGTGGAACCAACATTCACCAGCCTCAAATGGACGCCCCTGCGATGGAGAAGCGTTCGCGTGCCCCACTTGAGCGACACGCCGCCGTTGTGGCGGCCCTTCTCGCGGCCGTAAACCGACATCGGCATCTGGAACCTTGTCTCCTCCTCATCTGATATTTGGGAGATATGGACCAAATCCACGTCGCATACCGAGATGGTGCGCAGCGAGGCCGCGCCAATTGAGCCGGCGGTCGCAGTCACGGAGGTCTCGCAGACGGCCTCCCGGTCCACGTTGACCTCGAACACCGGCATCTCGGAACGCTCTTCCTCCGCCTCGCGATGGAACCGCCTGGCGACAAAGCGATGCCCATTGGCGTAGATCAGGTTGCCCGGCACGTACTCGCGCACCGCCATGCTGGTTGGGCGCGGCAACGCAAAGTCCATGCTTCCGAGCTGCCAATAGGGAACTTCGGCCATTCCGGTGACCGACCCGGTATCGAGCCCGTAACCCGGCAAGAAGCCCTCAACGGCCAGCACGCCATAGGTGTTGATGTCGTCCACACCCTCCGCTTCAGCTCGTCTGCGCGTCTGCAAGCCTTTGAGCTTCTTGATCAGCCGGTCGCAGCGCTTGTAGTGGGCATCGTCTTCGCTCTCCAGCGTGCCGAACTTGGCCCGCAACTCATTGAGCCGCCGAATCTCGCCGTGCGCCCACTGCAATCGCTTGCGCAAACGCCGGAGCACCCCCGCCAGTTCCGCGGCCATGCCGTCCAGGTGCCCTTCCAGCGCCGCGGTGGAAGTGGCGCTCTGGTCCGTCACCGGCCAGCCTTGTTGGAAGGCGCCTTGCAGATACTCCAGGAGATCGGCGCGATAGGTCTGGGTGAGCTGCGCCAAAGGGGACACATCAAACGGCTGAGCGCGAACGTGCCCGGTTGCCTCAAACAAGTAGGACGAAATCCGCCGAGGCAACATCTCGGCCAGCGTTGCCTTCAGGGTCTCACGTTCCTGATCGCTGAGGCCCGATCCGGCACGGGTAAGTTGGAAGAGCCGTGTTAACACGGTTGGGCGCAGCTCGTCAGTCTGCGTAAAGCGCACAGGGTCCACCAACTGCGGGGGGGGATGCGGGCAAACCCCGCAATTCCAGTGAACCTTTGAATGCTGCCGGGCTGCGAGCGACCTGGCCCTGCAGTCTGTCGACCAATGATGCAACCGGCTTGCGGGCGCGCCGGCAGCATCGCCGCGGTTGTGGTCCATAGGGACGGCCAGATCAGCGTGTTTTGCGGTGGGCCTGCCGGCAGGCGGTATAGCTGGCGTCGGCCCGGCGTCCCGTCAAGACGATGAATCCGCTTGTTCCCCCCCTCAGAAAATCACTTTTTGGCTGGATTTCTCGCACAGCAGGATCGCGATAAATTGACAAAGTTTATCTCGGGCGGCAGCGGCCGGGGTGAGGAGGTTGGGAGTGCGCACATTGCTGATGCAAAACCCGCAGGGGCCGCCGTGTGCTTGGGGAAATCCTGAGTAGCGGCGGCCGGGTGGCTGGGGGCGTTATCTCTGGCGGCTTGGGTGCCGGGCGGAACACCGTCCCGACGCACGCGGCGCATCGCCTCCATCAGGGTCAACGATACTTCCCGAAGTTGCTCGTCAGGGGAAATTTCACGGTCGAACTCGCGCCGTGACATAGGCGACCTTCCACCCGCCGGCACGCGGCGAGGATTGGTCGCACTGCGCCTCAGCTACCCTTGAGAATCAAGTCGTTCGTGTGCCAATCGCCCACAAATTTCCCCGGCTACCGCTAGTATTCCGGTGCGATGGTTTTTCTTCCCCCTGACAGACACAAACAGTGTTCATAGGTGGTGACGTACACACTACTCACGCTTTATAGTCGAGGTTGCGCTTCTTGCGGATCTCCAGCACCCGCTCCGCATCGGGCAGCGCGTTCCAGATCGCCAGTGTAATCGACACCTGGAGGCGGTCCTCAGTAAGCTGTCAGCCCGGCACTTGCGCCGGGCTGACAGCATTTGTGATGGGGGACTCGGAACTGCTTACAGATCGACCGTCTTCAGTCCGCTGGTTTCGAATGCAAAGCCGGCTTCATCGGCGATGTGCTTGAGCGCATCCATCTCGGCCTGGGTGAAAATCAGGCCGCCGTGCTGCTCGGAAAGCTTGGCACTGTTGGCCTCGATCTGGCCGGGCAGCATGGCTCCCTCGTTGCCGTGGCCGAGGATATCTTCGAGTACCGCCTTGACGTTGGCCTGCTGATCACGACCGGCGGCAAAATCGCCGCCACTGATGGCATCCGGGCGGATGCACTGGAAGAAGAAGCAGCACGTGCCCTTCTCGCCGGCCGGGACCTTGTCCCAGCGGTTGCGGATGGTCGGCAGGCTGCCGCCGATGTAAGCGGCATACAGTTCATCAATCAGCGACAGTCCATATCCCTTGTGTGCGCCGAAGGGCATCAGCGCCTTGACCTTGTTGGGATCGGTCGTGGGGTTGCCCTGCTCATCGACCGCGCAGCCGGGGGGAAGCGGCTTGCCCTCGCGGGCAAACTGCTGGACCCGCCCCATCGCCACTGTGCTGGTGGCCCAGTCGATGCAGATGGGGAAGCCGACCACATCCTGGGTTGGGAACGCCCACGAGTGCGGATTGGTGCCGAGCGTCGGATACTTGCCGCCATAAGGAACCACTTCCGCCAGCGCTGCGGTGCAGGCGGTGTAGGCGATGTATCCCTTGCGGGCTGCGTCGATCACGTAGCCGCCCCCCCACAGGTAATGAAAGGCATTGTCCACCGCGACAATGCCCACACCGTATTCATCCGCCAGCTTCATGCACACCGCCATCGCCTCGAAGGCGACGGCCTGGCCGAGCTTGCGGTTGGCGTTCCAGGTCTGCACCGCCTTGTACCTGGTGGGCAGTTTCTCGATGGTGGCGTTGGGCTTACAGCCACCAGCCTTTGAACCAAACAGTTCATCAAGGTGCAGCGCCTTGATTGCGTTGTGGGTCTTGATGCCGTGGTAGGCGGTAATTTCACTGAACCGGGCGGCGGCGTCCGCCTCCTCTGCGCTGTACCCGCGATGGCGATAGGCAGAGGCGACCAGGTCGTTATGCAGCTTCGTTGGAACGATGTAGTTAAGGGCCATGTCCCTGAGTGTACCGACCGCCGGCCCGCCGCCAAGAGCGCCTCTCTCACCGGCTGGTCCTGCTCACCGGACGGGTCCGAACATTCCAATACCCCGCCAGGCCTGGCGCCAGGGTGCCGCCTGCCGGGCGCTGGCGGCTGAGACAGCTCCATTTCCAGATTATTGCTTTATTTTGCAGTGCTACGGTTGCTATGATGCACGGACTTCCTCATGTCCGGATCGCCGGTCCAGCCTGAACCCATTTCGTGCCAACTGATGCGCCGGCCGGCGCTGGGGGCGGTGATATCCCTCATGGTGGGGATCATGCTCTATCGCCACCTCCCGGTTCTGCCAGTGCTGTGGATCGCCGCGGCGGCCGCCCTGCTGGTCAGTGCGAGGCTGAATCGGCACAACGGCTGGCTGGCATCCGCCAGTCTGGCATTGGTGCTGTGCCTGATGGGGATAACGCTGGCGCAGTTGCACGATTATCGCTATGCCTCCGATGACATCGCCCAATACACCACCGATGAGCCGCGGCTGGCGCGAGTCGAGTTGCGCATCGAAGAGCCGCCACGCATCCTGAGCCGCGAGTTCGACCCGATCCGTCCCCTGCCGCCGCGCCAGGTCTTTTTCGCATCGGTGCAGCGCGTACAACTGCACGATGGCTGGATTGACGCCCGCGGGCGGATACGAGTTTGGGTTGATCCACCCCATCCCGCGCTGGCGGCCGGGCAGCGCATACGGGCGCTGGGCATGCTCCAGCGGCCCGGGCCGGCGATGAATCCCGGGCAGTTTGACTGGGCACGTCACGATCGCAATCAGCGCATCCTGACCATGCTGAACATCGGCAATCCGGCCGCGATCACGCCGCTCGCGCCGGCCAAACGGTCGCTGCTGACGGACCTGCGCCAGTCTGTCCGGCACGCCTTGGTGCGCGGGTTCAGCAATGACCAATCGCTGGATCATGCCCTGCTCCAGGCGCTGCTGTTGGGAGATCCCGATCCCGAGCTGATGGATGTCCGCGATCAGTTCCAGCGCACCGGTACAAGCCATCACCTGGCCATTTCCGGCCTGCATATCGCTGTCCTGGGCGGATTCATCCTGCTGCTGTGCCGCCTGTGCAGTCTGCCGCCGCGCAGCAGCGCACTGCTCGTCAGCGCGTTTGTGCTGCTGTATGGACTGGTTGCCCTGCCCTCGCCGCCGGTGGTGCGCTCGGTGTTGCTGTGCCTCTCAATCACGTTCGGCATCCTGCAACGGCGATCGGTCGATCTGATCCAGTTACTGGCCCTCAGTGCGCTGGTGATGCTGATCTACCGTCCGCTTGATTTGTTCAACGCCGGCTTTCAGCTCTCGTTCGGCACTGTGCTGGGCCTGATCCTGTTCACCGGCCCGATCATGAGTATCCTTCATCAACCTGACCCATTCGATGTTGCGCCCGCGGCGCCGACCCGGCTGCGGGCACTGTGGAACAGCCTGCGGATGCGGGGGATGCAGGTGCTGGCCACAGCACTGACGGCCTGGCTGGTATCGCTGCCGCTGGTGGCGTACCACTTTGACCGACTCAACCCCTGGGCGATGCTCGCCAGCATCGTCCTGGCGCCGGTGGTATTCCTGGCGCTGATCGGCGGGCTGCTCAAGGTGGTTCTGACACTCCTGCTGCCCAGTCTCGCGGGCGTGTGGGCGATGATGGCCGCGTGGCCGGTGGCAGGGATGCGTCATCTGGTCGACTGGCTTGAGCGTTTGCCTGGCAGCGATCTGCCGCTGATTGCCCCATCGCCGATGTTCATCGTGCTGTATTACCTTGCGCTGGGTGTGCCGCTGCTGGTGCCGGCAATGCAGCAGCGCCTGGCCCCGGCAGCGCGGCTGTTGCCCGTTGGCCTGGGACTGGCACTGCTTTGCCTGCCGGCCATGCGCTGACGCCCGGCGGCGGGCTGCCTAGAATCGGGTCCAGTCGAGTGCTCTGACCATGGAGGATTCATGTTCCCACTGATCTGCCTGCTGCCGCTGCTCCTGCAAGCCCCCGCCACTCAGCCGGTCGATACAGGCCGGCCGACTGATGCCGCTGCCGTTGTCGATGGCATCATGAAGGCAGCCGGCAGCGAGGTCTGGCTGAGCATCAAGCGGATCGAGTTCACATTCAACGTCGAGCAGGAAGGTAAGCTGGTTGTCAGCCGAAAGCATGACTGGGATATCCGCGCCAACATCGACACCGTGACCGATCTGCTCAAGAAGAGCGAGCCGGTACGGGTCGACCTGGGCCAGAAAGAGCCATCGGCGGGATTCCAGCAATGGACCAATGACAGCTACTGGCTGCTGATGCCGCTGAAGCTGAGGGATGGCGGCGCCCATGTCGAGATGGTCGGCGCCACCCGCGACATGCCACCCAGCCGCGCTCGCCTGCGACTGCACTTCGACAATGTCGGCCTCACGCCCGGCGACCAGTACATCCTGTCGGTCGACCTGCGCAACAACCGCATTGACCACTGGGTCTACATGCCCACCCCGGAGCGGAAACACGGCTTTACCTGGGAAGACTACCAGGATTTCAACGGCCTGGTCCTCAGCACCAATCACAGGGCGGATGACGGTAAGCGGCGGATTTTCTTCACCGATATCCGCGTAGAGCGGTAAGGCCCGCGGGCTCCGGCTCCAGGCGCGCAAAAAAGACGCCCGCCTGGCGGGGCGGGCGCTGAAAGGGTGCCGGGCGGCCGGAACACGGCCGGCAGGCCGTCACGCCGGCGCAGCGGCCAGGAAGTCTTCGAAATTCCGGCTCAGATAGCGCTCGGCGGTGCGCTGGATTTCCTCCTGCGTGACCGGCCAGCCGGCCTGAGCAAGATCGGCGTACTTGTCTTTCATCACCTTCGCGATAATGCCACGGCTGTGGTCCCACTTGTAGAGCAACTGCTCCAGGATGCGGCAATCGCTGTGCTGCGGCACGAATGATTCGCCAAGCAGCTCCATGCGCATCCGCGTCATCTCCTCAATCAGGCTGGGGTTGTTGAGGAACCACCAGCAGCCGAAGAGGAACAGGTTGCGATGCTTGCGGGCCGTCACCGCCAGCTCGTGCTGGTTCTCGCGGCTGAGCATCGTGCACATGAATTTGTTGCGCGGATTCTCGCTCAACATGCGATCAAGGCTCGTAATGTCACTCTTGCCCAGTGAGTCCCCGGCCAGCTTGAGCTGCGGATTAACCTGCCGGCGCACGCCGATCATCACCGCAAAGGGCAGATTGCGCTCCCGGCAGACCGGCAGGATGCACTCCTTGATCACTTTCGTGGCCGGGGTGTTGTCGGGATATCGCCAGTCGGGCGTCAGCGAAACGGCCACGTACAGCGCCTTCATCTTGTCGATCCACTCGTTGAGGAAGCGGCGGATTTCCTTGAGACTGCCCTCGCCCAGGTCCGCACCCACCTTGTAGCCGAAGCTGCTGAGCGTCTGGGCCACGTCCGGCCACCCCAGCAGCACCGGATCGATCCGCAGCACGCCCTTGAAACGTGGATCGGCCGTGGCATCCCCTTTCTCCCAGTGCTCGCGCTCGGCCGGATCGAGGGCATCATTGGTCATCACTACGCTCTTGACGTTAGCCAGCTTGAGGATGCGGTCTACCTGCTGCTGGGCGGTCTGGCTCCTGAACCAGGCGCGATACTCGGCCAGGCTCTTCTTCGACAGGTCCAGCCCCAGGCGATTGAGGACCGTGACAACCCCGCGGCAGGCCTCGCTGATGGGAGCGCGCTCAATGAACAGCTTCTCCCAGATATGATCCGCCTGCTTCTCCTGGGGCATCGCCCAGAACGCCTCATAGCTGATATCGCTGACGCGAATCGTCTCCGCGATCAGGTAGTGATAGGTCAGTAGCTCATCCAGGCCCCACAGGCAGTACTTGGGCATCGAAGCCGGATAAAGATGGGTGTGCAGGTCGTAGACGGGCGTGGCGGCGATGGCTTCGTCGATCCACTGGTGGATTCGAATGATATCAGTCGCTGGGGCGGTCATGGGCAGTGCTCCTTCATAGAATCATGCGGAAAACGGAAGCTGCCAGTATACGCCGCCCATGCCGCCACGTGAAACCGCTGCGCCGGGGCCTCTCCCCGGATGGTGCCATTTCAGGCCGGCCCGCTGCCGGGCGGCGCATCAGCCGTGTAGTCTTCCCCTACGATCACGCGCATCTCACGGGGCAGGATGTTGAACTCGATCGGGCCATTGGTCAGCAGCTCACCATCGACATTGAACCACATGCCCGGCTGGGAGAAGACGACAATCCGCCGGGCCCGGACATGGGAGACGATTTCGCTGTCGGTGTAGTTGCCGGCGATGAGACGGGCCGCTACGCCGGCCAACTCGGCAGCGGTGCCCGAGTGGACAACCACCACATCCAGCAGGCCGTCTTCCGGATTGGCCAGCGGCGCCACGACCGTTCCGCCGCCAGCGGTGCGCCCGTTGGCAATGATGATATTGTAGGCATCCACCAGCGACTGCTCCCCATCATCCAGGCGCATGAACGTCCGGTATGTCTTCAGGTCCGGCAGCACTTCCATCGCCCCGCGCAGGTATGCCAGCGGTCCCCAGGCATTTTTCATCTCCGGCGTCATCGCCTCGTTCATCTGCCCGGTGAAGCCCCCTGCGGCGACATTGGCGGCGTAGCGGGTCGAGCCATTTGACGTGATCTTCATCAGGTCAATCGTCGTCTCGCGCCCGCGCATCAGGGTTTCCATCGCCTCTTCCAGATCGAACGGGATCGCCAGCGTGCGGGCCAGGTCATTGCCGGTCCCGAGCGGCAGCACCCCCAGCCGCACCTCCTCTACCCGGGCATGCACCAGACCATTGATGACCTCGTTGACCGTCCCATCACCGCCGGCGGCGATCACCGTGTCATACCCCTTGATGGGGGCATCGTGGGCGAGGCGGGCGGCCTGCCCGGCTGCACGGGTATCGAAGATGTCAAATGCGCGGTGACCCTGCAGCGAGCGCAACCAGTCGCCCTGCCCTGAAGTGCCCGCACCCGGATTGAGGATGATGCATGCGCGCATAGATGATGGCCCGGCGGGCCAGGCCGCGAGTCTAGCAATGCGCGCCAAATCTCCACACGGAGGAAAAATGAGAGCAGAGAGGCGAAGCGGAAAAGCGATCAGATGATCGCCGGCGGTCTACTCGCTGGCGATGGCATCAGCGGCGTGCAGCTCCTCGATGGCCTGATCCACTTCCTTCTCATCGAACACACCCAGCTCTTCCAGCGCCATCAGTGCCGCTTTCTGCTCGGCGGTCTTCTTGTTGGGCCCCCAGGCGCTGGTGAACCGCCGGCCCCCGATCAGGACGCCGACCTCGAAGCACTTGCTGTGATCCGGGCCTTTCTCATCCAGCAGTTCGTAGATGGGCGTCGCACCCAGTTCCTTCTGGGCATGCTGCTGGAGCACCGCCTTGTAATTCATCTGGTGGGTGTTGGCGGCGATGATGTCAATCTTCGGCCGCATCGTGCGCAGCACATATTCCTTGGCCGCTTCGAAGCCGCCGTCCAGGTAGATCGACGCGACGACCGATTCGTAAACGCACGCGGCCAGGCTGCTGGGCATCTGATGGCGCGAGCTGATCCCCTTGCCGATGATAAGCAGATCCGTCAGGCCGGTTTCGTTGGAAATCTCGGCACACGTACGCCGCGAGACAACGGCCGACTTGATCTTGGTCAGATCGCCTTCCAGGTACTGCGGGAAGCGCTTGTACAGTTCATCGCAGACGATCAGATCGAGCACCGCATCGCCCAGGAACTCCATGCGCTCATTGCTGTCGAGGCGGTTATCCGCGATGGACGCGTGTGTCAGCGCTTCTTCAAGCAGGTCGGGATTGGAAAATCGATATTGAAGAACGGCTTCGGCCTTCTGGCGTGCTTCTTCAGTCACGGGAATACTCACTCTCGCGAACTATGGGTACAAATGAGACCAGCCGCGACCTGCCAGAGGGGTGGGGAATGCGGGTTTCAGCGATCCATGCAAAGGGGCCCGGGGCGCGCCCACCGGCTGGGGGCATCGGCCATGGCACATGGAGATGGATCGATGAAACGCGAACTCCGCAACCATTCGCGGCTGCATCATGGACAGTTGAACCCTACCCCTGTTCTGGAAATGTGTCAATTCCGCTCCAGCGCGCCTATACTTGAACCAAGGCCCAGCCTGCTTGCCCGTTATCCGGTGAAAAACAGCGATTTACCGCCCCGTCCCGTTTGCCCGGCCAATTTCCCCCCGTACCATGCGATCACCATGCTCCGGCCGATTGTCTTAATCGTACTTGCCTGCTTTGCCGGTTGTGCCCCCGCCGTGCGCGCTGATCGCGCGAACCAGGCGGATGACTCGCTGTTTGATCCCCAGCGGCACTGGCGGGTAGACCAGATCCAGCCCGGCTGGAAAGGATACGGCCTGAGTGTCTTTCGCGGCAGCAAGATTGAGCGATTCGAGGTGGAAGTCATCTCGATTCTGCGGAATTTCAACCCCAAGGGGGATGTGATTCTCATCCGCTGCTCGGGGCAGAACCTGGAGCATACGGGCCCGGTATCGGGCATGAGCGGCTCGCCGATCTACCTGACCGACGACGCCGGGAACACAAAGCTCGCCGGCGCCTTCGCTTACGGCTGGCCGCTCATGAAAGACCCGCTGGCCGGGGTACAGCCGATCGAGTACATGCTCGACATGCCCCTGACGCCCGAGCAAAAACGCGATATTTCCCCCGCAACCCAGCCTGCGGTCCATACGGGCGCCCCTGGCCCTGCCCGCTCCGCCGCGCCCGCTTCCCACGGCACCCTCCGCTGGACGATGGATGAAACCTACTGGACCGGCTGGACCGCCCCGGTTGACCAGCATCCCCTAATGACGGCACTGAAACGACCTGCCCGTTCGCAAGGTGATGCCAGTGCCCTGGCCTTACAGCCGCTGGGCGCACCCCTCAGCCATGCCGGCCTGTCGCGCAGCGTGCTGGATACCTTTGGCCCGATCCTTCAGGCCCGGGGATTCACCACATTGCAGGCCAGCGGCGGGCGCAACGCTGATGGCGCGGCCGATATCCGGCTGGAACCCGGCTCGGTCATCGCCGTCCCACTGCTGATTGGTGATGTCGACCTGACCGCTATCGGCACCACCACCGAGGTGATTGGCGACCGCGTCTTTGGCTTCGGCCATCCGTTCCTGAGTGAAGGGCCGGTACGGCTGCCACTGGCCAATGGCCGCATCCACACGATCGTGGCCAACCTGATGACCAGCTTCAAACTCGGCTCGATGGGCGAGATTCGCGGCACGCTGACCAACGATCAGACCTTCGGTATCGCCGGCACCCTCGGCAAGGCCCCGGCGATGATCCCGATCGATCTGCGCGTCATCTACACCAACGGCACGGAAGATCGCACCTATCACTTCGAGGCCGCCAATCACCCGCAGTTCATGCCCCTGCTTGGCGCGATGGCGCTGATGACCGCTGTCACGGGCCAGCGCTCGCTGCCGCCGGACCATACCCTCGAGTACGACCTGACACTCGAGTTCGAGAAAGGGCACGTGCTTCACCTGCGCAACGCCGTGCCCGACACCTACAGCGGCTCGTTCTTCTTCCAGGTGGGTATGCCGATGATGGCGGCGGCGACCAACCCGTTTGAGCCCATCGCGGTGAAGAAGATGAGCGGCGAGATTCGCGTCATCCCGCAGTCGCAGGCGGCCGAAATCCGCTCGGTTATCCTCCCCAAGACCAGCTACGAGCCCGGAGAAACGCTGCGGGCGTTTGTGATGTATCGCCCGTTCCGCCAGGCCGAAGCGATCCTGCCGATTGAGTTTGATCTGCCCAAGGACCTGGCCGATGGGCAGTACATGCTCAGCGTCAGCGACTGGCAGCAGCATCTGAACCAGGAGCAGATGAGCAAGCCATTCCGCTTCGTGGCTGAGAACGTTGAGGAAGTCTTCGAAGTGCTCGGCGATGTGATGGGCGTGCAGCAGAAAGCGCTGTATGTGCGTCTGATGCGGGAGGCGGATGGTGTGGCCATAGGGCGCACCGCCATGCCGCATCTGCCCTCATCGCGGCGGCAGATCATGCTCGGCGCCGGCCGAAGCAACTTTACACCCTATGTCAGCTCGATGGTTCAGACGCTGCCAACCGATTACATCATGAGCGGATCGGCCCAGTTCACGATTACCATCGAACGCAAGCAGAAAGTCGCCGCCCAGCGTCCCCCCGCCAGTCCACCGGCCGCCCAGCCAAAGGCGGAGGAGCCGGCCCGGGGCAAACCTGCGGCTCAGCCCAAGGCCGAACCGGCCGCACCCGCCGAGTCCGATGCGCGCGAGGATGGCACCACCGGCAACGATCCGCCAGCCGGCACCCAGTAGCAATTGTTTGCCACCATCGTCCCACGGTGCACTGCTCTTCGGTTCCTGCAAATTCCTGCAAATCCATGAAGAAGATATTTGCTGCCATCGTTCTGTCTCTCGCCGCCCCCGCGCTGGCCGTGAAGCCAGCCCACTGGGTGCATACCAATGAAGCCGACTTCAAGCCGGGCCAGTTCGAGGGTGTGGTTGCCACGAACCTGGGCGACCTGAAGCTGTCGCGCGCGGTGCGGACGATTCTCGAGCAGGATCCGCGCATCGCCGCCGTCTACGCACTGGTCGAGGGCCCCGATGGGACGATCTACGCGGGCACCGGCCCGGAGGGGATCGTGCTGCGCGTGCGCGAGGGGAAGACCGAGCGGATGCTGCAACTGGCCGATGGCACCAGCGTCTTCGCACTGGCGATTGACCGGCAGGGGCGGCTGCTGATCGGCGCCAGCGGCAATCGGGCCCGCCTGCTCCGCATCGATGAGGCGGGCGCCCAGCCCACCGAGTTGCTCGCTCCCGCCAACGCCCAGTACATCTGGGCGATTGCGCAGGCGGTGGATGACACGCTGTATCTTGCCACCGGCCCCAATGGCGAATTGCACCAGCTCAATCCCGATGGCACCTCGAAGGTGCTGCTCAAGACCGATGAGCGCAACTTTCTCAGCCTCGCCTACGACGGCCGGGACACGCTGTACATCGGCACCGATCCCAATGGTCTGGTCTACCGGGTCAACCGCCAGACCGGCGAGCTGTTTGTGCTCTACGATGCCGCCGAGTCCGAGGTGAGCGCCCTGGTGCTGGATGATCAGGGCAACGTCTATGCCGGCACCTCCGAAGCGGTGGAGGGGGGCATTGCCCGCGCTGCTGACACCGCCGGCACCGGCCCGATCGGCCGTCCCGAGAGCGAACCGGGCGGCGTCCCCATCCCCGCCCAGCCGCCGGCCGATCCAACCCCGCCCGAGCTGCCCGATCCCAACCCCAGCGAGCCGGACCCCATCCCCACCACCCAGCCGAGCGCCCATGGCGCAGCGCGTATGGGCGGCTGGCCCGTATCCACTGGTTTTTCGCCCAATCCAATCACGACCGGCCCGGCCATGCCCCCTCAGTGGCAGTCGACTGCCTGGCCAGCGCTGCGTGTACATGCACCCCATGGGCAGCCCGCCACCTGGCTGCCCATTGCCAATCCGCTGATCGCAGCCCACCTGGGCACCCACACCCTCCTCGCCGCCGTCCCCGCCACCGCTGAGGCGCAGGACACCCAAGCCGCCCCCGGCGATCCCCAGCCACCCGCGCCCGGCGCCGGCCCCGGCACGCAGGCCGCCGGCCAGCCCCAACCCCCCC
>CAYNMV010000071.1:0-19529 GCA_964398315.1 uncultured Tepidisphaeraceae bacterium | reverse complement strand
ACATCGACACCGACCTGCGCCTGGCGCTGACGGCCAAGATCCGCGAGGTCTTCGCGACCAAGCCCGCTGAGTTTGATCCGCGCAACTATCTGGGCCCCGGCCGCGAGGCGATCATCCAGATGGTCCGCCGCAAGGTCGGTCCCAAGGTGCTCAACAGCGCCGGCAAGGCCGATGTGGTCATCAAGCAGTGGGAAAAGCTCGGCAAGCCGATGCCGGCGTTCTACGCGAATAAGTAGGCCTGATATCGCAAGCTGCACAACCGAAAGCGGCGGGCAGGGCCGTGTCGATTGCTCATCGCATTCGGTCCACAGCATGGCGATTCAGCCAATGCAATCTTCCGCATGCCCGGTGCCAGACGCCGGGCATGCGGATTTTTCGGGCAGGCGGGTGCAGGGTTGCGGATGCTTCTTTCACAGGGCGATCCGCCTCGATGCGCGCGGTCTGCCGTCATCCGTGGGGGGTGCCCGCTTAAGGATGCAATATCCCGCGCCGGCGGGTGGGGATGAGGGTCAGATATAGCAGCACGGCCGTCGCGAGCAGCACCGCCCAGGCAATGCCGGGATGGAACGGGCGAATCCAAGTGATGATGTCCTGGCCCAGTGACGGCCAGCCTTCGATACCGAACCGGCGGCCATCGCCGAGAATCTGCCGGGCTGACATTGCCCATTGCACGATCGACAGAAAGACCCCCAGCAGCGCCGGCCCCCATCCAGCCCCCACCGCCACCGCCGCCGCCATGGCCCCCCACAGCAGGTAGCGCTCGTGCATCAGCGGCGCCACCGCGAAAAACAGCACCCACGGCATCGCCACCGCCACCAGGAAGCGCTCGCTGCGCAGGCGGTACTGGATCGCCAGGGAGATGATGCTCACCACCAGCAGAATCGCAAAGCTCCACAGCAGCAGGTCATGCATCGTCACATCCAGCACCTGCCCCGGCCACCGGCCAAGCCAGTGCCCCGCCGGCCAGGAGAAAACGATGTCATCGTGCCGCCAGTCAAACCGGTTTTGCAGCAGGCCCGCCAGTGAATCGGAGCCGCCGACCTCCAGTTGCGGGAACTTCACCAGCCCCCCGTAGCGGAAAGCAATCTCAAACCAGGCATCACCGCCATGAAACAGCCACATGCATGCCAGCAGCCCCATCCCCAGCACCCCCGCCAGCGTGTACCCCTGCTGGCGCAACGGTAGCAGCGCGGCAGCCAGCGCCAGGGCGATCGCGCCAGCAAGCAGCACCGGCCACATATCCGGCCGAGCCATCAGCGCCGGGATCAGCACGGCCGCCGTTGCCACCGCCGCCGCTACCACGCGCCAGCGCTTCTGCATCCACGGCACCCACCAGCGGATGCCTGTCACCACAATCACCGCCAGCAGCCCGGCGGCGATCCAGGCGATGGCGGCGCGGTCATAAATCCGATCCGCCGTGTTGTCGGGCCGATAGGTCAGCATCCACGGCGAAACGATCACCCCCACCGCCAGTGCGCAGCCGATCACTGCCCGCAGCGCTGCCCCCCAGCGCCACAGCAGGATCGGCCACAGCACAAAGAGCGGCGCAACGATCAACTGCTGCCCCTTGAGCATCGCCCCAATGCCCACCAGCACGCCGGCGGTGAACCAGCCATTCAGTATCGCGCACAGCACCGCGCCCAGATAGAACGGCACAACCCATACATCCCAGGTTGGCCGGACATGGGCGCTGATCAGCGTGGCGGGGTTGAACCAGATCAGCAGGAACGCCACCACCGGCAGGCCCCAGCCACGACAGACCCGGCGGAAGGACTGGCGCCAGGATTGGCCCTGCGGCAAGGCTGGCGGATGTTCGCGGTGGTGTCGATCCACCCGCCGCAGCCAGACGAAAACGATGCCGAACGCCGCCAGCGCTGCCGCCAGTTCCATCACCGCATTAAGCCGAAGCAGCGGCGCGTTGAATTCATAGTCGCGCTGCCATCGGCGGCTGCCGGGGAAGGCCTGCTTCGTCCACGCCACCCAGCGCTGCATTATCCACAGGCGCAGCGGGACATAATCCAGGTCATAGCGGCCCGGCGCTGCCTCGTTCAGCACGTTTTCATACAGATTCACATAGGCCCAGGGCGCGCCATCGGCATGGGCGCGACTGCCCCAGGCGTAGGCGTTGGCCATATCCGGGGCGTAATGCACGTGCTGGGTCAGGTGCCAGAGATGGATGCGCAGGCTCCAGCCGATGCAGGTTGCGATCAGCAGCAGCATGCCAGCCACACTCACCGCCGCCGCCAGGCGCAGTGCGGGGTTGGCCCCGCCATGCCGCCGCGCCAGGGATGGCGGCCTCTGGGGCTGCGGTGCGGCCGCCTCATCCCGCACAGCGGGCGGCGCATCGAGGCTCGTCTCGACCAGCTCACTCACTCGGCCACCTTCCCGAGGATCAGCCCCCGCCGCTGCGCGAACGCTTCATCATCCAGCGCTGGGATTGCCCCGCGCACCGCCACGGGCCCGTCCAGCGGCACCCAGCTTCGGCACCCGGCATAGGCCGGCGTGTTGGCAATCGTCACCGGCTCGGCCAGACGATAAACGCGCACGATCAGCAGGTACAGCGGATTTTCCGGCCGATAGTTGAAACGCATATCCACCAGCGCCGGCGTCCAGATGTGCTGATCGGCGATGGCATCCATCTGCCGGCGATCGTGGAGTTGGAGGATATCGGTCACGTGCGCGCCGGCCGACAGGCGGACCGCTTCCGGCTCGCTGTCGCGCATCTCCAGCAGCGGGTGCTGATCCGGCTTGAGATGCTCGCGTTTCTGGTGCAGGTACGTTGGGAACAGCAAGAATCGCCGGTGTTCCACCTCAAACTCCCCGGCCGACTCATAGATGCCCCCCTTGCGCAGCAGTATCACCTGCCGCCCCTCCTCCAGCGCCCGGCACAAAACCGCCCATTCCTTCAAACCGACTTGCAGCGTATCACCCAGACCAGAAGACATGGGCTCATCGTATCCGCCGGGCGGAGCAGGACAAATGGCGGGTGGCTTGCCACGGTGGGTTCAGGGTTTGGCGGTTCAAAGACCCGCACGGGTTGAGCCCCTCCCAGATACAGCACCCAGCCCGCAACACGCGCTGTGCAAATGTTCCACGTGGAACATGCACTGAAATATGGCGCGCCGCCGGCCCGCCCACTAGCTGTTGTGGTATCCATATTCACCCGGCAGCACGCCCCGCCTCATCGCTCCACACGGGCAACGGGCCTGTGGCCTCTGTCTGCCCCTTGAACCCTCAACGTAATCTTCCAACTCCTTGCCCCGCTTTCGCTCATGTCCCCACGACAAACCGTCCGATAACCATTGCTGACCAGGGAGGTTGACCACGGATGTGTAATCTGGCGACGACGGCAGAGCGATTGCGAGTGGTGCGGGAGGCGCAGCAGCGGTTCCTGGCAATGTGGGCGGTGGAATGCCTGCTGGAACAACGCCAGGTGATGCGGAAAGTTGCTCAGGATGTGCAGCGGGTGGCGTGCGAGCGGTTCGCGGATCCGCACCCGCATCGCGGGCGGTCATGCCGCCGGGATCAGTTAGATGGGATGGGGCGCGAATTGTAAGCCGCGGATATTTCCACGCGGCCGCAACTTCGTCCCCCCGCCCGGTCGATAAGACCAGAAGAAACCATGGGACGTATCACTTCCAGCGTCGGCCTGATCAGCGGGATCAATTCCCGCGATATCATCGATCAGTTGATGAGCATCGAGAGCCGGCCCAAGAGCCAGCTCCAGAGCCGCATCGAGCGCACCAACGAAAAGAAGCTGGCGTTCACCGACCTGTCGATGCGCCTGACCAGCCTGCGCATCAGCGCAACCACGCTCAAGAAGCCCAGCACCTTCACCCAGGCCACCACCAGCAGCAGCAACGAGAACGTCCTGACCGCCACCGCCGGCCCGGGGGCCAGTGTTGGGTCCTATACCTTCCAGGTGGCCCGGCTGGTCACCAGCCAGCAGATGGTCACCCGCGGCTTTGCTGATACGGACAAGACGACCGTCGGCGCGGGCACCATCACCATCGAAATGGGCGGCGGCGACCTGCGCAAGCAGGCCAATCTGTCGGAGCTGCGCGGCGGCGAAGGCATCCGCCGCGGCATCTTCCGCATCACCGACCGCGCGGGCAACAGCGCCAACATCGACATCAGCGCCGCCGTCACGCTCGATGACATCGTCAAGAAGATCAACACCTCGCTGGACATCGGCGTGCGGGCCAGCATCGGCGAAAGCGGCCTGGTGCTCAGCGATATCAGCGGCGGCAGCGGCACGCTGACCGTGCAGGACCTGGCCAACGGCCATGCCGCCCAGGACCTCGGCATCGCCAGTGGCTACGCCGCCGCCAGCAGCGCGGACACGATCACCGGCGCATCCATCAGCTACCTGGGCCGCTCCACCGCCCTTTCCACCCTGAATGACGGCCGTGGCGTGCGCCAGGTCGAGGGCAGCGATTTCGAAATCGTGCTCGGCACCACCAACGTCAACGTCGACCTGGCCGGAGCCAAAACCATCGGGCAGGTGATCGACAAGATCAACACCGATGGCGCTGGCAAGGTGCGCGCTGAGCTGAGCCCTGATGGCAGCGGTATCCGGCTCGTCGACCTGACCGGCGCAGGCAGCATCACCGTCAACGAGATTGACGGCGGCCGCACCGCCGCCGACCTGGGCCTGCTGGGCAGCACCACCGGCCCGGCCCATACCGGCTCTAACGTGCTGGGGAGCCTCAACAGCGTCTCGCTGGCCGCCCTCAATGGCGGCAAGGGTCTGACGCTGGGCCAGATCCAGATCACCGACCGCCGCGGCGCCAGCGCCACGATCGACCTGTCTGGCGCGAAGACGGTGCAGGATGTGCTGGATGCCCTCAGCAACAATCCGAACCTGAGCATCACCGCGCAACTGAACAGCGCGGGTAACGGCATCCAGATCGTCGATGAGTCCGGGCAGACCGGCGACCTGGTGATCGCTGAAGTCGGCGGCGGCGACACCGCCGCCCAGCTTGGCCTGGCCGGCACCTTTGACTCCAACACCCCCATCGCCGTCGGCAAGAACCTGCAGCGCCAGTGGGTCTCTGAAAGCATGGCCCTCGACAGCTACAACGGCGGCAAAGGCGTGGGCGCGGGCAGCTTCAAAATCACCGCCGCCAATGGCGTTGAAGCCACCATCGACACCAGCAAGGGCGAGTTCAAGACCCTTGGTGACATCATCAACGCCATCAATTCCCGCTCGATCGGCGTGACCGCCTCGATCAACGAGAACGGCGATGGCCTGCTGCTGACCGACACCACCGGCGGCGTGGGCAAGATGAAAGTCACCGGCCTGACCGGCACCACCGCCAAGGACCTGCGCCTCGAAGGCGAGGCCGTCGATGGCCGCATCGATGGCTCGTTCGAGCTGACCATCGAGGTGTCGGCCACCGACACGCTGGCCAAGGTGCAGCAGAAAATCAACGATACCGGCTTCGGCGTCTACGCCAGCATCATCAACGACGGCTCCAGCGGCACCCCCTACCGCCTGTCGCTCAACGGGCGCAACAGCGGTTACGATGGACGGATCAGCTTTGATGCCGGCACCACCCAACTGGCCACCACCACCCTGGTTGAAGCACAGGATGCCGCCGTCCTGATGGGCAACGGCGACATCGAGCGCCCCCTGCTGGTCACCAGTGGCCAGAACCAGATCACCGGCATCATTCCCGGCGTCACCCTCGATCTGCACGGCGTCTCCAACGGCCCGGTCAATCTCACTGTCAGTTCCACCCCCGACAAGGCGATCGAGACCCTCACGAAGTTCACCGAAACCTTCAACGAGATGGTCAAGAAGATCGACGAGCTGACCAAGTGGGACAGCAAGACCAACACGGGCGGCCTGCTGCTGGGCGACACCACCGTGCGCCGGATCGAAAGTGAAATCTTCGCCGTCTTCAGCACCGCCATCCCCGATGCCGGCAAGTACCGCCTGCTGTCGCAGGTGGGGCTGCGCTACGCCAATGGCGAGCTGACCTTCGACGAGGATGTTTTCCGCGAAGCCTACGCCGATGATTCCGAATCGGTCAGCAAGCTGTTCACCCTGCTCACCGGCGGCGTCAGCGAGGAGATGTCCCTGAGCAGCGCCAACGAAGGCCGCGGCATCCGCACGCTCGGCGAGGGCAAGGACGACTTCAAGATCACCATGAAGGACGGCACCAGCGTCAATGTCTCGCTCGGCGAGGCGCGCACGCTGGCGGATGTGATCGAACGCATCAACGCCGCGGGCGGCGGCAAGGTGAAGGCCGATCTTTCCAGCGACGGCCGGGCCCTGCGCCTGACCGACCTGACCACCACCGGCACCGAGACCTTCTCGGTCGAAGCGCTCAACGCCTCACAGGCCGCCTTTGACCTGGGGCTGGTCACGGCCGCCGCCGATGGGGTGATCACCGGCAAGAACCTGGGGGCGGCCACCACCGGCGGCGGCCTCGCCTATGCCCTGGAAAACCGCATCAACCGCCTGATCGACCCGGTTTCCGGCATTGTCACGCGCGAAAACCAGAAGCTCGACACCGTCACCAACCAGTTCCAGGACCGCATCAACAGCCTGGACAAGCTCCTCCAGGCCAAGCGCGAGCGGCTGGAGCGCCAGTTCGCCCAGATGGAGAGCGTGCTGGCCAACCTGCAAAGCCAGCAGCAGTCGCTCAACGCCATCCAGTTCATCCAGCCGCAGCAGCGGGCGGCGTAGGACACCAGGGTGATGCGCGGGCGGGGAATGACGTGATCAGCGCGGAAACCGGCGGGTTTTGATCGCTCACACAGTCACCCGATCCGCTGATCATCCACCCCCCCCGCGCCCCAATCCGCCGAGTTTGGTGAACGTCCCCCCCCGTTCTGGCCGATACAGATAACATCGCCCGGATATCTGTACCAAGCCATGAACCCGCAAGCCGCGCAAAACTATCTCCGCACGAAGGTACTGACCGCCACGCCGGAGCAGCTTCAGCTCATGCTGTATGATGGCGCCATTCGCTTCGGCGAGCAGGCGCGGGCTGCCCTGCAGGCCAGGAACTACGAGAACAGCTATACGCTCATCACCCGCGTGCAGAAGATCGTGCTGGAACTGATCAGCACCCTGCGCCACGACCAGGCCCCCGATCTGTGTGGCAAGCTGGCGGCGATCTACAACTTCGCCTATCGCAAGCTGATCGACGCCAACGTCAACCATGAGGTCGAGCCCCTGGATGAAGCGCTCGAGCTGCTGCGCTACCAGCGCGAAACCTGGGTCATGCTCATGCAGCAGCTCCAGAAAACCAAGGCCGGCGCCATGGCCAAGACCCTGGACCTGCCCGCCCCCAACGCCCGCATGGAAGCCTCCATCAGCATGCAGGGATAGGACTGACCTCTGGGTTCTGCAAGAACAAAAGGCTGAAAGAAAAGAGGAAGGCAGACCAGGCGGTTTGCCTTCCTCTTTCTGCTTTCAGCACTCAGCCTTATCCCATCACTTTTCGGATTCCAGCACCTGGCCAGCGGCCTCGAGGAGCGGACGGAGCCTGGCATAGGCCACCTCCTGCACGCTGATCCCCTCCTTGATGGCGATGGAGGCGGCGATGGCCGCGCTCTGGCCGAGCACCATGAACACCGGCTCCATCCGCGCTGAGCCATAGGCGATATGGCTGCTGGAGACGCACACCGGCACCAGCAGGTTCTGGCACTCGCTGGCCCTGGGCACGATGCAGCGGTAGGGAATCGGGTACGGCGGGAAGCCGTGCTCCTGCACATCGCCATCGTTCATCACGCGCGGCTTGCCGGTCTGGGGATCGGGCATGACAAAGCGGCTGCAGTTATGCGAGTCCATGCCGTAGCTGCCCATGCCGATCGAGCCTTCGGTCTTGCGCTGGCCGCGCACATCCCGCTCGGTGATGACAAAATCGCTGACCATCCGCCGGGCCTCGCGCACATAGAGCTGGTGCGGCCAGTGGCTGGTCTGGGCGAACTCATCCCTGGGCAGGCCCCAGCGCTGATAGGCCCGGCGATAGCGCTCGGGCACCTCCTGGCTGTTGGCCATGAACCAGTAATACCCCTGCTGGTAGGTCACGTGCGCCTGGAAAATCTCCTCGCGCTTCTCATAGCAGGCCTCGGCCCATTCGTGATTGGCGCCGATGAAGTCGGATGAGACCGGGCCATGGTTGTTGGTGTCGGTCTTGTGATAACCGCCGGGGGTCTTGTTGGGAAAGATGTCGAACTTGCGCGGGGTTGTGTCATCGGGGCCGTTGAGCTGCTCGTTGTATTCATCCTTGTCGCCGCTGAACCACCGGGCGGCCAGGACATACTGGAGCGGATCAAACTTCTCCGGCCTGGCCCAGTCGATCTTCAGCGCTGGATCATCGGTCATGCACACGCGGAAGCAGTACGCCTGCACGCGCTTGTCGCCCTGGCCGATCTTCTTGCTCAGATCCTCGTTGACGATCTGCGGCAGCAGGCCGCTGGAAGGATCGCCCTCGCGGATGAACGGATCGACCGGATGGCTGAACTGGTGCTTGCCGAGCACCTGGATGCCGTTAAGCGTCTCGCCGTACTGCTCATTTGACTCACGGCCGACGGTGTAGCTCACGCCCGCCGCGGCCAGCAGGTCGCTCTCGTAGGAGCAGTCCATGAAGATGCGGGCCTCAACCCGCAGGCCGCCCAGCAGCGTGATGGCCTTGATCCGGGCGCCGTCCTTCTCCACCCGGTCGAGGTACTGGCAGAGGATCGGCTCGATCCCCTTCTCGGCCAGCATGGCATCGTAAACAGCGCTGGCGACGTGCGGTTCGAACTTGAATTCCTCATCCTTGCCGTAGTGCTTGCCCACCCGGCGGTAAAACTCGCGCGACAGGCCGCCGATGACGTGCTTGCGGCCGTAATCGGTCTCGCCCAGCCCGCCGGTGGTCAGCCCGCCGATGAACTTGCCCGGCTGGAGCAGGGCCACGCTCAGCCCGCGGCCAGCCGCTTCGACCGCCGCCGTCACCCCGGCGCTGCTGGCGCCATAGATGCAGACATCCACCTTCAGGGCCTGGTCGGTTTTCTGAATCCACTCCGGACGGAAATAATGCAGATCGCTCATAACATCCTCATGCTGGGCTGCCCCCCGTGCGGGGGCGCATCATGGCAGACTGTACCCATGTCCGCATCCTGAGCAACACCCAGCGCGGGATGCGCTGACATTCCAGGCCGCTGCCGCATCTGCATCAGCTCGATTTGCGTTTTCCTGTGACAATGCGTTTTATCCATCACATCTGCGAAAGGCATGCGGCTTGCGGCGCGGCTGAAGCCAGGGCGTAACCGGACGCCCTGTCACCATGCGGCACGGGGCTGCATGGTCCTGTCTCATCCGCGGAAGGAGAACCCATGAAAGCGCGCACCACACTCCTGGTCACGGCACTGGCCGTCGGCGCAGTATCCCTGCCATCGCTGGCTCAGCAGCAGCGCGGCGCAGGCCAACAGGCCCAGCAGCAGCAGCGTCAGCAGACGATGGAGGAATCGAAGCAGGCGATCCGCCAGGATCTGGAAAGCCGTTTCCCCGGCGAAGCGGTGGAGATCCCCGAACGTGAGCCGGTGGAAATGCGGCAGACGATCACGGCCGTCGTCCGCAATGCCGTGCAGCCGGGCAAGCTCAACGATGCCCTGACGCAACTGAGCCGGGTAAACCGCAACGAACTGGGCCAGCTCAGCGAGGCCAGGCGCAAGGCGCTGATCGAGGAACTCCAGGCGTTCGAGGGGGCATTCCAGCAGAAGTACAACGAGCCGCTCAACTTCGACCGGTATGAGCTGTTTAGCGATGCCGTGCTCGTGCGGGTGGAGGTGAAGGACTCTGAGGCGATTGGCCGCCTGCCGCTGCGCCCGGTGGCCGCGCCCCAGCAGCGCGATGTCGCCCGCGCCCCGGCGGGTGAAGCCCAGGCCCAGCCCGCCGCCGGCACTGAAGGCGGCCGCCAGCGTCAATATGGCGCATCGGCCAATACATTTGGCGTGGCTGACGGCTCGAAGATCGGCCTGATGGGTCTGCCGCGCGAGGCCGGCGCCCAGCGCATGATTGTCACCGCGCTGGAAGAATCACGCCCTGCCGCCGGTGAGCAGGCCGGCGAATGGCGGCTGATCGTCCCCATGGACCTGACGGCCGACACGCTGGCCGAGAACCTGACCCAGCATCTGCGCAACCTGCGGCAGCGCCAGAACCAGTGGCCCGACGATGCCGACAAGATGCGCGATACCATCGCCCGGCGCGTCCTGATGGCGTTCTACAATCTCGACCCGGTTACCCAGCCCGCTGCCGGCAGCGCCAATCAACCCCAGCAGCAGCAACAACGCCAGCAGCAGGGCCAGCCGAACCAGGGACGGAACTGAGTGAACGGGGTTGAGTGATTGCAGAAGGTGCTGCATCCCTCACTCCGTCCCGCGCCTGGGAACGGAACTGGCGCTCAACAGCAAGGGAGGCCGTGCGGAAATCCACACGGCCTCCCTTGCTGCTTTGGCACGCACTTATGCCGATTCGAGCGGCTTACAGGCGGATGCTCACCCCTTCTTTGTGGCGTCGGTTATCAAGTGCGTGTTGAGAGCAATCCCTTCACGCACGTGCCAACCCGCGCTGCACAGTAAACATGAATCTGCAAATTCGGTCTAATGCGTGATCGCGTACATCAGCACATTCACGCCCAGCTTCAGGGCATCGGCATCGGCGTAGCCGACGTTGTAGGCGCGGGGAAGCTGTTCCCATCCCGCGCTCAGGCTCAGGCGCGAATAGATCACCGGCAGCGTGCCATCCACCTCGATCGCCTCGATCAGCGGCGAGTTAAGCTGCGGGAAAAGCTGGCGGGCCAGCGGCGCAAGCTGCACGCGGGATGCATCGAAGACGAAGGTGTACAGCGGATGATCCGCGGGCAGGGCCTCCAGCTTGCGGTCGGGGTAGATCTGAGCGATTTCCCGCCGGAAGGCGTGGTCGAATTCGCTGTTGCCGATAACGCAATCAACGAACAGCACGCCGCCGTGGTCGAGGTATTCACGCAGGCGCTGGCGGGTTTCAGCGCTGAACTTGAAGTCGCGCTGGCCGGACATGTAGAGGATCGGGAACTGGAAGATGTTCTGCTTGCCCGGGTCCACCGGCACGCGCTTGAACTGCACGTTCAACGTGGTGCTCTCATCGATGTGCTTGAGCAGGTTCGGCAGGCCGTGCGGGGTGGCATCCCAGTCGCCATTGTGCACAACCTGGCCGAGGACCAGTTGATCGCGCGTGGCCTGCTCGGCCTGGTGGTAGACCTTCTGGTGGTCGAAGAAGCGGGCATACTGGTACTCGGCCAGCACGTAGGTCACGATGTTGCTGCCGAGCTTAAGGGCATCCTGCTGGTCATAGAGCACGCCGCCTTCGATCGGATTGGCCTCGGCATCCCATCCGCACGACAGGTCGATCGGCGAGAAGATGACCGCCGCCCGCGTGCCGATGTTGATCGTTTCCAGGTACGGCGGGATCGTCTTCCACGGCTTGGTCCCCTCGCGCACCTTCATCTCCGTGATGGTGTAGAAGGCCGAGAAGAGCGGATGATCCGTCGGGATGCCGGACAGCTCGCGATCAGGGAAGATGCGCTTGATCTCGCGGCGGAAACTCTCGTTAAACTCCGGCCGGCCGCAATTGCTGTGCACCACCCAGGTCCCGCCATCCAGCAGGTAGCGGCGTAGTCTCTGGATGGTGCCATCGTCAAACTTCGGCAGCGGCTTCCAGCCGGTGAAGTAGAGGATGGGCAGTTCGGTTGGATCGTAGCTGAACTTGGCGAAATCGGTGCCGACGAAGCGGTATTTCTGGCCAAGCTGCTGGTTGGTCCACTGCACCCACTTTTCGATGTCAATGATGGTGGTCTGCCAGTCCAGCCCCGCCTGCCTGGCGGCCTGCTGGCTGAAGGTGATGTTGCCCACCAGCGCCGGCGGCGATGGCTCGCGCTTCTTCTCCGAGCGCCGCAGTGGCGTGGCCGGCAGCGGCAGCGGCGGGAATCCCTCGCCGGCGTTGCGGCGCTGCGGCTTGGCCTTGGGGGGAATGTTGGCCTTGGGGTTCTCAAACTCCGCGCTGGCGAAGCCCGGTGTCAGCCCCATCACGGCCACGATCAGCAGAACCAGCAGGTGTCGCATGAGAGACTCCTTCCCCCTGTTATACCATCGGCCATGGCGATTTGTTGCTGTTCCGTCCAGACGATACCGCAGACCCGGCACGCCCCGGCCGCTGGCGGTGATCCCGGCCGCTGGCGGTAACCCCGGCCGCAGGTGATGGCCGTTGAGACGCGCGCAGGCAGTCACCTGCTCATTCTCCGCGCTCAATCCACCCGCCGCACAGGACGACATCGCCGTCATAGCAGACCACCGCCTGTCCCGGCGTGATGGCGGCCTGCGGCTCATCGAAGGTGACGCGCAGGCCGTCCGCGCCATCCCACTCGACCGTGGCCGGCTCAGGCGTGTGATTATAGCGGATTTTTGCGGCACATGCGATGGGCTCCCCGGGGCGAACCCGCGCGCTCAGCACATTCACCTGGTTGGCCCGCAGCGACTTGCGGAACAGGGCATCCTTATCGCCCAGGGTCACGCGATTGCTGGCCGGGTCGATCCCAACGACGTAAATCGGCCGGCCGAAGGCCACCCCAACTCCCTTGCGCTGGCCGATGGTGAAATGCTGGTGCCCGCCATGGCGGCCAACGACCTGCCCCGCCTCATCCACGAACTCACCCTCGCACACGCGCTCGGGCGTGCGCCGCTTGACCAGCCCGGCGTAATCCTGGTTGGGGACGAAGCAGATCTCCTGGCTGTCGGGCTTGTTGAAGACCGGCAGCTTGAGCTCCTCGGCCAGCGCCCGCACCTCGTGCTTCTCGTAGCCGCCGATGGGCAGCAGGGTGTGGTCCAGCGTCTTGCGGTCCATGCCGAACAGGACGTATGACTGATCCTTGCGGTGATCGCGCCCGCGCAGCAGGCTCTTGCATCCGGTGGCGGGATCGATGCCGACCTGGGCGTAGTGTCCGCTGGCGATGTACTGGGCCCCCACCGCCTCGGCATACTTGGCCAGCTTACCGAACTTCAGCCAGTCATTGCAGCGCACACACGGGTTCGGCGTGCGGCCGGCGTTGTACTCGGCCACGAAGTAGTCAATCACACGGGAAAAATCATCCTGGAAATTGAGCACGTAAAACGGGATATCCAGCAACCCCGCCACCCGCCGGGCATCGGCCGCATCCAGCACCGAGCAGCACCCCTGCTTGCCCGCCCTGGCCTGTCCCGCGGGCGGCAACTCGCACACTTCCTCCGCCGCCTCCACCCCCGGCGGCGTTCCCAGGCGCAAAAACGCCCCCATCACCTCGTACCCCTCGCGCAACAGCAGCGCTGCGGCGACCGAGGAATCCACCCCGCCGCTCATCGCGACCACGACTTTACCCTTGCTTGCCGACACAGAACGATCTTACGCGCCCCACCCGCCGTTGTCTTGCTTGGGGTGATGGGGCAGTGTGCGATGGGCAAAACAGTGCGATCTGGCACAGCCCCCCCTTGCTCATCACCCATCTCCTTATCCCCTGCGGCTCATGATCCGCCGCAGTTCGCGGTCCTGCTCCTTGCGCTTGATGCTCTCGCGCTTGTCATGCATTTTCTTGCCCCGCCCAACCCCGATCTCCACCTTGGCCCGGCCATCCTTGAAATAGACCGCCAGCGGCACCAGCGTCACGCTCTTTGTCTTCAGCTCGGATTCGAGCTTGCGGATTTCCCGGCGATGGGCCAGCAGCCGCCGCTGGCGCGTGGGATCATGGTTCCAGGTGAGTGTCGCCTTGGCGTAGGGGTCGATGTGCATGCCATGCAGCACCAGGTTCCCCTGCTCCACGCGGGCAAACGCCTCGTTGAGATTGGCGTTGCCCAGGCGCAGCGATTTGACTTCCGAGCCGGTCAGCACGATGCCGCACTCCAGCTTCGCGGTGATCTCGTAATCGTGGAACGCCCGCCGATTGACGATCCGCGGCGAGAAATTCGGGTGGTCCTTGCGCGCCATAACGCGGGCATCATAAGGGGGGCGGCGGGAAACGCGAAGAGCCGAAGGATATGCCCCAGCCAACCCAACAGGCAAAGAAGCGCCACCGCGCTGCCCGCTGAATCCCCCCACGTTTATCCGATCCGCCCGGCGCGATATGCTCTGGCCGGCCATGGATGCTCCCGCCGGCAAAAAACCCGCCTGCTCGCGCGATGATGCCCTTGCGGTGCTCAATCGCCTGCGCGCTGCCGGCCACGAGGCCTACTTCGCCGGGGGATGCGTGCGCGATGAGCTGCTTGGCCTGCAGCCCAAGGATTACGACATCGCCACCGATGCCCCGCCCCAGCGCGTGCGCGAGCTGTTCAGGCATACCGAAGCCGTCGGGGCGGCGTTCGGGGTGATCCTGGTGCATCACCGCCGCAGCGTGGTGGAGGTGGCCACCTTCCGCAGTGAAGGGCCGTACCTCGATGGCCGTCGACCGCAGCATGTGCAGTTCACCACCGCCGAGCAGGATGCCCGCCGCCGTGATTTCACCATCAACGGCCTGTTCCTTGATCCGATCACCAACCGGGTCATCGACTATGTTGGCGGGCAGGCCGACCTGGCCGCACGGCGGCTGCGCGCCATCGGCACGCCGGCCGAGCGCTTCAACGAGGATCACCTGCGCCTGCTGCGGGCGGTGCGTTTCGCCGCCCGGTTCGACCTGGCCATCGACCCGGCCACCGCCGAGGCCATCCGCAGCCATGCCCCGCAGCTTGTCCGCATCAGCCCCGAGCGCATCGCCGATGAACTGCGGGCCATGCTCACGCCCACCACCCGCGCGGCCGCGTGGCGGATGCTCTGGCGCTTTGCCCTGGTCGATATCCTCTTCCGCTTCCTGCGCAGCGCTGAAGGAGCGGAACTGGATGAGGCGCGCTCCATTTTCCTGAACGTTGCTCCATCGGTGACGATCCCCTTCAGCGCGGCCCTGGCCGCGGCCACACTTGATTACCAGTGGCAGGCCGCCCGGACCGACCTGCGCCCGCTGCTGCAGCGCCGGCCTGTGCAGGATGCGGTGCGGGCCTGCCGCCAGGCGCTCAAGATCAGCAACGATGAATCGGCCGAGATGGAGGCCATTCTCACCAGCCTCGCCCCGCTGCTGGAAGATGCCGAGCCGCGCATCGCGGCCATGAAGCGATTCCTGGCCATGCCCACCGCGCCCTGGTCGCGCGCGCTGCTGGCGGCATTGCGGCAGATCGGTGTGCAGGTCGAGCGGATCGCGTGGCTGGATGCGCGGCTCGATGACCTGTCCGCCACCGAGGTCGCCCCCGCCCCGCTGATCACCGGCGATGACCTGATCGCCGCCGGCCACCGCCCCGGGCCGGCCTTCAAGCGCGTGCTGGATGCCGTCTACGATGCCCAGTTGGAAGACCGCCTCCACACCCGGAGCGAGGCACTGGCCCTGGCGAACACTCTCTTTTCCACCTGACATCAACTCGAAATGGAGCTGATCACCATCATCCCATTGGCGGGCAGGTGCAGATCGAGTCGGCCGGCGGGGTCGGTGGACAGATCGGTTGCCGCCGGGATGGGGAAACCCTCGTAATCGGTCGGGCAGGCACTCTCGAAGCAGTCAAAGCGGCACAGCCCGCAGGCAGGCGCGGGGAACTGGATCATCACCTCCAGCGGTTCGGGGCGGCGATTGACCAGCAGGATGGACCAGCCCTCCCCAGCCTCCGCCTTTCCATCAATCCGTGCGGCAGCTGCGCGGACACCTTCGGGCGCATCATGCTCTGTTGCCACCGTCTGCGCTGCGGGCGGGAAACAGCGGCTGAGCAGCGCCCAGGCACGCGCCACAGGGCGCGGCTCGCCATCGCGGTCATAGGCGCTGGTGGAATCCCACAGGCCCCACAGGCTGCGCGGGGCCATCGCATCATCCAGCGTGCGGTAAATCGCCCCCGCCAGCCCGGCCCGCAGCGCCTGGGCGGCCAGGTCGGCCATCGCCACCGCGTACCACACCTTGCGCACGTGCCACTGGCGATCATCCTCCCCCACATCATCGCCGAGGCCGCAGGCGCTCAGGATCAGCGGCGTGTGCATCTGATCGCGGTCGGTCATCTGCTGACGGGCGGCGCGCCAGGCCGATTCGAGCTGGCACCCGCGCACCAGCGCATCGCGCGGGTGGGCATGGACCGCCACCCCTCCCAGCAGATCGCCCAGGTCATCGGCGGCGTGCAGGTGCCAGTGGTGCCCATCGTTGCATGGCCCGATCAGGCGGGCGCGGTCATGCGTGATGCCGCGCTCCACCAGCAGTTCATCCGCCGCCCGCATCGCATCCGCCCAGAGCGCGTAATTGTGTTCCGGCGATCCTGCGCGGAAGCTGCGGCCCTGGTTGGGGGCATCGAAGAGATTCAGGTAGCGGATGCAGGCGTGGCCGCGTTCCAGGATCAGGTGGGCCGTGGCATCGGCGAAGGCCTCGTGCAGGTCGGGATCGCTCTTGCCATCAAAGACCATCCCCTCGCTGTCGATCCCCCAGATGACCGCCATCCCGCGCGCCCCGGCCGCCGCCAGCACGCGCTGCAACGCCTCCATCGCCGGTGTGTTGAACCGCGCCCGCCCCTCGGGCGCGAAGGTGGACACCGGCACGATCACCCGCAGCAGCGGCAGCCGCATCAGGTCAATCCGCCGCCACAGGCGCTCCCAGCGCTCAGCGCCCATGGGGTGCTCGATCAGCGGATCAAGCCGCGCTCCAAATCCGAGCAGTGCCGGGCAGAGGATGCGATCAGGATCGAGGACAAGATGCATGGGCCTGCAAGCAGCCGGCCGGGCTGCTTTCTACTGACGACCGCCTGCTGACTCTGCTGCCCCGTGATACTCCTGCAGCGGCCGGACTGTCCAGTCTCCCTTCTGAAGCGCCAGGATCGCCTTGGCGGCGGCGAGGGCGCCGGTCATGGTGGTGACGATCGGCACCTTGTGCGTGACCGACATCGCCCGGATCTTGCCCTCATCGGTCTGCGGGCCTTTGCGGGTCGGTGTGTTGATCAGCAGGTGAACCTGGCCGTTCTTGATGTAGTCGCGGATGTTGGGCCGGCCCTCGGCCAGCTTGGCGATGCGCGTCACGGCCACGCCGGCGGCATCCAGCACGCGGTGGGTTCCGCTGGTGGCGATCAGGTTCAGCCCCGCATCGGCCAGCATCTTCGCCACCGGCACGATCAGGCCCTTGTCCTGATCGCGCACGCTGATGAACACCGTGCCGCGGGTCGGCAGGTTCGTCCCCGCGCCGATCTGGCTCTTGGCGAAGGCAAGCGGGAAGTTCTCGTCGATGCCCATCACCTCGCCGGTGCTGCGCATCTCGGGGCCGAGGATGACATCCACGCCGGGGAATTTGCTGAAGGGGAAGACCACTTCCTTGACGCTGGTGTGCACTGGATCGGGCAGCTCGGTGATGCCCAGCTCGGCCAGGCTCTTGCCGGTCATCACCTTGGCGGCAATCTTCGCCCACGGCTGGCCGGTGGCCTTGGAGACGAACGGCACGGTGCGGCTGGCGCGGGGGTTGACCTCGATCAGGTAGATCTCATCGTCCTTGATCGCGTACTGCACATTCATCAACCCGCGCACGCGCAGGGCCCGGGCCAGTTCGCGCGTCTGCTGTTTCAGCCGCTCAACCAGTTGCCTGGGCAGCGAATACGGCGGTAGGGCGCAGGCCGAGTCGCCGGAGTGGATGCCCGCCTCCTCGATGTGCTCCATGACGCCGATGACGATCGCCTGGCCGCCATCACCCTGTCCGGCGGGATCAAAATCCGCCAGGCAATCGACATCGACCTCGGTGGCGTGATCGAGGAACTTGTCGATCAGGATGGGGCTTTCGGTCTGGGTTGCGCCGGTGCCGGCGGCCTGCAGCGCCTCGGCCATGTAGTAGTTGAGCTGATCCTCATCACTGACGATCTCCATCGCCCGGCCGCCGAGCACAAAGCTGGGGCGGACGAGCACGGGATAGCCGATTTCCCTGGCCACCCGCCGGGCATCCTCGACATTGCGCGCGATGCCGTTGGCCGGCTGTTTCAGGCCGAGCTTCTGCACCAGGTCGCGGAACTGCTCGCGGTCGCCGGCGGCGTCGATGGAGTCAACGGTGGTGCCCAGGATGGGCACGCCGGCCTCGGCCAGGCCGCGCGCCAGGTTCAGCGGCGTCTGCCCGCCAAACTGCACAATGACGCCCTTGACCAGCCCGCCGGGCTCGCCAAACGGCCTGCCGTTGAGTCGCTCGCAGATGTTCAGCACATCCTCGTGTGTCAGCGGCTCGAAGAACAGCAGGTCACTGGTGTCGTAGTCGGTGCTGACCGTCTCCGGGTTGGAGTTGATCATGACCGATTCGAGGCCCAGCTCGCGGCAGGCGAAGGCGGCCTGCACGCAGCAGTAGTCAAACTCGATCCCCTGCCCGATGCGGTTCGGCCCGCCGCCGATGATGATGATCTTCGGCTTGTCGGTCAGGCGGATTTCATCCTCGATGACCAGCTTGCCATTCTGGGTGTAAGGCTGCTCGTAGGTCGAGTAGTAGTACGGTGTGGAGGCCTCGAACTCGGCGGCGCAGGTATCGACCAGCTTGTAGACCGGATGGACCCCCGCGGCCTGCCGTGCCGCCCGGACCTCCGCCACCGGCCGATCCCAGATGTGCGCCAACTGCACATCGCTGTAGCCGTACTCCTTGGCCTTGCGCATGATGCGCGCGAAGGCTTCCGGCTGCGTTTTCCGCATCTCCCAGTGCCGGGCGGCCTCCTCGGGCGTGCCCTCGAAATCGACCAGCTCCTTCATCTGCCCCAGGAACCACTTGTCGATGTGGGTCAGTTCGTGGATCTGGTCGATCGACCAGCCCATCTTCAGGGCGTAGCGGATGTAGTAGAGCCGGCCCTGGCTGGGGACGGCGAGCTTGCGGCGGAGCTTCTCCTCCTCGATCGGGAACTCGCGGTCGATCTCCTCATCCGGCTTGCCCGGGGCCGCGGCGGGCGTGTTGCCCGCCTCCTGCGCCCGCTGGGCGTTGAGCCACTTGTCGAACTTGTCCAGGCCAAACCCGAAGCGCTTGACCTCCATCGAGCGGATGCCTTTCTGAAGGGCCTCCTTGAACGTGCGGCCAATGGCCATGGCCTCGCCGACGCTCTTCATCTGCGTCGTCAGCGTCTCATCGGCATCGGGGAACTTCTCAAAGGTCCAGCGCGGGATCTTGATCACGCAGTAGTCGATGGTCGGTTCGAAACAGGCGCTGGTCCACTGCTCGTACTGGTCGCGCAGGCTCGTGCCACGCATCGTGCCCGAGCGGGTGGGGTCATGCCCCATCGCCACATCCTGGGCCGGCGTGAACCGCCTGCTGGTGATGTAGTTGGGCAGCTCATCCAGCGTGTAGCCCACGGCCAGCTTCGCCGCCAGCTTGGCGATCGGGTAGCCGGTGGCCTTGCTGGCCAGGGCGGATGAGCGCGAGACGCGCGGATTCATCTCGACAACCACCATCTCGCCGTTGGCCGGATTGATGGCGAACTGGATGTTGGAACCGCCCGTTTCCACCCCCACCGCGCGGATGACGGCGATGCTG
>CAYNMV010000070.1:0-19688 GCA_964398315.1 uncultured Tepidisphaeraceae bacterium | reverse complement strand
ACTATCTGGGTGCCAATGGGTATGACCCCAATGGTTTGGGTGGCTTCTCGCTGGTGCGTGGCGCTGATCAGCTCAAGACGTTGCCGTGGTCGAACATTAACCAAATTAAGGTGAAGTTCAGCGAAGACGTGCAGGTTGATCAGGCAGACCTGAACCTGCTTGTGACCGGCACCGGTAGCTACCAGGTCACCGGTTTCAGCTATGACCCGTTGACGCACGTGGCTACCTGGACGCTCGACAGCTCGCTTGGCGCCAATCGCGTGCTTATCGCATTCGACGACGAGGCTGTTCGCGATCAAGCCGGGAATTTGCTGGACGGCGAGTGGGTGGACGGGGATAATGGCCCCAGTGGTGATGGGGTGGCAGGAGGAGACTACCAATTCCGTTTCAACGTGCTGCCGGGGGATGTTAACCAAAACGGGACAGTTGATGGCACGGATGTGAATCAGACTCGGAATCGGCAGTTTAACAGCCCATCGGTTGGTGAGTACTACACCATCTTCCATGATATCAATGGAAGTGGGAATATTGACGGAAGCGACCTGAACGGTGTGCGTAATCGCCAGTTTAGTAGTCTGCCTGTGGAGGAGCCTGAGGAGTTTGTTCCGCTCTTCTCTTCGACGCCGCTTGTCTGGCTGTAATATTGACATTTATGCCGGCTTTGTACCGGAGGAGGACTTGTGAAGGCTTTACTTAGCATTGCTGCGATGGGGTGTTTAGCCATTGGGGCCACGGGTGCGGCTGGCGCCGTTACCGTCGATGTCAGTGATACACTGGCCAGTCCAGGCGATACCGCTTATGTCGAGGTGTTCGTCCAAGTCTCGGATACACCTCCGGAGGCCAATGGATTCAATATTTCATTGACACTGCCGAACGGTTCGGAAGTGACTTTTGGATCGGTGGTTGGTGCCACGGTCGAGAAGACGCCCTGGACGTCAGGTATATTTGTGTCACCGGTACTGACTGGATCAGGCGACTACCTGTTCAACATCGCGTTTGATAGCGATAGCGATGTGCCTTTGACAGATGGTGTGGGCTTGGCAAGAGTGCCCATCGTTATTCCCGAAGATGCGCCGCTTGGCAGCTACACAATCTCGGTTGTCCAGGGCAATTTCTTTGCACTGGCCCCGGTACCGGATGGCTCAGCGTTCTCTGCTGACACACTGGGTACCGGCTCCATCACGGTCGTCCCCGAGCCCGCGAGTGTGATGCTCTTGGGTGGGGTGCTGGGCGGGCTGGTGCTGCGGCGTCGCCGGTAAGATGACCTTGCACAATGACATAGCGCCCCGTCCCGTTGCACGGGACGGGGCGCTATTATGCGCACAGATTGCCTGATTCTTACTGACGATATTGGCGCGCCAGCGCGGCCGGGACACATCTGGCGGCTACGGCCGCTTGATCGCCCGCCACCATGCCTGGTTCTCCTGGTACCACCGAATGGTGGTCTGGATCGCCTGCTCGAAGCGGTGCTTCGGCTCCCATCCCAGTTCCCGTCTGATCTTGCCAGCCTCGATGGCGTATCGGCGATCATGGCCGGGGCGATCTTTGACATACTGTACGGACTGGTCCCAGTCCCGCCCCATCTCGCGCAGGATGATTTCGGTAATCTGGCGGTTGGTCAGTTCGCTGTTGGCGCCGATGTTGTACACCTCGCCGGCCTTGCCCTCGTTCAGCACCGCCCAAAGGGCCTCGCAATGGTCCTCGACATAGAGCCAGTCACGAATGTTCAGTCCATCCCCATACAGCGGCACCGGCTTGCCTTCGATCAGGTTGGTGACGAACAGTGGGATCAGCTTCTCGGGAAACTGGTACGGGCCATAGTTGTTGCTGCAGCGCGTGATCAGCACCGGCATGCCGAAGGTATGGTAGTAAGCCCGCACCAGGCAGTCGGCGGCGGCCTTGCTGGCCGAGTAGGGCGAGTTGGGCGCCAGGGGCGTCTGTTCGGTGAACTTGATCTCCGGCCGATCCTCCGGCAGCGAGCCGTAGACCTCATCCGTACTGACCTGCACGAACCGCTCCACTCCTGCGCCTCGGGCCGCATCCAGCAGTACCTGTGTGCCGACAACATTGGTCTGCACGAACGGACCGCTGCCCATGATGCTTCGATCGACGTGGCTTTCCGCGGCGCAGTTGATGATCTGGCTGATGCGATAGTTGCGGATGGTGGTGGCGACGGTGGCGGCATCGCAGATATCCGCCTTCACAAACACCAGTTGATCCGGGTGCACAGCCAGCAAATCCTGCAGATTGGCGAGGTTGCCGGCATACGTCAGTTTATCCAGCGCAACCAGCCGCACCCGCTCACTGCGCGACAGCACCAGGCGAACAAAGTTACTGCCGATGAACCCGGCGGCACCGGTGACCAGAATCGTTTTCATGCGCGCTTGTCCACTCGGGCCGTACTTCCATCGGGATGCGCCAGAATCGTTACTTATTCGCTCCGTGCTGCGCCACCGTGTTACAGGCACGCAGGTAGAAGTCGATATTCTCGCCGGCATCGGCCCAGAAGCCGCGAAGCTTGTCGGCGGTCATCTCGCCACGCTGGATGTAGGCGTTGTTAACGTCCGTGATTTCCAGCTCATTGCGGGCCGAGGGCTTGAGCGTCCTGACGATGTCAAACACCTTGGCATCGTAGAAATAGACACCGATAACGGCCCAATTGCTCTTAGGCTCCCTGGGCTTTTCCACGATTTTCAGCACTCGGCCATCGGGGGCCAGCTCGGCCACGCCGTAGGCGCTGGGATTGGCTACCTGCGACAGCAGAATCTTGGCGCCACCGCCCTGGTCGCGGAACTTGTGACAGGCATCGGCGATGGAGAATTCCAGAATATTGTCGCCGAGGATCAGCAGGATTGGCTCGCCTGCGGCAAAATGCTCGGCCAGCGACAGCGCCTGGGCGATGCCGCCGGCACCGTCCTGGTAAGCATAATTCAGTTCCTTCAGCCCGAATTCCCGTCCGTTGCCCAGCAGCTGGATGAAATCGCCGGCATGATTGCCGCCGGTGACCAGCAGCACCTCATCGATGCCGGCTTTCACCATGCACTCGATGGGGTAGAAGATCATCGGCTTATCATAGACCGGCAGCAGGTGCTTGTTCGTCACCTTGGTCAACGGAAACAAGCGGCTGCCCGTACCGCCCGCCAGAATCACACCTTTCATCGACGATCCCCAAAAATCCGCAGATGCCTGTTATCAGCATGCATCGGCGTCTGGAGCCTCTATCCTGAATCGGGCATGCGCACCCTGGCAGTAGAATAACGCGCCCGTCTGGTCAGCTGTGGCAGCCTCTTCCCGGGGCCTCGACGGCCCATCTCATTCCCGATCCCGTGTGACACAGCACAAACGTATGATGTTGTTGACTGAAAAACAACGCAACGGCGCAGAACCGGGGCGGTGATGCGGGCTTTCTCCACTGCACGGCGACATCAACTGCCAGGGACCATTGCCCGACTGTAGATTTCGTATGCCCCCGTGGCGGTCATATAGGGGGCGTTCATAAATCCATGATCTGACATGGTTTGCCAGGATCAGGCAACCCCGGAATTCCCGCGCTGGTATTGCTGCGACGGCGATCTCTGGCGCGGGCTCAGAGCATAATCGATCCGCCCGCGGCCAACTCGCGGCGCAGGGCGGCAACATCGATCTTGCGCACATCATCGGTGGTGCGGCCGGCCAGTACAGCGGCGACGCCGGCGGCCTCGCCGGTCTGATTGGCGTTCACCATCACGCGCAAGGCGGCGTGGGCTACCGGATCCATGTCAATGATGCGGCCGGCCACCAGCAGATTCGGGAAGGTGGGGGGCACCAGGCTGCGGTAGGGAATCTGGTAGAAGGTGGGGTCCTGTGCCATCGGTTCACGCCAGCGGCCCTGCTGGGGAGGCAGTCCCGGGCCGCTGTAGGTTTCGGTGCCATCCAGGTAGCGCAGGGTGATGCCGGGCTTGTCGGGGTGGTGGATGTCAACGCGATACGAACCATTCGCGATGGCATCCTCGAAAGGCCGGCCGTACAGCACATCATCCCCTTTTACCTGGTAGGCGCAGTGTACATGCCGGCTCTCGCGCAGGCCGATGCGGGCCGGCAGGCCCACCAGGCGCACGTTGGCCTGCGGCACGTGATCGCGGATCAGCTGCTGGATTGCACTTACCTGGCGGCGGCCTTCGATCTCACTGCGGGTCAGATCGGCGGCATTGGATGGATCCAGCCCCGCCACGCGTGTCCCGGCCAGCATATACAGGTCGGAGCCCGGCAGTTTTTTGCCCCAGATGAATCCGCGCGGCAGGTCGTAGTCCGCCCCATAGCGACCGACCAGGTCATTGAGCGACTGGTCCCCCAGCGTATCCCATCCTTCAAAGATTGCGCAGGTGGTGGAAGGCTGGGGATAGGAGGCGGCGTAGCAGGGGACGCCAGCACGTTCGGCCAGGTCACCATCGCCGCTGGCGTCGATAAAGAAGCGGGCACGGATCGCCTGACGGCCGCTCTTGTTCTCCACCAGCACCGCCTCCAGCCGGCCATCTGTCACATGCGCGGCGACCATCGTGGTGTGCAGCATCGCCGTGATGTCATGCTCCAGCACCAGGCGGTCCAGTTCGACCATCATCTCGTAAGGATTGAAGGTCCAGCCGACCGAGGTAGAGCGCGGATACTCCTCAACCGCGTTGCGGGCGCGCAGGCGGTCGATCAGTTCGATGGTCAGTCCGCCGATGATGGGCTTCTCGAAGGCGGCATCCAACGGGGAATGCCAGACGTTCACCAGTGACAGGGTCGCCACACCACCGAATGCGCCGGCTTTCTCCACCAGCACAACCCGCGCTCCCAGGCGGGCTGCCCTCACGGCCGCGAAGACGCCCGTGCAGCTTCCGCCGATTACACACACATCGCATTCATGGATGACCGGGGTCTGGCGGGGGGGCTCCTGAAGGATCTGACTCAACGCGCTGTCCTCGATACGCGGGATGAACGCTCCTGGACCTCCGCGCCGATTTCATCAGCCTGCCCGCGATACGTGGCCCACATCGACGCGACAAAATCGCTGGGGAAGGGCTTATAGCCCCTGCGCTGCAGCGACTGGCGGTCGATCATACCGTCCTGGGCCTCGTTAACCCAGCGGTCGACGTAATCGAAAAAGGGCGGGTGATTCCACAGTTCCCGCGCTCCCAGCAGTCGTGCAGCCAGTGCTGATCCAACCCACGTGGGGCCGTTGAGGGCGCGGTAACTCTCGCTTTTCCAGCCGTTATTGGGGCCCTGGAAGGTGGGTTCGGCCCACTGCTCGGGGGGCAGGTGCTCGTGGCGGCGACGCGATTCGGTGTTGATCGTCCACAGCACTTTCTGCCCGCGCCAGCCGTCCCCGTAGTAGGTCTGCTGGTCCTCGGCAAACGTGGCCCGCACGTGCTTCATTCCCTCATGCTGGAACAGCACACCGGCAAAGAGTATCGGAATCTTGCGCCCGGAGTTGTGGCCCCCGTTGGCGATCCAGAGGTTATTGTTGGAGCGCGTGATGCCCCAGTAATCGATCCCCTTCTGCACGAATCGAAGCAATAATTCGCGATACTGTTCCGCTGCGCCTTCGGTGCAGAGCAGCAGCGCGGTGGTGGAAGTGATGTTGGTGATCTCCCGGCCGTAGTCGGGCATGTTCTCAAGCGGATGCATCATGCGATTGACCCACTCTTGCATGTGATCCAGCCAGACGCGTTCAAGCTGCCGCTCCAGGTCGGCCACGTTCGGCAGGTTGCCGACGGGCTTGACCTGCGGAAGCAGGTCCAGACGCAGTTGGGAGGCGGTGAAAATCGTGCGATCATCGCCGCAATACGCGGGCCGGAACGCATCGACGGGTGGCGCTTCGGCCAGGCAGGTCAGCACCACCGCCGTGCGCAGGGGCCCGCGTGCGCCCTGGCCGCGAACGGTATCCGGGGTCTTCTGGCCGATCTGGTCGAGCGAGTGGGTGGAGACCAGCGCCTGTCCCGGGCGCAGTTCCAGTGGGAAGGCAGCGCGCAACTCCGGGCGATAGCCCGCGATACGGTCATCGTATCCCTGGGTGCGGCCGGCGGGGGGATCCACTATCGATCCATTGCGGTTGGACTCTGGCGCGGGAGAGACGGAGATGATGGTGACCGGCCCGATGACCCACCAGTCCCCGGTGATGAACCGCCCGGCCGGGACGGGGGCGGCAAATGTCCAGGTGATGCCGTACTGCTCGATCTCGGTCAGCATCTGGGCGCGTGCAGGGCTCTGTGCTGCCGCGTTTTCCGGCGTGGCCGCCCACACCGGCCCGGCGGTCATCAGGAGCAGCAGGACCATGATGTAACCGTGCTGGCAGATCGAAACTTCGGCTCTGGGCATGGAATGGTTCCGTATGGGAAGACTGGATCAACCGCATCAGACATGCGAACACCGGGCCGTCGAAACCCCGGCCAGGCAGCGCATCCTGAACGCGGCAGCCGACCCGGCGGACAGGTTTCCACACGTGCTTCCGCCAAGGCCAGCGGTCACAGCCAAGTATAGGTCAACCGTTTGACTCGGGCAATCAATTTCCCCTTGGAGCCACTCCGTTTCATCAACCGCGGGAACGCAGCCAGTGTTTCCTGCAAGACCTTGAGGACGGGACCACATAAAAGTATGTCAACCGGTTGACAAAAGGCAAAACACGCGGTTTACTATAAAAACGCATCTCGCAAGGATTCTGGTTCAGTCGTGAAGGTTAACGCTGGTTTGTTCCCAGGACAACGCCCGCGGCGCTTCATGTCCGTATCCCGCCGGGCGCAGCCGTAAACGAGGAGCCAATCATGAAACTCACCTGTCACCGCGCCATGCGGTCCTCCGGCTTTACACTGGTTGAGTTGCTGGTCGTCATCGGCATCATCGCGGTGTTAATCGCGATGCTCCTGCCAGCGCTGAACAAGGCGCGGGCGGCTTCCATTACGCTGCAATGTGCCAGCAACATGAGGCAGGTCGGACAGGTGTTCCTTCTTTTTGCCCACGATCACCGTGGCCGGGCGCCCGGCGGCGGCCACACCGGCAGCGCCACAATGGCCTGGCAGGAAATTCTGAATACGGAACTGTTTAAGGGGCCGTATATTCCTCGCTTCCAGCCTTCTGCCAACAGTAAGTTCTTCTGCCCACTGGTCGCTATGCAGAGCACCCGCCGCAGTTTCGCCGCCAATCGTTACATCGTAGATGAGGACCATGCCTACAAGGGACTGAAGGTGCCCGCCGGGTCGTCTGAGCTGGCTTTCATCGCCGGCCTGTATGAGGTGCCTCCCAAGCGCTACTGGTTTGGCTCAAAACTAAGCCAGTGGAAGAATCCCGCGCAGAAGTACATGGTCATTGAGGGAGAGCGCAACGACTCATTCGGTGACTCCAATGCCTTGATCCTTAACGACAATGCCGGCTACCCGGCCTGGACGGCCGGGGGCGGCTCCTACGCCTTCCGCCATCCCAAGTATCTCATGAACGTGGTTTTCATTGACGGGCATGTGGAGAGCATCCCCTATAGTAAGGATGCGGGCAACTGGCGCTACGTCGGCGCGATGCAGTAAGAGCGATGCAATGGCGGAGAGTGAAACGAGCGGAGCGGTATATGGCCAAATCATCCACAAATAGCCTGCTTGATCAGCCAGTGGCACGGAGATCAAATGATCCCATGGCTCGATCCGCTTCCAAATCCCGCCGTCCAGGCCCGCCTCCCGGCCGGCGCTGCGGCATGCAGGACATCGCTCGTGACCTGGGGATTTCGGTCTCGCTGGTCAGCCGGGTACTGAACAACCGCCTGGGCACCGCCGGGGCGAGTCCCGCCATGATCAAGGCGATCCACAAGAAGGCGCTGGAGCTGAGTTATCGCAAGAATGCCACCGCCACCTCGCTGGCCAGCGGACGGCAGAATGCCATCGGCGTCTTCATCCACCGCCACGGGGTGGCGGGCAGCAACATCTCCTCAGCCATGGTCGAGGGGATCGCCGCTGCCGCCGTCCGGTTACACCAGCGCCTGGTACTGCAGTATTACACTACGCTGCCGGAACTGTCAGATCTGCTGCCCCTGGCCCATGGCAACGCGGTAGACGGCCTGATTCTCGGCGGCGTGCCGCATCAGCACCTGGCCAGGCAGTGGCGCCTCGTGCGTGAGGATCTGCCAGTGGTGACGATCCACGCCGACCCGATTCACCCGGATGTACCGAACATCGGCATCAACCAGGAAGAGGTGATCCGCCTGGCGACTGCCCACCTGATCGAGCGCGGCTGTCAGCGCATCGCGCTGGTGAGCAACGGCTCGGACAAGTGGCCGCGGGCCGTGGGATACCGCAAGGCGCTGAGTGAGCACGGGATCGCGTATGATCCGGACCTGGTTGGCGCTGTCGACAGCTATAACGCCGATGCGGGTGAGCGGGCGGCAGCGCAGTGGCTGGAGCGGGGGGTCAAGTTCGATGGCGTGGTAGGGCAGTCGGACCAGCATGTCGCGGGAGTAGTCAAGGTGCTGCTGCGGGTGGGGGTGGCCATGCCGGATCAGGTGAAGCTGATCGGGGTCGACAATTCGCCGTTTTGTGACTTCTTCGTCGTACCGCTCAGCTCCGTGTCCCAGGAGGAATTCCGTCGCGGCGAACTGGCGGTACAGGCGCTGATGGACCTGATTGACGGAAAGCCGGCGCCCAGCATGACGGTGTCGCCGGTCATCTACCCACGCCTGTCATCGCAGTAGGCACAATTGGGGTGCATCTGCGTCGGGCCGCGGCCGCATCCTGGAGTGAATGAGTATAAAACAGTTGCATTGAACACCATGGGAGGCGGGCTGTGAACAATTGCTATGCATGGATTTGGGCACTGCTTCTGCTGATCACATCGCCCCTGATTGCCGGCGAGCGGCCGGTGGTGCCCCTGACTCATTACAAGTCGGGCATCAGCCTGCTGGTGGAGGGGGAGCCGGGGGTGGATTACGCCTTCGAGCGCTTCTACCACGACCCCAGGCTCGATGACCGCGGCGTGATCTACCTGCGCGCTCACACCATGATTCGGCTGGAACACAACGATCAGAACTTCCTGGTCACCCGCGGAGCAGGGGCCTCGGGACGCATCATCGGCCGCCACGGGGAAGACGGGATGCCCGACAGCGGGGATGAGGGGGTCATCCGCATGAAGGTGGACATGGACCGCTTCTGGGGTCTGCACTGGTCCAACGGCAACATCGGCAGCAGTTCAGTGGAGGAATCACATCGCGTGCCGCGCTACTCGGGTCCCTTCAGCTTCCAGACCCTCACCTACTTCGACGGCACACCGGTTCTGGGGGCTGTTGGCCAATCCGCTCCCATCTCCCACAACGCGGCACGGGTACCGACCTATTGGCGCGGCATCATCGACGAGTTCGGCGATGAGTGGCACATCCTGACCGTCGGCGATGATGACCAGTTCATCCCCAACCACGACCGTCACAAGTACGACTGCTGGAGCTCGGACGGCAAGATCTTCCTCTTCGTTGTCAATCCGAAAACGCCTGCCCTCGGCTTTCTCGCCGACGGCCCGGCCCAGTATTACACAACCCCGGCCAAGAACTACTTTATCCCGCACATCCATCCCCAGATCACCTACCTGACCGCTGGGGTGCGCTTCTTTTTCACCAACCTGACCGATCCGACCAAGTCGGTGCAGTACCGCATTGACGAGATCAACGGCCGGGAGTGGAAAACCTACCAGAAGCCGATTGCTGTCGATTCCCTGGGCCTCAAAGACGACACCCGTTACACCCTGCGTTTCCGCATCGGTGCCGATGGACCCGAGAAGACACGTACGCTCCACTTCCAGCCGGGCTATCCCAGCGATCGCGAACGCCACCCCTCGCCGGTCCTGTTCCGCGACGAGCAGCAGCTGGCGTTGATTCGTCACAACATCCAAAACCTCGAGGTGCATCGCCGGCAGTATGCCCGCATGCTCGAGCCGGTGTCTGCTGAGCAGCGCGGCAACCCGGGGCAGGGGCTGCGCACCGCCGCAGGGACCTACGCAGCCAGCGCCGCCTTCCCCATCTTCCTCGAGGGTGTTGGCAAGTATCCTCACCTGGAAAAGATAGTGCGCGAGGAGCTACTGGACAACTGGCTGGTGCTCGATCCGATCGGAGTGGAACTCCTGCACAACCTGGCCAACCCCTGCCGCGAACGTGTCTACCATGGCTATTACTACGCCGGCCGCGTGCTGAACCTGGCGGTGGCGTATGACCTGGTGATCCGCACCCTGCGCCCCGAGAAGTCCGAGTACGGCTTCACTGCCATCGAGGACCTCAAGATCCGGGACCTGCTGGCGAACTTCGCGCTGGAGACGATGTCGATGCGGGCTGACTACCCGCTGCCGGATGGGTGGCCAAGCAACTATCGCCATACCCCCGACGACCTGGGGATGTGGTCGACCGCGAGGCAGATCGCGCTGCACCTGGTGGCGATGATCCTCCCCAGCTACGACAGCCACTACTACGGCACCTCCGGGGCCGATGGAAAAACCCAGGCGACGCACGTGATGGTTCCCTTCGCCGCAGAGCCGCGCACCTGGTTCGCCGAAAGCGCGTATCACATCCCGGCGCACGGGCCGCTGGCCGAGGCGGACCCACCCGTCTGGGGCGACCGCGGCCCCTACTTCAATCTGATGAACTGGCTCTACGCTGCCCTGGCCAACGCACGCTACAACTTCGACGGCACCCGCTTTCCCCATGTCGAGCGGGCTTACTGGATGGCGATGAAAGGGGAGTTGAAGCCGACCAAGCATTTCCGAACCGATGCGCCGGTCATCCACACCTACAGCGCCCTGATGATGAACGAGAGTTTCCCGGAACTGGCCCGCGAGATGGAGCAGCGCATCGCTGAGAACGAGGCGGTGGTCGCGGCCAACAAGCTGGCCAAGGCCGAAGGGCGTCCGCTCCAGCCGCAGGTGTATGACGGCACTCTCTCGCAGTTGGTGCAGGGTGTTTTCGGCATCTGTTACTGCCGGCCACTGGGCGCGGATAGCGAGTAGGAAGGGTCAGGAACAGGCAGGAGAGAACCTGGACATATCACAGGGTTAACAGGGGGAGTCGATTATAGATGCTTCGGGCATTTCCGCACGGAATCCATGTCCCAAATGCATGTCTGTTGAGAGGAGATCGGCATGATGCAGGCGCACCGGATATACCATTCACAGGCGATGGGGCGGTCAGCCCTTCTCGCGGCCGCGGCGGTCCTCTTTCCTGTCCTGGCACGCGCTGGGGGCACGGTGGACAATGGTGGCGCGCCAACCCACGTCTGGCTGATCGACGCCAACTGGAACGATGACATCCTGCCTACCGCCGCGGACGATGTCATTTTCGATAACAGCCTTACATCCCTCAGCCTCTCGTCGCAACTCCCGGCGACGGTCTTCGCCCTCAAGGATGATGATGCCGCCGGGAATGTGGTAGCCAACAGCCTTACCTTCGGCTCGGCCAGCGGATCGCCGCTGGGGGCGCTGAGCCTGCAGGGATCGACTACGGGCACCACCGCCCGGCAGATCGCCCTCACCACCGGCGCCATCCACGTGCACAGCAGTGTGCTGGCCGGTCCGAGCATCTCCTCGGCCGCCGGTACGCTCACCCTCACCGCGGGCGATGGGAGCTTCGAGCTGACCAACGGCAGCAGTCACACTTTGCTGATCGATGCCATCCTCGCCGGCACCAACACCTCGGTCACTTCCAGCAGCGGCATCACCTGGCTGCTGGGGGCCAACAGCTACACCGGCGCAACTCACATCAGCGGCGGCACCCTCCGTATTGACCATGCGACCACTTTCACCAGTACCTCCGCCATTCATCTCACCGGCAGCGCCCGGCTGGATGTGGCGGCCTCCGATGCCGACTTATCCAGCCTGCGCGACGGTGGTGGTGTCCCAGCCGGCACCATCCTACGCTACAGTGCCTCTCAGGGCGGATCCACCGGCGGCCCCGGCACCATCTTCGGCACCGTCGAATTGGCTGCCAGTAACATTGATGCCGGTTATACCCTCGACTTCGGTACCGGCGCGAAGCTCATCACCGGCGGAGTCAACGCCACCTACGGCGCCCCGATTACTCTCGCGGGCGATGTCACCGTCGAGGCCTCCGATCACGTCCTGGCCATCACCGGCAGTGTGACAGGCTCGATCTCCGCCGCCAAGACCCTGACGCTCACCGGCAGCAACACCAGCGCCAACAACCGCGTGGCTGGGGTGATCGCTGATGGAGAGGGCAACCAGCCGCTCACCGTCGTCAAGGCCGGACCCGGTCGCTGGACCCTGGCAGCCACCAACACCTACAGTGGCGGGCTGACGATTCGTGACGGGACCGTTTCGCTTGCCAACAGTGCCGCCGCCGGCAGCGGGACCATCACGCTGGGCGATCCGTCTGGCCCCGCTGAGGCTACTCTCACCGCTGGAAACGGCAACCTGGTGATTGCCAACCCGATCATCGTTGCCGCCGGCGGCACTGGCCGCCGCTCGCTGGTCCTGTCCAATACCACGCAGCCGCCCAGCTGGACCGGCGGTATCACGCTGCATAACGACCTGACGCTCACCAACACCACCTCTTCCGGCGCCCGCATCACCACCGGCGACATCGTCCTCAATGGCCACACGCTCACCTTCGACATTGTCACCGGCAGTAACTTCGAGGCTGGATGGACGGTTTCCAGCCAGATCATTGATGGCAGCGCCCCCGGCATCATCGAGGTGAAAAACACCAACCCCAACAGCGGCGCCATCCTCAGCGCTGCCAACCCGACCCTCACTTCCTCTGTCCACCTTCTCCAGGGCCGGCTCGATGTGGCCGCCAGCCAGGCCACCGGCGTTGGTGAACTGTCAATGGCGGATGGCACGCTCCTCAAGCTGGGCTTTAACAACGCCAATATCCAACTGGCCAATAGCCGGACGACGCTGGGCGCTGGCGTCACGGCCACGGTATCGCTGGGTGGAAGCACCGGGCGCTATTACCAACTGGGACCCATCGAACTGGGCGAGGCTGGCACCGGAGCAACCCTGATCCTGCAGACCGGCAGCAACGCCGGCAGCTTCGCCAATCTCAATACTATCATGCTGCACGGTGACTCCACCATCGAAGTGCAGGACAACCGCTTCATGAGTGCCTACGGCGGCATCGCCGATGACGGTGGCAATTATGATCTGATCAAGACCGGGGGCGGTCACCTGGCCATCGGGCGCAGTTTCGGCGTGATCAACGGCCTGCCTGCCGTCACGGGCAAGCCCAGCACCTATGGTGGTGACACCCGCATCCTTGCTGGATCGCTGCGGATGGGGATGGACAACGCTCTGCCCAGCGGCACCACCGTCTATATCGCCGATGGAGCAACGCTTGACCTGTCGGTCTCGCAGAACAGCATCAACACCGCCAACAGCAGTCTCGAGGTCGCGGGACTCAATGACATCGATGCGCCCGGCGGTAGCGTGACGGCCAATACCACCGGCTCCAACCTGAGCGGCACCCCGCGTACTCTCACCCTCAGCGGCGATGGTAACTACGCCTTCAGCGGGATCCTCTCTGACCGCACCGGCACCGGTGGCGCCCAACTGGGGCTCATCAAGCAAGGCAGCGGCACCCAGCGCCTCAACGGGGCGAACACCTACTCCGGTTCCACCCACGTGCTGGGCGGGGCGCTGGTGGCTGGCCATCCGAGCGCACTGGGCCTCGGTCCGGTCGAGATCGAAAGCGGCGGCACAGTCCGCGTGGCGACGGAGTTGGTCCAGCCGTTGCAGATCAGCAGCCTGCTGATCGATGGCGACGGCGCGCTGGATGTGGGCACCGGTGCGGTGGCCGTGGCCACCCAGTCCGAACAGGCGCTGCGCAGCTACCTGGCCGGCGGCTACGCCGGCGGGGCGTGGAACGGCCCCGGCCTCTACAGTGCCGCCGCCGCGGCGTCTGGTGGCACGCGCTCGGTGGGATATCGCATGGACGGCGCCGGGGCTTTTGTGCAATTCGCCGCCCCCGGCGACACCGACCTGAATGGCGAAGTGGAGCTGCTGGACTTAGAGAACATCCTGGCGGCCAGCAAGTTCAACACCGGTCAGTCGTCCACCTGGACAGAGGGCGATTTTAACTACGATGCCGTTACCGATGCGACTGATCTCCAATTGGTCCTCGCCTCCAACACCTTCAACCAAGGACCCTACTCCACAGGCGGCCAGGCACAGCTCGTGCCGGCGGCAATGGAGCAAGGCGCGCTGAACGATGGCATCCTGACCGCCGTTTACGATCCGGCCACCGGCAACATGACTTTGCATGTCGATGGGCTGCATATCAACGGTTTTATTCTCGACAGTGCCTCAGGCCTCTTCACAGGCGATGCCGCAAACCTGCCGGCCGGACTGTTCAACGTTGACCAGGACAGCCAGATCTCCGCAAGCTTTGTCAGCATCGTCGGTGATCTGGATATGGGGAGCGTGGCCATGCCGCTGATGAGCGAAGATTTCCTGCAGGGTGACCTGACACTGACATACACGGTGCAGGATGTGGCCGGTATTCACACTGGCGATCTCGTGGTTGTGCCTGAGCCGGCGGTGTCGGGGCTGCTGATGTTGTCAGGCTTGATGCTGGGCCGGCGACGCCGGGCTGCTTAGCACTGCTTTTCTGTTCCTGCCGCTTGCACCCCCGGCGACCACCGCCGGGGATGCAGGCCCTGCGCAGTGATATCATCGTGTCGGCGGCCTGAGGAATGACTGCCGTGGGCCGGATTGAGACGCCTGAGACATGCACGCAATCCAACAGACGATCACGCTCGTGCCAGCGTCCAGCAAGTGCCTAAACCGGTGGGGCAGGAAGCGCCGTTCGGCTGGCCCGCAGTGGGCGTACCGATCGCAGGCGGAATCTGTCTGCACTGGCCGAAAGGAACGGTCCTCGCCGGCCCGGCGCGCCTGCGCATCACGATCGCCATCAGCTTCCGCGAAGCGCGCTGCTTGGAGGTAGTCACCGGTGAACTGAAGCAACCGCTGGGGATGCTGTACCTGCGTTTTGCCCCCGCGTTGCAGGCTCACGAACTGCTGCTGGATGCGCCGGCGGCAGCGCAGGCTGTGGCAGAAGGTGTGGAACTGCGGCAAGTCCAGGGCACTGAACCAACCTGGATCCTCGGCGGGGGCGATATGGCGTCGGTGCCGCTGGGGCTGCGACCGCACTTGATGGCGGCGGGGGAGCAGGTCGATCCGTTTGAATCCTTCCTGGGGCAGATGGCCTCGCTGACGTGTATCCAGCCATTCGGATGGATGGAAGGGTGCGTGTTGGACGGCCAACTCGATCTGCATGAGCGCTTCCCCGGGCGTGGTTTTGCCGAAGCCGCCGGCCTGCACCTGGATCACTATCTCACCCCGGATGGCGGTCTTTCGCTTCATGATGCCTGCAGCCGGCCGAGCCATGAGCTTGGCACCATTGAGCAAACCCTGATGTTCGCCGGCATCGCCCGCCTGCGCCCTGACCACGCCGTGCTGCAACAGGCGCGGCGATTCTGGCAGCAGCGCTGTCGCGAGGGCCTGACCGTCGATGGCAGCCTGGTCTCGGCTGAGGGAAGCTACACCGTGGCCTATCCGCTGGCGCTGCTCAGCCGTATCGAAGCCAGCCGCGATTTGGCGGACTGGGCACTGGAAGAGCTGCGCCAGCGCAGCCGCCGGCTGGTGGTGGGAGAGACGATTTGGCTGCGTAGTTACGCAGATGGCCGGCGCACGTTCCCCAATTGGTCGCGCGGGGTGGCGTGGCACCTGCTGGGGCTGTGCAAGACGCTGGCGCTCCTGCCCGATGCCCAAGATCTGCGTGACCAGGTCCAGCGCCTGGCCGCACGTGTGCTGGCTGGGCGCAATCAGCAGGGGCTGTGGTCCTGCTTTCTTGACGATGAGACATCGCCAGCCGATACAGCCGGCTGTGCTGGCATCGCCGCCGCACTTGCCTTTGGGGCTGCCCACGGCCTGCTGGATGCCGCCGCCGATCAGGCCGCCCGTGCGGCGGTTGACGCCTTAATTCCCCACCTCACGCCTGACGGTCTGCTCGGCGGCGTCAGCCAGAGCAACTGCGGCGGCGAAGCCCTGCAACGCAGCGACTACCGCGTTCTGTTTCCCATGGGTATGGGTCTCCTCGCACAGGTGGTGGCATGGGCAGGGGAAGGTACATCCCCCGGGCTGAAGCCTGCTGCGGACAAAGGGCAATAAACATGAGGGCGTATCACGCCGCCTTTCGAGTCTTTCGCCGTTGGCGATGGGCTGGGATCGCCTTTTCGGTTACAGATGCAGCACGACATCACCATTGATGACGGTGACATCATAATGCTCGACTGAGCACGGTTCGTGGCAAGGGGGCGGTTCGATGGTGACGGGATAGCGGCGGACGGCCAAGTGATGGGGATCGAAGACGCTCTGGCCGGTCGCCAGGTCGAATTCCCATCCGTGCCAGGGGCAGCGGATGACCTTTCGTTCAGCGGACCAGCGGTACTCGCCGGGCGGGGCCGGCTCGGTGGTGCCGCCGATCGCCCCCAGGCACAGCGGCGCCTGCTGATGCGGACAACTGTTGCGCAGGGCGTAATAGGTGCCATCGACATTGAAAATGCCGATCGAGCGTCCGGCGATTTCCACGATGCGCCGGGTGCCGGGTGGCAACTCATGCGTCTTGCAGATCACGTGCCGGTTCATGGCGCGCTCTCGGCCTGGTGAGCCGTGTTGAGGTTCTGCCCGAGCGGGCGCGGGTCCCGACCCGTCGCGATCGATGCCGGCCCATCGGCGGGGATAAACTCGGGCAGGCGGTACAGTTCCAGCGCGTTGCGGAAGAAAATCCGCTCGGCCAGGTCGGCCGGAAGTTTAGGCAGGCCGTGGCGGGGCGAATCGTTATCCCAGTGAGGATAATCGCTGCTGAACATCACCGTGCGGTGGGCGTGGATCATCTCCAGGATCGCCAGCAGGTGCTCGGGTTTTTCCGGCTCCTCGATGGGCTGGGTGGTGAAGCGCATGTGCTCAAGGATGTATTCGCTGGGCAGGCGCTTGAGGGCCGGGGCCAGCATCCTGAGGCCCTTCCAGTTCTTGTCCATGCGCCACATCAGGTGCGGCAGCCACGCCAGGCCCCCTTCGATGGCGACAAAGCGCATCGTCGGGAAGGCCTCGAATACACCCGACAGCACCAGGCTGGTAATCTGGCCCATGTAGTTCTGCGGCAGGTTGGTGTGCCATTCGAGATAGGTGGCGGGGGTGCCGGCGATGAAGCCGTTGGCGATCCCCTTTCCCTCGGTGCCGGGATGGACCGCCACTGGCAACTGCATCTCGCAGGCCGCTTCGTAGATCGGCCAGTAAAAGGCGTTGCCGAACGGCAGGCGGGTGGCGCTGCACATCAACACCTGCACGATGCCGGGATGATCGCCCAGGGCGCGGATCTCGCGTGCGGCGGCCTGCGAATTCTGCGGCGAGATGATCAGCGACCCGCGGAAGCGGCTGTCCGCGCTCAGCCAATGCTCGATCATCCACTGGTTGTAGGCGTGGGCCAGGGCTGCGGCGTAATCTCCGTGCGGATGTACGCCCAAGGCCAGGATATGCGAGCCGGTCAGGATGGCGTAGTCAATGCCGAAGGGATCCAGATGCTGGCGGGCCATGTGCTGCGGCGATGACCCGGGCGGGCCACCCTCGGACGGCAGGGCATCGGCGCGATTGACTCCGATCGGGCTGGCCCAGGGACTGCCCGCACCATCTCCCAGCGGCACTTCGCGAAAATAGGCCGGCAGGTAACGGCGGATGTCATCGGGATGGCGCGGCGCCTGATGGACATCGGCATCTACCAGTCGTACCGCCCGCTGATGTGATCCGCCTGAGGTTTCCCGCAATGGCTGGTTCATGCTACCTCCCGCGCTGCCGGCAGTGCGGGCCGCCGGGCAAGAAATGAACAAGCCCACTGTAAGCGCTCATCGTTTTATGTCAAGCGGTTGATATCACGGAAAAAACTGTGTTCGCCGGCCATGGCACAGTGGCGGCGCTGCGGTGCATTGTGTGGCCGCGGATTGATTTGCGGCAGATGATCCGCAGCGGATGGGAGGAACTCACGCTCGCAGCGGGGCGAGGGTGGCTTGCCAGGTATGGCTGGCGACGACCGTCAGTTTTTCCAGGGTGCTCAGGCCGACACGGCGGATCAGGACCAGGTGAGGATTGGCACTGATGCGGTCGAGGATCTTGCGGTAGATGCTGGTCATCACCTGGAGCGTAGGACGTGAATCGGGCGTGATGAGCGTTTCCAACTCAGCGCTGCTTTCGTAGTAGGTGCGCGCCCTCCGCGTTTCGAAGGCCAGGAGCTGGCCAAAAGCCTGGCGGCGGCGGGGATCGATCAGATCAGGCAGCGTCAGATCGAAGCGGGCAAGGTCCTCGGTGGGGACATACTGGCGGCCGCGCTGGGTGTCCTCGCGGATGTCGCGGAGGATGTTGGTCAACTGCATGGCGATGCCGCGGTGCTCGGCCAGTTTCAGCGCCCGCTCATGACGAAAGCCCCAGATATGCAAAGCGGCGAGGCCCACGGTGGAAGCCACGCGATAACAATAGCGATACAGCTCGTCGAACGTGGGATAGACCGACTGCTCCAGATCCTGCACCTGCCCGTCAATGGCATCGTCGAAAACCCGCTGCGGGATGGCAAAGCGGTTGACCATGTCATGGAATGCCGGCCAGATCGGGTGATCGGTCAGCGGGCGGATGATAGCGGCATGGGTGCGGGCGCGCCAGCGGTCCAGCAGTCGGCGGCGCTGATCGAGTGTGGCATGGGCCGGCGGCGCCCAGGGCGCGGCCTCCGCCTGCTTGCCTGGCTTTGTTTCATCAATCGGGGCATCGGCCAGGTCATCGCAGAGACGCATGTAGCTGTAGAGGGCGTACATGGCGTTGCGCTTGGCTTCGGGCAGCAGCCGCATGCCATAGTAAAAGTTGCGTGCAGCGCTGCGCATGAGCTGATGGCAGTAGGCGTAGGAGGCTTGGAGAGTGAGGCGGCTCATGCAGATACTTATACGGTCGAGGTGGCCCGGGGGTTGTGGGTGCCGGTGACGGGCGGCTCCGGTGGCTGAACAGGTGATGAGGCGATCACCGCATCGCCGCGCTGGATGGCCTCTCACCGCTGCCAGGCTGCAACTGCCTTATCCCACGTTCTCTACGATTCTGTGTCAACGCGTGCCATTTTACAGCATTTTAGCCGCCGCGGCTCGCAGCAGGAGGGCGAATTTAGCCCCCCGGCTGAGCTTCGGGCGGGTGGTGAGGGTGTTGTAGTCCAAAGCACGAATGCGGTCGAGGATCGCTTGGCCGCCAAGAGAGAACAGGGCGATGTCGGTGCGATAGCGAGGTGCGATTTTCGGCAGCAGTGCCTGGCCGCGGTCGAACAGTGTCTGGGCGCGGTCCACCTCGAAGCGGAGCAGGTCGCGGTAGGCGGGGGTGAACCGGCCGGCGGCGATGTCTGCCTCGCTGACCCCGAATCGCTCCATGTCCTCGCGCGGCAGGTAGATACGGTTGCGGTCATCGTAGTCCCGGCGGACATCCTGCCAGAAGTTGGTCAGTTGCAGCGCGGTACATATGTTGTCCGCCAGGCGCTGGCGTTCGGCATCGCGGTAGCCGCACAGATAGAGGACCAGGTGCCCAACCGGGTCAGCGCTGCGGGTGCAGTAATCCAGCACCTGCGCAAAAGTGTCATAGCGATTGATGCGGCGATCCTGCTCGAAGGCATCGATCAGCTTGAGAAA
>CAYNMV010000069.1:16066-20116 GCA_964398315.1 uncultured Tepidisphaeraceae bacterium | reverse complement strand
ACATGAACCGGTCGAGCTGGGCCTCGGGCAGCGGGTAGGGGCCCTCCTGCTCGATCGGATTCTGGGTCGCCAGCACGAAAAACGGCTGCGGCAGCCGGTGCTGCATGCCGCCGGCGGTCACCTGGTGCTCCTGCATCGCTTCCAGCAGGGCCGCCTGCGTCTTGGGGGGCGTGCGGTTGATCTCATCGGCCAGGATGACGTTGGCGAAAATCGGGCCGCGGACGAAGCGCAGGTGCCGGCCGCCGGTGGTCTTGTCTTCCTCGATCACCTCAGTGCCGGTGATGTCCGACGGCATCAGGTCGGGCGTGAACTGGATGCGGTTGAAGCTCAGACCCAGCGTCTTGCTGAGGGTGGAGATCAGCAGCGTCTTGGCCAGCCCTGGCACCCCCACCAGCAGGGCGTGGCCCCGGCAGAACAGCGCAATCAGCAGTTCCTCGATCACCGCATCCTGGCCGACGATCTGCTTGTGCAACTCGGCCTTGATGTTGTGATATCCTTGCTGCAATTTCTCGACCGCCGCCAGCTCTTCGCCGGCCAAATCGGTCTGGGTCGATTCAGCGATCCCGATCTTGGCTTCCATCTGCACCTGCTCCAGTTGGCGGTCGTAACAATGCAAGGCCGGCCCGCGCGGGTGCCCTGCCCACAGCCATCTGCTACAGGGACGCGCCATCTGAAGGAAAGTTGCATGCCCGAATTACCTGAAGTTCAAACGGTGGTGGAGAGCATCACGCCCGGCCTGCTCGGCCGCAAGATCAGGCATATCCACCACTTGCGTGCTGACATTGTTCGCCCCGCCGGTTTTGACCTGCCCGGGGCGCTGCTGGGACAGCGCATTGGCGGCCTGTTTCGCCGGGGCAAGCGGATCATTTTTGCGCTCGCCAGCGGACAGCGTTTCTACATTCACCTGGGCATGACCGGGCAGCTCACGATTGAGGGTTCCGATGCGCCTCTCAAGCCGCATACACACCTGATCGCCGAGATCGACCCCGGCCAACAACTCCGCTTTCGCGATCCCCGCCGCTTCGGCGGCATCTTCTGGCTGGGGGCTGAGCAAGAATCAGACACAATGGGGCCGGAGCCGCTGACCATCACCCCGCGCCAGCTCGCCCAGCGCCTGGCCCGCGCCCGCCGGCCGATCAAAAACGCTCTGATGGACCAGCGCCTGATCGCCGGCCTGGGCAACATTTATGTGGATGAATCCCTCTTCGCCGCCGGCATCCATCCCCTGACACTGGCCGACAGTCTGACGCCCGAGCGGGTGGGCCGGCTCTGCCGTGCCATCAAGACAACCCTGCGCACCGCCCTGCGCCACCGCGGCAGCAGCGTGCGTGATTATGTCGATGGCGCCGGCGCAGCCGGCGGCTTCCAGCGCCTTCACAAGGTCTACGGCCGGGCCGATGCCCCCTGCCGCGCCTGCCGCACGCCCATCCAGCGCATCGTCCTGGGTGGCAGGTCCACCCATTTCTGCCCGAAATGCCAAAGGATCGCTGAATAATGCGCGCAAAGCTGAAACGACGGGCGGCGGAAGCGCTGCCCGATGTGATCCGCACGCCGTCTTTTATGTTTGAGCCATCAGCCTTCAGAATCCGCCATTTCCTTGTCCATCTTCCGCTTCGCACCTCAGTCGCTACAATCCGCCCGTGTGCGTGCTGAACGGCGGCGGGATTCAGTCAACCTGCGAAGCGTCCTCCTGGGCATCATCGGGGTCGTGCTCATCTGCGCGTTCACGCCGTACAACGACTATGTCCTGAACAACACCTTTCTGATCGGCAACAACCTCCCGCTGGCGGTGGTGTTGCTGACGTTCATCTTCGTCGTCTTCATTAACGGCCCGCTGCACCGGTTCCTGCCCCGCCATGCCCTCTCGGCCGGCGAGATCACGGTAGCGTTCTCGATGGCGCTGGTGGCCAGCGCGTTGCCGTCCAGCGGCCTGATGCGCTATTTCCCCAGTTCGCTGGTGATGCCTTTCTACCATGCCCGGGCGCACCATGAGTTTGCCTGGGCCTTCTTCCAACTCAATCTGCCCACCTGGCTGTTTCCCACCTTTGAGGGCCGCGACATCTACTCGTGGATGAGCGATCCCGTGGTCACCGGCTACCAGGACCGCTGGCTGGGCGACGGCCCCCCGCCTTACCGCGCCTGGCTTACCCCAGCGCTGGCGTGGGGCGTGTTTTTGCTGGCGCTGTACGGCGCGATCCTCTGCCTGACGACCATCGTCCGCCGGCAGTGGAACGAAAACGAGCGGCTGCCGTTCCCGCTGGCCCAGATCCACCTGGCGCTGATCGAGGAACCCAAGCCGGGCCACTGGCTCAACTCGGTGATGCGCGCCCGCTCGTTCTGGTTTGCCTTCGCCGGCGTATTTCTGCTGCACATCTGGAACGGGCTGAGCAACTACTGGCCGCTTTTCTTCGAGCGTATCCCGGTCCACTACAACCTGAGTGGCCTGTTCTCCGAGCCGCCGTGGAGCTACATCGACTATCAGTTCAAGAGCGCGGCCGTTTTCTTCACGGTCGTCGGCGTAACTTACTTCCTGACCAGCAGCGTGGCCTTCAGCCTCTGGTTCTTCTTCATCCTGTTCCAGGTGGTGAAGATGTGGAAAGGCAGCGCCACCGGCGACCCGATCATCTATGGCCAGGGAGACCAGCACTTCGGCGGCATCATCGCCTACACGCTGGCGATCCTGTTCATCGGCCGGCGACACTGGGGGCTGGTTGTCGCCCAGGCCTTCCGCGGCGTGCGCGAGGGGGAACCGGTGGGGCGCTATCTCTCCTACCGTACCGCCTTCTGGGGGCTGTGCCTGTGCATCATGATCATGACCGGCTGGCTCACCTTTGCCGGCGCGGATGTGCTGACCAGTTTCACCACCGTGCTGCTGCTGATGCTGCTGTTCGTGGTGATCGCCCGCATCATCGCCGAGACGGGGATCGTGCACGGCCAGTTGCAGGCGCCGCTCTACCGCCCCTGGCAACTGCTGGCCCAGGCCGGGATCACCCAGCCGATCAACCCGCAGGGATACTACCTGGTGACGCTGGTCAACGCCCACCACTACGACTTCCGCGAACCCCTGAGCGTCTACGCCACCCACACCACGCGCGTGGCCGACACCACCATCTTCCACAACCAGCCGGAGGACTCCCCGCGCGACCGCCGCACCGGCCGCCGGTTTTTGCTGGCGCTGGGCCTGTCCATCGTGATCGCCTACGCCGTCAGCCTCGGCTCGACGCTGTGGATGGAATACAACTATGCCTTCATCCAGGATGCCGAAGGCCGACGGGTGAACGACTGGGGCACCGATGGCGTACCGCGCTGGCTGATCATGGAATCGACCGTGCAGTACGAAGCGGGCCATTACCAGTCGCCGCACAATCCCGGCATCGCCTTCGGGGTGGGGTTCGGCCTCACGGCGGTGCTGAGCTTCCTGCGCCTGCGCTTCGCCAACTGGCCGCTGCATCCGATTGGCTACCTCATGCTCAGCACCTTCCCCGGCGGACACCTCTGGTTCAGCATCTTCATCGGCTGGGTGGCCAAGACCGCCATCGTGCGCTGGGGCGGGGCGACGCTGTACGTGCGCGCCAAGCCGGTCTTCTTCGGCCTGATCGTGGGCGAATCGATGGCCGCCGCCTTCTGGCTGGCCATGGGCGTGCTCCTCAACGCCCTCGACATCCCCTACCGCCCAGTCCACATCATGCCGGGGTAAGGGCGCGGCTGCGGGCCTTTACCGCGCGTTCTCCTCGCCCGCCGGCGCCCGCACCGGGGATATAGCCAGGTGCGCTCTTCACCGAAGAACAAGGCAAAGGCACTGATAAATCTGTGGCAACATTCAGCGCGACCTTCTTCATCCCGGAGCTCACCCATCTCCTTTAGTCTGCTTCTGGTCCGTCTCCCGATCCCCCCAGTTTAGGGGATTGTTCACAGCAACTGCGCGGATATCTTTACCGTCCACAGACAAGAGAAAAGCGATGGACACCTGGGTGGGGAACCGCCGAAGCGGCTATCAAGCTGCATGTGAGCAGGAGGCTTACTGATGTTGCGGTAGAAGCTGACCCTGAA
>CAYNMV010000069.1:12043-15966 GCA_964398315.1 uncultured Tepidisphaeraceae bacterium | reverse complement strand
CAAGCTGCATGTGAGCAGGAGGCTTACTGATGTTGCGGTAGAAGCTGACCCTGAAGGACCGGATACGACTGCATCGCTGGATGGCATCCTGAGCGCAGTGGTGCCAGTTCCCACGGATCAGTAACTTCTGCCCGGCCTGTATCGCCTTGCAACCGGTATGAAGGAGAATTTCGTCCCATTGGGGTCTGTGCACGTTCTGCCTGGTTAAATCTCCCGGTGACGCCTGGGGCACACTTCCGTTCAACGCCCCGTTTGCGCCCTGCTTCAAGTGTGAGTTTTTGTAATTACTATTATTGTTCTTTTGTGGGGGACTAATGAAGCACATTCAGCATGATGCGGCAACAGACATCTGTTACACTCAGCCTTGCCAGGCAAGATTACTTGCCAGTTCCCGGGCTCGGACACCCGCGCAACTGGAGCTTGCGCAATGCATACGCTATGCGGCCTATGTATCGGCCGGCTGGCTTGATCCAAACGCGTCGGAGATGTTTGCTGACGAGTTCGACTCCCTGCCGAATTCAGAAACCCATCTGCTCGCATATCATGGACGGGCGATCGGCTCCATGCGCACCCACGTCTTCACGGGAGAGCCGGGCTGGGATGACGTGCCTGCCAGACACGTCTTTGGCGATGCACTGTTCAAGCACACCGGCGGCGAGACTTTCGTGGAGATGAGCCGCTTTGCGATTCATCCTGAATTTAAAGTCATGCCAAGGGAGGCCCAGCTCGCACTTATGAGCAGTGCGGTCTATGCGGCGGATAAATACAACTGTCGGTACTATAGTGGCGGCTGTGCGCACTACGCACGTTCCGTATTACAGGCGCATGGGGTTCGTCCTTAAGGAGCAGTCACGGCCGTACCCGGGTTTGAAGTTCGACACTGCATTGATAGTCATGGACTGGGCTTATGCCCGACCACGGTTGTTAAAGCACCATTTCTTCCATGTCGGCTTTGCGTTTGTAGCGAATGGGTGAAGAAATTTTTTATGCATACGACTCCTCGCGGCCACCTGACAGAAATCGATAACGCCTGCGATGCACCGCCCGACAGCCAGGTTGCGGCATGAAATCGCAGTCTCGCTCCTGATCTTTCACGCGGGCTGCACATGTGCGCCCTGGACGTTCACATGGTGCGAACAGGCCTGGCATGGGATGTGAAATGACCTGTATGAAAACGACCACTGACATTGTTGACTGGACAAGCTACTCCGCCGTCTATGACTTGATGGCGTCGATGAACCCGGCGTATCAGCAGCTCATCGCAATGGCAGAGGAAGCTGTCTCGCAATGGGTATTGCCGAGCGGCGCGCGAGTCATTGATGTGGGCGCGGGAACGGGGAATTTCTCACTCGCTGTCGCCCGCCGATTGCCACAGGCTCAGATCATGCACGTGGACAACGATACGGGCATGATCGCGGTGGCAAGATCCAAGGCAAGCGACGCGGGGTTGACCAATCTGCAATTTGTCGAAGTTGCCGGCGAGCAATTGACGTTCTCGCCTGCCTCGATTGATGCAGCCATTACCGTGCATGCGCTGTACGCCATTCCCCGGCCGCTGGACCTCCTGCGGAATCTGCGTACCTGGCTCAAGCCCGGCGCGCCAGCGCTGCTCTGCAACCTGGGCCGGCCAATGCGTGTTTATGACTGGGCGCAATACCTGTTCCGCTCGATGTGCCGAAGTATTGGCTTGAAGCAGACGGTGGAAGTCTTCATCAGAGGCAGGAACATCGCCAGGCAAAACAGGCGAATCGCCATCATGCAACGCGATGGCCGCTATTGGACACACACGGCGCAAGAGTTCCACAGCGCACTTCGAGCCGCTGGTTTCAGCATTGAATCGCATCGTGTGTGCTATCGCGGCTACAGCGATTTCGTTATCTGTCGGGCGGAATAATCAAGCCTCAGGGGGCAACAGGAGCGGGGCCGGCTCTCACCGACTCGGGGCGTGTCTCGCATCCCCTCCGCCGTCGTTGATGCATCCTCAGCGCTGTCGGAGGGGCAGGAGATAGCGCAACGACAGGCTGCAACCGGAACAGCGCCCCGGTTAGCGCTGATACAGCGGGATGTAGTGGTAGGGCATGGCGAGGATGGTGGTGTAGACGGCGGTGGCGTAGACCTCGCCGCCGTCCTTGCGGCCGTCGATATGGTTCCAGGAGACCAGATCCCCCTGCTGGCGGGCCTTGGCGGCGATGATGTCACGGATGACCGGATACCAGCTATGCCAGGCCTCGCCGCCGATCATGTACATGGCGGGTGCCGCATAGAAGTGGCCGTAGGTGAACCACTGTTTTTCGTTGCGGTGCTTTTCCATGTACTGCCGGCCCTGCTCGACCATCGGATCATCGTACAGCCCGCACACCTGCAACGAATAGACCGCCGCCGCGGTGCGGGCGAAGCCCGGATCGTTGCGCCGGGGCATGTAGGTGAAGCCGCCACTGGCGGCGTGCTGGCAGCTTTTGACATACTTGACCGCGCGATCAATGGTTTCCTGCGGCACGTCGATGCCCGCATTGATCGCCACCCGCAGCGCCACCACCTGGAGCACCGTCACCGACATGTCCGCATCGGCCGGGCGCGGCTGATAGCGCCAGCCCCCCTCCTTGTTCTGGCAGGAGACAATCAGCTCAATCGCCTTCTCCAGCTTCGGGCGGATGCTCGGATCGCGAGTCTGGCCATAGAGCTCGCCGAGCACGATGGCGGCGATGCCGTGGCCATACATGTTGTTGGCGCCGGTGGCGGCGGCGATATAGCCATCGGGGCGCACGCACCCCAGCAGGAATTGCAGGCCGGCGTCCATCTGCCGGCCATAGGGACCTTCGCCCGGCAGGTGCCCGGCGGCCATGAAGGCCATCATGGCATAGGCGGTGATGGCCGCCTGATGCTGCCCTTCGGCCCACGATCCGCTGGGCAGCTGCTTGCCCGCCAGCCAGCGCAAGGCGCCGTCAATCAATGCTTCGGTGGCGGGGTCCACCTCAATAATCGCTTCCGCCGATCGCCCCGCCGCTTCCTGCGCCCGGGCGGGGGCAGCCAGCAGTGCAAGAATGAGAAGGAATGTGATTGGCCTCATCGGAATCCTTGCAAATCATGCGCAGTGCGCCACGCGTATACAGACGCCCGCATCTGCTGACGCATTATGCGTCACACACTCCCTATTGCCCATTGCCCGAGGTGGCGAGATTGCGGAGGTATTGCTCAACCAGCGGGGCGTACTCTTCGGGGTATTTCTCGGCCTGGGATTGCTGAATGGCCTGGCGATCGCGCTCGGGCAGGCCGATGAAGGCATGGCCATCGGGCATTTGGCCGGGAGCGGCGGTGTGCTGGCCGCCCTGATCATCCTGGCGCTGGCCATCGCCGGGCATGCCGGGGATTTCCATGCCGGGCAGGCCGGGGATCGGCTGACCCGGCATGGGGGGGCCGGCCATGGGCTGCCCCGGCATCGGCTGGCCGGGCATGGGCTGACCCGGCTGCATGCCGGCCTGGGCCATCTGCACGGCCGCCTGCGCCTGGGCCAGCGCCTGCTGCGCCTGCTGGGCGCTCTGTTGAGTGCCGGGCTGGTCCTGGGCGGCGGCCTGGGCGGCGGCCTGAGACAGCGCCTGTGAAGCCTGCTGCATCGCCGCCTCCGCACTCTCCGGCAGGGCACCCTGGTCCTGGGCGGCAGCGCGGGTCACATCCTGGGCAATCTCAGCCAGTTCCTGTGACACCTGTTGCATCTGCGCCTGGGCCGCCTGCTGGCGGGCCAGAGCCTCGGTCATCTGGCGCAGTTCGGCTTGCGCCCGGGCCAGTTCCGCAAGATCAGCCGGCGCAGGCTGGCCGGGTTGACCCTGCCCTGGCTCATTTTGAGCCTGCCTGGGCTGATCCGACTGCTGTGGCTCGCCCTGCTGGGCTTGTCCCTGCTGGGCTTGTCCCTGCTGGGCCTGCCCCTG
>CAYNMV010000069.1:0-11943 GCA_964398315.1 uncultured Tepidisphaeraceae bacterium | reverse complement strand
GCGGTTGATCGGCCTGCGGTTGATCGGCCTGAGGCTGGTTGGCCTGCGGCTGATCCTGCTGCGGCTGATTGGGTTGGGGTTGCGCCTGCGGCGATGACTCGGCCTGTGCTTTTGCTTCGGCCTGCTGCTCGGCGGCGGTGCGGGCGGTGGCGGTTTCGACCTTCTTCTGCTCCTCGATCAGCTTCGCCACTTCCTCGCGCTTCTGCTGAAGCTGATCCAGCTCCTGCTGCTTGCGCTGGGCCTCGGCCAGTTCCTGCTGGAGCAGGCTCTGGGCGCGCTTGAGCGATGCCAGCGCCTGCTGCTGGTCGTGGGCGGGTTTGCCGGAAGTGTCAGCCGCGGCCATGGCAAGCTGCGCCTGATGCATGTGCTGGGCACCCTCGCCCAGCGCCATGGCTGCCTCGGATGCGCGCGTGGCCGCCTGGGCCTGCACATCGCGCGTGCGCAGCTCGAGGGCGGCCTGGGTGGGGGCTTCGGCCTTCAGGCCGTCACCATTTTTGGCCAGCGGATCGGTCTTGCGCTTGAGCGCTTCCTGATCGGCGATGAGTTGCCTCACCTGATCGGCGAGGCTCTCCAGCGCTGCCGCCAGGTCGCGCGGCAGGTCCTGGCGGGCTTCGGCGCGAGCCAGCTCCTGCCGTACCTGCTGGTGCGCTGTCTCCAGCGCCTGCAGCGCTTCAGCCGAACGCTCGGCGGCCTTGTTGCGATCTGACTGTGTCAGCGCCAGGCGCGTTTCCTGCATCTTGTCCTGCGCCTGCTTGATCTGCTGGGCAGTCTGCGGAGAAACAGCCTGCACATCCTTGCGCACCAGGTCTGCCTGATCCACCACTTCGGCCTGCCGTTGCTCGGTGTCGGCGGCGGCGTCCTTGTCGAAACGCTGTTTCAGGTCCTGGGTTTCGGCAACAACCTGCTTCTGCTCTTCAATCTGCTGTTCGAGTTTCTCGGCCGTCTCGCGCAGTTGCGAGACCGTATCCCTGGGCCGGGCGAGCATGCGTGCCAGGTCATACAGCTGATCGCGCGCCTGTTTCTCATTGGAGGCTGCGCGGAACAGGCTGCTCTGCTCCAGATCCCCAATGGCCGCACCCATCGCTTCGGCCAGGCGATTGCGCTGCGCCTCCGCCAGGGCCTGCTGCATGCGCTGACGTGTTTCGCCGCTGGCCGATTCAATCAAGGTCGTCAACTCGCCGACCAGGAGCACCGCTTCATCGCGCAGCGCCTGCTGTTCGGTCGCCTGCACCTGCAGTGCGGTGCGCTGGGCATCGCTCATCTGCGCCAGCGGCTTGCCGGCGACGGCCCTGGCCAGTTGCACCGCATTCCTGAGATTCTGGTTCTGGCGGGCGGCCAGGTCGCCGAACCGCACCGAGATGTCATACATCGCCTGCTGGCGACGGTATTCCTGGAGCAACTGATTGAACTGCGCCAGGATCGCCTTCTGCGAGGTATACGCGCTGGCCAACTGATGGCGGGCGGCGGCGGGATCGGCCTGGGTGCGTGCCTGGCGCAGCAGATCGACCACGCGCTGCATGTCTTCAGCGCTGAGTTCGCCCAGCACGTTGTGCAGCGCCTTGAGGGTAAGCACATCCTGTCCCTGCCCCAGGCCGTTGCGTTCGAACTCGGCAATGAGCTGGGCCAGTTCGCCGGCGATGGCGGCGGTCTGGGCGCGGATCTGCTGCTGGTTGGTTTCGGCCTGGCGGATGAAATCCGGCTGTGCGGCCGCTGCCGGAACGATGGCGCCGGTCAGGCACAGCACGATGAAGCTGATTCGGCCGATCATGGTCTATCCCTTCCTTGCGGAGCGCCGGGCTGGATCGCGCGTGGCCCCGCGTTTCCGTACGCCCTGCAAGGATAAGCGTTGAAGGAGGCCGGTTCCATCGAAATCGGCAGGCGGGCGACCATCGCGGGAGCATCCGGGCAGGGATAGCAGAAAGATCCACCCGCGAATCAGGCATCCACTTCGCGCAAGCGCTGGGCGACTTTTTCCAGGTCGTGGGTGAATTCTTCGCGCGCCCGGCGCCGGGTGACCGGATCGGGCATGCGCAGCAGGGCCGACGGGTGATAGGTGGCCATCCACCATGGCGCCCAGTCATGCGGCAGGATGATGCCGCGGTCGCGCGTGATGCGGAAATCCCGGCCCATCAGCGCCTGGGCGGCGGTTGCGCCCAGGCAGATGATCGCCTGGGGCTTCAGGACGGTGGCTTCGGCTTCCAGCCATGGCAGACAGGCGCGGACCTCGCGGGCGCTGGGCCTGGCGTGAAGCCGGCGTTTGCCGTGGGACTGGAACTTAAAATGCTTGACCGCGTTGGTGACATAGACCTGGCTGCGGTCAATGCCAACGTCTGCCAGAACCTCATCAAGCAGTTGTCCGGCCGGGCCAACGAACGGCTTGCCGGTGCGGTCCTCCTGATCACCCGGCTGCTCGCCGATGAACATCGCCACCGCCGAGGCCGGGCCCTGGCCGAAGACCGTCTGGGTCGCATGGCAGTAGAGATCACACCCTCGACACTTCGACGCGGCCCGGGCCAAAACGGGGAGGGTCAGTTTCTCGCCCTTGGGCATGAAATCTGCGGCTGAGTTCGCTGTCGGACAGGCAGATGAACGGCGGGAGGGCATGGATAACACCGGCACGTGAGCCTGTGCCAGGGAAACAGCGCGGCAGCAGGTGACGTGGAGCACGCAATCGCAATACCGCAAGCCTCAGCACAATCGTGTCTGACAGATGCCTTGGCGTAGAATCTGCTGACAGGACAGGCGGGGCCGTCAGACAGATGACAGACGGCATAGCTGCGACATGTTTGGCCCCTTGTCGCACCACAGGTGCGACACAATGGACATTCTGTCGCAATCCGAGCGTCACGCGGGCAAAAAGACACTTACCGCATGAAAAATCTAGTTTTCTCTAAAATAATCTCCGGCCAAGGCTTGGAGCAAATCGTGCCAGTTGTCAGTCAGTATGACAGTAAGTTCGCCCTGCCTTTTGCTTGATATTCGAGCGTTCGACAACATAGCCCATTCTTCCCCCGATGAGAAAGGTCTCTTCTCTCCCACAACCCGAAGAGACATTCTCAGCCCCATTCGAAGGCCTCCTTTGCCCGGGAGGCCTTTTTTATGCGCTGTCAGCGAGCTGAGCCATTGTCCGGGCATACAGCCCGCGCGAAGACTGGACCCGTTGGCGCTGCGCCAACGGCCCGCACCTGCACCGGCAACTGTTGGCAGCCTGATTTCAGGTTTCCTGCTTCCTATGACAGGCGCTCGGATGCCCCCTGGCGTTGCAGGTCCGCCAGCACGCAGGCCAGCGCCTCCTGCGGATCCGCATGTGTCGCCTCGGCCCGCACCAGCGGCAACTCGCCGCCGCGCGCCCCTACCGCAGCACGCAGGTGCAGATGCCCATCCGCCCAGGTGGCATGGGCGGCGATGGGAGAATGGCAGTCGCCGTTCAGGCCGGCAACGATGCCGCGCTCGATCTCGACACAGGTGCGCGTCGCCGGGTCATCCAGCGCGGCCAGCAGGGCGCGGGCGGCCGCATCCTCCGCCCGACATTCCAGCGCCAGGGCCCCCTGCCCTGCCGCCGGGAGCATCTCCGCCAGTTCGAAGGGGGCCATGATCGAGGCATCGAACAGCCCGGCACGCTGCAAGCCCGCGGCGGCCAGCACGATCGCGTCAAACTGGCCCTCGCGCAACTTGCGCAGGCGCGTGTCGATGTTGCCACGGATGCCCCGGACCGAGAGATCCGGCCGCAGGGCCAAGAGCTGGCTGCGCCGGCGCGGGCTGCCGGTACCGATGATTGCGCCAGCCGGCAGATGCGCGAGGATATCCTTCGCCGAAGCCCCCGCCGCCGGCTGGCGCACCACCAGCACATCGCGCGCATCTACCCGCGCTGGCACGGTCACGATCGCCAGGTTGCGCTGATCCACCAGCGGCATCGTCACCGGCACGTCCTTGAAGCTGTGAACGGCAAAATCGATCCGCCGATCCAGCAGCGCTTCTTCCAGTTCACGGGTGAACAGGCCCTTGCCGCCCAGCTCTGCCAGCGGGCGATCGGTGATGCGATCGCCACTGGTGCTGAGCACCTCCAGCGCCACACGCAGCCCGGGATGACAGCGCATCAGCTCATCGGCCACCTGCTGGCTCTGCGCCCGCGCCAACAGGCTGCCGCGTGTGCCGAGTTTCAGTGTTGAAGGTAGGGAGGACATTGCAGCGATTGTAGCGTGATGGCCGGGGCTTGCAGTGCGTGGCGCCTTGCGCGGGATGAAGCAAAGAGTAACGTGGCACGGGCGGCTCATCCGTGCCGCGCACCTGGCCAGCACCGCAGCGCGCGACGATATGCGCTTACATCGAAATCGATGGCTGGGCGACCAGGGCGGGGGCGCTGTGATCGTCGGTGCGGCCGTTCAGCACCGCATCAGCATGCTCCTGCCAGAAGGCCTCGAAGGTCTTGTCGAGGCTGAAGCGGTTGATACGACCGGGGGCGGTGCGGCTCATGCGCAAGCGCAGCGGCTCATCGTCCAGCAGGTCGAGGATCGCCTGGCACCAGCGGGCCGGATCTTCGCCGCGGACAACGATACCGCTGACCCCATCATCGCAGATCTCCTGCGGGCCGCCCTCATCGCTGACAATCACCGGCAACCCCGAAGCCTGCGCCTCCATCACCACCTGCCCGAGCGTGTCGGTGCGGGAGGGGAAGACAAACAGGTCACAACTGGCGTAGAGCACTCCAAGCTGCTGGTCATTCTGATAGCCCAGGAAATAGGCGGGCAGGCCGGCCAGGGCGCTGCGCATCTCCTTCATGTAGGGGCCATCGCCGGCAAGGATCAGGGCGGTGTCGCTGCGTGCCTGGCACACGCGCTTGAAGGCATCAATCAGCAGGGGAAGATTCTTTTCCTTGCTGATTCGCCCACAGTAAAGCAGCCGGCGCGGCTCGCGCACGCCCAGCCTGGCGAAGATGCCCAGATCGCGATGGCGCACATGGAACTTGTCGGTGTTGATGCCGGGCAGCACCATCGACAGCCGCTGTTCTTCGATCCCCAGGCGCATCAGGCTCTGCTGGTACTCGCGGCTGCGCGAGAAGACGGTGGTCATCGAGCGGTAGAACCAGCGCATGTAGAGCGTGGTGGCCGAAACCAGGCGGTGATCGCCGCTGAGGCGATCAACATAGGCCGGGAAGTCGGTGTGGTACGTCCCCAGCAGCGGCACGCGCAGCATCCTGGCCACCAGCCAGCCGCACAGGCCCATCGCGCCGGGGGTGCTGATGTGGATGGCATCGAACTGCTGGCGGTCGGCCCATTCGAGGATCTCGGGCACCGGCGGGAGGTTCAGTTCCAGCTCGGGATAGAACGGCAGCCGCCGCGACACCATCGGCTGGAAATTCTTGCGGTTGGGCAGTTGGAAACGCGGCGCGTTGGTGCAGGTGTGGATGACGAAATGCAGATTGCGCCGCCGCGCCTGCTCGCCCATGTCACGGATGAAGCGCGCCACGCCGTTGATGTCATCGAGCGTATCGGTGAACAGGCCTATCTTGAGATCGCCCGGTTGGCGATGGCCGGCCTGTCCGGTCAGGCGTCGTAGCAAGTGGCGCTCCCGGTTCTGATGGAAGAACGCGAAATAGTAAGGCAACAGGACAAACTGTTGGGCGAGTATAGCGGAGATGCCGTCGAACAGCCCTGCGAAGCGGCCGTCTTTGACAGCCGCCTGGAGGGCATCGGCGATGGTGTTGGCGGCCTCGCGGTTGAGGCTCGACACCAGTTGGAACATCGCCGCGTGCTCGCCCAGCGGGGGCAGGCCGTGGGTCAGGGCGTTTTTTAATTCTTGCTGATTGGGCAGATGCGCCCGCAGGGAGCCTGAAAACGCCTCGCGCAGGATCGAGGCGCCGCCCCCCTCATCGCGGGTGCCGGCAAATGGCGCGATCAGGCGACGGCGCAGCCGGCGGAACGTCTGGCCGATATACAGCCGCGCCAGATCACGCCGGCGCGGCGCTGGGCGATCGCCCACCATGGTCTGCATCAGCACCGTCGCCAAGTTGGGGCGGGCGGTGGGCGGCAGGATCTTGCGGGTGTAGTAGCGCACCGCCACCCCCAGGAAATTGTGCGCCAGCTTGATGCCCGATCCGGCCTCCCCGCCGGGCCGGCAGGTCCCCTCGCGCAGACATTGCAGCACATCGGCGATGGTGCGCGTCTCCGGCGGGAACTCGGTCCAGGTACGTCCGATATTCAGCAGGCCGTGATCATCGCTGCCGCCGGTGCGGGCCTTGATCCACGGCTCGGGCCAGCGCGGCATGAGCAGGTGCTTGTCAGCCAGGCGGTGAATCTCCTGGCGCGTGAGGCGATCGAGCAGCGGATCGAACGCCTCGCGGTGCAGCGCACTGTGGGCGCCGTTGAGACATTCAAACCCCTTGAACAGCAGCAGCAGGCGCTCCAGGTGCCAGCGCTCCAGGCGGTCATTCTGGCGATACAGCGGATGGGCGACGGCATGGGCGATGCGATGCTGCTCGAGATAGGCCGCCACCTGGTAGATGTCGTGCGCGATCGCCTGGAGCTGGGCGTGGTCTTCGGGCGTAATCCCCCACACCAGCACGTGCATCTTGCACTGGTCTTCGGGGAACCAGCAGGTCAGCTCTTCACCAATCAGCACATCGGGACGATCAGCCAGCGCCAGGCCGCCTTCGAGGGTGTCGTGATCGGTGAAGGCAACGAAATCCATCCCCCGCCGGCGGGCCTGCTGGTAGACCTCTTCAGGCTGCGAGTAGCACTCCGGGCAGCCGATGGCATTCAGCACCGCTTCCGAGGCGATGTTGCTGGCGCAGGAGTGAACGTGCAGATCGATGCGCTTGGGCGACATGCTTGGCGACGGCGGTTCAACGGACATGCGATCTCCCTGTCCCGCGCTGGGCCCCTCTCCGCGGAGGCCTCGCCGGACCTCCGCCAGCTTACGGGATGCGGCCCTTGCCGGTGTAGAGAAAATCCTGCCCGATGAGGATCAGGCAGCCCGGGTGCGTGGCCCACTGCCGATCGCCCATTCACCGGTTTCCCGCCCCTCACGCCTTGCGCCGGACAGCCGGATCCCAGCGGGTGGCGAAATCATGGGGAATGTGCATCAGATCAAGCAATTTTCCGGAAACGAAATCGACGATTTCTTCCAGCGAGGTGGGGTTGAGATAGAAGCCGGGATTGGCCGGGGCGACGATGGCGCCGGCATCGGTGAGGTGCTTGTAGTTGGTCACATCCATCGGCGACAGCGGCATCTCGCGGTGGCACAGCACCAGCCGCCGGCGCTCCTTGAGCGTCACGGCCGCCGCACGGGAGATGAGGTTCCCGCCCAGCCCGTGGGCAATCTCGGCCAGCGTATTGCTGGAGCAGGGCACGATGACCATGCCATCGTGCAGAAACGAGCCGCTGGCGATCTTGGCGCCGACATCGTTGTAGTTGTAGAGCGTGATGCCGTGCTCCGGCGTGCCGGCCAGGGCGGTCAGGTCGATCGACTCCATCCCCAGCTCATCGCTGAGCAGCCGCCGCCCCAGCGGCGAGACGACCAGGTGAATCCCTACCCCGGCCGCAACACACCCCTGGATAAAACGCTGGGCATACGGCGCGCCGGAAGCGCCGGTGATGGCGACGACGATATTCATAGCCCGACATTGTAGGCCAGAGCGGACATGGTGTGTGGTTTCAGGGGATTTGGCGCAGCCACACAACCGCGCTCACAGGCCGGGCATCAGCTCAGCGCCGTCTTCCAGGTGTGACTCTGGTAGAGGCTCTGCATCGTGAGCGTGTACGTGAGCGTGTCGCCGGCCTGGCACTGGCGCTGCGGGATACGGAACAGGCGATTGCCCCAGTGGGTCTTGGTGTGCTGCGGGCTGGTGTCAAACGCGGTTTCATCATCGAAGATGACGCGGAAATACTGGAACAGCCCATCAACCTGCCCCGGGCGGGTGATCCGGCGGGTGGTGGTCCAGGTGGTGGGGATGCCATCGGCGTCACTGATGGTGTTCAGGTCCACCGTGAGCAGCGGCTGCGGATCGGACAGGAACGCATCGACCCCGGCATTTTCCATCGGCCGGCGGTTGTAGCGGGTTGATCGATACGTCTCCAACTCCGGCAGGTCCACGTCAAAACGCAAGCCGTGAACCGAAATCTCCGCAAGGTAGGGCACGCGGAACTCGGGCTTCAGCGAAACCGGCTCCAGATACAGCTCGAAGCGCCCGGGCAGGATACGGCCACCGTCCTTGAGCATCCGCCGCTTCAGGTCCAGCAGATTTTCGATCATGTTCTCGTTGAACAGGTCATCGCCGATCTGCTCGTGCAGGATCACATCCACCTTCTGCGGGCAGGTGAAGCTCTTGCTGTTGGCGCGGACGAAGTGGATGGTGTCGATCTTGTTATGACGGGCGATTTTCTCGGCCACCTCGATGAAGTCGGAATGGTCGATGGCGTAGACGGTCGCGCCCTGGCGGGCGGCAATCATGGCCAGGACGCCGCTGCCGGTGCCCAGGTCCACCACCACATCGCCGGGCTTGATCTGCCGGCGGATCGCCTGGGCGTAGGTATCCACCCGCACGGCATCGGCCAGCATTTTCTCATGCTCGTACAGGTCGCTGAACTCCTGCACGTTGGCCGCGTCGTAAAGCAGGTTGTACAGGGTGGCGTTCGACTTCACGACCCTGATCGCCGTTCGCGCCGCACTGGAGCCGATGCGAAGCAGCGGCTTGGCCAGGCGCTGAGCGGGTCCACGTCCATTACGCATAGAGTTCCTCTGGCGAACGAAGGTGTTCTGTTCATCGGCACATGTGCCAGGGGTCTTAACGCAACAATCTATCAGCCGCCCACCGGCCAGCCCGCCGCTCAGACCTTGCGGGCGGCGATGGCGTAGAACGGACGGCCCTCGCGGCGGTACTTGCGCTCGAAGTTGGTGCCGACAAACTCTCCTTCCCCGGCCGTTCCCGGCGTGTTGTAGTCGATCACCTCCAATTCCGAACCGTGGATCGACGGTTCGATGCTCTCCTGAAAATACCCCTGGTGATCGGTGACCACCTGCAACCGCCCGCCGGGCTTGAGAATGCGCTGCACCAGCGGCATGAACCGGGGCTGGATCAGCCGGCGCTTGTGGTGGCGTGCCTTGGGCCAGGGATCGGGGAAATAGATGTGCAGCACGCTCAGGCTGGCATCGGGGACAAACTCGGTGAGGAAAAACGATGCCTCGGCCCGCACCGTGCGAGCATTCAGACAGTTGTTGCGGCGGAGGCGATCCGAGGCATAGCGCCAGAACCAGCGCGCCCACTCGATGCCGAAGAAGTTCACCTCCGGCCGCGCCCTGGCCTGCTCGACCAGGAACGTGCCCTTGCCGATGCCGATCTCCAGCTCAACCGGATGATCGTTGCCGAACAGCTCGGCCCAGTTTATCGGGCGTGGCAACGTTTCGACATCCAGCCCGATCGGCTCCACCACCAGTTCACGATGCGACTGCATAGGCCGGGCAGTATACGCGCAGCGCAGCGAATCGCATGGGGCCATGAAGGGAAGGGTCGGGTTTTGATGCGCAGTCGTCCAGGGCAGCAGCGGCGCGGCGGCAGGTTCTAGCGATCGACTTCGCCCATGACGATATCGATCGAGCCGACGATCGTGGGGACATCCGCCAGCAGCACGCCGCGGCACAACTCACCGGTCACGGCGAGATTGACGAAGCTGGGGCCGCGGATCTTAACCCGGTACGGGATCGTGCCCCCCTGGCTTTCGATATAGAAGCCGAGATGGCCGCGGGGGTTTTCGTACTCGGCATATACCTCGCCCGGCGGCACTTTCATCGCCCGCGGCAGCTTGGCGCGGAAGGTGCCCGATGGCATCTGCGCGATGCACTGCCGCAGGATGCGGCAGCTCTGGCGCATCTCTTCCATCTTCACCCAGTAGCGATCCCAGCAATCCCCCAGCGTGCCCATGCGCCCCTCGCCGGTGACCACATCAAACTCCAGGCGATCGTAAACCGAGTATGGCCGGTCGCGGCGGAGGTCGAAGGGAATGCCGCTGCCGCGGATCATCGGGCCGGAGAGGGCATAGTCGATTGCCAGTTTTTTGCTCACCACGCCCACGTTGGCGGTGCGCTTGATGAAAATGTGGTTGTAGGTGAGCAGATCGTGGTACTCATCGATCTTGGGCTCGAAGTAGTCGAGGAACTCGCCCAGCTTTTCCAGGAACCGCGGCGGCAGGTCCCAGGTGACGCCGCCGATGTTGATGTAACTGAGCGTCAGCCGGGCGCCGCACATCTGCTCGAACAGGTCGAGGATGTATTCGCGCTCGCGGAAGGCATACAGGAACGGCGTGAACGCGCCCAGGTCCATGCCGTAGGTGCCGAAGCTGACCAGGTGGCTGGCGATGCGATTCAGCTCCGATGCAATCACGCGGATGTACTCGGCCCGCGGCGGCGCCTCGATATTGGCCAGCTTTTCCACCGCCATCGCCCAGGCGTGGTTGTTGTTCATCGCCGCCAGGTAGTCGAGGCGGTCGGTGTAGCCGATGTACTGGTAGTAGGCCAGGTTCTCGGCGATCTTCTCCTTGCAGCGATGCAGATAGCCCAGGTGGGGCACGGCCTCGAGGATCATCTCGCCGTCGGTTCGCAGCACGATGCGCAGCACGCCATGGGTGCTGGGGTGCTGCGGGCCCATGTTGACCAGCATTTCCTCGCTGGCCACATCGGCGGTGTCATCCCCACCGCCGGGGGCAAGCACAAACGTGCGGTTCATGCCCGCGGTCGGATCATCCGGGCGGGAGGGCGTTACGGCGGGGGCAGTCATAGGCATCCGATTGTAGATCGCCGCGTCTTTTCGCACCATTGCCCAACCTGCCCTTTCCGACATCCGGCAGTCGCCAAGTGCCCTGCCTGCGCAGCGCGGCGGGATGCCGGGCAGGTTCCTGAAAGGAGGCAACTCCGCCCTTCAGCACACCGGCATCCCGGGTGGTGAAATGATCCCTGGCCCGTGCGAAGCTCAGCGGGCGGCCTTGCGCCGGGGCCGGCCCTTGCTGCGGGGTTGCCAGATCTTCTGGCCGTCTTCGCCCTCGGCTGCGCCGTTGCCGCCGGCGATGTCGTTGCCGCTTCGGATGACGGGCGCGCCTTTCATCTCGTTGATCTTGTCGCGCAGTTGTGCAGCGCGCTCGAACTCAAGATTGCGGGCGGCCTCCAGCATCTCCTCTTCCAGCAGGCGGATGATCTCGGTCTGGTCGAACTGGCTGTCATTGGCGTCGATCGTCTCCTGCACGGTCTTGCGCGCCCTGATTTCGCTTTCGATGCTGGTGCGGATCGCCTTCTTCACCGTCGCCGGCGTAATGCCGTGTTCGCGGTTGTAGGCAAGCTGCAATTCGCGGCGGCGATTGGATTCGTCCAGCGCCTTCTGCATGGCGGGCGTGATCGTGTCGGCATAGAGGATCACCTTGGCGTTCACATTGCGCGCCGCCCGACCGATCATCTGGATCAGCGAGGTCTCGGAGCGCAGGAAGCCCGCCTTATCGGCATCGAGGATGCACACCAGCGACACCTCGGGCAGGTCCAGGCCTTCGCGCAGCAGGTTGACCCCGATCAGCACGTCGAACTCGCCCTTGCGCAGATCGTTGAGAATCTCCACCCGCTCGATCGTCTGGATTTCGCTGTGCAGGTAGCGGCCGCGGTAGCCGGCCTCCTGGATATAGGCCGACAGATCCTCGGCCAGACGCTTGGTGAGGGTGGTCACCAGGACGCGGTCCCCCTGGGCGACGCGCTGCTTGATCGCTTCCAGCAGATGCGGCACCTGCCCCTGGGCGGGATGGACCTCGATCTCGGGATCGACCAGGCCGGTCGGGCGGATCACCTGCTCGACCACCTCGCCGCCGGTGCTTTCCAGTTCAACCTTGCCGGGCGTGGCCGAGACGAAGATCACCTGGTTCCACATCTGCTCGAATTCCTCGAACTTCAGCGGCCGGTTGTCCAGCGCGCTGG
>CAYNMV010000068.1:0-21046 GCA_964398315.1 uncultured Tepidisphaeraceae bacterium | reverse complement strand
TGACCTTCTTGCCGGTGTTGCCGATGGCGGCCTCCTGCATCTCCAGCCACAGGTCGGTGCCCTCGCGGGTGCGCTCACCGACGCCGGCGAACACGGAGTAGCCGCCGTGCTGCTGGGCGATACGGGCGATCAGTTCCTGAATGACGACCGTCTTGCCAAGCCCGGCACCGCCGAACAGCCCGGCCTTGCCGCCGCGGAGGAACGGCGTGAGCAGGTCGATCACCTTGATGCCGGTTTCGAACACCTCGGCCTTGGGGGTCAGATCGGTGAACTCCGGCGGCTGACGGTGGATCGGGCGGGTGGCGGTGGCGTTGACCGGCCCGCGCTGGTCGATCGGCTCGCCAAGCAGATTAAAGACGCGGCCGAGGGTTTCCGTGCCCACCGGCACGGCCAGCGGGCCGCCGGTGTCGACCACTTCCATCCCGCGGCGCAGGCCGTCGGTCGAGCCGAGGGCCACAGCGCGGATGCGGCCGCCACCCAGGTGGCTGGCGACTTCACCGGTCAGGCTGATTTCCTGCCCATCATTCTGGGCGCTGACCTTGATGGCGTTGTAGATGGCGGGCAGTTGGTCTTCGGGGAACTCGGCGTCAAAAGTCGAGCCGATTACCTGAGTAATTTTTCCGGTCGCGGGCATCGTGGTTCCTGGTAAGAGGACAAGCGAGGTGGGGATTGTACAATTCCTTCACAATGTGACAAGGCAGCGCAAAGCTGTTTGGCCGCATGGTGTTTGCCGGCCTGCCGGGGGTGGCGGGATGGGGGTGGGCCTCAAGGCGTTATATCAGACGCAATCAGTCAGTGGGCGTGTGTGCGGGCGGTGAGGATCCCGCAGAGGGGTCTGCCGGTTGGCAAACCGCCCTGTGCGCGCGGATTTTGGGAACCAGTGGAGATGCGATCCATCTCGGGCGGAAATCGCGCCGAAACGCAGGAAGCCATGCACGCCGGGGCCGGCGAGCAATATGCCGACATGCGCGGTGGGATTATGCCGCGCGGGTTTGGGCATTGGGCAGATCGGCCGCCTGGACAATCTGGTTGCCGCCGGCGGACTTGGCCTGATGGAGGGCGGCCCGGGCGCTTTCGAGGGTTTGCTCCGCACCGGCAGCGCTCAGATCGGCGATGCCGAAGCTGGCGGTGACGCGGATGTTGCCGCCGCGAATGGGAATCTCGGTCGATTCCAGGCGGGCGCGCATGCGCTCGGCGAGATTGGCAATCTTCTCACCAGGCGTGTTGGGCGCCAGGACAACAAACTGCCCCCCACCATGGCGGCAGAGGATATCTTCGGCCCGGCAGGTGCCGGTCAGGATCGCGGCCACCTGCCGCAACACATCATCACCCACGCGATGGCCCCAGGTTTCGTTCACCCTGGTAAAGCCGTCGATATCCAGCAGGATGCACGAGCAGGGATGACCCGAGCGAATCGCCAGCGACATCTCCTGGCGCAGGCGCTGATCGAAGTAGGCCCGGTTACGCAAACCGGTCACGCCATCGATCATCGAGCGGGCCGACAGCAGCCGGGCGAGGAACTGCATGCGCAGCGCCGAGCGCACGCGAGCGCGCAACTCCGCGGGGTCAAAAGGCTTATGCAGATAGTCGAACGCGCCAAGGTCCAGCGCCCGCAGTTTGAGTGACTGGGCCGCGGGCGCCGCCATCAGCAGCACGGCCGCGCGCATGAGCTGCGCATCGCCCTTGATGTGCTTGAGCACCTCGAAGGCATCCGCATCGGGCAGATCCACATCCAGCAGGATCAGGTCAGGATCGAGCCGGCGGGCGCGCTCCAGTCCCTCGGCGGCGGTGCAGGCCGAATGGATCGACACCGCCTCCCCTTCCAGGTGCCGACGGATGATCGGCTCAATCGCCGGTGAAGGATCGATCAGGAGGATGCGTGATTGGTTTTCCATGATGGGAAGCCTCTTCCGCAGTTTCGTCGGACCGATCCGCGCATGCCTGAAGGGATGATGAGCCGTCTCCAGCGCGGAAATCCCGCCCCGCGCATGACAAAGCCGCTATGACCGCTACAAGCAGACCGCATCACACATCGCCACCGCCAGACAGCACATGGCGGAACGAACCCAATTTTCACATAACATTTTCTACATCAACGGGTTACGAAATAATCGGCGGCTGGATAAGCAGGAAATGCGGATCAGCGGGCGCCAGGCGGGGCCATCTGCTACTATATAGACACCGCAGCCGTTGCGACGTTGGGCGCGCGGCGGCTCTTGTCAAGTCGAGCGCTGGCCGCTACCATTGCCGCTCTTTTGCTCCGGTCCCTCAGGGGGCGTGGAGTCCATAACAGAACAGACCTGGATCGGATCGCGACGCTGCGACACATCCGCGGCGTCGCTGACGTATTGGAGTTAGAGGCATCGGCCTCTCGCGCTGGGCGCGAGCGGTGTCCGAGCCGAGGACGCGAGCCATGGCCAAGAAAGAGATCACCGTTCAGTTCAAGCTGCAGGCCCCCGGTGGAACGGCGACCCCCGCGCCCCCGATCGGTCCCGCCCTCGGTCAGCACGGGGTCAACCCCGGGCAGTTCATCCAGCAGTTCAACGCCGCCTCGGCCCATCTCAAGGGCAAGGTGGTCGGCGTGCTGGTGACGGTCTACAAGGACCGCACCTTCAGCTTCGAGATCAAGAGCCCCCCCGCCTCTGTTCTGCTCAAGGAAGCGGTGAAGGCCGACAAGGGCTCGGGTGAACCCAACAAGAACAAGATCGGCACGATCACGATGGACAAGTGCAAGGAGATCGCGCGGGAGAAGATCAAGGATCTCAACGCGTTCGACGAAGATCACGCGGCCCGCATCATCGCCGGCACCGCCCGATCGATGGGCATCGCGGTCGAAGGGTAATCCCCATCACGAAAATCGAAGGACGGACCACGGTCCTGAACAGTGGGAGCTTCCGCGGGATGGCTGAAATGTCCCGCCTTGAAAGGAGCGATGGCTGATGGCTATTGCCGTAACGGAAAAGCGCTCCAAGCGCTACAGGAAAGCCGCCGAAAAGGCGACCACCGAGCCGATGTCCGTCGCCGACGGCATCGCGCAGCTCAAGAAGTTCGACGCCACCAAGTTTGATCAGACCGTCGAGCTGATCTTCAACCTGGGCATCGATCCCAAGCAGGCCGATCAGATGATCCGCGGCTCGATCTCCCTGCCCAACGGCGTGGGCAAGACCCGGCGCGTCATCGCGTTCGTGCCCGAAAACCGCCAGATCGAGGCCCTCAACGCCGGCGCCATCAAGGCCGGCGGCCAGGAGCTGGTGGCGGAAATCGAGAGCACGAATTTCACCGACTTTGACGTCGCCATCTCCACCCCCGACCAGATGCGCTTCGTGGGCCGTCTCGGGAAGGTGCTGGGCCCCAAGGGGCTGATGCCCTCGCCCAAGGCCGGCACCGTCACCAACGACATCGGCACGGCGGTGCGCGAGTACGTGGCCGGCAAGGTCGAGTTCCGCAACGACGCCGGCGGCAACATCCATGTCGTGGTCGGCAAGATGAGCTTCGACAACGCCAAGCTGGCCGAGAACATCGAGGCGATGATCAGCCAGATCCGCCGCATGAAGCCGCAGACCAGCAAGGGGCAGTACATCAAGAAGGTCGTGCTCAAGGGCACCATGACCCCGGCGGTCTACCTGGCGGTGTCGTAAGGAAAAGCTGGCAGCAGGCGGCGGGCAGCAGGCAGCCCGCTCCAGTGCTGCCCGCTGCCTGCTGCCTGCTGCATGCTGAGGTTTACCATGAGCAAGAAAGTTAAAAACCTGATCACCCGCGAGTTGCAGCAGCGGCTCGACGGCGTCGAGTCACTGGGCGTGATCAACCCGCGCGGGATCAACGCGACCCGCACCAACCAGTTCCGCCGCAAGCTCCACGAGAACAAGCTGCGGATGATGGTGGTCAAGAACACCCTGGCCCGCCGTGCGGTGGAGAGCATCGCCGAATCCAAACTCAAGGGCTTTGACGCCCTGCTGGATGGCCCCAGCGCCCTGATCTACGGAGAGGCCAGCATCAGCCAGCTCGCCCGTCTGATCCTCGAGGAGAAGAAGGACAACGACAAGCTCGAGCTGCGCGGCATCTTCTTCGACGGTGAGGTATACGCCGGCGATGCCGGTGTGGAGCAGGTCAGCAAGCTGCCGACCCGCGAAGAGGCCATCGCCAACGTGCTGAGCGCGCTGCTCGGCCCGGGCCGCACGCTGGGCGCCGCCCTCAAGGGCCCCGGCGGAACGCTGGGTGCGGTGCTCAAGAGCATCGAGGAGAAGGCCGAAAAGGCCGGCAGCGCCGAAGCCGCACCGGCCGCGTAAGAACCCAACATCTGCAGTCTGCGGTCGGCAGTCTGCAGGGACCAGGCAATCCACGTGCAGGCCGCCGACCGCAGGCCCGCACGCAAAGCGAACGACTCCGGCTGTCCTGACTGTTCCCGTATTGGCGGGATTAAACACATCTCAGCGTGAGATGGGCTCTTGGGACGGGAGAACCTCGACACGGCGGCACCACGAGACGGTGCATTGCGAAGGTGAAACCTCGCAGGAGATTTTCAAATGGCAGAAGTAGCTGCTGACATCAAGGAACTGGGCGACAAGCTGGCCGGTCTGACCCTGAAGCAGGCCGTTGAGCTGACCAACTACCTGAAGGAAGAGCACGGCATCGAGCCCGCCGCCGGTGGCGCGGTGGTGATGGCCGGTGGCCCCGCCGCGGGTGGCGCTGCCGAGCCGGCCGAAGAGAAGACGACCTTCGACGTCGTCCTCAAGGCTGCTGGCGACAAGAAGATCCAGGTCATCAAGGAAGTCCGTGCCGCCACTGGCCTGGGCCTCAAGGAAGCCAAGGATCTGGTCGAAGGCGCCCCCAAGACCGTCAAGGAAGGCCTTCCCAAGGACGAGGCCGAGAAGCTCAAGAAGGCCCTGGAAGAGCAGGGCGCTACCGTCGAGCTTCAGTAAGACGACTCGCCCAGCGCGATACCCAAAGCCCCGGTTTCGACCGGGGCTTTCTTTTTTGCACCGTGGGCATGGGTGGGCGGCAGTCGACAGCCTGCGGCCAGGGGCACGCCCCCTCTTTCGCTCATGCCCCTCTTTCCCCCCCCGCCGAAAGCTGTCCCCAAACCCCTGCCGCGGTCGATAACCATTTAACCGCGGCGCACGGTACGGGAAACCGCACCGCGGTGATTGGAGGGCTGATGGCCAGTGGTCCGATAACAGTAAAGATCAAACGGCTGGCGCATGGCGCCGGCCTGAGCCTGCCCGTGCGCATGACCCCCGAATCGGCCGGGATGGACCTGGCGGCGGCGGTTGAGCAGCCGGTGGTACTTGAGCCGGGGCAGATCCGGCTGATTCCCTGCGGCTTCGCCATGGCGATCCCGCCGGGCTACGAAGCGCAGGTGCGCCCGCGCAGCGGGCTGTCCAGCCGCTTCGGCATCACCCTGATCAACTCGCCGGGCACGATCGACAGCGACTACCGCGGCGAGGTGCAGGTGCCGCTGATCAACCATGGCCCCGCCCCGTTCACCATTGAGCGCGGCGCGCGCATCGCGCAGATGCTCATCCTCCCCGTCCCCCCGGTTGAGGTAATCGAGGTGGATGAACTGGATGAAACCGGCCGTGGGAGCGGCGGGTTCGGGCACACGGGACACTAGGCATTGCCGATTGCCGATTTGCGCTTGCCGATCAGCGGCAGCGCGATTGGCATGTCATTCGGCAAGCGAAAAATCGACAATCGGCAATCACATATGGATCGAGAGAAAAGCTGGCAACGCGTTCTTCTGTTCCTGGGTATCGGCGTCTGGATTTTCCTGCTGCTGGCAATCGGCAGCTTCCACCCGGATGACTGGCCGAGCCACCGCGTGTACCCCTACCCGCCGATGCACAACCTCTGCGGGCCGGTGGGCGCGCTGATCGCCTATTACCTGTTTGCCGCCATCGGACAGGGCGTCTTCCCGATCCTGTTCTTCAGCGGCCTGGTGCTGGCGCTGGTGCTGTTCCGCAATCCGGTCAGCGACATGGGCCTGCGCGTGCTGGGGATGGCGGTGCTGACGATCGCGTTTGCCGCCACCATCCACAGCCTCAAGCCCGGCAGCCCCAACGGCTTTCCCGAAGGCCAGGGCGGGATCATCGGCATCGGCATCGAAAGCCTGCTGCGGCCGCACTTCAGCGTGGTTGGCACGCGGCTGATCCTGGGGCTGGGCATCCTGATCGGCCTGCTGCTGGCGGCCGATGACCTGGTGCTGCGCCTGCCCGCACTGGCCGGCGGGGCCATGGACCGGCTGAAGGAAAAGAGCGCCAACATCAACTGGAAATTCGTGCAGCTTCCCAAGCTGCCATCATTGGCCAACTTCCGCACATACGAGTCGGCCTCGGCGCGCTCCGGTCGCAGGTCGGAATCGGCCGCCAAGAGCAAGGCGGCCCGCCGGGTGGAAGCGGAGGATGAAGATGATGATTTCGAGGAGTCGGACAAGCCATCCGTGCTGGTGAAGCTCAAGCCGGAGAAAGACAAGAGCCCCAGGGAAAAGCTGGCCGCCCGCATGCAGATCACTCCCCCGCCGGCGGTGGAGGATGAGGAGATCGAGGACGAGCTGGAGGCGGATGTCGACGACATCGAGGAAGAGGTCGAGGACGAGGCCGACGAGGAAGAAATCGAGCTGGAATACGAGGATGATGCCGCCGATGCGGCCGAGGAGGCGGCCTACTCCGATGAGGAAGACCCCGAGCCGTCGGAGCCGGCGGTGATCCCTCCGCCCGAGGAGCAGCAGGTTCCCCCGCCGCCCAAGATGGACATCGTGGTGAATCTGCCGTCCATGGTGCAGCCGCGCCAGGTGAGCCCCCCTCCCCCGCCGCCCAAGGAACTGGGCGAGTACCACCTGCCGCCGTGGGATGTGCTGGCCAACGCCGAGTACGGCTACGCCGAGTCGCAGGAGAAATATGTCCGCGAGAAGGCGGCGATCCTCGAGCAGGCGCTGCGCGAGTTCAACATCGATGCCAGCGTGGTCGAGATCGACACCGGCCCGGTGATCACGATGTACGAGATCAGCCTGGCGCCGGGGATCAAGGTGTCGGCGATCACCGCGCTGAGCAACGACATCATGCGCGCCCTCAAGGCCGAGAGCGTCCGCATCGTTGCCCCGGTGCCGGGCAAGAACACGGTCGGCATCGAGGTGCCCAACGATGAGAAGGAGAAGGTGCGCCTGAAGGAGTTGATGCAGACCGCGCCAATCGATGTCACCAGGGATGGCGGCATCCCGATCTTCCTGGGCAAGGACGCCAGCGGCGAGCCGCTCATCGCCGACCTGACCAAGATGCCCCACTGCCTGATCGCCGGCACCACCGGCTCGGGCAAGTCGGTCTGCATCAACACGATCATCATGTCCATCATGTACACGCAGCGGCCGGACATGGTGAAGCTGATCCTGGTGGACCCCAAGGTGGTGGAAATGGCGCCGTTCAAGGACATTCCGCACCTGATGTGCCCCGTGATCAACGATGCCGCCCGCGCCACCAGCGTGCTGGAATGGGCCTGCCAGAAGATGGACGAGCGCTACGAGTTCCTGGCCGAGGCGGGCGTCCGCAACATCAAGGGATACAACAGCCTGACCCAGGAAGAGCTGATCGAGCGCTTCCAGCCGGCCACGCCCGAGGAAGAAGCGCGCATCCCCAAGAAGCTGCCGTACATCGTCATCATCGTCGATGAGCTGGCCGACCTGATGATGACCAGCGGCAAGGAAGTGGAAAACCACATCGTCCGTATCGCCCAGAAGGCGCGTGCGGTGGGCATCCACCTGGTGCTGGCCACCCAGCGGCCGCAGGCGACGGTGGTCACGGGCCTGATCAAGGCCAACATGCCCAGCAAGATCGCCTTCCGCGTCGCCAGCAAGATGGACAGCCGCATCGTGCTGGACCAGAACGGCGCTGAGGTGCTGCTGGGCCAGGGTGACATGCTCTTCCTGCCGCCGGGCGCCAGCAAACCCCTGCGCGGCCAGGGCACGTTCATCGATGACAAGGAAATCCGCGAGAGCGTCAAGCTGGTCAAGACACTGGCCGATCAGCAGTTCGAGCCGGAGCTGGTGCAGATCAAGAACGCCGGCAGCATCGATGATGAGGCGGCCAAGGACCCGCTGTTTGAGGATGCGGTGCGGGTGGTGCTGGAAACCCGGCGCGGCAGCGTGTCGCTGCTGCAGCGCCGGCTGACCATCGGTTACAGCCGGGCCAGCCGCCTGATCGAGGCGATGGCCGCCGCCGGCATCGTCGGCGAGTACAAGGGATCGCAGGCACGCGAAGCCCAGATCACCCTTGAGCAGTGGGAAGCGATGAAGGCGCAGCAGCAGGCGGACGAGGAGAGCGGGATGTCGGTTTAGACCGGTTGCAGATCCATGCCAGGAAGTGGCATGGGCATCCATTTGCAAACCGCTCCAGCCGGCAGCCTGCATCCGCCACGCCGGGCGCATGAGAAAGCCGCGGGATACGCTCCCGCGGCTTTCTCATGCGCCCGACGCGGGTTTACGCAATCCCGGATCGCGGTTTGACGCAGCGCCGGGGCAGTTCTAACATCCTCCGACGTGGGGAATGGCGGGGCCGGCGTTGCCGTCCGTCATTGCATCGAATTCTTGCTCCACGTCGCTTAGGAAAGGTGTGATTTTGCGACTGCTCATCGCCATCCCGGTTTACAACGAGGAACGGTACGTCATCCCCGTCATCGATAAGATCAAGCGATTCCACGAGGACATCCTGATCGTCGATGATGGCAGCACCGATGACACCCCACGGCGGCTGGCGCAACTGGCCGGCGAAGCCGAGATCCGGCTGATCACCCACCGCGAAAATCAGGGATACGGCCAGAGCCTGATCGATGCCTTCGATTTCGCCGCCCGCCACGACTATGACTGGGTCATCACCATGGACTGTGATGAGCAGCATGAGCCGGAGCGCATCCCCGATTTCATCGAGGAGATTAAGACCGACCGCTGGGACCTGATCAGCGGCTCGCGCTACCTGCATCAGTTCAACGACAACGATCTGCCCCCCACCGACCGCCGGGCGATCAACCAGACCATCACCAGCCTGCTCAACGAGCTGTTCGGCCTGAAGCTGACCGACAGCTTCTGCGGCTTCAAGGCCCATCGCGTCAGTGCGATGCAGCGGCTGCGGCTGGATGTGCGCGGCTATGCCTTCCCGATGCAGCTCTGGCCGCAGGTGGTGGCGGCGAACCTGCGGATCACCGAGATCCCGGTGCGGCTGATTTACAACGACCCCAACCGCCACTTTGGCGGCATGCTCGATGATGCCGAGTGTCGCCTGAAACACTATTTGACCGTGCTGCGCCAGGAAATGCAGAAGCTGGGCCAGACCGATGAAGCGGCGATCGTTTCCCGCCGGGCGGCCCTCGTGCCGTGTCAGACGGCCTAGAATGCCTTTGATCCGCACAGCCACCGGGAGACCATGGATCAAATGGCCGCCGATTCATCCACCCCATACGCCGACTGGAAGGCCCCGGCCGCCGACAGTGAGCTGCTCATCTGGCCCGATGCGCGGACGATCCTCGACCAGACCCGCAACAACCAGCAGCGACTGAGCACCTGCGAAGCGGTCCATTTTCAGGGGCTGCCACTGCGGGAGCTGCGCCGGCGTGCGCGGGCATGGATCGGCCATACAGACGATGACCGGCCACTGCTGGCAACCGGGCACCAGACCGAGTTGTATCACGCGGGGGTGTGGGTGAAGAACGCCCTGATCCACTACGCCGCCTTGAAGCTTGGCGGACAGGCCTATCACCTGGCGGTCGATACCGATGAACCCAAGCACCTGCACCTGCGCTGGCCGGGGACAACCGAGCCGATTACGGATGATGAGAGCCTGATCACCGACCGCTGGGCCGGATTGCTCGAACCACCCACGCCACAGCATGTCAATAAATTGCTTGAACGACTGCGGGCGGACAGCCAGGATTGGCCATTCCGGCCATGCCTGGACCAGGTGCTGGAGGGAATGCGCCGGCGGCTGATGGAGGCACGCGATCTGTCCTCGCTGCTGGTTGATGCCACCCACGAGTTCGACTGGAGCCTGGGCCTGCGGCATCACGCCCTGATGGCTTCACCGCTCTGGGGCAGTGAGCCGTTCCTGATTTATGCCCATCATCTGCTGGCCCACGCCGATGAAGTGGCAGGGCATTACAACGGCGCCCTGGACCAGTATCGCCTTGACCAGCAGATCAGGACGCCTGGCCGGCCGATGCCGGACCTGGCCATCGAGCCCGACAGCATCGAGGTCCCCTTCTGGCTGGATGACCTGGACCAGGCCAGGCGCCACCGCCCGCGCGTGCAGCGCGTGCAGGGGCACTGGACACTGACGCTGGCCGGCGGCGAATCCTTCGCTTTCGACCCGCACCGCCCGGCTGAAGAAGCCGCCGCATCGCTGATCCAGTTCCTGCGCCAGACCCGCCATCGCATCAGCCCCCGGGCGCTGACCCTGACGATGTTTGTGCGTCTGCTGGTGGCGGACAATTTCATCCACGGCATCGGCGGCGGGCGCTACGACCAGGTGACCGATCGGATCATCGCCCGCTGCTTCGGCATCGCCGCGCCGCACTTTTCTGTTACGACCGCCACGCTCTATTTCCCCAGTGCCGTCGGCCGCCAGCGCGTCTGCCTGCCATGTTTGAAACACGAGGGGCACCGCCTGCGGCACGCTATCCTGGGCCAGGAAAAGCGCCGGTACGTCGCCGCCATCGCCGCTGCCCCGCGCGGGTCCACTGAGCGCGCCCGGCTGTTCCACGAGATGCATCGCAAACTTGCGGAAAACCAGTCGCACCCCAAGCTGCTGGCCTGGCAGCAGCGCTGGGAACAGGCCTTGGCGCAGGATGCCGAGGATCACCTCCTCTTCGACCGCGAGTTGTTTTATGCCCTGCAGCCCCGCGATCGCCTGCAAAAGCTGATCGCCCACTATGCAGAGGCTTTCGCTCTGTAGCGAGCGGGTTAGACGGCCCGGGGTCGGGGTTTGGGGGGCAGGAAGCTTCTGAGCGGGGGTGGCGTGATGCGCATACCGCCGCCCTGCCCTGCGGGCGGCGCAAATGTTCCACGTGGAACGCGCAATTGTTCCACGTGGAACATGCACTAAAATATGGCGCACACCGCAATGCACCACTACCCATTGTGGTGTCTGCGTTTCCGATCCCGCGCCCGCCCCGGCAGCTCATTCTGATCGCCCAATCCCGGTTCCGCCCCTTCTGTATGCTCTGGCGCATTTGCAGGGGTTGTGCGGGTTCGCTATTCTTATCGCCTGCAACCGGGCATCTCCATTTTGACAAAGCGGCATAGCGCCGGTTCACGGAGGGGCGTCCGGGTGACGATCTTCGTGCAGTGTGCGCCAGCATAACGCTGAGGCGGACTGGACCCATGACCGTATGGACTGACCGTAAGGAGCGACGAGCGTGATTTTTGATGGCCTGCTTGGCATGTTCAGCGTCGATATGGGCATCGACCTGGGGACCTGCAATACGCTCGTCTGTATCAAGGGCGAAGGCATTGTCCTCAACGAACCATCGGTGGTGGCGGTCAAGAAAGGGACCAACCGCGTGCTTCAGGACGGCAATGCCGTCGGCCTGGTGGCCAAGGAGATGCTCGGCAAGACCCCGACCAGCATCACCGCCGTCCGCCCGCTCAAGGATGGTGTCATCAGCGACTTCGAAATTACCCAGGCCATGCTGCGGTATTTCATCCGCCGGGCGCAGGGACGAAAGCACTTCGTCTCGCCGCGGGTGGTGATCGCGATCCCCTCGGGTATCACGGCGGTTGAGAAGCGGGCGGTGCTGGATTCGGCCGAGCGGGCCGGGGCACGGCGCGTGTACCTGGTGGAAGAGCCGATGGCCGCCGCCATCGGTGCCGCCATGCCCGTGACCGAGCCGACGGCCAGCATGATCATCGACATCGGCGGCGGCACCACCGAGGTGGCGATCATTTCGCTGGCCGATATCAGCGTCAGCGATTCGGTGCGCGTGGCCGGTGATGACTTCGACGAAGCCATCATCAACCACATGAAAAAGACCTACAACATGGCGATCGGCGAGCAGATGGCCGAGCGCATCAAGATCCAGATCGGCTCGGCCGCCCCCTTCAGCGATCGCGAGCCGTCGATGGAGGTGCGCGGCCGCGATCTGATCTCCGGCCTGCCGCGCAAGACCGATGTCACCGCCGAGGAAATCCGCGAGGCTTTGCAGGAGCCGGTGACGCAGATCATCGAAGCCGTCACTCGCACCCTCGAACTGGCTGAGCCGGAACTGGCCGCCGACCTCGTGGACAACGGCATCACCATGGCCGGCGGCTCCAGCCTGCTGCGCGGGCTGACGACCGTCATCAGCAACGCCACCGGCCTGGATGTGCGCCTGGCCGAAGACCCCCTCACCTGTGTCGCCCGCGGCACCGCGGTTTACCTGGAGAATCTTGAGGTCTGGAAGGACACCATGGAGTCGGATGCCGACGATTAGTAGCGAGGCAGGCAGGTGCCGGCGATCCGCCCCAGTGGTTTCCGCGCTCGCGGCAAAACAGCGGCGCAGGGTGATCACGGCCCCCAGCGCCTCATAAGCGGAGCCAGACAAGGATGTCGTTCATCCGCTTCAATCATGTCTTTTCCCTGCTCATGCTGCTGAGCTTTGTCAGCGCGTTTGTGCTGCCAAGGGTCAGTGATGGCTGGCCGGGCGCTTCGAACCGGATGGCCGCCCATGTGCGCGGCCTGTTCGCCCCGGTCTCCCTGCCGTTCCATCGCATCGCCACCTGGACCCACGCCGCCTTCTTCGCTTCCGCCCCGATCGACACCCGCCCCGAAGCCGAGATCCGGCAGGAAAATGACTATCTCAAGACCGAACTGGCGCGGCTGACCAAGCAGTTGGAAATCCTGCAGGAGATCAACCTCGATCGCGAAAAACTGGGCACGCTGCGCGAGGACTCGATCCCGATGGCAGTGGTGGGCACCGACAGCGGCAACCGCGAAACACTGCTGCTGCGGCCCCGGCTGGATGTGCAGTTGCGCGACGATCTGCCGGTCATCTGCCCCTCGGGGCTGGTTGGCCGGCTCGATCGGGTTGGGGCGGCCAGCGGCCCGCAGGTGCGGCTGATCACCGATCCCGGGTTCCGTCTCGAAGCCGAGTTCCGGCGGTTTATCGATGCCGGTGATGGCCGGATGCAGGTCATCCCGCTGGCCTCCACCACCCAACTGGTTGAGGGCCTGGGCAACGGGCGGATGGTCATCCGCAATATGACCGATCGCCAGGTGAAGGAGATCGGCCTGCAACAGGGAGACTGGGTGGTCCTTCGTGATCGCGAGTATGTCCAGGACTTGCAGGGTCTGAGTGTCGGGCGGGTTATCCGCATCCGCCCCCGCCGCGATGCTCCACACTTTGCCGAGATCGATGTGGAACCGATGCAGAACCTGAAGCTGCTGCGGGAAGTAATGGTGTTTGATAAGCGGTAGCCGCCCGGGGTGCCGTTGCGGATGGTGAGCGCAGTGCTTCCATCGCACCGGCAACGGGCAGGCGCCACCAGCAAGTTCATGAAATTCCTCCCCTACTTCATTCTCGCCTATGTCGCCCTCGGCATGCAGAGCGGCCTTGGCGCACTGCGCGGAGATGTGGGGGTGCTGCCCAATTTTGTGCTGATCGCCGCGATTTTCATCGCGCTGCATGCCTCGCGCGATGCGGCCCTGCTCGGCTGTTTTGGCATGGGGCTGATGCAGGATCTGCTCACCCAGCAGCCGCTGGGGGTGTATGCCCTGGCGTATGGTTTTGTCGGCATGATGGTCGCCGGGTCGCAAAGCTCACTGCCGCGGGAAAACCCGCTGGCGCAGATAATCGTGGCCCTGGTGTGCGGCGGTGTCGTGGCGCTGGTGATCCTGATCAACCAGCGCTTCGTCCCGGCCGCCCCGGCGCTGCAGGTATCCGCCGAGCTGGTCATTCCCGCCATCCGCCCCAGCGTCCTGTCGCTGCTGGGCGGCGTGATCGTGACCGCCCTGCTCACTCCCCTGGCGCTGTGGCCATTACAGAAGATCAAGCGGCGGTTCGCCTTCGATCACGCCAGATGGAGAACGTGAGATGGAAGTGGTCATTTGCCTTTGGCAGTCACTTGCCCGGGCCCAGCGCGTGACTCGCGGCAAGTGACCCGTGACAGGCAGTATCTCCCATGTACGAACGACGCCTCAAAATCTTCCTCAGTATCCTGTTCGTGGTCACGACGGTCATCGCCCTGCGCGCCGGCCAGATCACGATCGTGCAGCATGACCGCTGGTCCGAAGCAGCACGCGAGGCGATGAAGCGCGAGTCATACGTGGAGACGACACGCGGGCGCATTCTCGACTACCGCGGCGAGGAGCTGGCCGTCGATCTGCCGTGCATGGATATTGCGGTGGACTACCGCGTCATCCCGCCCGAGCCGGATGAGACCTGGGTTCGCTACCGTGCACGCCGACGGCTCAACCAGCGTGAAGGCAAGGCCTATGCCGAGGCCGACCGCGCCACCCGCCGCCGGATGCTGGAAGAGGAGATCCGCCAGGTCAAGGCGGATATCGAGAACATGTGGGCCACGCTGGGGCAGTTCGTCCCGCCGGGCCAGGACATCCAGAGCATCCGTAACGCGATCGTGCAGCGCGTTGAGCAGCGCAAGCGCTACATCTGGTACAAGAGCTACGAGAACGCCGTGCGCGAGTACCAGGAAGCCGAACCGCCCCCCTTCTGGCAGCGCTGGCTGCTGGGCGACAGCCTCGAAGGCCCGCAGCTTGACCAGTTCCAGGTCGAGGTGGCGGAGGAAACGCAGGCCCACGTCATCCTCAGTGATGTGGATGTCGAGACGATGAATTATTTCGGGAAGCACATCGAGCGCTATCCCGGCCTGATTACCCGCCCCGGGGTCCACCGCGTCTACCCGTTCAATGATGTGGCCAGTCATGTGCTGGGCCGGCTGGCCAAGGTGACACGCGAGGACATCATCACCCACAACCCCCACCTGGACGATCTGCGGCGCTATCTGATCAACGATACGATCGGCCGCACCGGCATCGAAGCGCTGGCCGAGCCGACCCTGCGCGGCTCGCGCGGGCGGTTGTATCGCTATGTCGGCGAAGACGGCGGCATGCGCGAAGATGTCAAGCCGGTTCCCGGCAGGGATGTGCGCATCACCATCGACATCATCCTCCAGAAGCAGATTCAGGAGGCCTTCGAGCAGGCGCAGATTCCCAACCCGGACCGCACCGTGGACGTCCACGAGATGCACGGCGCCGCCGTCATCATTGATGTGCCCACCGGCCAGATCCGCGCCCTGGTCTCCTATCCAACCTATGACCTGAACAAGTTTGATGAGCTGTACGGCGAGATGGTCAAGGACGACATCAACAACCGCCTGCTCAACCGGGCCACGCAGTATCCGCTGGAGCCGGGATCGACGGTCAAGCCGATCGTCGGTATCGGGGCGATCACCGATGGCATCCTGCCCGCCCATGGGACAATCGAATGCACCGGCTATCTCGTACTCAACGGCCGCAAGTACCAGGTGGGCCGCTGCTGGGTGGCCAGCAAATTCCACAACATCCTTGGTGGCGCGGTGGCCCATCACCCGGTGCCGTGGGATGACCCCCACCCCGATGGGTTCCTCAACCTGTCCGATGCCCTTCAGCGCTCGTGCAACGTCTTTTTCGAGACGCTGGCCGATGAGATGGGGCTGGAGGGGCTGAGCCAGTGGTATGAGCGGTTCGGGCTGGGCCGGCCGGTGGGGATCGGGATTCCCGAGTCGGCCGGACGGCTGCCGCGCTCGTTCCGCGGGCCGGCATCGGATCGGCGCTCGGCCTCATGGTTTGCCGGTATCGGCCAGGGGCAGATCGCGGCCACCCCGCTCCAGATGGCGAATGTCGCGGCCACCATCGCCCGCGATGGCCTGTGGATCCGCCCGACGCTGATCATGCCCGGCACCGAGATCAACGAAAGCCTGCTGCGCAAGGGCACCGGGCAGTGGGCCGCGGATCGACGCGATCTGCACCTGGACCCGGCGGGCCTGCGGCTGCTCAAGGATGGCATGGTGCGCGTCGCCAATACCCGCGCTGGCACGGGCAGCAAATTGCAACGCAAGGACCTGGTGGTGGCCGGCAAGACCGGCACCGCGCAGGCGGCACGGTTCGCCGTCCCCATCCGCGATGAGAACGGTGAGTATGTCCGCGATGAGCGCGGCGTCATCAAGCGCCGAGTGCTTGAGCCAAGCGTCCACGGCAATCTCAACCCCGAGGCGGTCTGGTATCGCGCCTTCGGCCCGGAGGGCAAGGATTTGAATCACGGCTGGATCATCGGCTATGCCCCGGCCGACAACCCCCAGATCGCCTTCGCTGTTATGGTGGAATATGGCGGCTCGGGCGGCGCTACCGCCGCCGGCATCGGCCAGCGCATGCTTGAAGCCTGCATCGAACACGGGTATCTCACCAGGTCGATCAACAGCGCTTCGGCCCACGCTGGATCGATCAACACGGTGGCAACAGACAACTAGCGGATGGAATGGACGCGGCCCAGCCGGGCCGGCATCTCCGCACAACGCCACCGGGGCCGCAGTCCAGGGGCGAAGCAACGTATGACCGAATCAGCGTCAATCACCGCATCCGGCGAATCCGCCCCCCCGCCGACGCCGCGTCCGCGGACACCGGCGGCATCCCGGCGGGCCTGGATGGAACCGCGCGTGCGCCTCTGGTGGATGGCCGCCCTGCTCTTGCTGCTGATCGCCATTGCCTGGTCGGCGCGCCAATACCTGGCGTGGCACCGGCAGACCAGCCTGGTGCGCGCCGGCACACAACTGGAGGCGGTGATCTGGCAGCCGCAGGACTGGAGGGCCGGCAAGCCGATCCCCAACCGCAGCATCCCCGCCGGCGCTGAGGCGGTGCTGGTCTGGACTGTGGATGGCAACGAGTACGATGGCATGACAACGTTCGGCCGGCCGGTCCTGTCGGGCCAGACCGCGCCGGTCTGGATCGACCCGGCCAACCCGGCCCGCTGGACCGCCAATGGCGTTGTCTCGCCGCTGCGGCAGGAACTGGTAGCGCTGATCGTGCTGGTGCCGATGCTGCTGCTGAGCGCACTGGCCGCGTGGGCGATGCGCTGGCGGGTGATGCGCATCTGGACCGATGGCGAGGCCCAGCGGGCGGTGGTGGTCGATTCGCGACTCAGTGCGCTGTCGCCCCGGAGCCGCCAGGTGCGCTGCTCGCTGCTGGATGTGGCAGATCGACGCCTGATCACGGTGACCATCCCCGTGGCTTGTGGCGTGCCGGCCAAGGGCGAGTCCTTTTACCTGCTGGCCCCGCCGGGACAGTACGACAAAGCCGTGGCGGCCAGGGCGTTTGTCTGAATGCTGACTGGTGAATGATGAAGGCTGATGCGGATTCCGATTTCAGTTTCCATCATGGCTGTTTCCGATGACCCAACTCACCTCCAACCTCCCTTTCCTGCGTCATCCGGCCGTCCGGCGGCTGTGGGAGCAGCTTGGGATCGCGACCAACTGGCCTGTGCTGGTGGCGGTGGCGGTGTTGTCGGCACTGGGCGTCATCAGCATCTGGGCCGACCGCGACCGCTACGGCGCCAGCCAGGGCCCCAAGCAGCTCATGTTCCTGGTCATCGCGGCGATCGGCCTGATCGCCTTCCAGGCGGTCGATTACCGCAAGATCGGCCGCTATGCCTGGGGCTTTTACTTTCTCAGCCTGATGCTGGTGGCCTACACCCTCCTGCCATTCGTGCGCGGCGAGGGCTTTTTGCGCGTCCCCTACCGCGGCGGGGCGTATGCCTGGATCAACCTGGGGTTCATGACCCTCCAGCCGGCCGAGTTGACCAAGCTGGCATTCATACTGGTGCTGGCGCGCTACCTGCGTTTCCGCTCAAATTACCGCACGCTCAAGGGGCTGCTGGCTCCCTTCGCACTGGCGATCGTGCCGGTCGGGATGATCCTCAAGCAGCCGGACATGGGCACCGCCCTCACGTTCATCCCCACGCTCTTCGCGATGCTGTTCGTGGCCGGGGCGCGGATCAAGCACCTGCTGGCGATCGTGCTGCTGGGGCTGATGATGGCGCCGATCGGCTGGCTGAGCGGCACCGACCTGCCGGTCTTCCGCCACCTGCCCACCCTCGTCAAGGACTACCAGCGCAAGCGCGTCATCGCCATGTTCAGCGATGATCCGCAGTCCACCCGCGACAGCAATTTCCAGATCAACATGGCCCACACTGCCATGGGTTCCGGTGGGCTGGCGGGCAAGGGATTCGGCAATGTGCCGGTGGGGGCGCGCGTCCCCGAGGCCCACAATGACATGATTTATGCCCTGATCGGCGAGCAGTTCGGCTTCTTCGGCTGCCTGGTGGTGCTGGCGGCGTATATCGTGCTGTTCACCGCCGGCATCGAGATCTCAGCCGCCAACCGTGAGCCGTTCGGCAAGCTGGTGGCCATCGGTATCGTCGCCCTGCTGGCCGGCCAGTCGTTCATCAACCTGATGGTCGTCACCAAGCTGATGCCCGTCACCGGGGTCACGCTCCCATTCATCAGCTACGGCGGCAGCAGCCTGCTGGCCAGCTACCTCGCTGCCGGCCTGCTGCTCAACGTCGGCCAGAACCGCCCCGTGGTACTGGCCAAGGAATCGTTCGAGTTCGATTGATTCCCGGAGCTGTCACCCACTCCCGCGGCCTGCACCGCCGCCGCACGCCATCGCCTCCTGGCGGCAGGCATCCGGCCGTTCATCGCAGTCATCCGCGCCCCGCCGCGCAATACCAGACCCGCGACATGCCTGCACTGGCATGGCATGCCGCCGGTCTGATGCGGTGGTGTGAAACAGGGCTTACCGAGTCTTGCGGAACAGATCCAACTCCACCTCGTAGCTTGGCTCGGGCTTCTTGAACAGGTACGCGCCGTTGCGGATCGAGGCCAGGACCTCAGCACGCTGGCGCACGGCCTCGAATGGGGATTCCGCGTTCAGCACCAGGAAATTGGCCGGCTTGCCCGCTTCCAGCCCATACTGGTCTTCCACGTGCAATGTCTTGGCGCCGTTGTAGGTGATCAGATCCAAGCACCGGTCCAGGTCATCGAATGACATGGTGTGCGCCAGGTGAATGCCATTGTCCAGGATGTTCATCATGTTGCCGTTGCCCACCGGATACCAGGGATCATTGATCGAGTCCTGGCCGAAGCAGACATTGATTCCCATCTCCCACATCTCCTTCACCCGCGTCAGGCCCCGGCGCTTGGGATAGGTGTCCTGGCGGCCCTGGAGATAGGCATTCTCGGTAGGATTGGCAATGAAGTTCATGCCCGACTGCTTGAACAGCCCCAGCATGCGGAAGGCCCATGAATTATCCGCCGAGCCAAACGAGCATGTGTGGCTGGCGGTGGAGCGGACACCGATATCTTCCATCATCACCAGCGCGTTCAGCAGTTCGACATGCCGGCTCATGACATCATCGGTTTCGTCGCAGTGCACATCGATGAGCTTGCCATACTTGCCGGCCAGCTCGACCGTTTTCTTAACGGATTTCTCCCCGAATTCACGCGCCCACTCAAAATGCGGGATGCCGCCGACGCAGTCTGCCCCCATCTTCAGCGCTTCCTCGATCATCTCATCGCCCCCCTTGTAGGCGTACATGCCCTCCTGCGGAAAGGCGACGATCTGGATAGTGACGTTGTCCTTGAGCTGTTCCCGGATCTCAAGCATCGCCTTGAGGCCGGTGAGCTTGGGATCATCTACATCGATATGGGTGCGGATGTACTGGACGCCCTTGGATACCTCTTCGTGGATGCCCCGGAGGGCGCGCTCCCGGGCATCTTCAAGCGTCTGGGTCTTTTTGACATCGTGCCAGCGGGCGATGCCTTCGAACAGCGTGCCGCTGGTGTTGGTGGCGCCGGGGCTGCGCCCGGTGTAGACATAATCCAGGTGCAGGTGTGGATCCACATAGGGCGGCACAACCAGCCGACCTTTCAGATCGATCTCCTCATCCGCCTTGGGCAGATTGCTTCCGATCTGCTTGATCTCCCCCCCATCCACGAGGATCTCGCTCGCCTCATCCTGGCGATAGATGCGGGCGTTGATGAACTTCTTGGTCATAGCAGGGCCTCCCGGCTGTGAAAGCCGACATGCGATCAAGGTTGGACCTGGACCACGGAAGGAACATCCTTCCGCGCGGTGCGTTTGGCCCAGATCCCCAGCAGCGCGGCGATGACAAACAGGATCAGCGCCATATAGACGATGCCCATCGCCGACCACCGCGCCAGCAGCACGCCGCCGATATAGGCCGCGATCATGATTGAGAAATTGAAGGTGCTGGACTGGATTGACGTGGCCACGTCCTTGGCGGTTTCGACCGTGCGGCTGATAGCGGTCTGGAACATTGTCACCAGCGGCCCGAACGCCAGCCCCCAGATGAAGAAGGCCAGGTGGCTCACCACCGGCATGCCACCGAACGCCATGAACAGTCCCATCGACAGGCCGCCGGTCGCCAGCATGCTGATGACAAAGGTCTTCATATACGCATCGATGTAGCGCGCTGCCGGCAGCACGGAGATGATCGAACCGATCCCGAAAATCAGCAGGGCAATTTCAATGCCCCCAATGAAGCGGATCTGTTCAACCAGCAGGGTGATGTAGGTGTAGACCCCGTAATGCGCGGTGACAGCCAGGAAGGTCAGTGCCAGGATGATCAGCACCGAGCGCATCCTGAGAAGCGCGATTGGGGAATTGCTTCGGGTCAGCTTCTCCCCGGCGGCAGGGGGTAGGAAAAAGAGGCTCAGCACGCCGATCACCCCTACCACCACCCCCAGCACGATGAACTCAACGCGCCAGCCAAATCGCGTGCCGATGGAGGTCAGCGCTGGCAAGCCGAGGCTGATTCCCAGCGTTGAGCCGGACATGATGACGGTGATGGCCCGGCCATGTACGTTCTCAGGCACCAGCCGCGTGCCGTAAGCTGCGATCATCGGCCACAGGATGCCCGCGCAGAAGCCGCCGATCAGCCGGCAGAAGACGATCAGGGCGTAGGATGAGGACAGCCCAACGATCACATTGGATACCGCGAATCCCGCCAGCAGCCATAGCAACAA
>CAYNMV010000067.1:0-21166 GCA_964398315.1 uncultured Tepidisphaeraceae bacterium | reverse complement strand
AGAGGAATTGGTCATACTCTCATAACGGCTGGTACCAAGAATGGGGGCAGGCCAGACCATCCAGGTCTGATTTGCCGCGACGTCTCAGCGTCACGACCTCTTTCTGATTCATCCCACTTCTTCCGCGCGGGCGGCATGACGATCGCCGGCTGCGGCACGGCTCAATCCTCCTCTTCCGGGACATCGGCCTTGCGCTTGCCGGCTTCCGAGCGGCGGAAGATGGCCAGCACGCGGTCGATGTGGACCACGAACAGGCGGTTGTCGTGCTCCAGCTCAACCGGGATCGCCTCGCGCGGGTCGAACAGGACCTTGTCGTACTGGCGGATCGTCTGATCATCATCGTTCTCGATTGACTTGCTGATGGCGATCACCCGGCCGGTAATGACCGGGATCTCGTGTGTGTCCGGCAGCACGATCCCGCTCTTGGTGGCGCGCTTGTTGTCATCCTTGCGGATCACCACCCGCTCGCCAATCGGCTCGATGATGTCATATTCCAGCAGTTTCTTCGGAGTCTGGCTCATGTCATCCTGATTGTAGGGCGCGAGTGGGCCGGATGCGAAGACGGCAAGACGAAGCCCGGCACGCAAAAGGGCACAAAGCCGAAAAGCGGCATCACCGGAAAACCTGCAGCCTGCACACGCCAGCCTCACACCCGATCACCACAGCCTGAAACGGGTCTTAGAACGCCTTGAGCAGGACGCGGACCACCTTGTTCAGGCCGGCTTTTGCGCCGCCGACGAACTGCTGGAAGATCTTGTTGGTGACGACCATGAACTCCTCCATGCCCTCAAGGCGCTGGCGGGTCGCCATGATGTGCTCCTGGCGGGCGGCGGTCTTCCCGATAGCGCTTTCATCGAGCATGCGCTGGCACTGCTTGATCGTCTCCAGCACCGGGTCCATCTCCCGGCGTTTACGCTCGGCGGCGATGATGGAGAAGATCTCCCACACATCGCTGAGGCTCTCAAAGTACTCGCGGCGTTCCCCACGGCGGTGCAGCCGGCGGATGATGCCCCAGTCACACAGCGCCCGCAGGCTCATGCTGGCGTTGCCGCGCGAGATGTGCAGCCGTTCCATCACATCATCGGTACACAGCGGCTGGGCCGTGATGTACAACAGCGCATGAATCTCGGCCATCGTGCGGTTGATCCCCCAGGTCGCGCCCATCTCCCCCCAGCGGCGGATGAACGTGTCCTGCGCCTCGCGCAACTGGCGCTCGGCGTCGGCGGCAACCTTAGGCGCTTTGACCTTCGATTCGGAAACGGCGGCAAGGGTCATGGCATCTCCTGTAGTTTCAGTACGTACTGAAAATATAGCGCATGAAGAGCCCCTTCGCCATGTTTCAAAGAGATTGAAAAGAGTGAAAAACGAGGCGATGCATCAGCCCCGGCAATGGCCCCTGGCAGTACGGGGTTTCCAGCGTGTTTTGGGCCCGTGCAAGCCGTGCGGGAAAGGTAGTGGTCCTCTCTCACGGACTGGTCCCCTGCCCCGTGGTTTGGCCGCGCGTGCAGCCGATCGGGATACCCGGGGCCGTCGCTCACCATGAGAACGGCGGCTTGATCTCCCAGGTCATCGGCGCACCGGTTCGCGGATGCACCAGGCCCAGCCGCACGGCACACAGGTGCAGCGGTTCGCCGGCGGAGCTGGCGCCGTACATCGCATCCCCCACGATCGGCCACCCCCGGCTCGATAAGTGTGCGCGGATCTGGTGCTTGCGGCCGGTCTGCAATGTCACCTGGATCAGCGTTCGCTCCCCCCGCGTCTCCAGCACCTCATAGTCCGTCACCGCCCGCTGCCCCTTGCCCTTGAGGCGCGTCCGCACAACCCGGCCATCGGGCAACTCCATCAGTTGGGTTTCAATGCGATCCTTCGGCGGATGCGGCTTCCCTTCCACCACCGCCAGGTACACCCGCTCCACCGTGTGGCGATAGAACTGATCCTTGAGCGATTCATACGCCGCGGTGTTCTTTGAGAAGACCAGCAGCCCCGATGCCTCCCGATCCAGCCGGTGAATCAACCCCAACCGCACGCGCTGGGTGGCTTTTTCGAGCGGTTCCGCTTCCAGGTAGGCCCGCACCAGTTTCAGCAGTGTCGGCCGTTTCTCCCTTGGAGTGGTGCTGGTCAACAGTCCCGCCGGCTTATGGACCACCAGCAGGTCGGCATCCTCGTAAATGACCCGTGCGCCACCCCCCAGCGCCCGCCGCGAACGCCCGGGCTTGCCGGGCCGCGCGCCCGGTGCACGCGCAGGCGAGGCGCCCGCCGGCCGGTCACTCACCTCAATCGCAACGCCGTCCTCCAGCTCCTGTTTCAATGATTTTGCCACCTGTCCATTCACGCGCACGCGCCCCTCGGCCAGCATCCGCCGCAGCGTGGTGCGCTTGGCATCGGGAAACCGGGCAAGAAGGTGATCCAGGACGGTTGGCATCGACCGGTGTTGTGATCAGGAAGCGGCTGCTTCACGCGCGGCCCGAGCCGAGCCCGCGGCTGGCCTGCGCCACTGGGACAGGCGCGGTGATCCGAATAAACACGATCGCTGGAGCAATCATGCCGCCGCGGCAACATCGCTCCAGCGATCGTGGGTTGTATCCCATGGATCGACTCGCGTCAGTCGAGGATATCCAGGGTCGAGAAGTGGCCGTTCTCGAGGTATTCCAGCGAGGCGCCGCCGCCGGTGGAGACGTGGCTGACCTTGTCGCTGAGGCCCATCTGCTCGATGGCGGCCGCCGAGTCACCGCCGCCGATGACCGTCGTAGCGCCTTGCGCGGTGGCATCGGCCACGGCCTGCGCAACCGCGCGGGTACCGTTGGCGAACTGCGGCTTCTCAAACACGCCCATCGGACCGTTCCAGATGACCGTCTTCGCCCTGGCCAGCTCGGCCTTGTACGCCTCAACGGTCTTGGGGCCGATGTCGAAGCCGCTCTTGTCGGCCGGGATGTTGCCTCCCTCGGCGACGCTGGTTTCGGTCGAGTCAAACCCATCGGCGATGACCGTATCCACCGGCAGCTTGAGCTTGTCGCCGGCCTTGGCCAGCAGGTTCTTAGCCAGGTCCACCTTGTCGGGCTCGACCAGGCTCTTGCCAACCGTCTTGCCCTGGGCGAGGAAGAAGGTGTAGGCCATCGCCCCGCCGATCAGCAGGGTGTCGCATTTTTCAAGAAGCTGCTCGATGACGTTGATCTTGTCGGACACCTTGGCGCCGCCGAGGATGGCGACGAACGGCCGCTGCGGATTGCTTACCGCATCGCCGAGGTATTTGAGTTCCTTCTCGATCAGGAAGCCAATCACGCGCGGCTTGCCCTGCATCGCCTGGGCGGCACCGAAGGTGCTGGCATGCTCGCGGTGGGCGGTCCCGAAGGCATCGTTCACGTACACATCACCCAGCTTGGCCAGTTGCTGGGCGAATTGCGGATCGTTCTTCTCCTCCTGCTTGTGGAAGCGGAGGTTTTCGAGGATCAGCACCTCGCCATCCTTGAGGGAATTGGCCTTCTGCTCCACTTCCGGGCCGATGCAGTCATTGGCGAACTGCACAGGTTTGCCCAGCAGTTCGCTGAGGCGGTCAACGGTGGGCTTGAGCGAGTATTTTTCCTCCGGGCCGGACTTGGGACGCCCCAGGTGGCTCATAAGGATCAGCCGTCCGCCGCGATCCAACACGCTTCTGATCGTCGGCAGCGCCTGGACGATGCGGCGGTCATCGGTGATCCTGCCGCCTTCCACCGGCACGTTGAAATCGACGCGCATCAACACGCGCTTGCCCTTCACATCGACATCGGCAACGGTCTTTTTGGCCATGGGGTTGTACTCCTGCAAGGTTCGGGGAACGAGTGCTGGATGCTAAAGCAGGCTTGGGTCAAGTCAAGACCACCGTCCGTGATGCCCCCGCGCAGATGCTCCATCCGCCGCCGCCGGGCCCATGGGCGACCGAGGCCGCCAGCAGCGCCATTCCACCGGTCCCATCGGATCGGATAGAGTGGCGCCATGCCCTTCATTCCCGCCGACTGGGCAAGTATCTTTCGGCCCGAAACGCCGCTGCTGGTCCGCGCTACGGTGCTTTATTTCGCTATCCTGGTCCTGCTGCGCCTCATGCCCCGGCGCACCGGCGGCGAAATGGCAACGATGGACCTGGTTTTCGTCGTGCTCATCGCACAGGCCGCAACGCACGCTTTCGGCGATTACACCGCGGTGGCCGATGGCATCATCGTGATCACGACGCTGATGGTCCTGAATGACCTGGTGAACGCCTTCAGCTATCGCCTGTCATGCATGGAGTGGCTGGTCACCTCGTCTCCGTTACAGGTGATGCACAACGGTCAGCTTCTGCGGCGGGAGTTCCTGACCGAAGCGGAGCTGATGAATCACCTGCGGGAGATGGGCATCGAGAGCCTCAAAGACGTGAAGGCAGCCTGAATCGAAGGAGAAGGCAAACTCACCGCTGTACACCACCAGCGCAGCGGACAGCCGGGCCCGGCGGGGCGTTTTGCGGAGTCTGTACCATGCGTGCAATCGTGACCGGACAAGTTGGTGTGGACAAAGGGCCTTATCTGGAGCAGGTGCGGCAGCTCGCCCAGGCGCAGGGGATCGACCTGGCGGTGCTGCACGTGGGACAGATGATGTACGCCGAAGCGCCCGATATCCCGCCCGGCCGCATCCTCAACATCCCCATCACCCGCCTCAACGCCCTGCGGCGGAGCGTCTTTAAGGAGATCCTCACCATCGCCGACCGCCACGAGCACGTGATCGTCAACACCCACGCCACCTTCCGCTGGCGGCACGGCCTGTTCGCCGCGTTCGATTTTGACCAGATCAAGGCGTTCAACGCCGACATCTACATCACGCTGTTGGACAACGCCGAAAGCGTGCACCAGCGCCTGCTCCGCGACCACGATATCGACCACTCACTCAAGGACATCATGGTCTGGCGCGAAGAGGAACTGCTGGCAACCGAGATCCTGGCCAACATCCTGCGCGGCCACGGCCACTTCTTCATGATCAGCCGCGGCCGCAGCATCCCGACAACGCAGACGATCTACCGCCTGCTGTTTGAAGGTCACAAGAAAAAGGCGTACCTGAGCTTCCCCATGAGCCATGTGATGGACCTGCCGGAGACGCTGGCGCAGATCGATCAGTTCAAGCGGCAGATCAACGAGCACCTGATCACCTTCGACCCGGCCGATGTGGATGAACTGATCCTCCACACCACCGCCATGAAGGCGATGCAGCAGGGAGAGACGACGATGACCGTGCAGGCGGCCGAGGGGCCGATCACCCTCAAGACCGCCGAGGTAGCGCAGATCAGCGGCGACATCATGGGCCAGATCTACGCCCGCGACTTCAAGATGATCGACCAGTCTGACATGATCGTCAGCCTCGTCCCCGAGCTGCCCGGCGGCAAGCCGGGCCTGAGCAGCGGCGTCGAGCGCGAGTTGCACCACGCCTTTGAAGGCGGCAAGGAGGTCTATGTCATCTGGACCTGCTCGGCCCTCCCCAGTCCCTTCATCACCGAAACCGCTACCCGCGTTTTCGCCAGCACGGAAGAGGCGATCGACTACTTCAGGGCCAGGGGCTACGTGCAGTAGGCATCCGCCTCGACCTGCCGCCGCTGGGTGCTGGTGCGCAGTTCCAGCAGCGCGAGGATGGCAAATCTGTCGGCTGCGCGTGACACCATGCTCCCTTTGCCCCATTCTGTGACTGGCTCATATTGTGATCCCTGGGCTGAGAAAGGAAGTCGATGTGGACCCCGCCGTGAACCTCCTGGATGCCGGGATTGGGATGCTCGTCCGCGGCATCCTGCTGGGGCTCGGCGCGGCCGTGCCGATCGGGCCGGTGAATGTGGAAATTGCCCGGCGGACGCTGCGCCACGGTTTCAGCGGCGGCTTCCTACTGGGTTGTGGGGCATGCAGCGCGGACGTCCTGTACGCCATTGTAACGAGCCTCAGCCTGCGCCCGGCGCTGGCGATCACCTCCTTCCGCCTGGCCGCTGGCGGGATCGGTGCAGCGCTGCTGGCGTTTCTCGGGGTGATGTCCCTGCGGGCCGCGTGGCGGCAGCGGCACCAGGATGTGACCGACCCCGCCCCGCCGGCCGTCTCCGGGCGCTCGCACTATCTCGTCGGGCTGCTGATGACGCTCTTCAACCCGTTCACGATCATGTTCTGGTTCGTGGCGGTGCCGGGGCTGGTTGGGGCGCTGACCGATGCGCCCGGGCGCGATCTGCCGCTGCTGTGCGCTGGGGTCTTCAGCGGAGCCTTCTCGTGGGTGATCATTTTCACCTCACTGCTGACCTTTCTCGGCCGCTGGCGCCGACCCTGGTGGCTGATCGCCGCCGACCTCCTCGGTGGTGGGCTGCTGCTGGTCTTCGCGGGGCTGACACTCTGGGAGACGGTGACGTAATCAGTCCTGCCCAGCGGGGCCGATCCGGCCACACGCCGCAATCGTTTCCCAAACCCCAGCCGCGCATCTGCACGCCGCCAAGCCAAATGCAGGCATGTGCACGGCCACTGATACAGGCAAACACCCCTTCCACCCGCCCGGCGCCACTTCACACCCGCCCTCGCCGCCGATAGCCTCTGGGCTATGCCCGTTCGCGCGATTGCTGTTTATTGCTCCTCCAGTCGCACGCTGGCGCCGGTGTACTATGATGCCGGGCGACGGCTGGGAACTGCCATTGCGCAGCGCGGATGGGGGCTGGTATATGGCGGGAACCGGATCGGGCTGATGGGGGTGCTGGCCGACAGCGTTCGCGAAGCGGGCGGCAAAGTCATCGGTATCACGCCACGGCTGATGGTGGATGAGGGGATCGGCGATGAGCAGGCCGATGAGCTGGTCATCACCGACAACCTGCGCGACCGCAAAGCCCTCATGGAGCAGCGCGGCGATGCGTTCATCGCACTGCCAGGCGGGCTGGGAACCTTCGAGGAGATCTTCGAGATCATCGTCGGGCGCTCGCTGGGGTACCACAACAAGCCGATCGTGCTGCTGAACATCGCCGGCTATTACGATCCCATGCTCGCCATGCTGGAGCACGGCATCGAGCAGCACTTCATCCGCCCCAAAGCCCGGCGGCTCTGGTTCGCCACCGACAGCATCGACGAAGCCATCGAACACATTGCTGCCGGCCAAACGAGCGCCCCACCCCCGCCCGGTGTGGGGTATGATGCAAAGTCGGCGGCCGAGTAGCAGGATCCTGCACAACGCCTGATCCTGCTGGCCCATCCAGCGGCGGATGGACGATGGATCAACCATGGCCGCAGCGTGGGCAGGCTGCCCGGCATCCCGTGAATGGCGCACCGCTGGTTGCGCTGGCCGCCTGTGCCGTAGCAGGATTGTCCATCGACCAGCGAACCGGCTGGCGCAGCGCACCGGGCCCGGCCCGGCACCTGGCATCCCGCGCATCGTATGAACCGCGGCACCCTGACCATCCTCCTGGCGATCATGGGGGCGATCGCACTGCACGGCCTGGCGTTCCTGGCCGGGGCGCAGCTCTACGCTCATCAGCGGCAGCGGTTCCTGGCCGAGGTGGAGCGGGCGCAGCAAATACGCACCGAACCGCCCATCCAGGTGAAGCTCGAACCACCGCCAGAGAAAGAGCAGCCGAAACCCGAGCCGCCGCCGGCGATTCCGTTGGGGGGATCACTCATCGGGCAGGCCGATGCGCTCAATGAGATCGACCTTCCCAAGCCGCCCCAGCCGCGGGAGGCGGACGAATCCCAGGCGGCAATGGCCCGGCAGGCGGGCAGCGATGCCGAACCCGTGCCCGCCCCGCCCCCCGCCGAGCCCGATCAGAGCCCCCCGCGTGAACCGGCCGAGCATGAACGGGCCGAGCGCCCCAGCGCGCCCCCTCCACCGCCCCCGGCTGAGCCACAGCCCCCGGTCCCTGATGCGCCAGACGAAACCAGTCCGCCTGCTGAGCCTGCCAACCCGGCCGAACCCGCCCCCCCGCCGATGCAACTCGCCCGGCAAACCGATGAGTTGCTGCCCCCGCGTGAGCCGACCGCCACTGCCGAGCGGACCATCCCGGCACCGGCCGATACACCACCGACGCCGCCGGCCCCACAAACGCTCAGTGGTGATCCGCTGCCCCAGGCAGATTCCGATTCTGATCCCTTCGGTGAGGCGCGCAGCGTGATCATCACCGCCGGCAAGGTCGAGAGCCGTTTCGGGCGGAAGATCAAGGCGGTGCGCCCGCGCATCCGCCTGGCGGGGCGCTATGATGCGGCCCTGATGCCAGAGGTATCGGTGACATTGCGAGTGAAAACCGATGCCGAGGGAAACGTTATCTCTGCCACCATCGTCCGCTCCAGTGGCAGCATCAGTATCGACCAGCCCGTGCTGGTGGCGATGTACGACTGGTGGTTCGAGCCCCCTCCCGCCCCGGATGGCACCGGCGGCCTGCCGGATGATTTCCTGTTCAGAATCACGTTCCGCTAGAGAGGTTTCCAAGTTGAGGCACACCACATTTCGCGGCACGGGTAGAAGACCCGCGCCACGGGGTATGGCGCGCTTGGGTAAGCGCAGCGCATCTATGGAAAATCCTTCAAACCGGGCCTGTCAGATCGAGCAAAGCGGTGCCCTTTGCAGGCGGGCTGCGCGGGGAAACGGGCTGCGCGGGGGAACGGGCTGCGCGGGCGCGGCCTGCTTGGCTCACCCCATCCGAACAGACGGTGGCCGCCAACTATGCCGGTTCCTTGTCACGCAGGAAGACGACAGCAACGATGAACATGCCAGCGGCGACCGCCATCGAGAGGGTCGTGGCGGTCAGGTTGGCCTGCTGCACCATCGTCTCGGTCTGGCCAATCGCCTCGGCAAACTGGTCGCGCACGCGCGGATCGACATCGGCGATGGTGAAGTACGGCCCCAACACCGCCACCGCCGCCGCCCCCAGCGCCATCAGCCCGAACACCTTGCCGCGGAAGAATATGCTGGCCAGCAGGATCAATCCCGCCACCCCAGCGCCCCAACTGCTCAGAAGCATCTCGAGCAATTCAGGCACCAGCGGCAGATCCAGGCGTTTCTCCAGCCCGGGCCGGTCGAGCGAGGCCCGGGTGATCTCCACCGCGCGCGTCACCACACCGCGGGCCATGTCCACCGCATCCTGCCGCTGGGCGCTGACGACCTCCTCGGTCGGGCGGGTCAGGCGCGCCAGGTCGTTGTTCTGGTAGCGCCACGACAGGAAACCCACCAGGAGGATCGCCGCCAGCACGAAGCGCATCGTGCCGCCCAGCAGGATGTCCAACGGACCGCCATAGCGACGCGTGATATAGCTTTCATGCTCGCGGCGCACCCGCCCCACATCCGGCGGTTCATCCTCGCTCACCAGCGCTCGGACCAGGTGCACCTGTTGCGGTGGCGGCGCGGCATCGGGCGCGAGGGTGGCGGCGTGCCGCATCGCGGTTTCGCGCACCATCGCCGCCGCCTCCACGATGCGCTGGGCACGTCGCTTGCCCTGGCGGCGGGCCTCGACCATATCCAGCCCCGCTGCTTCCAGGGCCCGCACCTCCACCGACTGGATGTGCCGCCGGTCGCGCTCTTCCTTGCGCTGACGCTCGGTCTCCTCGGCCCAGCGGATGATGGGATCGCGCCAGGCGCGAAAACGCCGCCGCGCCAGGCCACGGTCGCCACGGCCCCACCGCTGGCGGGCTTCCATCTTCGCTTCGTAGCCAAAGAGGTTTTCAAAAAACTCTTCCCAACGCTCGCCGGCATACTTGCAGACAAACTGGCGAATCGCCCCCTCTTCCAGCCCGCGCAGGCGCATGTGCCTGAGCATCTCCTCCACCCGCCGCAGCGGCACAGACCGCTGGCGCCGCACCGAGCCATCGATCATGGCGTGGAACGTAATGGCCGCCAGCAGTGACACCACCGCCATCCCCAGCCAGATCCAGTGCCACCCCAGCACAACCACCGCTGCCAGCAGCAGGCCGATCCCCAGGCATGCCTTGACCCACTCACCCAGGGGCATGGCGCTCGCCACCTGCTTGACCTTGGCGAACAGGAATGTCTTGTCGTTGATACCGCTGATGGTGAAGTACACCAGCGATGTGAACACCGCCAAAGCGACGAAGCCGCTGGCCCACGACAGCGACCCCAGGAAGGCGCTGAACACCAGGCCGACCGCGCAAAGCGTGAAAAAACCGGCGATCAGGTGCCCGCGCAGCCTGGCGCTGGTCGACTGATAGAACTGATCCACCGCCGCTTCCAGCAGGCGGACATGCTCTTCCCTTGGAGTAAACGGGCCGTGGCTCTCGACGCCCAGGTAGGCTTCAAGGTCGTCGATCACCTCGTCCATGTCGGCATAGCGGTCCTCGGGCCGCTTGGCCATCATTTTGAGCACGATCTGCGACAGCTCCGGCGGGACATGCCGGCAGACCACATCCGGCGGAACCACCGGCTCGCGCACCTGCTTGGTCATCACCTCGGCGGCGGTGCGCCCGCCAAACGGCGGGTTGCCGGTCAACAGGAAGTAGAGCGTGCAGCCCAGGGAGTAAATGTCGGCCCGGCGGTCGACACGGGTGGCATCCTCGCACTGCTCGGGGGCCATGAACGCCGGCGTGCCGAAGACAGCGCTGGCTTCCGTCACCTGCGATGCCAGCCTCGATCGCATGGCCGAGCGGCTGGGGCGCGTCCGCCCGCCATCGGCCGCGCGCGTTTCGGTGGTGCCCGGCGTCTTGACCAGCCCCAGATCCGCCACCTTCACGATCCCCTGCTTGTTGAGCAGCAGGTTATCCGGCTTGATATCGCGGTGGATCATCCCGTGGTCATGGGCGAACTTGAGCCCACGCGCGGCCTGGAGGATGTACCCTGCCGCCACCTCAGGATCCTGCCGGCCTTCGGCCTTCACCAGGTCGGCCAGCGACTGACCTTCCACCAGCTCCATCGAGAAGAAATGCACCTCCTGGCCGTTGGATTCACGCGCAGCGCGGGGATAGTCCGCGCCGATGTCGTGAATCTGCACCACGTTGTGATGGGTGAGCTGGGCGGCGGCGTAGGCTTCGCGGGTGAAGCGGGCGACAAACTGCGGATCGGTCGAAAACTGCGGCAGCAACACCTTGAGCGCCACATTGCGATCCAGCGACATCTGCCGGGCGAGGTAAACCGCACCCATCCCCCCGGCCCCCAGCTTGTGCTGAATCTCATAGCCGCCCAGTGTGCCGCTCAGGCCGGGATCGGCACTGGGCGCCTTCGGCGGGACATCGGCATGGGCACTGTCAGGCGGAGCAGGCTCGGCCGTGGCGGGCTCATCCCGCGCAGCGGCCAGCGTGGCCAACGGTGCATCCGCCGGGGCGGATTCGACATCATCCCAGTCGGCGTACTTGCCGCGCTTGGAGGCGAAGATGGACGTATCAGCCGGCGGCGCGGTCAGTTCCGCCGGGGAAGGGACGATGCGCCGGCCTGTGCCGCCGTTATTGCCACCGACGCCCGCACTGCCCGCGGGCAGGTCGGCCGCGGTGACCTGATGACGGCTCGGCCGGCGAGCCCCCTCATCGGCCATGGCATCGCTGTCCGGTGGATGAGTCACGGCCGCGGCACGCGCCGGCGCGGGCGCGGCGGGCGCTGGCGAGGACTCTTCAAGCGTGACCTGCTCATCGCCGCGCATCGCCGGCAGGATGTGTGTTTGGCTGGCGGTCTTGATCGCCAGCACCTCGGGCGGGCGATTCGTATCCTGCGGGATGATCAGGACGAATTTCTCCCGGCACTTGGGACAGCGCGGACTGAAGCGGCCGGGTTTCACCCCGGTCAGCTCAATTGTCAGCCCGCAATAAGGACACAGTACCGACATGTTCGCTCCCGCTTGGGCCGCCTGAATCGACATGCACGGCCCAGTTTCTTATTCCCCACTGTTGAAGGTAAAACCCCCTGCGCGCAGGGTCAATTGAAAAGTAGGCCATGCGACAGAGGTTGCGCGCAACGGGAGCCGCGATGAATGGAAATATCCGTGGCCGGACCCGCATGGGCCGGCGACCTCGAGGCGGGTTTTCGGGGTACCGGATTTCAGAAATGCGCGGCGGCAGCGACTTCGCGTACGAATCAGGCCGGCGGCTGTATGCCGGCTGATGAGCGGGTCAGGGTCAGGTGGATGATCTCGGCTGGGGCGTTGATTCTCAGGGGGAACCAGTTGCCCACGCCATTGGAGATGACCCCTGCCGTGCCGTCGGGGGTGCGGTAGAGACCGGACCAGTAGCGGTACATGAGCGGGCCCGGGCCAATCGACTCGCTGAGCATCAGTTGGCCGCCGTGCGTATGACCGGCAAGGGTGAGCGGGATGCCATACTCCCCGGCATAGTCCAGTGCGTGGGGATGATGGGCCAGCAGGATGGGAAACGCCCCGGGATCAACCTGCGGCCCCAGGACCTTCATCGAGTCGCGGATCGCCGGGTCATCCCCGCGGTAGCGCTGGCGCGGATGACGCACGGCCGGCCCCCACTGCAGGCCCAGAATCTGCACCGGATGGCCACGCACTTCTGTGAAAGCGGATTGATTGGTCAGCAGGTTCAGTCCCGCCTGGCGCAGGGCATTGTCAAACAGATCAATCCCGCCAAACAGGTCATGGTTGCCTTCAACAAAGTACGAGCCGCTGCGCCCCACCAGCCTCCGTGCCATATCCACCGCCATGTCCAGATCACTGGTGGCATCGTTGATCAGATCGCCGGTGAAGAGGACCAGGTCACATGGCTTGCCATCATCCAGTGTGGCGGTTGTGTCAACGATGGCATCGAGCACCCGGCCGCGGGTGAACCGGCCAACGTGCGAATCGGTTACGTGGGCGATGGTCATGCCATCCAACTCGGCCGGCAGGGTCGGTATCGGCACGATCAGCCGCCGCACGCGAAACCCGGTGAGTTGGTAGGAGCCAATGCCTGTTGCACCGAAGGCGAAGACCAGCGGCGCCACCGCGGCGGTGGTGCCGAGGAATTGCCGTCGTGACAGGGCCAGATCGGCTATGGCGCCGGGTGAGTCATAGCCCGGCTGGAGGGCACGGGCGCCTCCCGTGGGCATCGAATCAGCGACGGCCTGAGGCTCCGGCTGGTTTTCCAAAGGCGCAGCCGCTGCCCGGAAGGACAGAACCCATCGCCACCCCCATCGCATGCCCTTGAAGATGCCCCACACCATCAGGCCGGCCACCGCCAGCGGTAAAACAAGCATGTGCCAGACATACGCCAGCGACAGCAGGATCGACGGCGGCGGGGGAAGATCGAGCCGGCGCACAGCCATCCACCAGAGCAATGTTCCGACAAACACAACCATTGCCCCGGCCGATATCGCACGCCATACCCGCGCCCGCGGCATTCGGCGCAGGCGCAGATCGGCCCAAACGGCCCACACCACATCAAACACGAAAAAAAACGTGAACAGGATCAGAAAGAACATCCCGGCCCATTGTAGGCCAGTCGGGCGCTGCGATCACGCTGCCGATGACAGCCCGCCGATCAGCGGGACAGACACGTGTGGAACCGTCTTTGCAGGCTTTTTGGGCGGATAGCCGGCAGCACCCTGCCAGTTGTCCATCATCCCCGTAACCGGAGCATCTCATGGCCCGACTGCTCGATGCCTGCATCGTTCTGCTGCTCGGTACCGTTCTGCTGGCCCAGCAGGCGGCTGAGCTTCCCGCAACCCAGCCGGCGGTTGAACCGCGGGTGGTCACGGATCCCCAGCAGACCAAATCGATCGACCTGCCCACGGTCACCGATGGCCCGGCCAGGGGCAAGCGGGCCAACGCCCTCGAACCGGTGGCCCTGATTTACGGACAGATGCCCACCGGCGTGACGGTATCGGCGGATGGGCGGCTGTTTGTCTGTTTCCCGCGCTGGGGCGATCCGGTCAATTTTACGGTCGCCGAGATCAAGGACGGCAAGCTGGTGCCCTTCCCCGATACCCAGGTCAATCAGTTCATGCCCGAGCAGGCGGAGGGCTTTGATCCCCGGACGCACCTGGTTTCGGTGCAGAGTGTCGTGGCAGACCGGCAAAACCGCCTCTGGCTGCTCGACACCGGCAGCATCAACATGGCCAACCCTATCCCCGGCGCCCCCAAGCTGTGGGGGTATGACCTGAACACCGGCGAGCGGGTACATGAGATCGATTTCAGCGGCACGAAGGCGATTAAGGAAAACACCTATCTAAATGATGTGCGATTCCTACTCGACCAGGGACAGGCCGGGTATGCCTTCATCACCGACAGCGGTGCCGGCGGGATCATCGTGGTGGACCTGGCCAGCGGCCAGGCGTGGCGCAAGCTGGATGATCACCCCTCGGTCAAGGCTGAGGCCGATCTGTCGTTGCGGGTTGAGAATCAGCCGCTTATGCGCCGACCCAGCGATGGCCCCGAATCGCCCCTGCTCGTGCACAGCGATGGCATCGCCCTGTCACCGGACGGCCAGAGCCTCTATTACACCCCGCTCACCAGCCGTTCGATCTATACCGTTCCCACCGCCAACCTCATCAACCGCCAGATTGACCGCGACGAACTACATGAATCGGTCAGGAAGGTGGCCGACAAGGCCTCGGCCAACGATGGGATCATCTGCGATGCCCAGGGCCGGATCTACACCACCGATTTCGAGGATAACGCCATCCGCCGGGTGACGATCAGCCAGTTCCAGGATGCCGATGCCGGCACGCCGCAGGTTGCCGCGGCCCGGGATGATGAGAATGTCGAAATCCTGTTCCAGGATGAGCGTCTGCTCTGGCCCGACACCCTGTCCATCGGCCCGGATGGCGCTCTCTACATCATCGTCAACCAGCTCCACCGCCAGCCCGGTATGCACAAGGGTCAGGACAAGCGCCAGGAACCCTATGCCGTCTTCAAGTATCCGCTTGCCGGGGAGAAAGACTGATTGCGAACCCGCCGCTTGCCCACGCGCTGCGGTTCATTCCCCCGCCCGCACCGCGCGCACGGTCACGATCACCTCGTAATCGGGATCGACCGGGTCCAGCTCTTCTGGCGTCAGTTCTTCCAGTGAGAAGCCCTGGACGAAGGCAGTGGCGACCAGCGGGTTGCCAAACGACTCAACCTGCACCGGGCCGGGCGTGAAATAGTGCTGGAACAGCCGGCTGGCCCCCAGGCTGGTGAAACGCCAATAGTCCCCCCAGCGGTCCATGTCGTAGCGGCTGATGGGGCTGATCATCGGCAGCGTAGCCAGTACCACCCCACCGGGCCTGAGGGCACGATGGACCGTTCGCACCGCGCCATGGAAGTCGAACAGGAACGGCAGCACCTGCGTAAGGATGATGCAGTCAAACGCATCGGCGGGAATGCCCTGGCCTGATTGCAGATCGCCGATGATCGTCGCCTTGCGGTTGCCGGGGGTAGCGTGCAGTACATCGGATTGCTCGACCCGGTTACCCCCGAAGCGCTGGGTGTAGCCCGGATCCCCCAACTCCAGCACACGCCCGTGAATGTCCGAGCGATGCCGCTCAAGGAAGCGCTCGATATAGTACCGGTCCAGCGGCGTGCCCCGGTCGGTCCCGAAGACCCGGCTCACCGGCGTCAGCTTCCGTAAATCGCCCCAGTCGATGTTCATGGTTGCCGGTTGCCAGCCAACCAACTGTTCACTGGCAACGTCCTTCTATATCCGCTGAGCAAAAACCAGGCAGAACCAGTCGGCATGCGGCCGGTGGCGGAACGGAGGCTTGGTGACACCACAGGTTTCGGCATCAAAGTCGTGGAGGAGGTAGCGGTAGCCGTTGCGGTCGAGCAGGTTAAGCAGGTCGCCCAGCTTCTGCGGCCCGCCAGCCCAGCCGTGGTACTCAATGACGAAGCGCTCGACCTGGCGCAGCTTCCCGCTCGCCTCGCACTCGGCCAGCACGTCCAGTTCCTGTCCTTCGATATTGAGCTTCACGAAATCGACATTCCGATCGAGCCAGGCCGAGAGCGGCTCAACCCGGATTGCCTGCGTTCCGCCTGCGCTGATCTGCCCCCCTGCCGAGCCATCGGGCGCAAAGCTGAGCCTCCCCCGCGAGCCAGCCAGTCCCGCCTCGATGATCTCCACCCCATCGGCCAGGCCGTTGCGCTCCAGGTTCTCGCGGATCAGGCTGCACAGGGCGACATCCGGCTCGAAAGCCAGCACGCGCGCCCGGGGATGGTCGCGCTTGAAGCCCAGGATGGATAAACCCATGTTTCCGCCGCCGTCGATGATGAGCGGCTCGGGGTTGTCGGTGGTGAAACGGTAGATGCCGCGAACAAAGACATCTTTGTACTGCATGTAGGCATTGGGGCCATCGGTGATGCGGACGCGCAAATCGCCGAGCTTCACCACCGCCCCTGCCGGCTTTTCCCACAGTCGCCGGCTCATGGCCGCCAGGTGGCGATCCTGCCGCCGGCGCTCCTGCTGATGGCGCAGGTGATGCGGCACCGGCGCGGGGCCATGCGCGGGCGTTTGCGGGATGGTGATGGCATCAGGCTGCGGCACGGTAATCCTTTGATGGCTCAGCGCGACGGGCACGAGGCGCTTGCACGGCCGCCGCATCGTCGCGCTTGCGGAAGTAGTAATAGCTCTCGTAGGAGAAGATCGCATCCCAGAGGTGTCGGCCGCTGCGCAGCGGCTGCTGCTCCAGTGCTTCCAGGATGCCCGGCACCTCTTCCAGGTGCTCGTACACCGGGATCGGCTTGTGCTGCCGTCCTTTGATGCCGCGCCAGCGATAATAGCGCCGGCGCAGGCTCGACCAGCGCTTGAACTGCTTGAGGAAGTAGTATTCCTGATCCGGCACGTTCGTAAATCCGCCACAGGCAATGACTTCCAGCCCCGCCGACTCCGCCCAGCGGTTCATCGTGGCCGGCCAGATCGCCTCATCGATCGGCTGGACGGTTTGATACATGCCCAGTTTCTTCAGCCACTTCCACATATAGGTGTCGCTGGTAATCGAGATGATCCCGCCGGGCTTTACCACCCGCGCCAGCTCACCCAGCCACGCCTGCGGATCAGTCACATGCTCGATCACCGCCGCCGACACCACCGCATCAAACGCCGCATCCTCAAACGGCACCCGGTCGCTGCAGACCAGCCGGGCCCGTGTGCCGCCGGCCCGGCTGACGTAGTCCAGCCGCGCCTGGCTGATTTCCAGCCCGGTCACGTTGTGATACCCCAGCGCCTCGAGCGTGCGCAGGATGCGCCCCGCCCCGCAGCCGGCCTCCAGGATTGCCGCATCTTCCGGCAGGCCGAGAATCGCCTTGAGCGCCACGGCGTAGCGGATGCGCTCCAGCACCAGCGGGATGGCCGTCAGCTCTGCCGCAACCTCGTTCCACCGCTCTCCGAGTGACACCGTTGATGTATCCATGAGAACCTCTCCGGGGGGCGGGCCAACTTTGCCCGCGGCCTCCTGTGGCGCTGCACGGGCCAAACCCTCCGCCTACCGTTTCACTATCGTCCGCCCGCCCGCGCGTCCGATAACTTTTCCATGCGGATCGCCTTTCTGACTCACCAGTGGCCGGGGGCGCGGATGGGCGGAATCGGCTCGGCCATCCGCCAGACCGCGGCCGCACTGGCCCAGGCGGGCCACGAAGTGCACGTTTTCACGCTGACCCTCCCGGCCGACAGCCGGGCCAACATCCCATCCGGGGTGATCGTGCATGAAACACCCAGCCTGGCTGAACGCGTGCAGGCCGGCACTCTGCCGGCTAACTTGGCGGCCACCATCAGTGCTGGCGGCGAAGGCATGTACCGCCTGGCCACCGGCTGGCTGCTGTGCGCTGAGTTGTTGCAGCACCATCGCCAGCAACCTTTCGATGTCGCCGAGACACCGGAAGTTGAAGCATTGGGCCTGCCGCTGATGCTCGATGCGGATCTGGATCTGCCCGTGATTGCGCATCTGCACTGCTGCACCGCCATCGCCCACCTGGGTAACGATGCCCCCATCGGCCCCGATGACCACCTGATCCGCGCCCTGGAGTTCGCCACGATTGCCCTGGCCGATGGCCGCTGCGCCCCCACCCAGCGCGTGGTTGAGCTGACCCGGCAGTTCATGGCCCTGCCGGACGATGTGGCGATCATTCCACACCCCGTCTTCTGTGATGGACCGGCCAATACCCGCCTGGGTGAAACCCCGCCGGCCGCGTTGCCCTGGAGCGATCCGGCCACCGCCCCTGTCTCTCAAAAACCGCAGCCCTCAGGGCACGGCTTGGGGGAGGATGCAGCCCCTGATGCGGCAGGTCTGAATACGCCTGATGTGCACGATGGCGCGCTGCTCTTCTTCGGGCGCATCGAGCGCCTTAAAGGGGTTGAGACGATCGCCCGGGCGCTCAACACGTTCCTGCCGCGCAATCCAGATGCGCGCTTCCGTTTCGTCGGCCCCGACACGCCCACCGCGCCGGGGGGCAGGTCCATGATCGAGCATCTCAAGCGCATGATCGATCCGGCCCTGCACGCGCGCGTGATATTTGCTGGCGAGGCGGATCGGGGGCAGATCGGGCGAGAACTGCACGGCTGCCTGTTCTGCGTGCTGCCCAGCCTCTGGGAGAACTTTTCCATGGCCTGCTGCGAGGCGATGGCCGCCGGGCGGGCGGTCATTGTCGGCGCGGGGACGGGGAGCGTGGAACTCATCGGTGAGGCGGGCATCGTCGCCCGCCGTGATGATGCTGAGGACCTGGCCCGGCAGATGGAGCGGCTGTATCGGGATGCTGCTTTACGCCAGCAACTGGCCAGCCGGGCACAGGCGCGCATCGCGGATGCTTTTGCACCGGCCGCGGTGGCTGAGCAGCGGCGGGCGTTTTACATCCGCGTGATTGAACAGATCCGCCGAGCGCATCGCCCGAACCTGGCCGAGCTGGTGGATCGCCTGCCGCCCGACAGCCACGCCGCCCTGTTGCGGGCAATGGTCCTCACCACCAGTGCCCTCACCGGCTGCGGCGGCCAGCCCCCCCGCACGCCCGGCGCTCATCTGCTGCGGATCATGATCGACCTGCAGCGCCAGCGCGGTACGCCTGCGCAGGTGGTCCTCTACGGAGCCGGCAAGCACACCACTCGGCTGCTCAGCGAGCGGGCGCTGTGGGAAAGCCGCGGCCACCGCGTGATCGGCTTGCTCGATGATCACCCGCGTTTTGCCGACAATCCGCGCTTTCTTGACCTGCCCGTGCGGTCGATCGCCCAGGCGGTCGCCGAGGCCGGCCGCGAGCATCCGCCGGTCGTCCTCAGCACCGACACCTACCAGGACCAGTTCTGGCAGCAAACCGAGCCGCTGCGCGCCCTGGGTGTGCCCGTCTATCGCCTGTACGATATCTGAACCAGCATGCAGCGCGTTTTCCGGTTGTGACACACGATGGAGGGATCGAGAAAAAAGGCAGGAGAAAGAGGCGTGCCTGCGGGCGGCCGGGACCAGGTTGGCAAGCGTATTCAACTGCAGGCCAGTTGGCCCTTTATGTCCCGCCAATTTGAGAAATCCCGATCTGGCCGCCCCTCAGCTCGACTGTTGCACCGCGCTGGACAATTGCGATGATAAGTCTGTCGCGGCACCGGATGTGTCTCACAAGAACGGTTCCCAGCGGTAGTTGCTGACATTGCCACCTGCCTCATCCATCCTCGCCGCACCGCAGCGAATGGTAAAAATGCGCCAGGTACTTGCCGCCGCTGTCCAGCGTGGCGGCTGGGCAGTTGTCGATCAGGCCGTCGTCAGCATCGGGAGCTTCGCCCGGAACATCCTTCTGGCCTATTTCCTGACCCAGGAGGTCTTCGGCGCCTACGGCGTGCTCATCCTGCCCGCTTTTTTCCTGCTGGCGAGTTTTCACGCGGCGTTGATAGTGTACCCGGTTCAGGTGCGCACTGCCGCCCTGGAGCCGGATCAGCGCCGACGCTTCGCCTCTGCGTCTTTGTGCCTGACTCTTTTTCTCGGCATACCGCTGAGCCTGCTGATGGCAGCGGCCTCAGCTTGGGCGGCGAAGCGGGCGGGCATCTCGATCTCCATGACCGCGCTGTGTGGCGGCTTAATGCTCATGGCGATGCTTATTCAGGAGCTGTTCCGGCGGACGCTCACAGCCCGTTTGAAGTTTGCCGCCGCCATCCCGGGAGACGCTGTGGCGTATCTTCTGCCGCTGGCGGTGCTGCCGTACCTGGCGCACGCGGGCAGGCTCGGCGGTTCCATGGCACTGCCGTGGGCCTTGACAGCCGTGGCTGGCTGCTATCTGGTTGGAGCACTGATTCAGGCGGTGCAGGTGCAGCTCGGACGATGCAACCGCGAAGAACTGGTCCGCTCGACGTTTGAGTTCTGGCGAATAGGCAAATGGATGTTGGCCGCGAATCTCACAACGCTCATCACGGATCTTCCCTACAACTATCTGGTAGGCTTGCGGCACAGCCTGACCAGCGGCGCCCACTACCGCGTAATCAGTGATTTCATGCGGGTGGCGAATCCCATTCTGTTCACCGTGACGGGCCTTATTGTGCCTACAGTCGCTCACGTCCATGTCGCGCAGGGCTTCAGCGCAGCGCGGCGCGTCGGGCTCCGGTACGCAGCGGTCGGTGCGGCGATCCTGGGCGGCTACTTCCTTGTGCTTATGACGGTGCCCGGCCTGCTGCTGGCACTGATCTATCCGCCGGAATACGTGGCGGCCGCGGGGGGTGTCCGCCTGTTCGCCGTGATAGGGCTGATCGGATTCAGCTCGATGCTTCTGCTCGCGATCCTGAACGGCCTGGGCCACCCCCGGTCGCAGTTTCTTGCGCAGGTCTCGAACATGGTGGCAAGCCTTCTGGTCGGACTTCCCGCCACGTTCATCTATGGCCTCCCGGGCGCCCTTTGGGGCGGGCTCTTTGCCACGCTGGCGTTTGCGATGACGGCGATGTGGCAGTTTCGTCGTATTTCCAAGGCACAGACGACCACTCAGGTGTAACTGAGATGAGCACGCGGCGTATCGCGATGGTGAACCAGCCCTGGGGGCATGTGGCTCCTCCAGTCAGGGCCGGTGGATCAATACCATTGGTGCTCTACGAATTGGCCCGCCGGCTGATGGAAGGCGGCGATCAGGTGAGCTATTACACGCGCAGCCGCTTCCGGCCATACACGGTTTTGGACAACGGCATCACCTTCCGGTACCAGCCTGTTTTCGTGGATTGGCTGGTCCGGAAGATCTGCGGTCGGCTGCCGCCATCACGATCCCATACCCCAACTCGGCCGCGCTGGGCCTCTAACTGGTCCTATCGCACCTATGGCCTGCTCGTTGCGATGGACGCCCGCCGCCATGCAGCGCAAATCATTCACCTGA
>CAYNMV010000066.1:1770-21442 GCA_964398315.1 uncultured Tepidisphaeraceae bacterium | reverse complement strand
GTCGCCAGGCGGGCGGCGATCAGGCGCAGGCGGGTTTCGACGTTCAATTCCGCCAGCATCTGCTGCTTTTCCTCCACGTCCGCCTGGAGATTGGCGGCCAGGAAGTCAGCCAGGGCGCTGGGGCTGGTGATGCTGGCCAGCACCTGCGCTGCCTCATCGGGAGTGTTGGGCGACAGCTCGATCACGCGATTGGCCTGCTGGCGCACGCTGGCCAGCAGGGCATCCAGCCCCGGGCCGCTGGGCTGGATTTCCTCCAGGATTTCGATCACCCCGCGGGTGAAGGGGGTGGTCTGCTCGACACTGTGCAGGCGGAAGCGGGCCAGTCCGTGGACGATGATGGACTGGTTGCCATCCGGCAGCTTGAAGAGCTTGAGAATGGTGCAGACCACGCCCACCGGATGCAGGTCGGCCTGCTGGGGGTCTTCGTTGTCGGGGTTGCGCTGGGTGATCACGCCGATCAGCTTCTCGCCGGGCATCACCTCATCCAGCAGCGCCTTGCTCTTGGGGCGCCCGACGTTCAGCGGCATGACCGTGCCGGGGAAGACGACGATGTTGCGGATGGGCAGGATCGGCAACACGCGGGGGATCGACAACTGCTGCCCGTTGCTTCCGGCGCGGATGATCGTCCGATCGGGTGTTTTCTCGATGATCGTTGAATCGGCCATGGCTGTTCGTAGTGGGCAGTGGGCAGTTCGGGGATGGGCAGCGCGCGTGCCTGCTGCCCACGGCGGACTGCCCACGCACGGACTATTTCTTCGGCAATTCCACCCACAGCATCCCGTTGCGGTAGGTGGCGGTAATGCGTTCGCGGGAGACGTTGACCGGCACCTCGACCTGCCGCACAAACGCGCCGTGGTCGATCTCCATCAGGTGCACGCGGCATTTGAGGGGGCGTGCCTCGCCCATCGGCTCATCAGCGCAATCGGCGCTGGCCTCGGGGGTGGGCACGTGGCGGGTGCCACGAATGGTCAGTCGCTGATCCACCAGCTCCAGATCGATCTTGCGCTTGTCCACGCCGGCCAGATCGACGCACACCAGGTAACTCACGTCGGTTTCATAGAGGTTGACCGGCGGCTGCCACGTCTCCCCGGGCGCAAAGCCGAAGTATCCCCGCTGGAGCTGATCGATCATTTTGCTCATCTCCCGTGATATGCCACGGAATAGCTGTTCGCTGGCCAGACTCACCATCGTGCTCTCCCGGACTCAGAAAGGCCCATGATAGACCCGTCGGCGATGGAAGCATAGACCCTAAAGAGGGATGCCAGGCCGAAAGATACAGGATAGTACCGGGCTGGCGAGCCGGCATGCCGAGGCATGTGCTGACCGGCGCCCTGTTCGGCCTCTGCACGGATCACGCGGCCTGCGGCCGCCTTCGACCTTCTTTAGGGGACGGCTCCACGATAAGCTATCTGTCGTGGCATCACTCAAGGGTTATTTTCTGATCGCCTCGCCCAAGCTGATGGATCCCAACTTCGCCCGTACCGTGGTGCTGTTGATGCAGCATGATGAGAACGGGGCGATGGGGGTGATTCTCAACCGGCCGCTGTCGATCACGGTGCGTGAGGCCTGTGCCCAGTCGGCCGAGGTGGATTGCGATGTGGAGGCGCCGTTGTATGCCGGCGGGCCGTGCGAGGGGCCGCTGCTGGCCCTGCATACATCGGCTGAGTTCGGCGACAACGAGGTCCTCGATGGTGTCTGGTTCGTCATGGAGCGGCATCAGATGGAGGCACTGCTTCGGGATGCTCCCGAGCCGGTCAAGTTCATCGCCAACTATTCGGGCTGGGGCAGCGGCCAGCTTGAGGCCGAGATCGCCGAAGGCTCCTGGCTGGCCCTGCCGGCTACCCAGAACCAGATTTTTGCTCCTGAAGAGAGCCTGTGGGACAAGCTGATCACACAGGCAACCCTGGGCCAGTGGGTCAAGCCCGACCAGATCCCGGATGACCCCTCGCTGAACTGATCCTTTTCAATCCACAGAGGTACGCGATGATGCGTCTTGCCGTTGTCGTGGGTGTGCTGGTGATGGTTCTCGCGCCGATGCCACTGCCGGGGCAGGCGGTGGAGGTAGAAACGCCCGATCCGCCCGTCGCGCGTGAGCCGGTGGGGACAAGGGTTTACCGCAGTGACTTTGCCGCCGGCATCGACCGCGCCTGGTCGATTCGTCGCCGCGATTACACGCCCGCCGGCCGGATTCCCTTCCTCGGCCCGCTTGCCGGCGACACCGTCTCGCTCGCGCTGCCCGATCTGCCCCCGCATCGGGCGCTGCGCCTGACATTCGATCTGTTCATCATCAGCACCTGGGACGGCAACGCGCGGCACGCCTGGGGCACCGGCCGGGTGGGGCCGGACCTGTGGATGCTGGAGCTGGACGGCGGGCCGACGCTGCTGCGCGGCACGTTCAGCGCGATCCCCGAAGCCCCCGGCTTCAAGCCCCAGTGCAACGTGCAGACCTGGCCGTGGCCGGTCCCCGGCCGGCCGCTGCCCATGGGCAGCGGCGCTGCGGGCGTCAACACGCTCGGGTTCATTCACACCTTCACCAACGGGCCTTCATTCCCGATGGATGGTCGCTACGCCATCTCCATCATCGTCCCCCACAGCCAGCGCGAGGTGCGCTTCAACTTCGCGGGCGTGGGGCTGCAAGGGGGCGGCGATGAGATGTGGGGGCTGGCGGACGTGCAGGTTGATGCGCTGGAAAGCATCGAACCGCCCACGCCACAGCAGCTGGCCCAGGCATGGCAGGAAGTGGCTGGCGATGACCCGATCGCGGCCTTCACGGCGTTCTGGACCCTGGTCCTTGGCGACCAGGACACGGTGGAGCTGATCGGACGGGAGATGCAGGGTTTCCAGGTGGATCTGCCGGCCGCGCGGGCGGCCATTCGGCGGCTGAAAACGACCGGTCAGGATCAGGAGCGCGAACGCGCGCTGTTCGAGATCAGCGGCCACGGCCCGGCCATTGAACCGCTGCTGCGGGCCGAACTCGCTGGCAACGATGCTACCCGGTGGCTGTTCGACGATGCGCTGCGCGAGATCGAAATTCGGGAGATCCACTCCCCCCTGCGCCGGCAGGCGGCGGCCGCCTCCCGCGTGTTGCAGGTTATTAACAGCGACAATGCCCGGGCGCTGCACCAGCGCCTGCTGGAGGCCGCGCCCGCCAATCCGCCGCCGGGCACCCCGGCCTATGAGGCCGGCTGGCGCGAGCGCTTCGACCGCATCTATAGCTTGCCCCCCGGCCAGAGCCTCAAGTTCATCCCGCATCCGCCCGCGCCCGAGCGCGAGCGCTTCCTGATGGAGTACCGCCGGCGGCAGAAGGACCCGCAGAGGGATCGGTGGATCGACCTGAACCCTTCGCGGGCGCTGCGGTTTGTCATCCTTCACAGCGAGGTGGTGCCGGATTACATGACCCGCTTCGAGCCGGCCCCAGCGGGCGGCCTGCCTGCGCTGCTGGCGGGATTGGGATTGGGCAGCCCGATCGGCTCGGACCAGAGGAGCCCAATCGTGGGCGCGGATGCCTTCGCGGACCTGAACCTGCGCGGCGACTGGATCGTGCGCTCAGATGCAGGCCAGGTCGAACTGCTGGCCGATCTGGAAACGATCCTCCATGAGCAGACCGGCCGGTCGATCCGCTTCGAGCCGGCGATGGTGTCGATTCCCGCCGTTCGAATCAGCGGGACGTATGCCTACCAGCCATTGGACGACTTTGCCGATGGTGTGATCTCGATTTTCAGCGATCGCATGGATCAGAACCCGCAGCGCGAGCAGGGAAGCGTGCGGCAGATGCTGGCTCGCATGCGCTGGTACATCCGGCGGGAATCACTGATCGAACTGACCAACCCGGAGGCAGAGGTCGAATGGGATATGCATTCCTCGGCCTACATCCTGCCGGGATCGCAGAATGACCAGGATCGCCTGCGCCGACTGCTGCGCAATCTCGAAGGCCAGACCTCGCTGAAATTCGAATTGACCGAAACCGAGCGCAAGGGCTACCGCGTCGTGGAAAAGGGAAAAGAGGGAGGCTGAATCGCTGTGCATGAATCGTAAGTGATGAACTGTTGGCGGATTGCCGATGGCCCACGCCCGACTTGCGATTCAATCAGTGGTCAATCGGCCGGCGGCAAGCCATGCTGCCCGCTGACTGCGCGCTGACATGGATGTGATTCAGGCCCGGACGAGCCAAGTGGCGGGGGGAGGCTGGAAAAGACCGCACGATCTGCGCAGTCTGACGGCTGGCCCCCGCTCCACGCCTTCGCGCGCTTTTCTTCAGTCTTTCTTTACCTATCTCTCCCTGTTTGCCTGGTTTTGCAATGTATCGTAGGTCATAGCGGGGCAATGGTGCCCGGTTTGTATGTACGATGATGGATTGGACGCACGAACAAATTCCCGAGGAGCCGGCCCGCCCGCGGACGTTGACGGTGCTGGCAACGCTGATGGGCGTGGCCCTGATGTTCAGCTGGCTGGTGGCGTATGCCTTTTTTGACGCCCTGGTGGCCGCCGAGTTGATTTCACGCTCCAGTACCCTCCATGACCCCCGTCCACGCTGGCTGCTGGGCATGTTCACTGGCCTGATGAGCCTGTTCGGGCTGATCGCCCTTATTTTCCGCACCCTCAGTCGCCGCCAACTTCAGCGCATTGACCAGATGAGCGAGGAGTAGGGGTCCGCAAAAAATGATAAATAGCGGCCCGTGCCTGTGAGATGGGGCAGGGATGGGCGGGCGATGTTTCGATCCACATCTGCGCCCATCCCTGCCTCGATTTTCCCTCGCGAGCGGACACAGCCGATTGGTCGCCCTATACTCCCGCGGCCTCTCCCTATGGTGGGGAGCGGTGATGCATTGAGAAGGAGCAGATTGTGGCCAAGTGGGCGATCGGAATCGGCGTGGCGCTCGTGTTGTTGGGGGTAATCGGGTTCCTGGCCACGGGTATGGCCAGCTGGACCGCGCTGATCCCGGCGATTCCGGGGGTTTTGTTCATTGCGCTGGGCGCGATCGCTCTGCGCGGGCCAACCGCGCGTAAGCACGCGATGCATGTAACGGCCGCGCTGGCGCTGCTGGTGCTGCTGGGAACGGGCAGGATGAGCCTGCCCAAGCTGTTTGCCTGGATGGGCGGCAGCGCCCCCGAGCGTCCCGCGGCGGTCATCTCGCAGGCAATCACCGCGCTGCTTTGCCTGATCCTGCTGATTCTGGCGATCCGCTCGTTCATCGCGGCCCGTCGCGCGCAACCGGACTCAGCCGGGTAGAGCGCCACTGGCCGGCCATCGGGCCGCACGGCAGAGGCGGTTGTTTGGTGCCGGCGGGGCGGCTCAGACAGAGCCAACATCCAAAAAAGAAGCCCACCCATGGAATGGGTGGGCTAAGGTCCTCCGTCACGCTGGCCGGGGCTATTCGGCGCGGGTGAAGAGGATGGATTCGCCCAGGCGAATGGTGTCGTTCATCATCCAGATCATCACCTCGCCGGTGGTGTAATTGCGCCAGACGATGTCATCGAGATTGTCGTTGCTGAACTCGCCGATCGCTTCAATGTCCCATGCCTGGGGCTGGCTGTTCAGTGCCGGGAGCATGGTCACCGAGCGGGGAGTGGCGGTATTGCTCTGCCAGGCCATTTCCCAGACGCAGTTCTTGCCGTTGCTGTAGTTGCGCCACACCAGGTCGGGGACACCGTCCCCAGTGAAGTCATCGGCGTATTCGATGGCCCAGTTCAGGTCTTTGGGGCCGTCAAAGATGTAGAAGCCGCCAAAGGCCGCTCCCAGGCTCATGCTCCAGACGCACAGCCGGCCGTTGTTGTAGTTGCGCCACAGGAAGTCGGCGTCATCGTGGTCGCCGTCGAAGTTGCCGGTGGCCTCGAAGCGCCAGCCAGGGGCGATCGGCTCGCTGATCACCGGGCGGAATGCGGTCGCCTGCAGGCCCTGGACCTGCCAGTACGCGACCGTGCGGTGCAGGTTGTCGAACCAGACCAGGTCGGGCGTGGAGGAATCACCATCGACATCGGCAATGCCGACCAGATGCCAGCGCTCACCGTCGGCGACGCTGCCAATCAGCCGCTTGTCGAAGTTGCCCGGGGCAACTTGCAGCTCGACATAGACCTCGCCGCTGGCGTGATCCTGCCAGAGCAGATCGGGCGCGCCATCGGCATTGAAATCAGCGGCCCCTACCAGGCGGGCATTCAGATCGCCGGCGCCGGACGGGTAGGGCAGGGGGCTGAGAACCCGGCGGACTTCCAAGGCCTCACAGATGGGATGGAGGGTGCGGGATCGCATAAGTCGTAGCCTTGTATGAGCTTGCGCGCAAAGAGATCGCGGCGCGGCACGCTGCCTGCGCAGAGCCATGTATCGGCCCGCAACAAGGTTGAGCTTGATACTTATTGAGCTGGCTCCCCCCTGCGCTGCCTGGATGGGGTCAAGCCGCGCAAACGGACGAGCAGGCGATGCGCTTCAAACCGGCCTGGGCCGGGCGGTATGAGCATGATGCAGGTGCGTAGGACGGAACAGGCGTTGAGAATCGGATATTAATATCCTATTCTGCACGCAGGCATCCAGCCAGCCCTTTTTCTGCAGTCGGAGTCGCCATGATCAGCATGCCCAAACGCCCCAAAGTCACTCTTGATGGCAACGAAGCCGCCGCCTCCATCGCCTATCGCTGTTCCGAGGTGATCGCCATCTACCCCATCACGCCTTCCAGCACGATGGGCGAGCTGTCAGATGAATGGGCCGCCAAGGGCAAGCCCAACCTGTGGGGCGCGGTGCCGAAAATCATCGAGATGCAGTCCGAAGGCGGTGCGGCGGGCGCCTGTCACGGGGCCCTTCAGGCCGGCTCGCTGAGCACGACCTTCACCGCAAGCCAGGGGCTGCTGCTGATGATCCCCAGCATGTACAAGATCGCCGGCGAGCTGACGCCATTCGTCATGCACGTCTCGGCCCGCACGCTGGCCACCCATGCCCTGTCGATCTTCGGCGACCACCAGGATGTGATGGGCGTGCGCCAGACCGGCTTTGCCCTGCTGGCCTCGGGCAGCGTGCAGGAAGCGCACGACCTGGCCGCGGTGGCCCATGCCGCCACGCTGCGCAGCCGGGTGCCGTTCCTGCACTTTTTCGACGGCTTCCGCACCAGCCACGAGGTCGCCAAGATTGAGATGCTCAGCGATGATGATGTGCGGCTGATGCTCGATGAGCAGGCCATCGAGAACCATCGCCGCCGGGCCCTCAATCCCGACCATCCCGTCATTCGCGGCACCGCCCAGAACCCGGATACGTTCTTCCAGGCGCGCGAAGCCTGCAACAGCTTCTATGACCGCTGTCCGGGGATCGTGCAGGAGGAGATGAACCGCCTGGCCGGCCTGACTGGCCGGCAGTACCACCTGTTTGACTACGTCGGCGCGCCCGATGCCCAGCGCGTCATCATCATGATGGGCAGCGGTGCGGAGGCGGTCGAGGAGGCGGTCGAAGCGCTTAACCGCCACGGCGCGAAAGTGGGGCTGGTGAAGGTGCGACTGTATCGCCCGTTCGATGCCGCCGCCCTGATGGCCGCCATTCCGCCCAACTGCCGCGCCATCGCGGTGCTGGACCGCACCAAGGAGCCGGGTGCCGGCGGCGAACCGCTTTATCTGGATGTGGTGACCGCGCTGTTCGAGAACGGCCGCAGCATTCCGGTCATCGGTGGCCGCTACGGGCTGTCGAGCAAGGAATTCACCCCCGCCATGGTCAAGGCGGTGTTCGATGAGCTGTGGGCCGAGATGCCGCGACGGCATTTCACCGTCGGCATCACCGATGATGTCACCGGCCTGTCGCTGCCGGTGGACAGCGCATTCACCACCGAGGCCGATGATGTGTTCCGGGCGGTCTTCTTCGGCCTGGGGGCCGATGGCACCGTGGGGGCCAACAAGAACACGATCAAGATCATCGGCGAAGAGACCGACAACTACGCCCAGGGATACTTCGTATACGATTCCAAGAAATCGGGCGCGATGACCATCAGCCACCTGCGCTTCGGGCCGCGCCCGATCCGCAGCAGCTACCTGATCGGCGAAGGACAGGCCAACTTCGTCGCCATTCACCAGCCGACGTTCATCGACAAGTACGAGATGCTTTCGTACGCCCGGCCCGGCGCAACAGTCCTGCTCAACACGCCGTTCCCGCCCGAACAGGCCTGGGATGAGCTGCCGCGTGAGTTGCAGCAGCAGATCCTGGACAAGAACCTGCGGCTGTTCGTAATCGATGCCCTCAAGGTCGCGCGCGACACCGGCATGGGCGGGCGCATCAACACGGTGATGCAGACCTGCTTCTTCGCCATCAGCGGCGTGCTGCCGCGCGAGGAGGCGATCGCCCAGATCAAGAAATCGATCCAGCGCACCTATGGCCGCAAGGGCCAGGACGTGGTTGAGCGCAACTTCGCGGCCGTCGACCACACCCTGACCCACCTGCATGAGGTGAAGATCCCCGGCCGCATCACTGCAACGCGCAGCATGCCGCCGCTGATCAGTGAGTCAGCGCCCGATTTCGTCAAGCGCGTCAGCGCGGTGATGCTCGCCGGCAAGGGTGATCTGCTGCCGGTCAGCGCCTTCCCGGTGGATGGCACCTGGCCAACCGGCACCAGCCGGTGGGAGAAGCGCAACCTGGCAGATGAGATCCCGGTCTGGGAGCAGGACCTGTGCATCCAGTGCAACAAGTGCGCCATGGTCTGCCCGCATGCCGCCATCCGCGCCAAGGTTTACGATCCGGCATGTCTTGAAGGCGCCCCCGAGGGCTTTAAGCACATGCCCTACAAGGCGGTTGACTTCAAGGGCAGCGCCTACACCCTTCAGGTTGCGCCCGAGGACTGCACCGGCTGCGGCATCTGTGTCGAGGTTTGCCCCGCCAAGGACAAATCCCAGCCCAAGCGCAAGGCCATCAACATGGCCGAGCAGATGCCCCTGCGGGATGCCGAGCGGAAGAACTACGACTTCTTCCTCACGCTGCCCGAGGCCGACCGCACGAAGCTGCGCCTCGACGTCAAAGGCAGCCAGTTCCTCCAGCCCCTGTTTGAGTACAGCGGCGCCTGCTCCGGCTGCGGCGAGACGCCTTACATCAAGCTGCTCACCCAGTTGTTCGGTGACCGCACGCTCATCGCCAACGCCACCGGCTGCTCGAGCATCTACGGCGGCAACCTGCCGACCACCCCGTACTGCCAGAACGCCGAGGGCCGCGGGCCGGCGTGGGCCAACTCGCTGTTCGAGGACAACGCCGAGTTTGGCCTGGGGCTGCGGCTCGGGGTCGATGCCCTCACCCGCGAGGCCCGGCGCACGCTCAAAAATCTCGCCGGACAGGTCGGCCAGACGCTCGTCGATGAGCTGCTGACCCACGATGACTGGTCCGAGGCCGGCATCGTCCGCCAGCGGGAGCGCGTCAAGGCACTGCGCCAGAAGCTGGCCGAGCTGGGTACGCCCGAGGCCAGGCAGCTCGATTTGCTGGCCGATTACCTGGTCCGCAAGAGCGTCTGGATTGTCGGCGGCGATGGCTGGGCCTACGACATCGGCTACGGTGGCCTGGATCATGTCCTGTCCACCGGCCACGATGTGAACATCCTGGTGCTGGATACCGAGGTCTATTCCAACACCGGCGGGCAGGCCAGCAAGGCCACGCCGATCGGGGCTGCCGCCAAGTTCGCCGCTGCCGGCAAGGCCAGCGGCAAGAAGGATCTGGGACTGATGGCGATGACTTACGGCAATGTCTACGTTGCCCGCGTCGCCTTCGGCGCCAAGGATGCCCAGGCGGTCAAGGCCTTCCAGGAAGCCGAGAGCTACCCCGGCCCGTCCCTCATCATTGCCTACAGCCACTGCATCGCCCATGGCTATGACCTGGCCGCCGGCTTGACCCAGCAGAAACTGGCGGTGGATACGGGTTACTGGCCGCTGTACCGCTTCGATCCGCGCCTGGCGGAAGCGGGCAAGCCCGCGATGCAGCTTGATTCGGCTGCTCCCAAGGGCGACCTGGCCGAGTACATGCGGAACGAAACCCGCTTCCGCATCGTCGAGCGCATGGACAAGCAGCGCTACGATGGCCTGGTCCAGAAGGCCAAGGGTGAGATCGAAGCGCGGATTGCCCTCTACCAGCGCCTGGCCGCCGGCGAACCTGCCGCCACGGACGCTGCCAAGGGGTGAGACGCACGGGATGGACTGCATCAGCGGGAGATCGAGTGATGGATGAAGCGTGAAGCCATGAAAGACACAACGGGCAGGCTTGCACGGCCCGGATACCCATTCAGCGGCTTCACGCTTCACATCCAGTCACTCAGGTGGAACAGAAAGTGAGCCTGCTATGGACCTGACAACCGAATACTGCGGCCTGAAGCTCAAGCACCCGCTCGTGCCCGGAGCCTCGCCGATGGCGGATGACCTGGATGTGGCGCGCCGGCTGGAAGATGCCGGGGCGGCGGCGATCATCATGCAGTCGCTGTTCGAGGAGCAGATCGCCGGCGAGCGCTATGCCTCCATCTATCACATGGAGCTTTACGCCAACGCCCACGCCGAGGCGCACTCGTACTTTCCCGACCTGGATGACTACCGCTTCGGCAAGCACGAGTACCTGGATCACATCCGCAAGCTCAAGAAGACGCTGGCCATCCCGGTCATTGCTTCGCTCAATGGCTCCAGCCCCGGCGGCTGGACCGAGTGGGCCAGGCTGATCGAAGAGGCCGGCGCTGATGCCCTGGAGCTGAACGTCTACCACGTGTCGACCGACCCGCAAGAAACGTGCTGGGAGCTTGAAGACCGCATCGTGGAGACGGCATCACTGGTTCGCAAGGTGATCCAGATCCCGATGGCCGTGAAGCTCTCCCCGTTCTTCGGTGCACTGCCGCACCTGGTGGCGCGGCTGGATGAGGCGGGAGTGGATGGCATCGTGCTGTTCAACCGCTTCTACCAGCCCGATATTGATATCGTCGAACTGGAGACCAAGCCCACGCTCCATCTCAGCGACAGCAGTGAACTGCTGCTGCGCCTGCGCTGGCTGGCAATTCTGGCCCGGCAGACCCGGGCGAGCCTGGCCTGCTCCGGCGGCGTGCATACCCATGAGGATGCCATCAAGGCCGTCATGGCCGGCGCCCGATCGGTGCAGGTGGTATCCGCCATCCTCCGCAATGGGGTGAGCCACTTCGCCGCCATGATCCGCGAATTCGAGCAGTGGATGGTCCGCCACGAGTACCGCTCGGTGAAGCAGATGCTCGGCTCCATGAGCCAGAATCACTGCCCCGATCCCCAGGCCTTCGAGCGGGCCAACTATATGCGCACGCTCCATAGCTGGCGCAAGGCCGGCGGCGTGGTGGCGTGAGCAGGGGGGGACAGACAAGACATCGCAAGAAACCGCCATGGCTGCATGGTGGTTTCTTGCTTTCTAAGCGGGTGGCGCGTGAGGCTTTCCCACCCGTTCCAATAAACTCTCGCCTGCCGGTTTGCCGATGAAGGAGCAGACCGGTTCATGCTCAAGATCCTTCGCAATCAACTTCATCGGGCAAAGCGGCTTTTCACCAGCGGCGTGCCGGTTGCCGCGCTGATCGGGACGGCATCGCTGGATGAGATTGACCTGGCCGCGCTGCTCAAGCGGCCGGCGGTCAACCTGGATACGCCCGAGCTCCAGCGGTTCCTGGCGCACAAGCGCGTACTGGTCACCGGGGCGGGCGGGTCGATCGGATCGGAAATCTGCCGGCAGATCATGAAGTTCTGCCCGGCCCGGCTGGTGCTGGTTGAGCAGGCGGAAAACGCCCTCTTTGAAATCGACCGCGAACTGCGCCAGCGCTGGATGGGGATGAGCGTGGTTCCCTACATCGCCGACATCACTGATGCCCGGCGGATTGACGACATCTTCACGGCCGAGCGCCCGCAGGTCATCTTCCACTGTGCTGCGCACAAGCACGTGCCGATGATGGAGCTGAACCCCGGCGAGGCGATCAAGAATAACGTCTTCGGCACCCGCATCCTGGCCGATGCCGCCCGCGACCACGGTGCCGCGGCGTTCGTCATGGTCAGCACCGACAAAGCCGTCAATCCCACCTCCGTCATGGGCGCAACCAAGCGCGTGGCGGAGATGTACGTGCAGTCGCTCAATGGATTGCCGGGTGTCGATCGCCAATTGTCCAATGAGAGGGCGCATTCAATCGGCAATCGCCACGCGGCCATGGGCAATCCGCCGACGCGTTTCGTCGCGGTGCGTTTTGGCAACGTATTGGGGTCGTCGGGAAGCGTGGTGCCGATCTTCCGCAAGCAGATTGCGGCCGGCGGGCCGGTTACGGTCACGCACCCGGAGATGAAGCGCTACTTCATGACCATCCCCGAGGCCAGCCAGCTTGTGCTGCAGGCCGGGGCGATCGCATCCGGCGGCGAGGTCTTCGTGCTCGATATGGGCCAGCCGGTCAAGATCCTCGACCTGGCGCGCGACATGATCCGCCTGGCCGGACTGAAAGAAGGGCGGGATATCGATATCACGTTCACCGGCATTCGTCCCGGCGAGAAGCTACACGAAGAGCTGGCCATGACCGATGAGCAGACCCGTCCCACCGCGCACGGGAAGATCCGCGTCTGGCAGCTTGTCCCTACCCCGCCCACGCAGATGCAGCGCATCCTCGATCTGCTGGCGGATGTCGTCAACGCCCCGCGCGAGCAGGTGATTTTCGCGCTCCAGCAGTGCGTGGCCGAGTATCGCCCGGCCCATGCGGGCGAGCCGCCCGCCAGCACCCCGGCCGCGCGCGACCAGGCCAGCAACCTGCGCCTGCTGGTGGAGCAATCCGCCGCCCGCGCTGCGTAAGCGCCTGCATCCCCTCAAGCCGAGTCATCCCCCCTCATCAGGCCGCGCTGCCTGCATGCAGCCGGCTCACATGCCCGGTGCGGGCCGGGCGGGCATCTGTTTGATAGAAGCGGGGGGAGACCGTTTGCGCTATCGCTGCGGCGGCCTGTTACCTCAGCGGTGTCAGGTCTGGATCTGTACCCATTGCCGCTTGTCCTGGGCATCGCGGGTATGCAGGAGGATGGCAGCCATCTCCAGTGAATGTTGAGTGCTGTAGATGTCGGTGCACTGGCCGCGGACGGCAGCCAGCAACTCGCGATGGGCCGGTTCCACCATGACCGACTCCGTGATGTCACGCGAGGGCTGATCGGTGATGAGATGACAGCGCCCACCCTGGATCTCGATGATCCCCTTGCTGCCGGCCAGGCGCAGGCGGTCATCGCCGTGGGTGGAGGCGCCGGACGGGCGCAGGTAATCAGCGCGGACCACCGCGGTCCCGCCGCCCACCAGCTCGAACAGGGCGGCAACATGGTCTTCCATCTCGGGATAATCCGGCCGCGAGTGATTGCCGCCGGTGGCGGTCACGCGGGCATAGCGGCGACCGGAGCAGAAAGCGATAAAATCAATGGCGTGGCCCGCCACCCAGAGCATCAATCCGCCAAAGGTTTCACGGCGGCCATACCATGCCGGACGGGTACCGAAGCGGTAGGATTTCTGCGCCGATGCGAAGATGACCTCGCCGATCAGCCCCTCCCGCACAGCCTGGCGGGCAGCGCGGAACACGCTGCTGGATCGCATGTTGAATTCGGTGATTAACGCCGCCTTGCCGTCGGCGGTTACCCGGCGCAGGCGGTCAAGCTGCTGCCAGTTTGCTGCGATGGGCTTGTCGCCGACCACCGACACACCGCGTTCCAACACATCCGCCGCGATGTCTCCGGCATAGCCGTAGAGGGTGCCGAGGTTGACCACGTCCGGCTTGTGGGCATCGAGCATGCGGCGGTAGTCATCGTACCAGACCGCTCCCAGTCGCTCGGCCAGACGCCGGGCCGCCTCGTTGTCGTACCCATCACCCGCCACCGCCACCAGACCCTCGATCCCGCAGACGGAGTCGTCGACGCTCCCCTTGAGATACAGATGCCCCACGCCGCCGATAAATGCCAACCGCATTGCGACTAAACTACGCAAGGCGCGTAGGAGATGCAATCGAGTGAAGGAGCCGGAACTCGGCGCTGCGCATAGCAGCCGGCCCCTGATCGATCGACAGCGCTCCAGGCCGCAAAATGCAGGCGGTTGGGGATGATTCAGCGCATCCGCCGCGCTGTGCGGTCAACGCAAGTTTCAGATGTTTGCTCGCCGCACGTATGGCAGGAATCAACAAACGGGTTGAGCGGCGTGCCTGCTGATCGGCCAATCGCTGCGATTTGCCGAAGCCTGCTTTTGACATCTGGCAACGCCGGCTCCTTTTGCCGAAGATAATCGCATGCTGAAGATCAACCGACGTGTGTGCTGGGGGATGGTGTTGTGCCTGCTGGTGGCGGTAGGGGGATGTGCCCAGCGGCAGTTCAAGCGCGGCAGTACAGGGACGCCCACGCCGCGCCAGGCGCCGCCGCCACCGCCCGTGAAGAACATGCCGATCTCGCCGGAGCTTGAAGCCCGGGCGGCGGAGGAACTGGGGCGGGCAGTCAGTTCCGATCAGCCGCTGATCCGCGCCCATGCCATCGAAGCCCTGACCCGCATCGGTGGCGAGGGGATCGAGGACGCGATCGTGCAGGCGCTGCACGATCCTGCCGGGATCGTGCGTTTCGCCGGGGTGATGGCAGCCGGCGAGCGCCGGGTGGCGGCGGCACTGCCGCGGCTGCGCGACATGGTGGAGGATTCCAGTCTCAGCGTGCAGGTCGCGGTGCGCTTTGCCCTGCACCGCCTGGGTGACTACACCCACAGCCGCGACCTGGAAACCTTCGCCACCCATCCGCAGGCCCCCGTGCGGGCCAACACCGCGCTGGTGCTCGGGTTGCTGGGCGAGCCGACGGGGCTGAACATCCTGCGGGGCATGCAGCGCGATCGTGATCCGGCGGTGTTGTTGCAGGTGGCCGAGGCCCGCTGGCGGCTGGGAGACATGGAAGGGCTGGAAAAGCTGGTAGCCGCCTCACAGAGCGCCTATCCCGATTACCAGATGATTGCAGCGCCTGCCATCGCCGGCCCGCGTGACCAGCGGGTGATCGAGCACGTGCGGGCGATGCTGACGGCTGAGCACACCGAGGTGCAGCTTGCTGCAGCGCGGGCGATGGGGATGCTTGGCTCGGATGAAGGGTACGTCATCGCCGCCAATGCCGCGCGCCAGTCGGATCCGCGGCTGCAACTGCTGGCCGCGGTCGCGTTCGCCGAGATCGGCCGCAATGATGCCCAGGTCTACCTCGAACCTCTGCTCAGCGCCCAGGACCCGGATGTGCGCCTGGCCGCCGCCGCCGCCATCATGCGGCTCGCGCAGCGATAGCCCGAGCACTCGCACGGCTGGCGAAGCAAGCACGCAAAACGCGAAGAGGCGAGGAGAAGGACTGACTGGTGACTGATGCATGGCAGGGAGAAGCGTTCTCCTGCCTGCCATGCGTCAATCACCGATCGCCATGTCCTGCCTCGCCTCTTCGCGTTTGATTGCGCCGGCGGCGATCCATCACTTGCGCGAGGCTTTTTCCAGCGTGTTGATGATCTGGTCGATGCGCTGCTGGGCCTCGGGCGATTGATCGGGGCGAAGCTGCTTCAGCGCGGGGATGACAGGAGCGCCCAGCTTGGTCAGCTCTTCCTGAGCCGCATCGCGCTGCTTCCATTCCTCTGCGCTGAGACGTTCGACGATCGCCTGCACGCGCTGGAGCATCGATGCCGGCGGCTGGGGCAGCGGCTGGATGTAGCTCTGCACCAGCGGCACCGGGACGGCGACCGTCACGCCGCTGGCGAGTTGCACCTCCAGCGTTTCCTGGTGCAGGCGACCGGTCATGCTGGTGCCATCCCACAGCGTTACCTGCACATCGGAGCCTTCCTCCTGGCGGGCCAGACCGGCAATCTCGGGCGCGTTCAGGTTGATGGTGTCGAAGGTGGTATCGAGCTGCAGGGCACCGACAATCTTGCCGACCAGCCTGTCCTGGTTGACCATCACCAGCGAGGCCGAATCCCTGGCCGGCTCATCCACGATCTCGTCAAGCTGCAGTCGCCGCAGTGAAGAAGTGGCAAAGCGCACCACCTGGTTCCTGGCCGATTCGCTCAGCGTCAGCTCGAGCTGCGGGGCCGAGACAACCGCGGCGAAGCGGCTGCCATCCCGCAGATAGACCTGGTGAACTGGCTGATCCTCGTTGACGAAGTCGATGGCGGCGACGGTCTCAGGCGGAAGGCTGAGGGTGCCGTAGCGCGTGACCAGGGCGATCGGCGCGGTTGGCGGCTGCACCAACATGCGGTCGCCTGCGATCATGTATGCCATGGGCCAGGCGGGGGACTGCCCCTGCGGCTCATTGGGCCGGATGCGATAGCCCGCGCGGGCGATCTGGCTGAGGGGGATTTGCAGCGTCTGGCCGGAGGAGAGACTCAGCGGCAGGGTGTCGCCTTGCAGGTGGCCGCCGAAGATCTCACCATCGCGGGTGGCGAGAAGCTGGCGGGGACGGAAGCCCCCGACGTTCACCAGGGCGACAACGCGGTCGGTGGCCAGTTCGATGGTGCCGTAGAACGTTTCCAGCACGTATTGCTGCTGTTCCAGGGTGCCGCGGAGCTGGTCGCCGCTGCGCAGCTCAACCACGTCAAAGGCATCACCGCGGAGCAGTTCCACATCGCTGAAGAACATGGCGCCGCCGAAATTGACGACTTTGGAGCGCAGCTCGGACGGCAAGGTGCGCAGGATATCCGTGTCGCGCAGGTCCAGGACAAATTTCTCGGCGGCGTCGGGGGCGGCAGTGGCGTAAAGATGGATGAAGACGCTGGTGCCGTTGGGGGGAACGGTGAGCTGGGCCGTGCCGCCGATGCTGTTGCCGCCACCGGCGTTGATCAGCACCTTGGGCCGCAGGTTGCCCCCGCGGCCGGCGAGGACCTGGATGGCGGCACGCTGATTGTGCAGCACGGCGATGCCGGCCACCGGCATCTTCTTGTCTTCGCCATCGCCAATGGCATTGGAGCTGATGGTGCCGAAGTTGAAGGCGGAGTTCAGGCTGATGGTCACGGTGGCCTCAGTGTCGGCCGCGTTGGTCAGCACCTCGGCATAGCGGACGTATTGCCCCTCCTTGTCGACCAGGATGCGCCGGGTGAGGCCGATGCTGCCCGCCTGCAGGTTTTCAAGCAGGATTTCACCCGTCTTGTCATCGGTGCGCACGGTGTTGTCGCGCAGGCGGACGTAGGTGCCATTGATCTGCAGCCGTGCTCCCTGGCTGAAGGCAGGCATGTTTCCCTGCTGCTGGAGATAGCCCTGCTGGAAGATCACCCACTGGTTGCCGGCCGAGTCACTGATGCCGGTGGCGTGCGGCAGGGTGATGGTGCCGGCCAGCGCGACAGTCGCCAGCATGCCGGTGAGAACGGTCAGGATTGCGATGCGAAACTTCATGTGCGGTCTCCCACGAGTGGCACGGCCTTATGCCGGCCGCGATGGCGGCTGGCGATTGTAACGTGGAGCCAGAAAGATGTCAGATACAACCCAGGCAACGCCACCAGGGTATGGGCCGGGTCGGGCGGGCGCGACCTGGAACTGGGCAGGAGCGGGCTTGCCGGTTCACAGCACCACCCCCGCGATGGGCATCACTCAGCGCGATCCCAATCCCGGGCACGGGCCAGGGCTTTCTGCCAGCGGGCACGGCGGGCGGCGGCATCGGCGGGAGGCATGGACGGTTCAAAACGGCGGTCAATCTGCCAGTGGGCGGCCAGGTCATCCGGCGATTTCCAGAAATCGGTGGCCAGGCCAGCCAGATAAGCGGCGCCCAGGGCAGTCGTTTCCGACACCACCGGGCGCACAGTGGGGACACCCAGCAGATCCGCCTGGAACTGCATGAGCAGGTCGTTGCGGCTGGCGCCACCATCCACCCGCAGCTCCTGCAGCGTGATGCCCGAGTCGGCCTGCATCGCATCGAGCACATCACACGACTGAAAGGCGATCGCCTCAAGGGCGGCGCGGGCGAGGTGGGCCGCGGTGGTGCCGCGGGTCAGCCCGAGGATCGTGCCGCGGGCGGCGGCGTTCCAGTGCGGCGCGCCCAGTCCGGCCAGCGCGGGGACAAAATAGACGCCACCGTTATCAGGAACTTGCCGGGCCAGTGATTCGATCTCCGGGGCGCTTCGGATGAGCTTCAGCTCATCGCGCAGCCACTGCACCACAGCGCCAGCGATGAAGATACTGCCTTCCAGGGCATAGGTGCGCTGATCGCCAAGTTGCCAGGCGATGGTGCTGAGCAGCTTGTTGCGACTGACCAGGGCTTCGCTGCCGGTGTTGAGCAGCACGAAGCAGCCGGTTCCATAGGTGTTCTTGGCCATGCCGGGGCGCGTGCAGAGCTGGCCGAAAAGGGCCGCCTGCTGATCCCCGGCGATGCCCGCGATGGGGACGGGCGCGCCGGAGCTCTCCGGCAGACCGGTGGCCTCGGCGAGGATGCCGCTGCACGGGCGGACTGCCGGCAGCAGCTCGCGCGGGATATCGAGTATTTTGAGCAGCTCATCATCCCAGTCGCCGGTGTGGATGTTGAACAGGAGGGTGCGGGCGGCGTTGGTGGCATCGGTGGCATGCAGCCGCCCGCCAGTCAGTTGCCAGATGAGCCAGGCATCGACCGTGCCGAAGGCCAGTTCGCCGCGCCCGGCGCGCTCGCGCACGCCGGGGATGTTGTCCAGGAGCCAGCGGATTTTCGAACCGGCGAAGTAGGGATCGATCAGCAGGCCGGTTTTCTGCTGGAAAAGCGGCTCAAGGCCGCGGGCTCGCAGCTCATCGCACAGGGGCACGGTGCGGCGATCCTGCCAGACGATTGCGTTGTAAACCGGGTTGCCGGTCGATCGCTCCCAGATGATGGTGGTCTCGCGCTGGTTGGTGATGCCGAGGGCGGCGATATCGCCGGCCGCGAGATCCTCCTTCGCGATGACCTCGGCCGCCACCTTTGCCTGGGAGTGCCAGATCCGCATCGGATCATGCTCTACCCACCCCGGCTGGGGATAGAGCTGAGAAAATTCCTGTTGCGCCATGCGCACGATCCGCCCGGCAAAATCAAACAGGATCGCGCGGGAACTGGTGGTGCCCTGGTCAAGTGCGAGGATGTAACGCATGGGTGGTGCCTCGGGGTTAGGGGCAGTTCAGAGATGAGCGTTCAGGGTTCGGGGCGGACCTGGCGGCTGATGGGCAGCGGGATGTATTGGTGCAAGTCGACACCTGGCCATGATACCCGCTGATCTACGCCTGGGCGCTGGACGCTCTGCGTCTCGAATCCCAAGCCCTCATTCCCGCGTGGTCGGTGGCTCGCGCCAGCCTTGCGGCCGGGGGGCACGGCGATCGAGGTAGAGATTCGTGAATGTCCGTTCCGGCGTGAAGCGGTAATGCAGGGAGATCCATCGCTCGCCGGGGATGAACGGCGCCATCTCCAGGCGTTTATAAGCGCGGACGATCAGGTATTCCGGCGGATCGAACGGCCCGGCGTTGCGGGGATAGAACGCGGCAACCCAGTCACCGCGCTCGTTGCGGGCGATGAACCAGTCGTTGGCCTCCAGCCAGGCGCGAGCATCTTCTGGCGTGGAAGCGGGGGTCATCACCGCCTGCGCTTCGGCCAGCAGCGCGGTGGCCTGGCGATCGAGCCGCTTGTTATTGCGGTTCATGTAGACGCCCACGCAGATGATCGCCACCGTTACCGCCGCACCCAGCAGGATGCGCCATTGCGTTGCAGCCGACATACCCGAGATTGTCTGCGCACCGGCACGACTTGCCAATCCCATCCCCTC
>CAYNMV010000066.1:0-1670 GCA_964398315.1 uncultured Tepidisphaeraceae bacterium | reverse complement strand
AGCAGATGTCCCGCCGCGACCCGATGAACCCGGGGGCGGGGTGGTAACGATCATCACACGGCCGGCTGGCCCTCGGGCGTTTCAACGGGGAAACCGGGCAGTGAAGGACGTCGGGACCTGCGAAGCAGCACCCATGCCGCGCAGGCGATGGCGCTCAGCAGGAGGATCGCGAACCATGCGGGAACATCAATGTATCCCCCGTCATCGCTGGGAAACCGGTAAAGCTCCCATTGGCCCCAAGTCGGCCTCCTCGCCCAAGTGCTGTCCGGCCAGTTCATCGTCCAGGGATAGATGAACGCTGCCCCGTCGGGATGCAGGATCACCTCGAGCGTGCCGGCCGTGACATTCGCATCCAAACACGGGAACCCGCGGCCGATGGCCAGGCCGTAACCGGTCTGCGTCGAGCAACTGAGAATCCAGAAGCAGGCGATCGTCATCGCCAGCAGCGCGCACAGGGCAACGGTCGCGATCAGGAGAGATCGAAGGAGACGCTGAAACATCGCGGGTCCATTGTACGATGATCACGTCTCCCACCCACCCTCCAGGGAAAATTGTTTTGTGGCCGAGCCTGCGGCCGGCAGGTGTCCGGGCGCCGTCCACACGACATGCATGGCGATGGCCGACCGCAGGTCCGCGTGCGAGATCGATCATCCACGTCTGCGACAGATCTGCAGCGCGGATACTGTTCACCCGCCATCTATGATGTTGCCGGGCGGGTGATCGTCTGCCCGAGGGTGATGCGATGGCCGTCCGGCGATTTCAGGGCGAATTCGCGCATCCCCCAGGGTTTGTCCGCGACGGGGCTCAGGGGCTCAACGCCGGCACGCCGAACCCGCTCGTGCCAGGCATCGACATCATCGACGCACAGGTACGCGAAGTAACTGTGACAACCCAGTTCGCTCGGATGCATGTCGTCGGGGCACTCGCCGAGCATGATCATGCAGTTGTCTTTCTGGACGAAAATCCACCCCTCCGGCTCCAGGACCACCTCGAAGCCGAGCACCTCGACATAGAACCGGGCCGAGAGGCGCACATCATGCACGGCAAGTACGTAATGGTTTCGCAGAATTGTCGGCATGAAGGTCTCCATTCGCAGGATCTGCCCTGGCCAGCACCTGCCCGGTCCGGTGCGGTCGATGGCTGCTTTATTTCGTCGCGCCCGGGAACCACTCGGTGTGGATTTCGCCCTTGCGGCCGAAGTACTGGACGCACTTGCCGGCGATCTGGACGAAATACCCCACACATCCGGCGGCGGCCGTCAGGCGGACGAACTGGGGATACATGATCTGCCCACCCTGCGCCTGCCGAACCGCGGCCTGGACCTGCTCGGCGGAGAATGCATCAGCCACGGGCAGCGATGCATGGTCCATCGGCACAACGCAGGATGCGCCGTCGGGCGTATAGTAGGTGTTCTCCATTCGGGTGTAATCTGCGTGATAGCGCTCGATCCCGGCGGCGGTGAGGCGATCAACCACCTCGCCGAAGTGGATCTGGCCGGCCATCGACAAGGCAGCGCATTCCTGCACCACGGCGGTTTGCTCGCGCTTCATGGCTTCTCCTTGAAGTCAAATGACTCACTCCACAGGGACGAGATACAGTCACGTATTGCCGTTCAGCATCGCGGCGCGCAGCGCGCGATGCGCTTGCCCATCATGTGGCCAGGATCAGTT
>CAYNMV010000065.1:0-21482 GCA_964398315.1 uncultured Tepidisphaeraceae bacterium | reverse complement strand
GCGACGGACCTGATGAAATCCATCCTCCTCTACGCCAACGCCCGCAAGTAACCACACCGCAGGGCGTTACCGTTGGCTGCCGGTGGCTATGCCACCGCGATGGGTCGGGCCGGATCGATTGAGGCGATCTGGCGGGCCGCCGCCACATCGGTGTGCATCTGCTCGATCAGGGCATCGGCTCCCTGGAACTTGCGCTGATCGCGCAGCCAGTCGACTATCTCCACCTGCAGCACCTGGCCATACAGATCGCCCTGGAAATCGATCAGGTGGACTTCAATCTGCCGGCGCTGCTCGCCAAACGTGGGGAGGGTACCGATGCTGATGGCAGCGGCGAATGGATGACCCTCAACGGTACAGCGCCCGGCGTACACACCATCAGCCGGTACGTGCTGATCGCCGCAGTCGAGATTGGCCGTGGGAAAGCCCAGATGCCGCCCGCGCTGGTAGCCTTTGATGACTGTTCCCCGCAGGACATAGGCGTGGCCGAGGCAAATTGCCGCGTCACGCACGCGCCCGTTGGCCAGCAGCCACCGGATCAGCGAACTGCTAACCGGCACAATGCGCAGATCCAGCAGGACCACCGTGACCGGTTCGATCACGTGCAATTGAACGCCACTGCCAGCCGACCATTCCCGCAGGCGCTGGATATTGCCGCCGCGGCCCTTGCCGAAGCTGAAGTTGCTTCCCTCGACCAGGTCAGTGGGCCTGACCTCATCGCGCAGGATGGCCCAGAAGGCTTCGGCCGACAGGTTGAGCACCTCTGGCGCGGGTGGCAGTTCGACAAGAAAATCCACGCCCGCCTGGCGCAGCAGCGCCTGCTTGATCTCCGGCGGCGACAGGCGCGGTGGAGCGAGCGCCGGCCGCAGCACCGTCAGCGGATGCGGTTCGAACGTCACCACGGCCACGCCGGCCGTCTGGCCATTGCGCAGCGCCTGGCAGGTCTCGATCAGCCGCCGGTGGCCCAGATGCATTCCATCGTAATTGCCGATGGTCATGATCGTGCCCGGTGGCAGGGTGCGCAGTCCGTCCAGTCCTTTGAGAATCCGCATGGCAAAATCAGTATAGACAGTCTCACCCAAAGCGCATCATCCGCGCGCCACCCTTCCGCATCCCAGTCAAAATGGGATACCACATGTACTGGATGCCGCGCCATGCAGTGCGTTCCGCATTCTCTGTTTCGATATTGAACAAACGGGTGCAGACAACGGCCCTGTCAAAGCAGGTCATCGTGACAGGCGATCCCGGATGATAGGCCAGGCGGCCGGCGGCTGGCCATGGGTGGATTGGTACAGACTGTTGTGGTCGGCCGGGAGGAGAACGAAATCATCCACGCCGGGCAGGTGGGCGCTCTTGAGGGTGACGGGGCCATCGGAGCGATCCTGGCCGGATCGAACCTCATCGGCAGCCTGCTGCAGCCAGGCGCGGCTTTGACGCACACCCCACCAGTTTTGCACCGCATGCGGCGCCCAGCGGGCAGGGGTTTCAACCCAGTTTGCTACCAGCCGCCGGGCCGTATGCTGGTTGCCGGCGATGATCGTATAAGCCACACCGGCTCGGCGTGGATAGGCATTCAATTGATCGAGGAACGATGATTTCGGCCTCAGATCATCACCGGCTTCGCCCAGGCCATCGGTGATCGGCCAGGTCCAGTGCCAGTCACTGTTGCTGCGCCACAGGTTCCAGTGCTCGTGTACCTCCAGTACCGTGCGGTACCGCGCCCACTTCGAGCCGTGGTTTGGTGGGGCGATCATGATCAGCCGGTCTACCGGCGCGCGATAATCGGGCCCTTCGATGTATCCACGGGCAACCAGAGCGCCCATGGAGTAGGTCAGGATCGACACCTTGAGCCGGGGGAATGTTTCATGCAGCGCTTCCATGTGCCGGCCCAGCAGGCCAGCCGAATCCACCAGCGGCTGATCGGACGGGAAGGTGAAATAACCCACCTGATGTCCGTCCTCCTGCAACAGACTGGCCATGTTCCACCACTGCGCCTTCGTGCAGTCCAGGCCGTGGACCAGGATCACCAGCGGCCGGGTTTCATCCAGGTCCACCGGCAGCAGCAGTCCGTAGAGCCGTGCCTGATCTCCGGTGGCATCCGGTGCGGCAACGGCAGTAAAGGTACGCAAGGCCTTGCGCGCCTGCGTTGAATTCTTCGGCAGCTTGTCGGGATCGAATTGCAGCACCAGCGCATCTGGCTCGACGCTCAGCCGACAGCCCTCGCCCAGGCTGCGGTTTAGCGCCCGGATGAACAGGCTGCCCCGGAGGCTCGACAGGTCAATCTCGCCTTTGATGGGGCAATCGATTTCCAGATTCATCTGCTGGCTCAGCAGGTTGAGCAGGTCATCGCTGTGCAGCATCCCCTCGCGCAGGGGCACCCGCGCTACATGGGTGGCTGCCGGGGCCGGGGCAGGTAACCCGGCCAGCAGGATCACCAGAGTAATCGCGGTCAGGCAGCATCGGTGCATGGGGCCGCTCCTTCACGTAAGCAGGCACTATCCTAGACAGTGCAGGAGGCTTGGGGACAGCGATTTTTTACCATTTTCCATCCTGTCGTGCGCAGATGCCGTGCCGGTGCGCATGGGAGGGGGAACAGACGCTATACTTCCAGCATGGACAAGACCTTTTTTCAGCAGAAGTTCGAGCAGGCGCTCGATTACCCGCGCTATCTGGCTACCGGTACCGAGGAGCAGCAGCGGCGCTGGACGCAGGTGTACGAAGCGACCAGCCTCTCTGACGAGCAGAAACGGCTGGTTGACGGCTTCATACGGGAAATGAACATCCTGGTTATCTCCGGGATCTGGTGCGGTGACTGCGTGCAGCAGGTACCGCTGATCCAGCGCATCGCCGAGGCCAACCCGGCCAAGATCCACTGCCGTATTCTGGATCGCGATGAGCACAAGGATCTGTCAAGCCAGTTTCGCATCTGCGGCGGGGATCGCGTGCCGGTGGTGCTGATGCTGGCCGAGGATTTCGAACTGTGCGCTGTGGCCGGTGATCGCACGCTCAGCCGCTACCGTGCCCTGGCACAAAAGCAGTTGGGTGCGGCCTGCCCCATCGCCATTACCGGGCCCGACCAGGATGAACTCCGCGCCACGTTGCAGGACTGGCTGGACGAGGTGGAACGCATCCATCTGATGTTGCGTCTCAGCGGTCGTCTCCGGCAGAAGTACGGCGACTGATGAATCGCGCAATCGGCTTGGGAGCCGGATGATGACCACCTGTGATGCCAGCCCGACGTCGGCAGACATCCCGGATGTCCCCATGGCCCGCGCTGACCGCGCCCGGCCGCCGGCCCTCTGGCTGGTACCGCTGCTGGTGGGGCTGATGATGCTCTGCCTGGGCCAGGCGCTGGATTGGGTGCGGAATGAACAGCCTGCACGGCCGCTGTGGATGATCGGCTTCGACATTGGCGGCGTCGTGCTGGTGCTGGTGGTGGTGGCGGGGCTGGTCCTGCGCCACCGCCGCATCCAGGCGGAGCAGCGCCGCTATCTGGCAGCGCTGGAATCGCTGAACCGGGTGTCGGCGGCCATCAATGCCCGGGTTGGTGAAAGCCCGGCAGTGCTGACCGAGTTGGCCGAGGCGGCACGCAGCCTGCTCGGGATGGCGGTCGGGTGTGTATTGGTGGTGGAGCCGGACGGGCAAACCGGGCGCATCATTGCGATCTCCGGGGCCGCGCGGGTGCCGGTGGGGGAACTGTATCCCCTGGAAACCGCACCCGCTCTGCGTGCATGCGTTATGCATGGACGAACCATCGTCGTGGAGGACGCCCTCAGGCTGGACCCCCAACAGATGGACGTGGCGCTGATGAATCGCCATCATACCCGCGCCATGTTGATGGCGCCCATGCTGGCCGAGGGCCGTATCCTGGGCGCGCTGGCTCTCACCAACGAATTGCCGCGACGGATCAGTGCTGCCGACCGGCGACTGGCCGAGTTGTGGGCTTCCCAGGCGGCCGTGATCCTCCAGAACCAGGCGATGTATGAGCGTCTCCAGGGAGCGCTGCAGGACCAGCGCCGCCTGCAGGCGCAGCGCGAGACACTGGTGACGCTCAGCCTGAGTCTGTACGGCGGCGAGTCGCTGGAGACTGCGCTGCAGGGTCTGGCGGACCACGCCCCGGCTCTGCTGGGGGTGGACCTGGTGTGCGTGGCCCAACTGGTTGATCAGGTCCCGCCACAGTGGGTGCTGACGGCCGTGACCGATACCCCTCTTGGCCGACGGATGCGCGGCCGGCATATCTCTGGCACCGCCATGCTTGCCACCCAGGCGCTGCAACAGCGCGAACCGGTGGAGGTGGCCGATGTGGAGGCCGAGCCCCGGATCAACCGCGAACTGGCACGGGCGCTGCGCGCTCGCAGCCTGCTGTTCGTGCCGCTCAATGCCCGCGATGGCACGCCCATCGCGATGATGACACTCATCCGGCACCGGTCAGCACCGTTCACTGCCGAGCAGCGGCAGATGGCGCAGTATCTCAGCACCCGCTGCGGTGCGGCCCTGGAACTGGCGGCTCTGCATCAGCGGGCGCTGGCCGATGCTCAGACCAAGGCGTTTCTGCTCCGCGAACTGCACCATCGGGTCAAGAACAACCTGGCGGGCATTGCCGGGCTGCTGTCGATCAACCAGCCCGAGCTGCCTGATGCTGCACAGCAATGGCTCGGGCGCGTGACCGACCGCATCCGCGCCATGGCGCGGGCACACGAGGTCTTCACCGCCGGGCCGAACAGCCTGAAGCTGTCGGAGCTGGTGCAGGTGGTGTTGTCGTCTGTGCCGGTCGTCCAGCCGGGCAGCCTGCGCATCGAAACCAGTGTCGAGAAGGCGAACGTGATGCTGCGCCCCGAGCGTGCGGTGGCCCTGGTGATGGTGCTGCACGAGCTGTGCCATAACGCGGTGGTTCACGGCCTGGGAGAGCACGGCGTATTGAAGATCGATGCCCAGATGCTGCCGCTCAGGCAATTGGTGATCACCGTCACCGATGATGGTTCATCGCCGGTTGAGGCTATCCCGCATCTCAGCAGCGGCATGGGGCTGGGATTGGTCCAGGGACTGGTGAAACGCGAGCTGCGCGGGCAATTTGCGCTGCGCCCCGCAGCCGGTGGTGGCAGCGCCGCGGTGGTGCAGTTTCGCCTGCTCGATGGAGAAGCCGGAAATCGGATGGAACAGTGAACGCGGAAGACAAAACCCCGCTTCGAGCAGTTTGCAGGTTGATGCATACACCATGTCGCGGCACGGGTTTTCAACCCATGTGTATCGTACTCTCGGCAGGCACTTGCAAACCGGTGCCATACGTGTGCTTTGACCTGCACGCACCCTAACCAGGCAGGCTGTTCGCTGCCCGGCAAGGTGTCCTCCCGGATACCCCGTTCATCACCGGATCGAGCGCCCTCCGTCCAGGCGAATGATCTGGCCGGTGAGGTAGGTGCCGCGCGTGATCAGGAACTCGACCAGGTTGGCCACATCTTCCGGCGTACCGGCCCGTCCCAGGGGCACGCGGTGCAGGTACTTCTGGCGTTCGGCTTCGGGCATGTCGTCAGGCCACTCAACAACGCCGGGGGCAATGCCATTGACGGTGACCTCCGGTGCCAGCTCCCGTGCCAGGCTCAGGGTCAGGTTGGCCAGTGCCGCTTTGCTGGCGCAATAGGCCATGTATCGCGGCCAGGGGCGCTCGGCCAGGAGGTCAACCATGTTCACCACGTGCCCGCGCGCCACGCGCAGCATCAGATCAAAACGCTGGCACAGCAACAGCGGGGCCTGTACATGCACCGCATCGAGTGCCCGCATCAGCTTTACATCGGTGTCGGCCAGGGCGCCGGGGGTGTAGATTGATGCGTTGTTGACCAGCACATCCAGCCGGCCCAGGTGCTGGCGCACCTCGCGATGGATCAGGTCCACCGCCGGCTCGGGATCAGTCAGGTCCGCTTCGATCGCGATGGCACGCCGCCCGGCATGGCGCAGCTTCTCCACCAGGTCGATCGCATCGCTTCCACTGGTGTAGTAAGTGAAAGCAATATCACAACCGATCGCCGCCAGCCGCTCCACTATTGCCCGCCCAACGCGCTTGGCGCCGCCGGTGATCAGGGCCACTCGATTCATCTCTGGCATGTCGGGCAGTGTACCGCCAACGGTGGGTGTCGGGCAGGGGGGTGCAGGCAACGCCCCCTGCCCGACATCACACCATCACTCGCTGACACCGGTATACACGACGCGCAGCACCCTGGCGCCGCTGGCTACCGGGTTGTAGCTGCCATCAACCGGCGTATCACGGTACAGATCGACAAAGTAAAGGCCATCCGGCCCGGCGGCGACATCGGCCACCGTGGCCTTGCCGGTGCCTGAGTAGGCCACAAACTGGTTGCGCCCGCCGATCAGGTTGCCATTCTCGTCGATGTTGAAGCGCGTGATACGTTTGCCCAGGCCCTGCGGGCCGGTGGCATAGGTTGGGCCGGTCTCGGCGACAAAGGCGTGGCCGTAGAAGCGCGACTCAAACCCGCTGCCCCCGAAGACGGTGGGCTCGATGAACGCCAGTCCCGCCGGAGCGTAGGGCAGCGGCCAGTTGTACAGCGCACCGATGCTCATCGATGCATTGGTGTTGTCCCATCCGTAATTCTCACCCGGTCGCACCTGGGCAAAGCGGTCTACCTGGGGGCCGTTTTCCACTTCATAGAGCATTCCATCGCTCTCACGGAAGGCGCCGCCGAAGGGATTGCGGAACCCGTAGGCGAAGACATAGTCGCGGGCGGTGATGCCGTCTGAGGCATCGTAGAACGGATTGTCCTCGGGGGCAGTGCCATCATCGTTCAGACGAATGATCTTGCCGCGGAACGAATCCAGGTCCTGTGCGGTGCGCCAGTTGTTGCCGTCGCCGATATGGACATAGAGCTTGCCGTCCGGCCCGTAGTTCACCTCGGAGATCTGATGCGAAGGGCCGACCGGATCGTTGGGCATCGAGATGATCGTCTCAATCGACGAGGCAGTGAGGCCGCCATCGGTGCTCTTGAGACGGATGACGGCGGGGATGATGGCGTTGCCGCCATCGTTGGGCTGATCGTGGACCAGGGCCACGATGACATCACCGGTCTTGGGATCGACCGTAATCCCGCCAGCGCCCTGCTCACCGGAACCCGGGAAGCCGCCGAAGGGGCTGTAATTGAGCAGCTCGGAGGCATAGGTAAAGACGTGGCCGCTGTTGGTGATGACCTTCACGGCGCCGTACAGCTCGATCACGTAGAAACTTGGATCGCTGGGATGGTCGCCGCGCAGATGCTCGGGAACAAAGGCGATCTTGGTCGGCAGTGTCAGCCCGGTGGCAACCACCTGCACCTCATATCCCGGTTCGCTGACGGTCCAGTCGGGCGCGTTGGGAATGGGGGTGATCTCAGCGCGGGTGCTGAAAGGCCGCGTCGCCCAGGGGCTGGTGGCCAGTTCAGGTGTCGGGCCGGTGCTGTGGACGCGGACGCGCAGCACGTAGCTGGTTTCGAAGTTCAGCCGGTCCTGTCCGGCGTGGCTGTTGTCGAACGTGCCATCACCGAGGTGGATGTGGACCTTGAGCGTGGGATCGGTCTGCCCGTGGGCATACCAGACACGCTCGGCGGCAGGGCCGGTGGTCCAGATTTCCCAGTCGGTGGACAGGTGCGGCCGGTCAGGCTCGTTCGGGTCGGCCCAGTGGTCAATGACCATGTGAACGTCGAACGCGCTGAAACTGAAGTCATCGAATGCCGGTTCGGTGATGCGCGGAGCCGGGGCCGGGCCGGATTCGTTGTCCAGCAGGTTGATCGTGGCCGATGCGTTGGGGCCAACAAAGTAGTCGCTGGTGTCGATCAGGGTCAGGGTGATCGTCTCCAGCCCTTCCGGCAGGTCATCATCCACCGGCAGGACCGGGACCGTATGCGACATCTCCCCAGCGGGGATGATGATCGACCCCGGCAGGGTAAAGTCCTGGCCGAGGGTGGCCGTGCCGCTGAGAACGTACTGCATGACCGTCGGCTCAGAGCGCGGGAACGCGAGCGTAAAGGTGAATGCGCCCGGATCGCCCGCTTCATGCGCGGTGTCATCCGAGGCGGTCACACCTGCCAGTGGCAGCGTGTACAGGTGCTTGGCCGGGATGACCTCCTTGGGCCGGCTGGGGCTGGACCAGGAGAGGCGGACCTTCGCACCAACGACATTCTCGTAGTACTCGAGCTTGATGTCGTACTTGCGCCCGGCCACGAGGTCGATGCTGCCGCTCCATTCGGTCTGGGCGCCCTGGTCGAAGAAGCGGTCGATCAGGAGCTGGCCATCGACCCACAGGCGGACACCGTCATCACTGAGGGTATAGAAGGTGTAGCGTTCGGTGTCGGTGGCCTCGATCTGCCCGGTCCAGCGGATGCTGAACGTGTCGGCTCCCATGCGGGGATCGGGTGAACCCTGGCTCCAGGCGAAATCGATGACGGGATCGATCCGCTCAAAAATCTTGTTGGTGAAGTCCCGGTTGTCGAAATACTCGCCCTTGAGACCGCTGCCCAGACCCGTCCTGGGGGCATCATTGTCGATGATGACCGCACTGGCGTTGTCCAGGTAGCCAACGGCGTAACGGCTATCCTGGCTGGGCAGGATTTCAATCGTCAGCGTCTCATTGCCCTCGAAGATGTCATCATCAATCGGCTGCACCGTGATCAGTGTCTCGGAAGCGCCGGCGGCGAAATGCGCGGGCCCGCTGACGATGAAGTCCTGGCCGAGCGTCGCATCGCCCGTGAAGCGCACATCCACATCGAGCGGCTCGGTGGCGTCGCCTGAACGGCTGAGGCGGAAGACAATATCGTCACTGTCTTCAGTCCCGGCGCCGGCCTCAGCGCCGACTGCGTCAATCGCCTCAACGGTAATCGTCGGCGGCTCAGGATCATCGTCCGTGAGGGTGATGACCGCTGAATTGCCCTCGCCGATGTTGTACTCGCCGGCGGCCAGCGTCAGGACCACCTGCTTCGTGCCCTCGAATACGGTATCGTCGATGGGTGTCACCGTGAGGGTGGCTGATGACTCGCCCGCAGGAATCGTGATGGTCGAGCCCAGTGAAACATAATCCTTACCGCTGACGGCCGTACCACCCACGGTGAAGTAGACGATCAGGGGTTCGGTGGTATCGCCGTCTCGGGTGAGGGTGAACGTGCCGGTATCATCCGGCTCGCCGGCCTGGGCATCGGTGGCGGCAACGGTGACAGTCGGCCTCACCGGCTCGGGGTCATCCTCGACGATGGTGATGGTGGCGGTATTGGGGCCGGCGATGGTGTAGTCATTGGTGGGGGTGAGGGTCAGGACCACCGTCTCATCGCCCTCATAGGTTGAATCGTCGATCGGGTCGACGAAGACGGTGACGCTCACCTGGCCGGCGGGGATGGTGACGCTGCCGCTGAGCGAGGCATAGTCGCTGCCGGGGGTGGCGCTGCCGCCGACACTGTAGTGGACGGTCAGGGGTTCGGTGGTGTCGCCGTCGCGGCTGATGAGGAAGCTGCCGCGGGCCGGAGCGCCATTCTCATCCACCTGGCCGGTGGCGGCGGTGATGCTGACGGCGGGTTTGGGGATGGCGGGGGTGGTGTAGAGCCTGGCATCGGCCCAGTTGGCGTGGTCCTTGTAGTCGTTGTCGCCGGGGTTGCCGCCGGTGTTGGTGACCAGGCGGAGTGTCTGGGCGCCGGTGAGATCGACGTCGATGAACTCCGGTCCCTGGCTGCCATCACGTCGGCTGCTGGTGTGCTTGAGTTCCTCATCGACATAGACCAGGAACTGGGCCGATCCGTGGCTGGGGCTGTTGCCGACGCTGTCGTCGATGCCGACGTAGGCGGTGAAGCGGGTGTACTGTGCGTTGAGGTTGTAGGTGATGCTGCTGGGGGAGTGGACGCCCAGTCCCTTGGTGTAGGAGATGCCGCCGATGGTCAGGGGGTTGCCGCCGGAGCTGAGATCCTTCTTGATGCCGCTGTAGGGGCTGGTGGCGCTGGTCCAGTTCAGGTCCGAGAGATAGGTGAACTCATCGATCGGGGGGACCGGGTCGTTGTCGGTGATCGTTATCGTGGCGCTGGCCGCTGCACCCAGCGTGTAGGCGGCGTTGGGGTTGAGGGTAAGGATGACGCTCTCGCTGCCCTCGTAGAGGCTGTCGTCGATGGGATCGATGGTGATGAGGGCGGTGTCGGAGCCGGCGGCGAAGGTAGCGCTGAGGGGGATGGTGGTGTAGTCGGTGCCGTGGGTGGCGGTGCCGGTGAGGGTGAAGTAGACGATCAGGGGCTCGGTGGTATCGCCGTCTCGGGTGAGGGTGAACGTGCCGGTATCATCCGGCTCGCCGGCCTGGGCATCGGTGGCGGCAACGGTGACAGTCGGCCTCACCGGCTCGGGGTCATCCTCGACGATGGTGATGGTGGCGGTATTGGGGCCGGCGATGGTGTAGTCATTGGTGGGGGTGAGGGTCAGGACCACCGTCTCATCGCCCTCATAGGTTGAATCGTCGATCGGGTCGACGAAGACGGTGACGCTCACCTGGCCGGCGGGGATGGTGACGCTGCCGCTGAGCGAGGCATAGTCGCTGCCGGGGGTGGCGCTGCCGCCGACACTGTAGTGGACGGTCAGGGGTTCGGTGGTGTCGCCGTCGCGGCTGATGAGGAAGCTGCCGCGGGCCGGAGCGCCATTCTCATCCACCTGGCCGGTGGCGGCGGTGATGCTGACGGCGGGTTTGGGGATGGCGGGGGTGGTGTAGAGCCTGGCATCGGCCCAGTTGGCGTGGTCCTTGTAGTCGTTGTCGCCGGGGTTGCCGCCGGTGTTGGTGACCAGGCGGAGTGTCTGGGCGCCGGTGAGATCGACGTCGATGAACTCCGGTCCCTGGCTGCCATCACGTCGGCTGCTGGTGTGCTTGAGTTCCTCATCGACATAGACCAGGAACTGGGCCGATCCGTGGCTGGGGCTGTTGCCGACGCTGTCGTCGATGCCGACGTAGGCGGTGAAGCGGGTGTACTGTGCGTTGAGGTTGTAGGTGATGCTGCTGGGGGAGTGGACGCCCAGTCCCTTGGTGTAGGAGATGCCGCCGATGGTCAGGGGGTTGCCGCCGGAGCTGAGATCCTTCTTGATGCCGCTGTAGGGGCTGGTGGCGCTGGTCCAGTTCAGATCCGAGAGATAGATGAACTCATCGACTTGGGCTGCGGCCATGGAGATGGCTACGGGCTGACTCTCGGTGCCTGGCTGTTCAAGAGTGTTGTTTGAGGTCGAGAGAAGGGTGCGCGCCTCCAATTGCTCCAGGAGGCCGAAGCGCGGGGTGGAAAACCCATTGATACGAGCCGAAGCAGACGAATTGCGGACTTTCCGTGAGGAGAAGCGTGACATAATGGTGGACCCCGTGTTCCCAAACCCAGGAGAGGACTTGCTCGTCGGCTGGTGTCGTTCCCTCCAAAGCCGACACCGGCCTGCCTGTAATTACCGGACTCGCGTATGATGCCGGGAGGTTAAGGCAAGTTAAAGGTCATAACCCACCTGCCAGGGGGTAAATATGGCTCCCGATCCTTGCCCAGATAGCCTGACCGGTTGATCCAGCGCAGTTAGCGCTTTTTTGCGCAGGATGCTACTTTTCCCCTTGCCAAGGCTCCTATGATGGTGGAGCGGCGCAAACGGTTGGCCGCGTGTGACTCTTCTTCCGGAGGTTTTATGCAATCCCTGCTGGTTCGTCGCCTTTTCATCGCCGTGGTGGCCGGCGCGGTGGCACTGCCGATGCTGTGGCCCGTGACGTCCGCTTCGGCTCAGGATGCTGCCGAGAATGCTCCGGCCCAAGCCGATTCCCCGCAGGCCGATCGGGCCGGTGCGCAGGAAGCGGCTGCGCGTCCCGCGCCACAGATCTCGCCGGAAGCTGCTCAATTGCTGGAGCAGGTGGTCAAGGCCTATTCGGAACTGAAAACGCTGCGGCTGGCCGGCAAGATCAGTGCTGAGTTCGATGTTCAGCAGCAGCAGGACAGCGAGTCGATGGATTTCACCGCCGCCTACAGTGCGCCCAACAGCTTCCGCCACGCGGTCGAGGGCAATATGACCGCGGGTTCCACCGGCGAGAAGACGTATGTCCACAGCACGCGCGGCAACGTCTACATGAACGCCGCCGCTCCGCGCGAGAAGGTGAAGGTGGATGAACTGCCGCCGCCGCTGGGGCAGGTGCTTAGTGCCGAGAACCCCTCGCTGATGCTTGCCGTCAGCAAGGATCCGCACCAGGAGCTGACTGACAATGTCAAGTCTATCACGCTGGCCGAGCCCGCACAGGTGGATGGCAAGGCGCATCCGGTGTTGCACCTGGAGCTGAACGACGGCCCGACGATCGACCTGCGCATTGACCCGCAGACGCACCTGATCCGCCAGGCGGTGATCGACTTGAAGGCGGGGCTTGAGCAGCGCGGCGCCACCGATGTGAAGCGGGCCCAGATGACCATTGACTACACCACCAGCGAGCCCGGCGCCCAGTTGGATGCTGATACCTTTGCCTGGTCGCCGCCGGCCGGCGCCAAGGACATCGAGGAAGTCCGCCGTCAGCAGAACGCCGGCATGGAACAGCGCATGGCCCAGCTCAAGGCGTGGGAAGGCAAGGATGCGCCAGACTTCAAGCTGCCCGGCCTCGACGGCAAAGAAGTGGCCCTCAAGGACCTCAAGGGAAGCCCGGTGCTGCTGGATTTCTGGGCCACGTGGTGCGGCCCGTGCATCGTGTCGATGCCGCATGTTGAAGCGATTCACCGGGAAAAAGGCCAGCAGGGACTGAAGGTGTTCGCCGTGAACATCGGTGAGGAAAAAGACCAGGTGCAGGCATTTGTGCAGGAGAAGGGATGGCAATTGCCCATCCTGCTGGATACCGACTCATCGGTTGGGACTGCCTATGGCGCATCGGCCATTCCCTACCAGGTGCTGATCGACAAGGAAGGCAAGATCCGCAAGGTTGCCGTCGGCGCTGGCGGCCCGATGAAAGAGGAAATGGATAAGGCGATCGACGAACTGCTGGGTAAGTAAGTGGCCCGGCGACCTGATCTCCAATGGACGTGAAGGGCTCCACCTCGCAGGGTGGAGCCCTTCTGCTGCGCATCTGCGGCAGCCCATGGCGCGAGTCTGCTGGAGAGGCGATCGGGCGAAGGGTGGCAGGTTGCGGGGGTACTCCGGGTATGATCTGGGGCATGGCTGATGGCGATCCGGTGCTGTTGGGCTATGCCGGCCCGGCCGAGGAATCTCGCCGGGGGCGCTGGATTGAGCTGGTGGTGGGGGTGGGGGCGGGGCTGCTGGTGCCGCCACCGGCCCTGTTCCTGGCGATGTTCCTGGCGCCCCGCGGACGGGATTTGCCGGCGCCGGCTTTCGCTGCGCATGCGTTCCACCCCTCGGTAGGTTTTGTCCTGCTTCCACTGATCCTGTGGGCCATGATCGCACTGGCATGCGCGGTTGCTCGGCCCGCCTGGTTTGCAAGGCGGGCGTGGGTGTGGTGGGGGCTGAAGCTTGGCCTGGTGCTGAGTGCACTCCTTGGGGCGATCGCGCTGATGGCATTCAGTACGCTCTTTGGTTTCACTGAACTGGGCGAGTTGGTCATCGTTTTCATGCTGATCACGATGTGGATCGCGGGCTCCATCATGGCCCTGATGATGACCGAGATCCGGACCGCGCGATCGGGGGAGGCTGCGGGCATCCTGACAGCGGCGATCTGGGTCCTGGCAGGGGCGGTCATTGCTGTGGTGCCGACCGTCTTGCGGCTCAGCTCCCTGCCGCTGGCCACACTGATTGTCACTGTCGGTGTCTGCTGGCCGGGGATGGCTCACGGATACATGCTGTGGCGGCTGCGACTGCTGCGTGAGCGCAAGCCGGCAGGGGCCATGCTGCCGTGGGTGTGGAGCCTGGGTGCCGGCGGGCTGACCGCCGCCACCATCGCGCTGGCGATCCGTCGGCACGCGATGCTGCCGGAGACGACGCCGGCCCTCTGCTTTGTCGTCTCGGCCGCCGCCCGCGGGCATCGCCGGCTGGTGGGGAGCATGCCCGTGCATGCGGGTGTGGTGCTGAACCGCCAACTCCGCACGCTCATCTGCGCCGAATTGGCCTTGGCGTATGTGGCGCCGCGACTGCATCGCGCTCTACGTCAAGGCTACAACCGCGTGGGGCCGGCGCTGGCACGGCAAATCCGGCATCCGCTGGCGGGGGATGTGGCCTATCTGTGCCTCAAGCCGCTGGAGTGGCTGGCGGCGCTGGGCCTGCGGACCCTGGTGGCACCAGTTGATCAGCTCTGGCCGGCATCGGATGCCGTCGGCCACAACGATCAGGCCGCAGCCGCCTCCTCCTCTACATGCAGCAGGTGATACTCGTAGGCATCTACCAGGGCCTGCCAGCTTGCGTCGATGACGTTGGCGCTGACACCGATGGTGCCGAAGGTCTCGATGCGACCATCGCGGGCCTTGCGCCTGGATTCGACCACCACGCGCACGACGGCGGCCGTTTCATCACGTGAGTTGATCACCCGCACCTTGTAGTCGCTCAGGTGGACATCCTGAATGGCCGGCAGGTGGTTTTTGAGTGCCTGCCGCAGGGCGCCGTCCAGGGCATTGACTGGGCCATCCCCCTCGGCCACACGATGCTCGACCTTGTCATTTACCCGCAGCTTGACGGTAGCCTCGCTGACCGCTTCGTGACCATCCGTCTTGAGAACGATCACGCGATAGTGTTCCAGGTCGAAGAACCGGCGGTAGCGGTTGATCTGTTTCCTGAGCAGCAGTTCGAAGCTTGCCTCGGCCACTTCGAAGTGATAGCCGGCGTTTTCCAGGTCCTGTACCTTTTCCAGCACCTTGCGCAACGTCGCCTTGTCCTGTTCGAGGTTGAACTTTTTCCCCGCCTTGGTGGCGATGTTGGAGACGCCGGACAGCTCGGAGACAAGGATCTTGCGGGTGTTGCCTACCGTTTCGGGCGCTACGTGCTCGTAAGTGCTGACACTTTTCTGCACCGCATGCACGTGCATGCCGCCCTTATGGGCGAAGGCGCTGGAGCCGACATAGGGCTGGCCGGGGATGAGGTTGAGATTGGCGATCTCGTAGACGTATCGCGACACCTCGGTGAGCGACTGGAGCGTGCCGGGGCGCAGGCAGTCGAGCTTGTACTTGAGTTGCAGGTTGGCCACCAGCGGGACCAGATCCATATTCCCGCAGCGCTCGCCAAATCCGTTCATGGTGCCCTGGACGTGATCGATCCCCGCACGCACGGCCACCAGCGCATTGGCCAGCGCCAGGCCTGAATCGTTGTGGGTGTGGATGCCGATGGTCACGCCATCGCTTCGCAGTTCAAGCGCTGCCCGGGCCGCGGCCTCGACCTGCTCGGGCATGTTGCCGCCGTTGGTGTCGCACAGGCACAGCACCGATGCCCCGGCGTCGCGGGCGGTCTTGAGCGTCTTGAGCGCATACTCGGGATCGGTGGCGTAGGAGTCAAAATAATGCTCGGCATCATAGACCACCTTGCGCCCCTGGCCGGCCATCAGGCCGACGGTGTCGGCGATCATGCGCAGGTTTTCATCCAGCGAGACCGACATCACGTTCTGCACCTGCCAGGGGCTGGTCTTGCCGACAATGGTGACGACCTCGGTGTCGGCCTCCAGCAGCGCCCGCATGCCCGGGTCTTCCTCAGCGCTCATGCCACGGCGGCGGGTCATGCCGAACGCGCTGACCCGGGCGTGCTTCAGGCCCAGGTTTTTGACATCGCGGAAGAAGGCAACATCCTTGGGGTTGGACAGCGGGTAGCCTCCCTCGATGTAGTCTACGCCGAGCTGGTCGAGCTTCTGGGCGATTTGCAGCTTGTCCTCCAGCGAGAGGTTGATGCCTTCGCCCTGCGTGCCATCGCGGAGGGTGGTGTCGTAGATTTCGATGCGGCGTGTGCTCATGGGTTGCCGGTTGCCGGTCGCCCGTTGCCAGCGGAAACAGATCGTCGCCGACTGGCCGACAAGCAACTTCCTGAAAAAGAAAAAGCCCTGCCGGCGGGGCAGGGCTGTGTACTTACCAATTACCTGTTCGCGAACGCCGGCCCTACCCGCGGATTGTCCGAGGAATAATAATGCCGGAAATAATCGCGAAACGCGTCATGATCGAAAGATCATAGCAGGTCGGGTCGGCGGGTCAAGATCAGCGCTCCTGGAGTTGCTGCCAGACATCGCGCAAATCCAGCGATGAGCGGACAAGCACCCGGCCATCGGGGAAGTAGTCGCTCTTATATGCCCGGGCCCGGGCCAGGGCGCGATCCACGGCAGCGGCGATTTCAGGATCCTGCTCGACAGCATCTCCCAGCTTCAGCTCGGGCGTCAGCGGCAGTTCAAGTACCTGCTCGCGCAGCTTGGCGACGGCATTCTGCTCGGCGGCGTGGCGGGTTTTCAGCCGTGTCGTGGCACCCTCGGCCCAGCCTTCGGCGTCGATCATCTCGCGCACCCATAGCGGTGGCTGCTCGGGAAGCCGTACCGATATCTGACGGGGCAGCACTGGCGCCTGCTTGGGCAATTGTCCCACCCCGGTGGCCGGCGCTGCCGCCTGGACAAAGGTCTCCTCCAACGCGGCCCACTGCGCCTCATTCAGGCTTGGGGACTGCTCACTGGCCTCGATGGACTGCCGCAGCCTGCGGAAGGTCTCGGCCGGCGGGGCCGAGAGCGTCACCTCAATCTGCTGATCTGAACGGAATCGTACCGCCGTGACCGGCCGCTCCATCAGGTACTGCTCCAGTTCCCGGCGCATCGGTGAACCGGGCGTGTCGATCAGGGTGCCCAGGGTCCGGCCATCAGGCAGGGGAACGGTGCGGGCGCTGTTAATGACCTGCTCGGCCGCCCGCTGCCGGGCAGCGGCGATTGCCTCGCGGCGCGTCTGTGGATCGACCTTCGACCAGGCCTCATCCGCCCCGGCCGGCTTCACCGCTTCGATCACGCTGGCGGGGGCGCTCGATCCGCTGGCAGTGAACTGCCGTTTGGCCAGCGCCTGGAGCGCCGGCTCAAACTGCTCGGGCTTCACGTCGGCCGTTCGGGGTTGCTTGTCCAGAATGCTGCGAAGCGATTGCGCGATGATCTCCCCCTCGATTTCCATGCGCACCTGGGCGGTCTGGGCATCCAACCAGCGGGGGCCGCCGATCTGGTGTGCCTGCTTTTTCAGCTCCTCGCGCATGCTGGCCTGACTTTGGGTCTGCCGCAGCAGCGTGCCGATGGTCGTCTGCTCAGACAGGGGATAGGCCTCGATTTGCTGGAAAAGCGAAGCCAGGGCATCAGCGCTGGCAGCGCTGATGTGGGCATTGCGCGGGTCGGACGGCGCCGGCTCAGCCTGCTCCTGTGCGCGTGCTGCCGTCAGGCTGATGAGCAACACCAAGATGAAGCCGACCCATTTCATCGATCCCAAACTCCTCATACGCCCGACGGTGCCGGAGCATCGCCCCTGCTAATTCAGACATGCGCCGATTGGCCCACGTTAGCTGTTCGCAAGGTTTGAATATGCGTCCGATAACTCACTCGGGTGATTCCCGAGGCGGCCGGAGGGCCCCACACCGGTCATGAGGCTTGCGCAATCCCTTGCCAGTCCAGACCTAACGGCGCGTTTATTTAGAGCAGGAACCGCATCGCTTCGCAAGGGCGCGTCGTTTTACCGCACTTGGCGACGGACGAAACCCGCAGATTTATTTGAGATCGGAACGGGGGCCAACTGGCCACAAAGAGGAGGAAAGCCACCTGCCGGAGTCGAACCGGCAACATCCGGTTTACAAAACCGGTGCTCTGCCAATTGAGCTAAGGTGGCGCTGCCTCACCCAACCCGGAGTGAGGCGTGGGTAAACTATACAATCTCAAGAATCTTGAATTCCATCGTCCCGCCGGGCGCCTTGACCTTAATGGTCTCGCCGACACGGGCCTTCAGCAAGGCCTCGCCCATGGGGCTGCTGGCGCTGACGGGCATAATGTCGCTGTTGGCATCCGGTGGGGCGGCCTCGCCGACCAGACGCACCAACTGCTCGCTGTCATCGTCCAGGTCCAGCAGCTTCACCGTATGGCCAAGAAAAACCACGTCTTCGGGTACGCTGTCGGTGTTGACCACCGACACGCTCTTGAGGCGCGACTCGGCTTCGGCCAGTTGCCGCTCAACGTTGCGGTTCTCCTCTTTGGCGAAGTGGTATTCGGCGTTTTCTGACAAATCGCCGAGGCTGGCGGCGTGGCGAATGCGCTCCTGGGCCGCGATTTTGAGCTTGCGCAGCTCTTCTACCTTGCGTTCCAAGTCCGCCTTCTCCTGGGCACTGACGATCTGCATGTTCACCTCATGTGAAAAGCACCACGCCCCGGCATCCTGCCGGGGGCGCAAAGCCGGTACCTAAAACACGAACCACCGCGCCCGGGGGTGCGGTGGTTGCCAAAAGCGACTCGTATTATACACCTGAACGGCAGGCAAGCCAACCCTGATCTGCCGCCGCTGGCGGGCCACGCTGCCCAGTTCCAGGCCGGCCCTTGGCATCGGCCTGTCCCCCCAGTCTGGCAGCGCGATCGCCGCAGCCTCAGGCCGCGCCCAGGCGCTGGCGGATCAGCTCGGCACGGGCCGCCCGCCGCATGTCACCATCCAGCTTGCGGCCGGCGTGTTTCTGCAGGTGCGCCGGCTGGGTCAGCAACACCAGTTCATTGACCGTCTTGATGTCAACGTCTTTCACCCGCCCCAGGTTAATCCCCATGCGCAGGTGCGACAGCAGGTAAAGTGTCTCCTCGCTGGCTATCAGCCGCGCTGAACGCAGAATGCCGATGGCCCGGTGAACCTTGTCATCCAGGGCCATCGTGCGGTCATTGAGCAGCGTGCGGCGGGCATGGTGCTCGTAGTCAATAATCTTGGGGATCACCAGGTGTTTGAAATCGCCGATGATCTCCTCCTCGCTCTTGCCCAGCGTGGTCTGATTGGAGATCTGGTAGAAATCGCCGGTGGCCTCGGTGCCTTCACCGTACAGGCCGCGTACCGCCAGGCGCATTTCCTTGGCGGCACGGAACACCTTTTCGATCTCGCCGGTGAGCTTGAGAGCCGGCAGGTGGAGCATGACACTGACGCGGATGCCGGTGCCGACGTTGGTGGGGCAGGCGGTGAGGTAGCCAAAGCGCGGGCTGAAGGCGAAATCGAGCTTCGATTCCAGCTTGTCATCGATCCCGTTGATCTGCTCCCATGCCTCGTCCAGTTGCAGCCCTGATCGAAGCACCTGGATGCGCAGGTGGTCTTCCTCGTTGACCATTACCGAGACGGTTTCGCTGGTCCCGACTGCGACGCCGCGGGCGCCGGTGCCGCCGGCGTGCTGCTTGGAAATCAGGTGGCGCTCGACGAGCAACTGGCGATCCAGCTCCGGCGCCTGGTCCAGGTCCACGTAGAGCGTCTGGGCGGCGATGCCGGCGTTCAGGATGGTGTCGCGCACCTTGCGCTCGAGTTGCGTGCGCTCATGCCGGGTAGCGCGCGAGAGGAAGCGATAGCCGCTGATGTTGCGCGCCAGACGGATGCGCGACGAAATCACAACCTCGCTCATTGGCCCGTTGCCCCGGAGCCATTCGGAGGCGTGATTGGTTAGATCTGAGAGCTTCATATGATTCGTTGCCGGTTGCCGGTCCAAACCAGCCGCCGTACCGGCAACTGGTCAGTGGCAGCGCCGCTACTCGGTTTCCGCCATCTTGATCTGGTCGCGGAGCTTGGCAGCGCGTTCGTAGTCTTCCTTCTCGACAGCCAGCGCCAACTCCTTGCGCAGCTTGGTCAGGTCGATGCGCTTGCGCGCCGGTACGCCGCTGCCGCCGCGGCGCGTCGGAACCTTGCCCACGTGGTGCGTAGCGCCTTCGTGCGCCCGCTGGAGCAGGGGGGTCAGGTCCTTTTCAAAGGTCTGGTAATCGTGCTCGCAGCCAAACAGACCGCTCTGGCGAAACTCGGCCCAGGTAATCCCGCAGTTCTCGCACTTGCTGACCCCAGTCTCCTTTGCCAGCCCCGAATGGGCCAGCACGAAGTTGGTCAGCAGTTCGTTGATCGGCGTGTGTCCCTTGACCGGGAAGCCCTCGGAGGCAGCGGCGCATTCCTGGCAGAGATGCTTTTCCATCTTCTTGCCGTTCTTGATCTCCGTCAGGTGAACCGTGGCCGCCTTGTTACAGTTGTCACATTTCATCTCAACCCGCCGATTCGTGTCGATGAATCCTATTTCGCCCACAAACCAAGGTCAATGCAGAAGAGAAATCGATGAGCGGCAGGCGAGACGTGGGAGGCATCACGTTTGGGGACCGTCTGGCTCATCGCCCATTCTTCTATTCTACGCTACATATCGGGCGGAGTTTTCGGCCGTTTCCCAGACTTCCACCGCCACCAGACGCACCGGGTCCGGAAGACGCAACTGCCGGGCGATCTGCGCGGCGACATTCTCGGCCGAGGGATTGGTCGACTGAAACGCCGGCTGTTCATTCAGGTGGCTGTTGTGCCATCCGCCAATCACCTGATCGACCAGCCGCTCCAGCTCATGGAAATCCATCACAACCCCAATCGCGTCCAGTGCCGGGGCCTCGACCGTAACCCTGACCACCCAGTTATGGCCATGCAGCGGCTCAAGCGAACCATCATACAGGCGCAGCTGATGCGCGGCGGAGAAAGTACGGGTCGTGGTGATCTGAAAAGGCATAAATTGTTGAAATCTTGCGATATAAAATGCTGCCAGTCATTCGCTGGCTTCACAGGCCGCATCGCCAAAGAAAAGCGCACGGTGCTTGATTCCCTGGCGCGGCTGGGCCATCCAGTCGGCCACCGTCTGCTTCCAGCGTAGGTAGTGGTCGGTCTGCTGATGCCGGGCGAAGTCTTCCCGGCTCAGGTAGCACTCGTAAAGGAGAAATCGGCCGGGTTCCTCCTCGACCTGAAGCACATCGAAACGCACATTCCCCGCCTCCTTACGGGTATGCCGGGCGTTGTCCAGCGTCGCTTCGATGAATTGTTGCTCAAATCCCGGTTTAACCCAGACCGTCACCGACACCACGAACATATCCGCCTCCTGGCTGCGGGGGTGGTCCTGACCGGTGCGGCGTTGCCCGCCTCAATGAACCGGCATATAATGACCGACGTAAGTAGTATAGGATACTACCGCCGGGGGCGACTGGTTTCGACCGGATGGCTGCGGTGGTGGTGGCATGCCCAGGATGTCTCGTTGGCCTGGTAAATCATCGAGGCAAAAGATAACTGCTGACAACAGCGATTATCAGTACGCAATGGCTGCCTAATTAATCAGGCAACCTCGGCACGATCGGGAGGCTTGCGACCGGTCGGCTGAAAACAGCAAGCTGGTCCCCTCATTCGGCCGTTGGTGAGGGGATGAGACAAAGACGGCTGGAGGCTGCCGCAGGGTGTCGATCCTCGGTGGCAGCTTCGAGATTAAACGATCGACTAAGCATGTAGAGGCCGCCATTCGGGTTGTCTCGGGACGGGAGTTCGATTCTCCCCGCCTCCATTCAGACAGCCTGCCCGGGCTGTCTCTCGACCAAACAAGGCCCGCTGCCC
>CAYNMV010000064.1:0-21567 GCA_964398315.1 uncultured Tepidisphaeraceae bacterium | reverse complement strand
CGAAGCCGGAGATGGTGACGTGATCGGCCCGCGCCTTGGCCACGCCCGCCGCGACAGTGCCGACGCCCACCTCGGAGACGAGCTTCACCGAAATATCCGCATTTGGATTGACGTTCTTCAGATCGAAGATGAGCTGCGCCAGATCCTCGATGGAATAGATGTCATGGTGCGGCGGCGGTGAGATGAGGCCGACACCCGGCGTCGAGTGGCGCACCTTGGCGATGATCGCGTCCACTTTGTGGCCGGGCAGCTGGCCGCCTTCGCCGGGCTTGGCGCCCTGGGCCATCTTGATCTGCAGCTCATCGGCGTTGACCAGGTACTCGATGGTCACGCCGAAGCGCCCGCTGGCCACCTGCTTGATGGCGCTGCGGCGCAGCCACGGCTGGCCATCGGGCCAGGTCCGATCGGGATCGGGCTGGAAGCGGCGCGGGTCTTCGCCGCCTTCGCCGGTGTTGCTCTTACCGCCCAGGCGGTTCATGGCGATGGCCAGGTTCTCGTGCGACTCCTTGCTGATCGATCCGAAGCTCATGGCCCCGGTGACGAAGCGCTTGACGATCTGGCTGGCCGGCTCCACCTCCTCGATGGGCACCGGCTGGCGCTCGCGGCGGCGGAAGTTGAGCAGGCCGCGCAGCGTGCAGCGATTACGCGCCTCTTCATCGATCTGCTTTGTGAACTCCTTGAAGGTGGCGAAGCTGTCGATGCGCACGGCGTGCTGCAGCTTGGCGACGGTGTCGGGGTTCCACATGTGGTATTCCCCATCACGCCGCCACTGGTACTGGCCGCCGGTGGCCAGCAGGGGCACCTCCACCTGCCGGGGCGGGAAGCCCTGGCGATGGCGCTCCAGCGCTTCACGGGCGATGACCTCCAGCGGCACCCCGCCGATGCGGCTGGCGGTGCCGGTGAAATAGCGGTCGATCACATCCCGGCTCAGGCCGATCGCCTCGAAGATCTGGGCGCCGCGGTAGCTCTGCACCGTGCTGATGCCCATCTTGGACGCGACCTTGAGGATCGCCTTGTTGGCGGCCTTGATGTAGTTCTTCTTCGCCTGCTCCAGTGTCGTGCCTTCGGGCAAGAACCCATCAGCGTGCAGGTCGGCGATGGTGTCGAACGCCAAGTAGGGATTGATCGCCCCAGCGCCGTAGCCGAGCAGGGTGCAGAAGTGGTGGGCCTCGCGGGCCTCACCGGTCTCGATGATCAGGCCGCACCCGCCGCGGGTTCCCTCGCGAATCAGGTGATGGTGCACGGCCGCGGTGGCCAGCAGGGCCGGGATGGGGGCATGCTCGGCATCGACGCCACGATCGCTCAGCACCAGCAGCGACACACCGCGCCGGACGGCCTCGGAAGCCGCCGCGCACAGCTCCTCCAGCGCTTTTCTCAGGCCCGCCTCCCCTTCGCTTACCTTGAAATGCATCGGCAGGGTATGGCCGATCAGGTCGCCGTGGTTGGCAGCGCGCAGCTTGTCGGTTTCCTCATTGGTGAGGATCGGATGCTTGAGCTTCACCAGGTGGCAGGCGATCGGCGCTTCTTCCAGCAGGTTGGTTTCACGCCCGAGGTAGGTGTAGAGGCTGGTGACCAGTTCCTCGCGGATGGCATCCAGCGGGGGGTTGGTCACCTGGGCGAACAACTGCTTGAAATAGTTGTAAAGCAGCTGCGGCCGCTCGCTCAGGCAGGCCAGCGGCGTATCGGTGCCCATCGAGCCCAGTGCCTCCTGCCCCGTCATCGCCATCGGCGTAATGAGGAGGCGCACATCCTCGTTGGTGTACCCAAAGGCGCGCTGAAGCTCCAGCAGCGAGTGGCCGGAAGCGTTACTGGCTGCCGATGGCTGATCGCCAGGCTGTTCGCCGCCGGCGGCCTGCTTCGGACTCGGCAGGGATTCGAGGTCGATCATGTTCTCCTCGACCCACTTTCGCCACGGACGCTTATCGACCAGTTCGCGCTTGATCTCATGGTCGTCGATGATGCGACCCTGGTTGGAGTCGATCAGGAAGATCTTGCCCGGCTGCAGGCGCCACTTGCGGGCGATATTGGCCGGATCAACCGGCAGCACGCCGACTTCGCTGGCCATGATGACCAGGTCGTCCTTGGTGACGTAGTAGCGGCTGGGGCGCAGGCCGTTGCGGTCCAGCACCGCACCCACGATGGGGCCGTTGGTGAAGGCGACGCTGGCCGGGCCGTCCCACGGCTCCATCAGGCAGGCGTGGTACTCGTAGAACGCGCGCAGGTCCGGGTCCATCTGCGGGTTGTTCTGCCACGCCTCGGGAATGACCATCAGCATGGCGTGCGGCAGGCTGCGGCCATTGACGGCCAGGAACTGCACCATGTTGTCCAGCGTGGCCGAGTCGGAGCCGCTCTCGGTGAGGATCGGGAAGAGCTTGGGCAGCTCATCGCCGAGCATGTCACTCTTGAGCGAGCCGTAGCGGGCGCGCATCCAGTTGCGGTTGCCGCGCAGGGTGTTGATCTCGCCGTTGTGGGCCAGGTAGCGGTAGGGGTGTGCCAGCCGCCAACTGGGGAAGGTGTTGGTGCTGAAGCGCGAATGAACGATCGCCAGGCTGCTCTCGAAGGCCGGATCCTTCAGGTCCAGGTAATACTCGCGCACCTGGTGGGCGGTGAGCATGCCCTTGTAGACCATGCGGTTGGCCGAGCAGATGCAGATGTAGAACTCTTCGCGCGCCTCGGGCGAGTAGTCGCCGAACTCGATGCGGTTCTCGCTGATCTGGCGCACAAGATAGAGCCGGCGATCAAAGTCGGCCTTGTTGAAGAAAGTCTCGGTCGGGCCAATGAAGCACTGGCGGATGACCGGCTCGGTCTTGCGGGGGGTGGGGCCGACCTGGGTGTGGTCCACCGGCACATCGCGCCAGGCCAGGACCCGCATGCCGTTTTCGCGCACCACCTGCTCGAAGACATGCTGGCACTCCAGGCGCGCCTGGCGCTTGCGCGGCAGGAACATCATGGCCACGCCATACTGACCCGGCTTGGGGAGGGTGATGCCCTGGGCGGCCATCTTCGCACGGAAGAAGCTGTCGGGCATGCGAACCATGATGCCGGCGCCGTCGCCACTGTCGGGTTCGCAGCCGCAGCCGCCGCGGTGGTTCATTTTCTCCAGCATGGTCAGTGCATCGGAGACGATCGCGTGCGCGGGCTTGCCCTTGATGTGGCAGATGAAGCCGACGCCGCAGGCGTCTTTCTCGAACTCAGGCAGGTACAGACCCTGGGCCGGAGGCAGACCGGGGATACGGGTATCCCGGCCGATAGTGCGTTGATAGTCGATCATGTTGGTCCCACAGGAAACCGTTGCCTGCGGCGCGAACCGCAAGCCCATACCGGCGCGGGACCCTCATCCACGCCGTGCGCATTGAAACGCTGGTTGAAAACGCCCCCCGTTTCCTCGTACCGCCAGGTGAGGTCGGTATTGTAGTCAATTCGCCCGCCTAAATCACGCGTCTGGCCGATTTTTCTTGCCCCTCTGGAAGCGGCGGACAGAACCGGGTTCACGGCATGAAAATGACGGAAATGGGCAACATGTTGAAAATTCGGGGCGGGGGTTGACGTGCCAGAACTGCATACCTACAGTACGCGCTCACAACTGACCTGCCGGGTTAAACGCCCGCAGATCGGCTCTGCCGGAGGCTCCCTCCCCGAAGAAGGTTCCCCCCCTCCTTCTTCAATTGCCTCCGGCTTTTTTCATGCGCATAGAAGCAAGACTGTACGGCTGAGAACGCTTACAAGGCGATGCCCACGCCCTTTCTCCGCGGCACATTCCAGCAAGATTGTGATATTTAGAGTGGGTGTGGCTGTGGTCAGGTGGTGCCTTTGGCAGTAGTCCGGCATGCCAGGCGCTAAACGCTTTGTCGGCTTATACGCCCTTCCACCGCACGAATCCCTCGATTGCCTCATACTCGGCCAGGCCGAGCTGGTCGTAGAGTTGGGCGGTGGCGCGGTTGCGCTGTTCGGCCCGCTGCCAGAACTCGCGCTGATCGGTGCCGGGGAACATCGCCTTATCCTTCTGGCTCTGATGGCGGAAAATGGCGTTGCGCTTGCGCATCAGCTCCTGTGGGCTGAGGGGGACGGCCATCTCGATCTGCTCCGGCTCCCATTCCTGCCAGGCGCCGCGGTAGAGCCACACCTCACATTCCCTGACCCACGCCTCATCTTTCAGTCGCTCGAATGCGCGGAACACGGCCTGCAGGCAGACGCGATGGGTGCCATGCGGGTCGGACAAATCGCCCGCGGCGTAAACCTGGTGCGGGCGGATCTTCTGAAGCAGATCGATGGTGATCTGGATGTCCTCCTCACCGAGGGGACGCTTGCGCACGGTGCCGGTTTCGTAGAAGGGCAAATCGAGAAAGTGCAGGCGGTCGACCGGGATGCGGCACTCGCGCCCCGCCGCCCGGGCTTCGCCACGGCGGATCAGCGCCTTGACCCGCTGCAACTCCGGCGAATCCACCTGGCCGGGCTGCTTGCTGGCGATGAACTGCTCAACCCGCTCTTCAAACCGTTCGGCTTTCTCTTCGCCGCCGATGCCGAACAGCTTGATGTACTCGGCGGCAAAATCGGCAAAGCGCAGGGCATCGGCATCAAAGACCGCGATGTTGCCGCTGGTCTGGTAAGCCACATGCACCTCGTGCCCCTGGTCCACCAGGCGGATCAGCGTGCCGCCCATGCTGATGACGTCGTCATCGGGATGGGGAGAGAAGACCAGCACGCGCTTGGGGAAGGTGCGGTCGGTGGGGCGATCGATGTCGCCGGGGCGCTTGCGCGAATCGGGCTTGCCGCCAGGCCAGCCGGTGATGGTTTCTTGCAACTGGCGGAAGACATCGACGTTGATCTCGTAGGCCCCGCCGGCCCGACTGGCGACCAGGTCCTGCAACCCGGCCTCGTTGTAGTCCTCATCGGTGAGCTTGAGGATCGGCTTCTGGAGCCGCCGGGCCAGCCAGATGGTGGCCTTGCGGATCATGGCATCGTTCCAGTCGACCGCGCCCACTGCCCATGGGGTCTTGTAGCGCGTCAGTTCAGCAGCGGCGGCCTCATCCAGTATGAACTGGGCATTGGGATGCGACTGGAGAAAGCTGGCGGCAACCGCCGGCGTGACCGGCCCCTCCACCGCCTGGGCGACGACTGATGCCTTGTGCTCGCCAAACGCCAGCAGCACGACCCGGCGCGCTGAGAGGATCGTCCCCACGCCCATGGTGATCGCACGCCGGGGTACGTGCTCCTCGCCAAAAAAGTCGCTGGCGGCATCGAGCCGGGTTACTTTGTCGAGGGTAATCAGGCGGGTGCGGCTGTCGCGGCCCGAGCCCGGCTCATTGAAGCCGATATGCCCCGTGCGCCCGATCCCCAGCAGTTGCAGATCGATGCCGCCGGCCTCGGCGATCGCGCGTTCATAGGCAGCGCAATACTCGTGCACCTGCTCCATCGGCAGCGTGCCATCGGGGATGTGGATGTTGCGCGGCTCGATATCGACGTGGTCAAACAGGTGTTCGCGCATGAACCGGTGGTAGCTTTGCAGCTCCATCGGCTGCATCGGGTAGTACTCATCGAGGTTGAAGGTGATGACGTGCTTGAACGACAAACCCTCCTCCCGATGCAGCCGGACCAGTTCGTTGTAGACCCCCACCGGCGTCGAGCCGGTTGCCAGCCCGAGTACGCAGGGGCGGCTCTTGCGGGCGGCGGCCCGGATCAGGTCGGCGATTTCCGCGGCCACCGCCCGGCTGGCCGCAGCGCTGTCCCGATAGACCGCGGTGGGGATCTTCTCGAACATCACCTGGGAATCCGTGGCGGGAAGGGGGGTGTCCATGGTTTTTATCTCCGACGATAAAATTACGACGCCGGCCCGTACCCATACAAGCGTGAAAAGAAAAGGGCCGCTGAAAAGACGCCGCCGTGAAGGCAGTCGTCGTTTCGGCGGCCCTGTGCCGGTTCAGGCGTTGCCGCTCAGTCACGGCTGCCGATGATTCGAAGGATCGACAGGAAGAGGTTGATGAACGCGATATACAGCACCAGGGCGCCGACAATCGCGTAGCGGGTGGCCAACTCGGGCTGGCCACGCAGCTCCAGGGCGATGTTCTTGAGCATCTGGGTCTGATAGGCGGTCAGTACGATGAACACGCCCAGCACCGCGTAGGTGATGATCCAGCTGAACATGCTGTTGGCAATCCAGAAGTTGACCAGGGATGCCAGGATCAGGCCGATGATCGCCATGAACAGGAACGAACCCAATCCGCTCAGGTCGCGCTTGGTCACGAAGCCGTAAAGGCTCATGGCGCCGAACGTGCCGGCGGTCAGCAGAAACGCCGCCCCGAGCGTTTCCAGGTTGTAAATGACCAGCAGCCCCGAAAACAGCGCCCCGAGGATGGCCGCGTAGAGCATGAACAGCACGGTGGAGACGCCGGCACTCAGCTTCCCGGCCTGTGCCTGCACGAACCACGCGATGCCCATGGCGCCAAGGGCGATGATGAAGTAAACGCCCCGGCTGGCATAGAAGAAGCTCTGGAGCGCCGGGGTACTGTGCACCAGCCAGGCAACCAGTGCCGTGACCGCCAACCCCACCGCCATCCAGGCGTAAACGGTGTTAAAGAAACGAACAATGACACCCGTGTCGGTGCCGTAGTCGAGTTCGTAAGTCCGCGCACGATCAGAATACATGGTCATAGTTGATTCCCCATGGTTAGGTAACTGGCAGGAATGGTATCGGTCGGGGGGTGGCTCGTCCATTGATAAATGGGCGACCAGCGCCCGAGGCCCGCGAAGCGATGGGGCTGATGTACGCAGGCCATGCAGATGATAAACACACCAGGCCCACAGTTGGTGCTGTGGGCCTGGTGCCTGGGTATTGATTGCAGTGCCGGGGTTCAATAACGGTTGCCACGGCCACCACCGCCGCCGCCACCGTAACCGCCGCCACCACGTCCGCCACGGCCGCCACCGCCACCGTAGCCGCCACGGCCGCCACCCCCAAAGCCACCGCCGCCACCGCGGGGACGGTCTTCGCGGGGCTTGGCCTCGTTGACCTTGAGACTGCGGCCATCAACGCTCTTGCCATCCATGCCGGCGATGGCCGCCTGGGCCTCCTCGTCGCTGCTCATTTCGACGAATCCGAACCCTTTGCTCTGGCCGGTCATGCGATCGGCGATGACCTCAGCGCTTTGCACAGCGCCATACTCGGAAAACAACTGTTGCAGGGAGGAGCTGTCGGTGTCGTAGCTCAGATTCCCCACGTAAAGCTTCTTGCCCATGATATCTCCAGTAGTGGGCAGTGGACCCTTGTGTTCACTTTCCGGGTCACCAGTGAAAGGGGCTTAGCATTCGGCCCAGGAAGGTGGAAAGGGGTGAGAGTTTGATGGCGGAGCAGGGAAAATACTGTCTTGCGCCAGGCTCGGACCTCAGACCGACCGCCCACAGCATACGGTTGGTCTGGTGGGAAGTACAGCCGAAAATCAGCGCGCCATCCCCGCGTATGCCACGGCGCTGGATGGGTGCGCCGGGACATACGCGGGCTCGCATTCCTAGTGAAACCGCGCTGTCGGCAGTCACCCAAGCCGCCGCAGCGCGGTGTCTGTGTTTATCGGCTGCTGCAATCAGTGGTCTACCACCTGTAGTAGTAGGTGCTGCGGTAGTAGGTGTAGCCAGTGGGATAGCACGGCTCATAGCGATACACCGGAGCGGGGTAATGCACTACCGGTGGGGGTGCAACGTACACCGGGGCGGGGCGATATACTACCGGTGGGGCATAGTAGGTTTCGCGATAGTGATAGCGCGGCGCCCGGTAGGAATAGTCATATCCCTTGGAGTACGTGATGCGGGTATCGATGTAATCACCCCGATGGCCGTAGCCGGAACCAATCCCGATTGACACGCTCCAGCGGCTGTCCCGGGAACTGCGATACTCGCGATGGCCGGCCTCCGCCATGAGCGGCAGGGTGCCAACGACGAGGGCGGCAATCAGTGCATATTTCATGGATCACTCCTTTGCCTGAGACATCGGCCGCTTATCGTCCCGGGGGCGTTGCCAGGTACACGTTGCGGCACTTGGATGGACACACCCACCGGGCAGAAGGTTAGCGGCTTTCTTTCATGGCCCGGAGGTGAGCAAGATCCGCAAAGCCGGTGCCCCTTGCAGCGCAAATACCCGGACAAATCGACGCACCGCAGACCTCTTCGCTGATCACCTTATTGTAGGTGGTCTCAATGCATGATGGCTGCATTTACGGCTGATGGGTGATTCCGCCACCCCGAAGGGCCGTTGCACAGGCTCCATATGGCCGTCGCATCTTCAACAGGGACGCTTCCTTGTGGTATCGTCCCGCCCATGCTCAACCAATTGCGTCTGATGTTTATCGGTCTCCTGTTTCTGGCAGCCACGGCTGTCCAGGCGGAGGTGAAACCCGCTTCTGTGTTTACGGATCACGCTGTGCTCCAGCGCGGCAAGCCGATTCCCATCTGGGGCACCGCCGATCCCGGCGAGTGGGTGACCGTCCGCCTCGCCGGCAATGAGGCCGCCCCCGTCGCCGCCGACCCGCAGGGCAACTGGCGGGCGATCCTCCCGGCGATGGAAGCCGGCGGCCCGCACGAACTGACCGTCATCGCCGGCAACACGGTCACCATCTCCGATGTGCTGATCGGCGATGTCTGGATTTGCTCCGGCCAATCCAACATGGAATGGCCGCTGCGGGCGACCCGAAACGGCGAGGAGGAGGTCAAGGCCGCCAACTACCCGCAAATCCGCCTGCTGCTGGTGCCCAACGTCGCCAACGCCGAAGCGCCCCAGACACAACTGGAGGCCAGGTGGCAAGTCTGCACGCCGGACACCGCGCGCGGATTTTCCGCGGTGGGCTATTTCTTCGGTCGGCATCTGCACCACGAACTGGAAGTTCCCATCGGTCTGATCGACAGCGCCTGGGGTGGCACCCAGGCCGAGGCCTGGACCCCGCGCTCCACGCTGGATGCCAGCGAGGTTACCCGTCCCTTCGTCCAGCGCTATGAAAAAGCCCTCGCCGTGCACGACGAAGCGATGAAGAAGTACCAGGAGGCCCTGAAGGCCTGGGAAGAGCAGAACAAGGACAAGCCGCGCAATCAGCGAAGCAACCGTCCGCGCGCGCCCATGGGGCCCACCAATCCGCACGCGCCGGCCGCGCTGTATAACGGCATGATCCACCCGCTGGTTCCCTATGCCATCACCGGCGCGATCTGGTACCAGGGGGAATCCAACGTCGACCGGGCCGAGGCCTACTACACGGTGCTGCCCCGGCTGATCCAGGGCTGGCGCGAGGCCTTCGGGCAGGGGGATTTCCCCTTCCTGATCGTGCAACTGGCCAATTACACCGAACCGGCCACCCAGCCGGTCCAGGCCGGCGGTTGGCCGGAAGTGCGCGACGCCCAGCTTTATACCGCCCGCACCGTCCCTAACACCGGGCTGGCCGTCACGATCGATATTGGCGAAGCCAAGGATATCCACCCCCGCAACAAGCAGGATGTCGGCCGGCGCCTGGCGCTGCTGGCGGAGAAAATCGCCTATGGCCGTGAGGTTGTCTGCACCGGCCCAACCCTCAAGGACATCCAGATCAACGGTAACGAGGTGACGCTCACCTTCGATGCTGCCAAGGGACTTGAAGCGCGCGATCCCAACCAGACCGGCAAGCCGCTGCCGTTTGCCCTGGCCGGTGAGGACAAGCAGTTCCACGCCGCGACTGCCCGCATCGAAGGCAATCGGGTGATCCTGACCAGTGATGCGGTGGCCAATCCGGTCGCCGTGCGCTACGCCTGGTCGAACAACCCCGATTCGGCCCTGCTGTATAACAGCGCTGACCTGCCGGCCTCGCCGTTCCGAACCGATGACTGGCCTCTCACCACCGCCGGCCGGCGGTAGAACAGGCCGTACATCGAAGCGCTCTGCCCCTCTCCCCCGCACGCGGGGGAGAGGGGGGGCGGCGATCACCGCCCGTGCCGGCGAATGTCCGCCCAGGCTCAATAATTCTGCCTTGGATGCTTCTCCTGTGGTCGCCTGCACGCTGGCTTTCGAAGCGCGGGTGGTGGCGGGTGCAGCCGGCGTCCGCTGAGCGGGTTTGCCAGACCGTGCCGCATGTGTGCATGGATCAGCCGTCTGGCGCTGGCTCGCAACCGTTCCTCTCCTGCATTACCATGTTCAATGGTGTACCGGGCCATATCTGATCGACATGCCGAACGCTCGCTGATCGCTGGTATTCTCCGGCTGCTGCGGCCGTATCAGTGGACGAAGAACCTGCTGGTCTTCGTGCCGCTTCTGCTGTCGCATCAGCCGGAAGATGTGGAGCAGATCGATGCAGCGCTGCTGGCGTTCGTGCTGTTCTGCCTGGTTGCTTCGGCCGGGTACATCATCAACGACCGCCGCGACCTGAACTCCGATCGGCATCACCCAACCAAGCGCAACCGCCCGCTGGCCAGCGGCGCGGTGCCGGTGCAGTGGGCGCTGCCGCTGGCGGGGGGGCTGCTGGTGATCGCCTTCGGGCTGTCGATGGTTCTGCTGCCGCCGCTGTTTACCATCGCGCTGGCGGTGTACGTGGCGGCGACGCTTCTCTACACCTTCTGGCTCAAGCGCCGGCTGCTGATCGACGTGATTGCGCTGGCCGGGCTGTACACCCTGCGACTGATCGCCGGCGGGGCGGCCACCGGCATCGCGCTGACGCTCTGGCTGCTGGCGTTCAGCATGTTCATCTTCCTCAGCCTCGCCTTCGCCAAGCGTCATGCTGAGCTGGTCCGCGCTGAAGAGGATGCCGAACATCTCAAGTCACGCGGCTATCAGCGGGAAGACATCAGCCTGATCGAGAGTGTCGGCACCTGCAGCGGCTACCTGGCGGTGCTGGTGCTGGCGATTTACATCGACACCCCAACCGCCACCCAGCTTTACCGCCAGCCGCTGCTGCTGTGGCTGGTCTGCCCGATCCTGCTTTACTGGATCACGCGCATCTGGTTCCTGGCCCGCCGCGAAGCGTTGATTGAGGACCCGATCCTGTTTGCCCTGCGCGACCCGGTCAGTTGGATCGCCGCCGCTCTGGCCATCGCCGCCGTCCTGGCCGCTGCGCTGCTGCCCGCTTGAGATGCGCCAGCCGCCGCCCCTTCGCCTCCCCATCTGTGCTGCGCTCGCCTATACTCGCCGGCGATGATCCAGCTTGCGTTTTCCACCAATGCGTTCAAGAAGAACACGCTCGAGGAGGCGATCGACGCGATTGCGGCGGTCGGGTATCGGGGTGTGGAGATCATGGCGGATGTGCCGCACGCCTATCCGCCAGACATGACCCCGGCCCGGCGCGAGGCGGTGCGGGCGCAGATTGAGCGTCTCGGGCTGGCAGTGAGCAATGTCAATGCCTTCACGCTCTTTGCCCGCGGGGATACCTATCACCCGACCTGGATCGCCGATGATGCCGCCGCCCGGCAGGTGCGCATCGAGCACACACGGGCCAGCATCGAACTGGCCGCGTTCCTGGGTGCGGCCACCGTCAGTCTCCAGCCCGGCGGGCCGTTGATCGGTACGACCATCTCCCGCGACACCGCGGGGGAGCGCTTCGCCGATGGCCTGCGCCAGGTGCTGCCCGCTGCCCGGGAGCATGATCTGATGCTCGCCATCGAACCGGAACCGGGGCTGTTCATCGAGACCGCTGCCGAATACCTCGCGTTCAAGCGGCACTTTTTCGCTGAAGAGCCGCGCATTCGCATGAACTGCGATATCGGCCACCTGTTCTGCGTGGGGGAAGACCCCGCCGCCGTGATCCGCGCCAACCCGGAGGAAATCGCCCATGTCCACCTGGAGGACATCGGCGCCAACCGCGTGCACCAGCATCTTACCCCCGGCAAGGGCGTGATCGATTTTCCGGCGGTCTTCGCCGCCCTCGAATCCATTGGCTACGACGGCTGGGTGACGGTTGAGCTATATCCCTACGAAACCACCGCCGCCGGCGTTGCGCAACTGGCCTGGGACCACCTGCGGCCGATGATCGCATAAGCAGGGCAGGCAGGATGCCAGGGAGAGGTGAATTCCAAATCCCGGCCAAAGCGCTGCCGTATTCCACCTGAATGTGGATCGATACCAGCGCTCGCGCCCTGCACTGGTGTGCGTTTGGCCACCTCTTTCGCCACGTGCCGATTGGTTCAAACCGGGATGGCAGGTTTTGGCGCATTCTTGCTGGCTTGACGCCTGAGGCGCTGGCGGGTCTAACATCCGCCACTATGCGCTTCACGAAGATGCACGGCATCGGCAACGACTACGTCTACGTCAACGGTTTCGAGGAATCGGTCAACGACCCCGCGGCGGTGGCCCAGCGCGTATCGGATCGGCATTTCGGCGTGGGCGGGGACGGCCTGATCCTCATCCTCCCCTCCGACACGGCCGATGTCCGCATGCGCATGTTCAATGCCGATGGCTCGGAATCGGAAATGTGCGGCAACGGTGTCCGTTGCGTTGCCAAGTATGCCTATGACCACGGCCTGACGAAGAACAATCCCATGAAAGTGGAGACTGGCCGCGGCGTGCTGACGCTGTCCCTGCAGGTTGGCGCTGCCGACAAGGTCGAGCGCGTGACCGTGGACATGGGCGAGCCGATCCTCGATCTGGCGCAGATCCCGGTTAACCCCGATCCCAGCGCGCAGGGGCCCGGCCTGAAAAAGGTGGCCGAGCATGAATACGAAATGGCGTTCCGGCTGGATGACCGCCCGCTGCGGGCGAGCTTTGTCTCGATGGGCAACCCGCACCTGGTGGCATTCGTGGATGATGTGAACCGCGTGCCGCTGGCAACCATCGGCCCGACGCTGGAAACCGATCCGGCCTTTCCCCGCCGGATCAACGTCCACTTTGTGCAGGTGCTCAGCCCCGATGAGGTGAGGATGATCACCTGGGAGCGCGGCAGCGGCATCACGCTGGCCTGCGGCACGGGCGCTTGCGCGGTGTGTGTTGCCGGTGTGCTGACCGGCCGCACCAGCCGGAAAGTCCTCGCCCACCTCCCCGGTGGTGATCTGGAACTCGACTGGCGCGAATCCGACAACCATGTTCACATGACCGGTCCCGCCACCGAAGTGTTCCACGGCGAAATCGCCCTGTGATGCGGGGAGCGTGATGGGGCACTGGCTGGCTGATTATCTGTCAATCCCCGGGCGCCAGGATGATGGGGCTGCCTGCCATGCCGGGCGGTCATCGGCCACCCGCCACAGCGCGTAACCAGTAACCGGGGGCCAGTGCCACAGGCTTGCCACTGCCAGACGATCAGCAATCATTAACCCTCCCTCACCATGCACTACTGGATCGTTCTCCTCATCGCCGCCGCCTGCGAAGTCATGTGGGCGATGACGCTCAAGGGCCTGAGTGACCGCTCGAACTGGAGCATCTGGCTTTTCGCCGCCAGCGGCTTCCTGACCGTGCTGAACATGGTGTTGCTCAGCTATGTGATGCGCGGCATCCCCGCCTCCACCGCCTATGCCGTCTGGACTGGCCTGGGCGCTGCGGGGCTGGCCGTGGTCGGCATGACCCTCTATGGCGACCCGGTCAATCCGCTGCGCCTGATCTGCCTGACCGCCGTGATCGGAGGCGTGGTCGGCCTGAAAATCGCCAACGGTTGATCCACACCCACCCGCGCGGCTGGCGACGGCCGCGGCTCTCCTGCGTTGGCCCAGGGCATAGTGGCAGGGGGCGACAGCGCAGAGATCGGCTTCGTTTAGTGCCTGTTTCGCGGCGGGGCACTGGGGCCATCGATCCACACACCCTGGATGGTGTGCTCAACCGGGACATCCGGTATGCCGCGTCGATTGTGTGTCACTTCGCTGATCAGGATGTCGGCCGCCACCTGGCCGGTGATTTCATACTGCTGATCCAGGCCCGCATGGTCAGGATATTCGGGCGACCGGTCGAAGGTGATCAGCGCCATGTCCTCGGGGATGCGCCAGCCCAGCGACTGGGCGGCTTCGTAGACATAGGTTCCCATCGCCAGCTCGGGGCGGTGTTCCTTCAGCCATGTGGCGACGGTATCGATCGCCGGTTCGCCCCATTGGTCGAAGATCAGCGTTTCCAGCGACTGATGGGGCTTGAGGTGCTGCTTGGTATAGGCGGCGGGGAAGGAAACCGCGTGGTTGGTGCGTTCATCGTACCCGCGCCCGACCGCGATGGCGACGCGGTTGTAGCCCAGCTCGAAGGCCTTGTCGATGACGAGTTTGAACCCGTGCATGGCGTTGGTGGCCACCCGGTGCAGGGCGGGCTGAGGGAGTGAGAAGCCCATGGCAACCGCGGCGTAGCGGTCCCAGTTGAGCCCCTCGATCGGCCTGCCAGGCTGGCTCAGCCCGGTGATGACAAACCCGGGGCAGTTGCGATGGAACATGGTGCGGTCCAGCAGGGCAGGGGTCATATCCGGATCCTGGAGGCTGAACGCGCGGGCCGTGTAGCCGTACTCGCGGGCGCGCTGCTCGAACCCGCGATACACCCGCTGGACATGGGAGGGCAAATCGGTCAGCCCGTTTGGCATCGGGTAATCCACGATCACGCCCAGGATGGCTTTGAAGGAGGGGGGGTGGGTGGATCGCAGATGGGCCATGTAGGCCGAGGCCAGGGGATTGGGCTGCCATCCCATCTTCCGGGCCACTTCACGGATCCGGTGGCGGGTGGATTCAGGAATGCTGCGGTGATTGTTGAGCGCGCGGGAGACGGTGGAGGAACTGACGCCGCACGCCCGGGCAATTTCGCTGTAGGTCGGAGTTTTCACAGCCGCCTCAGCTTACGCAACGCACTGCGTAAATCAACAATTGCCCGCTGCATTTTCACGAGTAAGCTACGGTCATCGTCTCACACCGGCGCCTCATATCGCCACCGATACGATGCTCGTCGTCAAGAGGAGCGGCCATGCCCATCATGAGACATTTCCGAGCGGCGTTCACGCTGGTCGAGCTGCTAGTGGTGATCGGGATTATCGCGATCCTTGTCGCGATGTTGCTGCCAGCCCTGAACAGGGCCCGCCAGGCGGCCCAGGCGGCCAGTTGCCTGAGCAATCTCCGGCAATGCGGCATTGCGCTGGCGGCCTATGCCGCCGACTCGCAGGGGTACATCCCCGGATCGATCAACTATCGCTATAAGCCCGGCGATGGGGAGCAAAATGCCCCCTGGGCGCTGTTTTTGTTGCGTCCCGAGGCTGGCCCGCGGGGCAACCAGTGGCAGGACCTGCCCGGCGGTTACCTGCGTAACCGGATGGTGCTGCTGTGCCCGGTGACCCGCAGCTATGAGGAGATCGCCGGCCTGCAGCCGTCGCACGATACATATCGCGATATGGGACGGGCGTACGGCATGTATGGTATGGCACATGATGTCTGGAAAATCGGCGATGATGAGAAGGGGGCCTACGTTCGGCGGAGTATCCCCAACCACCTGACCAGCGATCCCACCGACACCTACACATGGGTCAGCTATCGCCTGGACCGCGTTCCCCGTCCGACGCGGTGGGCACTGCTGGCCGATACATCCCATGGCGGGACCAACCTGGGGCACACCGGCCCGACCTTCTATGCCCGGCGGATGAGCAGCGGCGACAGCGCCCTGTGGCTGGCGCATAACGACCGGGCCAATATCCTCTTCGCTGACACGCATGCTGAAGCGATCTCGGTCGGCGAACTGGGTGATCTGTCTAACAGTTTTGACAAGGCAACGAACACATCCGGTATCCGCCGGGCACGCCGACTGAATGGCACGCCGGTGAATCTGGACTAAAACGAGCATCCCGTTCGATCAAATGACACCTGTTCCATGTTAACGCAACGTGCTGCGTAAACTGATCATTGGCGCAAGCTGAAATGCGGTCTAGAGTGGCTGTGGACGCCGTTTTCTATTCCTATCGGAGGACATTATGCACCGCTCCAAACTGCTTCATTTCGCCGCATCTGCTTGTTTGCCGATCCTTGCTTCTGCTTCCATGGCAGCCGCCGCCCCCGTCGGGCCGTTCGATTTCGAAACCGGCTCAACCGAGGACAACCAGTACACCCAGAACTTCCTGGTGCTCAATTCGCGCAACAACGCCGTGATGACGCATACGGATCCGAGCGATCCCGATGAGCCCAACAACGATTATATCAAGCTTGTGCAGACCGGCAGCGACATCCGTGTGGTGGCCGCTATCAATACCAATCCGGTCAAGACCATCGCCAATTCCAGTACGTTTGGCGGGAATCTGACACTCAGCTTTGATCTGGCGAGTAACATGCCGGGGGGAAGCACATTTGGCATCTACCTGTTCGATCCCTCCAGCACAAATGGTACGGACAATGTGAACGTCATGATGCAGTTCAACCAGTCCGGCGAAACCGAACGCATCCGCTTTGCTTCCGATGGCAACCCCACCAGTGGCGGATCGGGCACCCAGTATAAAGGTCTCGCCATTGACGGTACGAGTGGCTGGCTGACCGGTGGAGATGGTTCGGCCGATACCTATTGGAATGCCACCGCCTTGCCCAGCACGAGTGAAGCCAGCCAGACGTGGACCAGTGGCAGCCTCGTCTACACCCTCGGCAACAATGATGACACCACGCTTACCCTGAACCTGGGTGATTTTTCCCTCACCTGGACGATTGACAATGACCTGCGCGTTGCCAATCCCGCCGTGGCTTTCCTGTTTTCCGGCTACGGCAACAGCGGTGCATCATGGCGCATTGACAATATCTCGGTTGTTCCCGAGCCGACTCTGATCGGCCTGCTGCCGGCCGCCGGGCTGCTGGCGCTGCGCCGTCGGCGCTCAGCCTGATGGGTTGGTTTGAGCTTGTTTGAAACGTCGTGGCACGGGCGTCCGGCCCGTGCCACGTGTCTTCATGAACCCAGTCCCGCATTGCCTGGAGTTGTACTTATGAAGTTGACCGCACTCGCCGTTACCTGCACCGTGGTGCTGGCCACCAGCCTCGCCCTCGCGCAGAAGACCGATCCTACCGTGTTTGAGATCCAAAGCCGCTGGGATCAGAAACGGTTCCTGAACGCCGCCGATGGTGCTGTGCGGACCGGTCCGGCCAAGGACGACAATGCCCGCTGGATCCTTGAGCGCTCGGGCAGCGCCTACTTCATCCGCAATAAGGGCACGGGCGCCTACGTCCAGCTGGCCGATGATTCCCACGCGCTGGCGCTGACGGACACCGCTCCCACCACCGATCGCGGCCGCTGGTTTGTCTCCCCGGTGGACAGCTATGTCACCCTCCAGAACGTTGACACCGGCCGGTACATCAACATTGAAAACCTGGAGGGGCCGGTCGATGCCAGGCTGGATAAGCGGCCCGATGCCAAGAACTGGTGGTCTGGCCTGTGGAAGCTGAATCACGTTGACGGCCCGCCCCCGGGGCGCTTCTTCAAGCCCGGGCAGGTTGTTGTGACCTCCCCGAAGTACGGATCGACCATTCGGGGCGATACCAGGATCGAGATCACCGCACCCGGTTTCAGCCGGGCTGAGGTGAAATCGTGGCTGCCGGGTGGAAAGTTCGGCCAGGACTCCACCGTTGGCACCATTGATCTGGCCGAGGATGGTACGGGGTCGATCGTTTTCCCGGCCGACAAGTACCCCCGCGGTCCGATCACCATCCGCATCGGTGCAGCCGAAGGCAAGCTGCGCAGCAACTATTACCTCATGGTCTACAACGAAGGCGGCATCGCCTGGAACGAAGGGCTTCCGGATTCGCCACCCGAGCCGGCCAAGGGGATGAAGCTGGTGTTTGCCGATGACTTCGACAAGCCCGAGCTGTCGATCTCCAAGGACGGCAAGGGCGCAACCTACGCCTCCCACAAGCCCGGCGGCGGTGACTTCTCGGGCATCCCCTTCGGCGATCATGAGAACGCCGAGACCACCCCGTTCTCCCAGGTCGGCACTTATCTGCGCATCCGCGCTGATCAGTCGAAGAACACCACCGGCCTGCTGTCATCGCTGCGATTTGACGGGACCGGGATCAAGGTCAACGCGCCCTGCTATTTCGAGGCGCGCCTGATTGCCCAGTCGGCACCGGGCACCTGGCCGGCGTTCTGGGTGATGACCGAGGATGTCCACAAGGGGCTGAAGGTTCCGGCCGATGAGCTGGATGTCATCGAGGCATACGGCGGCGAAGGCCCGGGCAATCCCAACCAGCGCGGCTACTGGATCCATGCCCACTACTGGAACCAGGCGCCCGATGGCGGCAAGGACTATTCCCAGGATCGCTTTGCCGGCCAGATCAAGATGACCGAGGTCGAAGGCGCTGGCGGTGCGAGCTGGTATGAGACCTTCCACACCTACGGCGTGCTGGTTGGTAAGGAAGACACCGTCTACTACATGGACGGCATCGAAGTCGCCCGCCACAAGACCGCCAAGCTGTCTGGAAGCCGGCCGCTGTTCTTCTTCGTCAACCTCGCCATCGGCGGCGCCAGTGGCTGGAAGATCGACCTCTCCCAGTACGATGGCATTGCCGATATGTACGTTGACTACGTCCGCGTCTACGAAGGCTCCTGACCGGCATTCCACCACAGTCAACCGATCAGCCACATCGCCTCCGCCCCCGCACACCGCGGGGCGGAGGCGGTTTTATGCCCACCCACAGCCACAGCCCGCGCCCTGCGCCTCTGATGTGGCCTGGCACAGTCCAATCACGCTCTCATGCAGCGTGCGCAATCCGGCGCTATCCCCAGGCAGGTCGCGATCAGCGCAATCTGGCATGCCGCGGCTATTCATGTCACCTATCAGGCAATCTGATGAACGCCTGTCAAAATAACATCTTAATATTGCTGTGCCTGATGGCGGTTATACAATCGGAATAAATGGCCGTGCGGGGGAATCCCATCTGGCCATTCGGCATCCGGGGCAAGCGCTGTCTGCTCATGGAGCATTGGCGCGATAGAAAAGGAGGGTGCTCATGTCCATGCGCGAGGTCATCTACGCACACAGCCTGCGAGATCAGCTACACACACAGTGGGAGACACTGGCAGCACATTCAGGGCGAGTTGCGGCCCTGGCTCGTGAGTTCGCCGCCGCCTTTGGTGCCGCTGAGTGGGGAGAATTGGCCGGCCGCTGGCACGATCTGGGCAAGCGGTCTGCCGAATTTCAGGAATACCTGCGCCGTACCGCCGACCCCGATGCCTCCGAAGCCGATCAATCCCCCGGTCGGGTCGATCACTCAACCTTTGGCGCACAGCACGCCGCCAGGACGCTGGGCGGCCACATTGGCCAGTTGATGGCATACGTCATCGCCGGACACCATGCCGGCTTGCCCGATGCCACGAGTGGCGATGAAACCGTCCGCAGGTCGACCCTCCAGGCGCGGCTGAAGAAGCCGGTTCCTGCCGTTCCAATCGAGCCGGGGGATGAGGCCGGGGCCACGTTGAAACTTCCCTTCAGGCCATTGCCAGAGCGGGTTGGGTTTCAGGTGGCATTCTTCGCGCGAATGCTCTTCTCCTCTCTGATCGATGCCGATCGCCTCGCCACCGAAGCGTTCTGCAACCCGCAGCAGGCAGCGGAGCGCGCCCAGCCTAAGCCGAGCATCGCCGTGCTTAAGGAAAAGTTCGATGCCTTCCTCGCTGATTTCCAGGCCAAGACACCGCCGACCCCGGTAAACCGCGTGCGCAGCAATGTTCTCTCGCAGTGTCGTGATGCTGCAGCGCTTCCGCCCGGCTTCTTCTCGCTGATTGTCCCCACAGGCGGCGGCAAGACGTACGCATCCCTCGCTTTCGCTCTCGATCACGCGGCAAAATACAACCTGCGCCGTGTTATCGTCGCCATTCCGTTCACCAGCATCATCGAGCAGACGACCGACAATTACCGGTATGCCTTTGGGACGCTGGCCGATCGGGCGTTGGTCGAGCACCATAGCAATCTCGACCCCAGGCACGAAACCCGCAACAACAAGCTCGCGGCCGAAAACTGGGATGCACCGCTCATCGTCACCACCAACATCCAGCTCTTCGAAAGCCTCTTTGCCGCCGCCACCAGCCCCTGCCGCAAGCTGCATCGCCTGGCGCGCAGTGTCATCATCCTCGATGAGGCCCAGACCATCCCGGTTGAACTGCTTCAGCCCACGCTCATGGCCTTGCAGGAGTTGGTCACAAACTACGGCTGCACCATCGTCCTCTGCACGGCCACCCAGCCGGCGCTGGAGAAGAACCCCGACTTCACCATCGGCATTGACCCAGCCGCCATCCGCTCGATCATCCGCGATGCCTCATCGCTCTTCACCGCCCTGCGCCGCGTTGAGGTTACCCGCCTCGGCCGGCTGAGCGATGACGAACTGGCCGATCGCCTCGCGGCCGAGCATCAGGCACTGTGCATCGTTAACTCCCGACCGCATGCGTCCGGTCTGTATCAGGCATTGCGTGCCCGATGCGAAAAGGGCGGATGCTACCACCTCAGCACCTTCATGTGCGCCCAGCACCGCCGCGAAGTGCTGGCCGAGATTCGCCAGCGCCTGGAACGCAGGCAGTCCTGCATCGTCATCAGCACGGCCCTGATCGAGGCCGGGGTCGACGTCGATTTCCCCGTGGTTTATCGCGGGCCAGCCGGGTTCGACTCCATCGCCCAGGCGGCGGGGCGGTGCAATCGCGAAGGAAAGCTTATCGATGCCGACGGCCGGCCCATTCCCGGGCGCGTCTATGTGTTCGAAACTGAGGAAACGGTGCCACCCGGCCTGCAGCGTTTCGCCGCCCAGTGCGGACGCGAACTGGGTGACCGCTTTGCCGACCCCATCGTCCCGGCGGCGATTGAGGCCTACTTTCGCCTGTTCTACTGGACGCAGCAGCACCGGTGGGACAGCCACAACGTGCTGGAACCCCTGTCCGACACCCTCCGCCGCCGTGAGTTGTCCCTCAACTTCCGCCAGGCGGCCGAGCGATATCAGGTCATCCGTGACGACCAGATCCCCATCCTCGTGCCGCATGGCAAGAAAGGCACGGAAATTCACAGCCGCCTGCTCAAATCCGGAGAGGTCGACTACCGCCTGCTCCGCGAAGCTCAGCCATACATCGTCGGCGTCCATAAACCGCTTTTGGACAAACTGGCCCACGCCGGCGTTGTGATCGAGCACCCGGCCGGCCTGTGGCTGCTGATGAACTCTTCCACGTACAGGACTGACATAGGGTTGTCAGTCCTATGTGATGGAATGAGTCCGGATTTTCTGATCGCATAGAAGGGAGTGCGCCATGTCATACGGCATCCGACTACACTGCTGGGGCGACTACGCCCTGTTCACGCGCCCGGAGATGAAGGTGGAGCGCGTCAGTTACGAGGTCATCACCCCTTCCGCCGCTCGCGGCGTCCTCGAAGCCATTTATTGGAAGCCCCAGATCCGCTGGGTCATCGACCGCCTGCACGTGCTCAACCCCATCCGCTTCACCTCTCAGCGGCGCAACGAAGTCGGCTGCAAGATCCCCACGCGCGGCCCTGATGGCGCTGAGCAGGCCATGAAGAGAGGTCGCGGCCGCCTCGGCATCTACGTCGAAAACGAGCGCCAGCAGCGGGCTGCGATGCTCCTGCGCGATGTCGCCTACGTCATCGAAGCCCATTTCGAGATCCTCAACGGCGAGCCCAACGAAGCCAAGCATCTCGACCAGTTCAACCGCCGCGCCCGCGCCGGCCAGTGCTT
>CAYNMV010000063.1:0-22733 GCA_964398315.1 uncultured Tepidisphaeraceae bacterium | reverse complement strand
ATCGACTGGGTCTTGATGACCATCTGGTTCTCATCGAACAGGTGGAAGCTCTGCACCAGCAGCTCGTGGCTGCGGCGCTCGATGTCCAGCACGCTCAGGACGGCGCCATGCTCATCATGGGCCGGAACCTCGGCCGCCATCAGCTCGCGCTTGGCGGCGTAGGAGCGAATTTCGTGCTTGGTGGCATCAAACAACGTCTGGGTGAGCTGCTCTTCCTGCGTGGAGATCATGTAACGGATATTGCCGCCATAGGTCTCCTCGTGGTACTTCTCACCACGGCAGGGAATCGTCTGCAGCAGGCCGCGATCGGTCATCGGCTCGTGCCGGGTGACGATCACCTCGGTCAGCGAGTTCTTGCCCGCGTTCAGGCCGATGACATGGCCTCCCTCGACGAGCCACACATCCGCATCATAGGCGCGGCGGCTGATCTTCTCCGAGGCGAGGATGCGGAACAGCTCCGGATGCAGCATGCGCTGATAGATCAGGAGCGTCAACCCACCAGTTCGACGTTGCTTCGTACGATGACTACTCATTGGCGTCCATGCTCTCTATATAAAGAGGCATTCTCCGCTGCGACTGCAGGGGGGACGAATGTAAACCCTACAAGTCTGGTCGATTACGACGTTAATGGATGCTCGTGCCCTTAGTTATACGAGCTATTCTTCCGAAAGGTCCATTCTTCCCTGAAGAAACTTTTCGGCCGCCGTAATTTTCACGATCGGGCTACCCGCCCAATGCGGGCAACTCATTCGGGAGATATTATAGGGTAACAGGGTCGATCGACTACAAAATAATCCGAACTATCCACTGTGCCAGGCCATCAGGCCGACGATCCAGATGTCATAAGCCGCGTGGCTACCCGCAGTTATACCAAACCCACGCACTACAAAAATGACCCCGAAGTAAAGCCCCGCAAGAGATCGAAAAATGAAACTGCCCGGCGAAAATTGCTCATCACCCAGGTAGTGATAAGCAGAAAACAGGACCGCCGGAATCAGGATAATCAGGAGCGATGACAAGGGTTTGCGGAGCTTGAGCAGGTCCACCAGCAGCAGACTCAGAAGGGTCATGGCGCAGAGCCGGAAAATCAGTTCCTCGTAGATCCCCGCCCCCAGGGAAAGGATGATGCCGGCCCGCAGGTCGGGCATGGTCGAGGTCGCCAGCGGCAGATACCGCGCCAGGGCGATGCAGATGAGGATCAGGGGGATGCCCAGCAGGGCTGACTCGACCAACATCGTCAGCAGGGTGCCGGCACGCACCTTCCACGGGTCATTTCGGGCGATATGCCACGTCAGCAGCACCCCCACCACCGCCATCGCCGGCAGGAACCGGCCGGTTGCGCCAAAAAATTGAAAAAAGTCCCGCATCAGCCGGAAGGCCACCAGCTCGAACCGGGCCTGCTCCAGCGGGAATACGTGCGCTCCCAGCTCGTAAATCACCAGGAACGGCAGCACGAACAGCAGACTGGCCAGCGGAAGCGAGGATTGCCACCAGTAGGAGCCGCCCGGTCCGCGCGCGGCCGAGATGGGGGTGCCGGTGGCGGGAGAGGATGTCGCAGCAGCGCGAGCCATGCGGATGCGGGTGCGCGGGGGCGCGGTCCACGAATCCCCCTTATCGGACAGATGCCGGGTTTTGGTTGAGGCGGGATGGGGCGCTGCCCCAGCGCTGTATCCTCAGGCGAGCTGTGGCGTCGCGCGCGACCGCATCCAGCCACCCCAGCAAGGGAAGAGGCCGGCACATGGGCTGATTTTGGGGCGTTTGCGGGGTTCGCACACATGCCCCGCCGCGGCAGGCCGGTGCCAACCGGCCCCGGCAGGAGCGGCGGGGCCGTTCAGGTGTGCAGGGGTATCACGCCTCTGTCGGCTCTACCGTCCAGACGACCTGCCAGCCGATCTTGCCCAAGGCCGGAACGGTGCCGGCCGAGCGGTCCTTGATGCTGCGGTCGATCTGGTCAAATCGGCCGGTGGTCGGCTCAACCGCCAGATGCTTCTGCCCCGCCCAGCCACCGGTGTTGATCCAGATGCCCCAGTAAGCCGCCAGCTCATCCTCACTGGAGTATTCCACGCGCACCCGCCGGCGGCGCGACGGATAAAGCACGTTCAGGGGGGTGTGGATGGGCTCCTGGGTAAAGGCTTTCCAGCTTCGCTTGGGCGGAAGCGCATCGATGCGTGACAGATCCAGCGATTCATCCACCGCCGGCCAGCGCCCGGTTTGCGGGCTGACCTCCGCCTCGGCTGAGTCAACCCGCACCAGAGGCTGGCCGGGCAGATCCAGTTCCAGCGGCACGGTCGCGGCCATCAGGGCATGAGGCGCCCAGACAAAGCTGAACTCAAACGGGGCAAGATTGGTGAGCGTGTAATCGGCCACCAGCGAGGGGCCATCCAGCGTCAACGTACGGGAGAATTCGTAGCCGAAGCGCAAACCATGCCAAATTGTCGTTATCCCGCTGCGGGTTGGGCTGGCGACGGTTGGGATGCCCCACAGTTCGCCATGGTCCGGCACGGCCACGCCATCGTATGGGTGCCCGCTGTACGGACTGGGCGCGATGGCGGGAAAGCACTCATCCCATCCCTGGTACCAACTATTGATGTAGGGCGTGTCGTAGCGGGGTGTTTCGGGCAGCTCGGCCGGGTATTGGAACAGCAGGTCGAACCGGTCCGCCTTGTCGACCAGGGAGGCGATCTTCCCCCCGATGGAGGGCCAGACCTCCATCCGCAACGCCTCGTTCTCGATTGTCACAGGCATGGACATGCGGCTCTCCTTCAGAGCACGTGCGCCAACATCCTCGCAGGTCGATGAACAAAAGGCAAAATAACAACATTCGGTGGGGTTCGCTGCGCATGATTGAACGCATACGCTGCGTTCAATTGACGCATGTGCGCCCCGCCACGCCCCAGCCTACTTGCGCAGGTACAGCACGTAGCAAAGCACTGCCACGGCGTTGAGAAGGGTCACTATCGCGATCTTGCCCAGCAGTGAGCGGGTCTGGTCGCTGAGGTTCTCGAACGGCTTGTTCATCCAGTAGAGCGGACGCAGCAGCAGCGGCGGTGCGGCATCGGTCTCGCCTTCCGGGTTGGATAGCACCTCATCCAGCACCTCGGGCAGGCTGACCGGCTCGCCGTTCTCATCGACCACACCGGCGTCCGGCCCTCCTCCATCCAGCTCGGCCCGATCGGCCACGAGCACCTGGGGGTCATCCGCCTCACCTTCACCCGCCGGCACTGTGCCAATCGGCGCAGCGCTCATTGGTCCAGTGCCCCGGATCAGTGCGTCAGCCTCCGCCTCATCCAGTTCCGCGCCCAGTGCGGCGGCAGCAGAAGGGGCGGGCTCCAGGTCCACCAGCTCATCAGGCGGGGCGGCCTGATCGGCCGCTTCAACCGCAAAACCGGCCGGCGCTGTCGATTGGCGGAAAGAGTTGGTGGGGAGAGGGGCGTGATCCGCCGCGGCCGGTTCCAGCGCCACTTGCGGTGCCAGGCCAGTGACCTGCGCATCTGCCGCCTGCGGATCTGCCGCCTGCGGATCGACAGCCTGTGGATCGATGGACAGCGCATCGACGGCCTGCGCATCGGCCGGCAACGGATCGGCCGGGTCGGGTTCATTCGGCGCTGACGCCGGGCCCGGCCAGGCAGCGCCGGTGGCTTCGCTGTCGGCCTCGGCCAGCAGACGATCGATCTCATCCCCCGCCAACTGCGCAAGCAGATCGTCCGCGTTCTGCGCGGTTTCCGCGCCCGCGGCTTCCAGCGGATCGGGTAAATCGACAGCCGGCTGGCCCATGTGTGCTCCTGACCCGGCACACGCGGCAGCGGAGGTGCAGACGTGGCCCAGCCACGCCCGGTCCCGTCCGATCCTTCCGTGCATCCCCTGCCGAATGTGGCGAGTCCTTTCGCCTTGTCGGACGACTGGCTGGCGATCATAACCATCTTTTCGCCCCCGGGCAATTATGGGACGTTCCAGCCGGGATTTACGGCCATGAATCACCCCGGTGCAGGGTACAGCGCGCCGACGCCGGGCACCGGCCGGCGGATCCCGCACCCGAAGGCTGAGGTAGCGGCCGGGCGGCTTGCTTCGGGCGGGGCTTGGGTCTAATTTGAGCGCTGCACCAGCCGCCGCACACCCGGCGGATCAACCTCGTTTTTGTAAGGAAGAACCCATGGCTACACCCGCCGTTCAGATGTACACGCTCCGCGACTTCACCAAAACCCCCGCCGATATCAAGACCACGCTCCAGCGCGTGAAGAAGATGGGGTACAACGCCGTGCAGCTTTCGGCGCTGGGGAAGATCGATCCCAAGGAGCTGGCCAACATCCTGCAGGGTGAGGGGCTGACCTGCTGCGCAACCCACGTCAGCCTCGACCGCATGAAAAACGAAACCCAGGCGGTCATCGATGAACACAAGCTGTGGGGCTGCGAGCTGACGGCCATCGGCGGCTTCTTCCCCAAGAACGAGCCCACCCCGGTCACCCTGCAAACGTGGCTGGATTTTGCCAGGGACTATAACGAGGTGGCCAAAAAGTTCGCCGGCTCGGGCATCCAGATCGGCTATCACAACCACAGCCACGAAATGGCCCGCTTTGACGGACAGGTGGCGCTTCAGGTGCTGCTGGAAAAGCTCGATCCGAGCATCTGGATGGAAATCGACACCTACTGGATCGCCCACGGCGGCGGCGATCCGATCCAGTGGATCAACAAGTGTGCCGGCCGCATCCCCGCCATCCACTTCAAGGACATGGCCATCAAGTATGACCGCACCCAGTACATGGCGGAGGTGGGCGAAGGCAACCTGAACTGGGCCGGGATCATCGAGGCCGGCAACAAGGCCGGCGCCAAGTGGTTCATCGTCGAGCAGGATGTCTGCTACCGCGACCCGTTCGAATCCCTCGAGATCAGCCTGCGCCACCTGAAAGAGTGGGGCCTGAAGCCGTAAGGCAACCACAGGCCAGCAGGGCCCGCGCCTGCAGGCAATCGCGGCCCGGAATCAAGAAAGTCCTCCCCTGATGAACCGGGGGAGGACTTTTTGTTGCCTCTTGCTGTTGATTGCCCTTACAGCGAGCAGGCGATGATCGGGTCCGGGTCGCCTTTGGCGTGCATCCAGCGGCGGCCATCCAGTTCGATCAGGTCGAAGGCCTGTTTCGGCCCCCAGGAGCCGGGGGTGTACTCGGCCGGCTTCTTCTTGCTCTGCTTCCACCCTTCCACGATCGGGTCGATGACGGCCCACGCCGCCTCGGCCTCATCCCCGCGGATGAACAGGGTCTGGTCGCCGAGCATGGCATCGTAGATCAGGCGTTCGTAGGCCTCCGGTGGCTTCTTCTGGAACGCGGTGGCGTAGAAGAAGTCCAGCGCCACGCTCTTGATGTTCATGGCCCCGCCAGGCACCTTGCCATTGAGGCGGAAACTCACACCCTCATCCGGCTGCACGCGGATCACCAGGTCGTTGGGGAACACCGGCGACTCACATTGCTTCTGGAACAGCGTCAGCGGCGGGGAGCGGAAGCGCACCACCACCTCGCTGAGCTTCTCTTCCAGGAACTTGCCCGTGCGCAGGTAGAACGGCGTGCCGCTCCAGCGCCAGTTGTCGATGTAGAGCTTGAGGGCCGCGAAGGTCTCGGTGCGCGAGTCTTCGGGCACGCCCTTTTCCTTCAGATAGCCCTCGGTCTTCTGCCCGGCGTGCTCGCCGGCGGTGTACTGGCCGCGCACCGTGACCTCATCGACCATGGCCGGGCGGATCGGGCGCACCGACTTGTACACCTTGACCTTCTCATCGCGCACGCTCACCGCATCCAGCGCCACGGGCGGCTCCATCGCCACCAGCGCCATGAGCTGGAACAGGTGGTTCTGCACCATATCCCGCAGCGCGCCGCTCTTGTCGTAATACCCCCCGCGCGAGCCCACCCCCAGCGTCTCGCTGACGGTGATCTGCACGTGATCAATGTACTTGTAGTTCCAGATCGGCTCGAAGGCGGCATTGGCAAAGCGCAGCACCATCAGGTTCTGCACCGTCTCCTTACCGAGGTAATGGTCGATTCGGAAGATCTGGCTCTCGTCAAAATGACGGTACAGCAGCTTGTTGAGCGCCTTGGCGCTGGGCAGGTCGTAGCCGAAGGGCTTTTCGATGACGATGCGGTGGTACGGCCGACCGCTGGCGGGTGTGGGGCCGTGGAGCACCCCCAGGCAGTCGATGATGGAATCAAACGTGTTGGGCGGCGTGGAGAGGTAGAACAGGCGGTTGCCCTCGGTGCCGTGCTGGGCATCGATCTCCATCAGGTATTCGGCCAGGCCGCGGTGATCATCGGCGTTGCCGTAGTCGCCCTGGATATAGCTGATGCGCGGGGCCAGATCGCGCCACACGGCCTCATCAAAGTCGCCGCGGGCGTGATTCTTGATGCCTTCATGGCATTCCTGGCGGAACGCCTCATCGGTCATGGCCGAGCGGGCATAGCCGACCAGGGCAAACCGCTCGGGCAGCAGCCCGTCCCTGGCCAGGTCATAGACCGCCGGGATCAGTTTTCGCTTGGCCAGATCGCCACTGGCCCCAAAAATCACGAGCAAGCACGGAGCAGCCGACGGCATATTGCTATTCAACCTTTCACGCACAGGACCGGCGCCAATATCCAGCCGCAGTTGATAAACGTCCCGGGCGGCAAAAGCAACTGCACGGCAGCGGGTCGGGCCGATCATCCGGGGTGCCCCGCTTTGCAACGGGCAGCGGGATGGGCAGGGGTGGCCGGCGCGGGTATCGCGGCAGTGACATCGGGGTGGGGAGAGGGTTGCCAACCACGCACATCGCCCGAAAAAGTCAAATTATTGCGTCGAGCACTGGAGATTTTTTTCTGGAGATTTGTTAAACTTCCCGGCGGCACAGGTCCGATAATCCCGGCAGATGCGCCCATGGATGGGCGCGGGTTACCCCCGCTGGATAGGAGATCCTCGTGAAAACTGCCGCCGCTTTGCTCGTCGTCGTGACCGCGCTGGCCGTAGTCGGCTGCCAGAAGAAGACTGACAAGACCGCCCCCGCCGCCAACGGCGCTGTGACCGACATTACCCCCACCGCCCCGACCTATACCCCCACTGCCCCGGCATACACTCCCGCGCCGACGCCGGCGTACACCGCGCCCACCCCGGTGGTGAGCGAGACCCCCGCCGTCACCACCACCCCCACCCCCGTGGCCGCCAGCGGCAACTACACCGTCAAGAAGGGCGACACCCTCTACAGCATCGCCCGCACCCACTACAACGATGGCAAACAATGGACAAAGATCGTCGAAGCCAACCCCGGCCTTGATCCGGCCAAGCTGAAGGTTGGCCAGACGATCCGGATCCCCTGATTGCGGGATCCCCTCCGATTCCCCTACCCTCCCCTCCGCCCGGACGCGCTTTCCCCCGCGTCCGGGTTTTTTATGCGCGAGGGACAGGGGCAGACCGCTCGGTGGTCAGGGAAAATGCAGAGAGCGGATTGGGTCGATGCATACTTACTTGTGGCGTGGGCTTGTGGCACGGGTTTTCAACCCGTGTGGGAGGCGTTGTCCGCACGGGTTAAAAAACCCGTGCTACAAAATAGGTGTAAGAAAACCTGTCCACGGCTCCGGTAGGTCAGGGCAGATGGCCAGGTATCGCACCACTTCGCTGCGCTCAGGATGGCGGGTTTGCGCTTCTTCCGGCGGACTACCCGTGATCTCCTATTTCCCCTGCTGGGCACTGAAGAAGGTTTGGGCCAGTTCGGCCAGGACCTGCTCAGCGCTCTCGAACTGGCCGTCGTTCACCCGGCGGGCCAGGTCTTCGAAGCGGCCGACCGGGGAGCGGGTGTCGTTGACAAGTTGATCGATGCTGCGCCCCTCCGTCTGCTGGGAGATCAGTTCCGGCAGCGACATCTTCCAGGCGCCGTCGATTTTCTGGAACACGACCCCGCCGCCGTTCTGGCCCTGCAGCTTCACGGTGGCGCGATCCGCCTCGATGTGCTCCATCGCCGAGGCGATCACCACCGGCGGGACAACATCCACCCCCAGTTTCCGGGCCTCTTCCTCGCCGAACCGGGCCACCGCCGCCTCATGGACTTTTGCGGCCGCCCGGGCCACATCGACCATGGCATCGGCCAGGCGCTGGGAGTTCTCCCCCGCCACATGCAGCCGCCGCGCAACGCCATCGGCATCGCCACGGAAAGTGGCATTCATCACCCCGGCCAAGACCTGGCGGGGCGTTTCCACCGGAGCGGTCGTGGCCGGCTCGGTGGTGGCTGGTTCGGTGGTGGCTGGTTCCGTGGTGGCTGGCTCCGTAGTGGCTGGTTCCGTGGTGGCGGTTTCGGCGGGAGCGGGGCCGGATGCCGGCTGGGTGGATGCCGGTTCGGTGGTGGCGGATTCGGCATCCGCCGGTTGGGTGGTGGGCGGTGGCACATCGGCCGTGTTCTCGGCCGCCGGCTCGGATGGATTGGCGGGCTGGGGGTTCGACTGGGTAGATGGGCCGACCTCAATCAACGTCACCGGTGCGGAGGTTGGCCCGGCCGGGGGATCCTCCGAGGGGAAGGGGTTTGCTTCGGCTGGCTGGCGCACGCCGCAGCCGACGGCAACCACGATGGCCAACCACATCACTGCCCACGTCATTTCGCGCATCGGCCAAGCCCTTTCTTCCTCGCCGGCCCTTTCCGGCAGCCGCAAGCTGCGCATTCTACCCGCCTCCTTCCCCAGCGCAAAACGCTCGCGGTGCCAATTCACCGCATTCCCAGCCCAGCCGTTGCCTGTTTGGCAAGGGGCTGCCGCGGGCTGAGGCGATGATGAGCAGCGCGTTCTACCCACGAGCGGTCCGTCCGTCGTATGATGGGCGCACCATGAAATCCTACGAGGTGATCCGCGAAGCGGTGCAGGAGCCGGGAGTGAAGGCGGTGGCGGCGGCGCTGCGGGTATCGCCAGCCCTGGTCTACAAGTGGTGCGAGCCACCGCCGGCGGCCGATGATCCCGACCAGAGCGGGGCGCGCAACCCGCTGGACCGGGTACGCGAACTGTATCTGCTGACCAAGGATATCCGCCTGGTTCGCTATCTGTGCAACTGTGCGGGCGGCTTTTTCGTGGCCAATCCCGTTCCCGAGTTGCAGCGCCGGGCCCATGAAAGCGTCTTCGACCACACGCGCCGGCTGATCCGCGAATTCAGCGACCTCCTGGACAGCGTCACCGACAGCGTGGATGACGATGACCACATCGACCACGATGAGGCGGTGGAGATCCGCCAGCGCTGGGAAGACCTCAAATCATCCGCCGAGCGGTTCGTCGTCGCCTGCGAAGAGGGGCAATACCATCTGAAGCACAGGGAAATCCGGGAGAAATAAGACATGCCGCATGCAGGAACCGGTAACGCATAGCGCATTGGGCATTGGCGCCCTACCCCGGCAGCATGCCCGGCGGCAGGCCCATGTCGGCGGCCATTTTCTGCATCTCCTGCTGCATCATCTCGCTGGCCTTGCGCTGGGCAGCGCCCACGGCAGCGATGATGACATCCTCCAGCAGTTCGGTGTCGTTCAGGTCGATCTTCTCCTTGTCGATGCGCAGCCGTACCAGCTCCAGCCGCCCGTTGACCGTGGCCTGTACCATCCCGGCGCCGGCGTCCGCCGTCACTGTCTTGCGCGCCAGCTCCTCCTGCATGGCCTTCATCTTTTCCTGCATCTCCCGCGCGCCTTTCATCAGGTCGCCGAGATTCAGGTTGCCCAGCTTGCTCAAATCCATGGTTGTCTCCGGTACGACCGCATCCATACCCGCCCGATCGGCGGGCGCCTTATTGTTGGCCATCGGCGGGCCGGACTCAAATGGGGAGGATGGAATTGCGCAGCGTGCTGTGTGTTACGGCACTCACTTCATGCCGTCACGCGGTAGACTTCTTCCATCGTGGTGATGCCGGCACGGACTTTCTCGATGCCGTCCACGCGCAGGGGCTTCATGCCGGAGGCCTTGGCCGCCTCGCGCAGCTCGTTGAGGGTCACACCGCGGCTGATGAGGTCAAACATGCCATCATCGGGCACCAGCAGTTCATAGATGCCGATGCGTCCATGGAAGCCCAGGTTGCGGCACTTGGGGCAACCGCGCGGGCGGTAGAGCTTCTCGATCGGGCCGGTCAGCTTCTCGATCTGCCGTCGTTCGTTGACGCTTGGCTCGTAGGCCTCGCGGCAGTTCTGGCAGAGCTTGCGCACCAGGCGCTGGGCCAGCACGCCCACCACGCTGGCGCCCACCAGGTAAGGCTCAATGCCGATGTTGTACAGCCGGGTGATGGCCGAGGGCGCATCGTTGGTGTGCAGGGTACTGAAGACCAGGTGCCCGGTGAGGGCGGCCTGCACCGCGATGCGGGCGGTCTCTGAATCGCGGATCTCGCCGACCATGATGATGTCCGGGTCCTGCCGCAGCAGCGAGCGCAGCGCGCTGGCGAAGGTGAAGCCAGCCCGGTCGTTCACCTGGAACTGGTTGATGCCGCTGAGGGCATACTCAACCGGGTCCTCCACCGTGCAGATGTTGACATCATCTGAGTTGATCTCCTGGAGGCAGGCGTAGAGCGTGGTGCTCTTGCCCGAACCGGTGGGGCCGGTGACGAGAATGATCCCGTTGGGCAGGCCGATCAGCTTCTTCCAGGCCTTGAGGGTATCGATGCCGAAGCCGAGCTTTTCCAGGTTGACACTGGCCTTGTCGTTGTCGATCACGCGGACGACGACCTTTTCCCCGTGCTTGCCCGGCATCGTGCTGACGCGCAGGTCGATGGGGCGCTTCTCCATCATCACGTGGATGCCGCCATCCTGCGGCAATCGGCGTTCGGAGATATCCAGCCCGGCCATGATCTTGATGCGGCTGGCAACCGCGGCGGCCATCTGGTGCGGCGGGCGCAGCTTTTCCACCAGCCGCCCGTCGATGCGGTAGCGCACGCGCAGCAGGTTGTCGCCGGGCTCGATATGGATATCGCTGGCCCCTTCCTTGACCGCGTTGTAGATGCAGTAGTTGACGAGCTTCACCACCGGCGAATCACCGGCGGCCTGCTCGAGGTTGCCGATATCGGTAACGGCCTTCTGCTCGATCAGCGCGAACTCTTCGGGCTTGACCTCCTCGATGATGTCGTCAATGACGAACACCTGGTCGTTGGGGAGGTAGGTCTGGAGCGTCGCCTTGATGTCGCGCGTGGTGGCCGCCACCACCTGCACCTGGTGCCCGCTGGTGCGTTCGATCTCCTCAATCAGGAAGACGTTGGTCGGCTCGGCCACCGCCACGGTGAGCATGCCGTCCACGAGGAACAGCGGCAGCACCTGGTGCTTTTCGAGGAACTCCTTGGGCAGGACCGCAATGACCTTGGGATCGGCGATGCGCGGGGTGATGCGGGCATACGGCACGCCGTAGGCCTCGGCCAGCACCTCCGTCACCTGGTCCTCGGTGCAGAGCCGCAACTCAACCAGGACCTCGCCGAGCAGCTTCTGGTGATTGCTCCGCCGCTGCTCTTCCAGGGCGCGCTGGAGTTGTTCAGGCGTCACCAGCCCGCGCGAGAGCAGGAGCTGGCCGAGAGGTTTGCGGTGGGCGGTAGCGATCATGCGGCCTCTAAGGCCCAGATCGGCTCAGACCCCCTGCCGGTTAACCAGTTTTCATCCATGGGCCTCCGCGTACAGGAGGCAAAGGCCCGGGATTCAGGGGGCAGAAGGCGGGTGGTTGGGGTTTGTTCAGACTGCCTGCCCCGGTCCCCGCCCGCGGGGAAGCGCAGCGCGCAAATGTTCCACGTGGAACATGCACTAAAATATGGCGCGCCGGCATATGCACCACTACCCCTTGTGGTGCCCGCCTCTCCAATCCTGCCACCGCCTCCGCCTGAACCCCATGCCCGGCCCCGTCACCCTAAACCCCGCCGCCGCTTTGTACTGGCGCTCAGCGGGCATACAATGGACGGTTCGAATGTTACTCAAACTGCTCAAGGCAAAAATTCACCGGGCGACGGTGACGTTTACGGACGTGAATTATCACGGCTCGATCACCATTGATCCCGATCTGCTGGACGCCAGCGGGATGCTGGTCAATGAGGCCGTGCTGATCGCCGACTGCGAGAATGGCAGCCGGTTCGAAACCTACATCATCCCCGGCGAGCGCGGCAGCGGGACCATCGGCATCAACGGTGCCGCCGCCCGCCTGACCCGGGTCGGCCATCGCGTCATCATCATGTGCTTCGCCTTCGCCACCCCCGAGGAGGCCCGGACGCATCAGTCCACCGTCGTCATCGCCGATGACAAGAATCGCGCTGCGGAGGTGGTACGGCACAGCACGGCGATCCCGCAATAACCGGAATGCAACGCAAACTGGGATGCAACGCCGCGGGCGCGCTGGCCAGAGCAACAAAACGACAACGCCATGCTGCATGGTGCAGCATGCAGCCGCTTTCTGCGGTCTTTTTGCCTTTCCGCGTCTTCCTGTCGCCGCTTTGCCGCCGGGCGTTTAACATCCCCCCATGCAGCCAGAACTGATCCGCATCTTCAACCTGTCAGTCTACAGCTATGGGCTGATGCTGATTATCGGTTTCCTGCTGGCGACCCAACTGGCCAAGTTCCTGGCCCGGCGGGTGGGGCAGGACCCGGAAATCTACGTCAACGCCGGCCTGATCGCCTTGATGGCTGGGGTGATCGGGGCGCGGCTGTCGCATGTGCTGGAAAACCTCGACCAGTACACCCTGCCCGAACTGTCGTTCTGGCAAAACCTGTGGAACGCGGTGCGCCTGACCGATGGCGGGCTGACCTTTTACGGCGGCTTCCTCTTCGCCACGCCGATCGTCATCCTCTACGGCTGGTACAAGAAGGTGAATATCCTGCGCGGGATGGATGTGGTGGCGCCGGCGCTCATGGTGGGGCTGGCGATCGGCCGCATCGGCTGCTTTCTCAACGGCTGCTGCTACGGCGAGATCAGCTACGCCGAGCACATCCCCACCGTCAGCTATCCCTACGGCTCCAACGCCTACATTGACCATTACCACACCGGACACCTGCCCGCCCCGCCACCCATTGAGCTGACCAACCCCGACCGGCCCGGCCAACTGCTGCCACGGCGCTACGTTGAATCTACCCCCACCTTGGCCCGGATCGCCGAGCAGCACCGCTCTGCTCCCACCCATCCGACACAGCTTTACAGCACGCTTACCTCCCTGCTGGTGGCTGGCGTCTGCGTAGCTTATTTCTCGCTTGGGCCGATCCCTGGACGGGTGTTCGGCCTGATGCTGATCCTCGAAGGCCTCACGCGCTTCATCCTCGAGATGCTTCGGGTTGAACCGCCCGTCCTGGGCGCGGGAACCGGCACCCTCACCTTCCTCCCGGCCATGAGTTACAGCATGGTCCTGGGCGCGGTGATCTTCATCGCCGGTGTTCTCATGTGGACGCTGCTGGGCCCCCGCCGCCCGGCCGCGCTGCCCGCAACCGCGTGAGGGGACAGACAGGCAGAGCAGGTGAAGCCTGCATCGCCCAGGCAAGTTGGTTCACACGCCATCTCGTGGCACGGGTCTGCAAGTGCGTGGGGACAACGTCCTCCACATGCACTTGAAAACCCGTGCCGCGAAACAGGGTGTGCCTTGACCTGCAATCCGGCCTGACGTGAATAAAGCTGGCGTGAAAAGCCTGAAGGCTGAAAGGCGGCAGCGGCCGCGCATTCAGCCTTCAGGCTTCATCCGCCAGATTTCCTTCGCCTGGCTTCAGTATCCGCCCGCCGGCTTGTTCGTGGGCTGGTCGTGATCGTGATCGAGCGCTGTGGGATCGGCGATGCCGCAGCCGAGCAGACCGTTGCCGGTCTGGGCGATGATGCGGGCGGCGTACTCGCTGGCACGGCGGCGCTGCTCCACCGGCTGAAGCGCTGCGCACGGGGTGCCGAATCGCGGCAGGGCAAACGGCAGATGCGTATCGCCGCGGGCCAGGATATGGCTGCCGTTGGCCATCTTCGTCACCGGATCGAGCGGCCCATGCCGCGGATCGCTCCAGAAGCGCGGTTCCAGGTCCGCATCCACGCCCCACTGCGTGAACGACCGCGCATTGCAGTAGTGGCTGACAAACGACCGGCGGTAGCGGTCGGTAGTCCAGTTCTGCTTGCTGCGATGCAGCACGTGCCCGCCGAAGAAGACCACATCCCCCGCCCTGGCGCTGGCCAGCACCTGGTCGTAGCGGTCGGCGACCCGGGTGAGCATGTTCTGCTCATCATTGGGATCGCTCACCCCTTTGACGTACTGGATGTCGGACACCAGCTTGTCGCCAAAGCCATACCCCACCTCAGGGCACGGCGGGTAGATCGGCTCGTTCTGGCTTCCCTTGGCGAACCACATGGCGCCGTTGCGCTCATCGCAGTCATCGATGGCGATCCACGCCCCGCACAGGCTGTCGGGCGAGGTGGGGATGTAGTAGCTGTCCTGGTGCCATCCCTGCCCGGGCTTGCCCGGCGGCTTGAGGAACAGCATCGTCTGCAGCGCCAGCACATCCGGGCCGATCAGCACCTCCAGCACATCCAGCACGCGCGGATGCAGCAGATAGCGCTCATGCAGCGCCAGCTTGCGATGCAGCATGTGGATGCGCAGGAAAAACTGCGCCTTCTCCTCGGGCGAGAGGTGCTCCGGCGGAGCGCCAAAGTCATTGACCAGCACAGCCCCGCCGCTGCTGGGCAGGTGAGCGCTGCGGGCTTTCTGCTGCTCGGGCAGCCGGCCCTGCATCAGGTCCTCGGTGTGCTGGCGCAGCTCGGCGATCTCCTCGGCCGACACCAGCCCGCGCACCACCAGGAACCCATCCCGGCGAAACGCCCGATACTGCTCAACCGACACCCGATACCGATCCCGCTCCTCAGCGGGGGCATCCACCGGCATGCTGGATTTTGATTGATCCTGAACCGCAATCACGATGTGCTCCTTGCTCTACGGCGAGACATAACCCCCGAAACGTGGGGATACTGTACCGCAGAGCCAAATCACACCCAATAGCTGCTCTTAGCCGATATATGGCTAAAATTAGCGCAGTCCTCACCTGCCCCCCTTCAGCAGATCGGTTACCGCAGTCGATCGGTTACCGCCGCCGCGGACGCACTGGCGGCGGTGCAGGATCAGCACGGGTGACCTCCACCAGCACCCATTCCCCCGCCTGCGACCAGCGCTGCCGCCGGGATGCCGGGCCGCGCGGACGACGTCCCTCGGGCTGGGGCGGCAGCACCACCGGCGGCTGCGGCCAGCGGTCCACGATATCAGCCTTCAGATCCCTGGCCCCCGCCGCCCCGCGCAGCACCAGTTGCGGGAGCGCCTCCCGCTCGTTGGCCTCGGTCCACTCACCGCGATGACGGCGGCGGACCTGCTCGAGCCGGCGATCCAAATCATCGCGCGTGCCGACGTAGTAGACCGACTGGCCCCAGTTCAGCGCCCGCCGAACGATGCCGTTCAGCCGCGCCTGCAGCTGTGCATCGCTCTCATCCTTGAACTGCTCATACAGGTACAGTGCCCGCTGCGCCTGAAGCGGATCGGGTTCATCCGGGTTGACGTTGCCCAGCCGGCGGATCGTGCCCGCGCTGAAGTAGTTGGGATCGTACAGGCGGTAGTCACCGATAAACTGCAAGTGATGCAGCACGTTGGTCGGCCCGAGGATGATCGACCCGTCTGGAATGGCCTGCCGCACATGGTGGCCACTCTCGGCCAGCGACAACCGGCCGCGATAATCGTTCTCCAGCATCGGACAACCATTGAACAGTTGCACCGAACCGGCGAACGCCGTCACCAGCGTCCCGATCACGATGCCGGCTGCCTGGGTCGTATCGGTTTCCTGCGACACCCAATGGTGCTGCACGAACCAGATGATGCCCGACACGCAGGCCATCACCGCACCGTACAGCGCATACCGCAGCAGCAGCCACCCCGGCTCGGTCAGCCCGGCGGTGAACAGGGCGCTGTCGGCCAGGTCCATCCGCACGGCGGCCAGTGTGGTCAGGTCCCATGCCATCACATTGATGATCGCCAGCAGCGCCACCAGTGCGCTGGTGGTGCACATCGCCGCCCGGCGCGACACCACCACCGATGCGGCCACGAAGCGGATGAACCACATCGCCGCCAGCACCAGCGCCGGCATGATCGTCAGGAAGAAGCGCATGTACCCCACGCCCGGGTCCAGCCCGCCGCGATCGGGCGCCCAGTAGTAGGCGGTGTACAGCAGCACGCTGGGAAGGATCCATGCCGTCAGCATCGCGGCGAACCGCGCGCTCCACGCGAACATGAACGCCACCCCGATCACCCCCAGCGGCAGGGTGAAAAACAGGGCGCCGGTGTTGAGCTGGCGGAGCATCGTCTCCCAGTTATCGACGAAATACTCCCAGCGGAATCCGGTGCTTTCTTTGGTTGAGTCGTAGCCGGTCAGGTCGCCAAACCAGAAGAGATTGAAGCTGACCAGGATGAAGATCGGCAGCACCCACCACCCCAGCAGCACCAGCCCCTCGCGGATCTGCAATCGGCGGTCTGCGCTCCGCGCTTGCGTGGTATCGGGCGATCCATTGGCCTCTGACCGCCGCAGGAAAGTCGGGAACACCTTGAACAACACCACCAGCAGCACCGGCAGCACCAGCAGCCCTTCGGTATAGCGGATGGTGGCGGCATAGCCGATCAGCAAGCCCGCCCCCCGCGCCCGCCAGAGCCCGCCCACCTGCCACCAGCGAACCAGCAGGTACATGCCCCACACCACGCACGCCAGCGTCGAGGCATGGCTGTTGGGGTTGTTGACGCTCCAGAGCGTCACCGGGCTGGTAATCAGCACGATCGCGCCCAGAAAGGCATAAAAGCTCGGAACCACCAGCCGGATCAGGAAAAAACACCCCACCAGCGACAGGGCCGTGCACACCGGGCTGACCAGGTGTGCCCACGCCACCCCATGCTCACCGCCAAACCAGAAGCCCAGGGCGAACAGGAACGGCAGGCCCAGCGGATACTTGGGATAGAACGTCTGGCTCGGGGTGCCAATCCACATGCGGCCGACAAAGCCGAAGGGATCTTCGGGGGTGAGGCCCATCGAGAGTGTCCGGGCGAACTGCTTGCCGCCGACCAGGTAGCCGTTCTGGTCCACGCCGCCATGGGCCGGCGTCCAGAGGCACACCGCCGCGTAGAGGCACAGGCCGGCAAAGGCGATCGCCATCAGCGCGTACAGCCAGCGCACCCAGGCCGATTCGCCGGTGGTCAACTGCGGCAACGCCACCGCTGTACGGCGCAGGGGGCTGGGCACGTCCGCCGGCTCGGCCTCGGCGGGAGAGGGCGCTGCCGGCGCGGGTGCCGCTTCGAGCAACATGTCAGAATCAGTGGTCCAGGTGGAAATGACGACCTCCCGCGGTTGAAACAAAGACGCCCGCCGGGCGACACCCACCATTACGTTTGACCCGCCCGATTGTTGCCCTTTTTTCGCGTTTAACCACCCGCCGGCGCGGGGGTGCCGCCACCGCCCGCCGGGGCTATAATGCCGCAGCATCAGGGAGATGTCTTATGCCGATTTATGAGTACACCTGCAGCCAGTGCAAGAACACCTTTGACCGCCTGGTCCGCTCGGCCGCCGAGGAGGCGGCCCCGGCCTGCCCTGCCTGCGGCTCGAAGCGCACCGCCCGCAAGTTGAGCGTCTTCGCCGTCGGGGCAGAATCCGCCAAATCAAGCACGCCCGCCCCCGGCCTGTGCGGCCGCTGCGGCGAGCCAGGCCCCTGCGCCCTGGATTGACCGCCGCCCTCCCCCACCCAGGAGACCGTGCGCCCATCACCCCCTGCCGGCAAACCAGCCGGGTAGCGCAGCAACACACCCAAACCGCGAGGCACACCGGATCACCGAGGTGGCACGGGCGGCCCGCCCGTGCCCCCATAGAGACCCGCTTCCGCTTCTGCGTGGCTTTCACACATGCGCGCCGTCCCGGCCTCCCGATAATCGGAGAAGCGATGATGAGATGGGGCCGGGCCATCTCCCCGGCAGCCCGGTGCGTCCAGCCGGGTGTTCCATCCACCGAACGCCGGGTAAACTGAGACGTACTACCATAGATCGGCGGTAATGGCAGGCGATGGGCTGCCCTGCATGCCGCCGCTCAGCCGAAAGGAAAGCGAACGAGCTTGTCAGAACTGAAGCGAACAGAGCTGTCCGTCCGCCAGGAGCGGGCGGTGCTGGTGGGAGTGATCCTGCCGGGGTCAACCGCGGATCCGCGCGATCCGCTGGGCGAGCTGGCCTCGCTGGCCAAGACCGCCGGTGCGCGCGTGGTCGGGCAGATCCTCCAGCGGCGGCACAAGGTGGATGCCGGCACCTATATCGGCTCGGGCAAGGCGATCGAGATCGCGGATGTGGCCCGCGAGATGAAGGCGGATGTGGTCATTTTTGACAACGACCTGTCGCCGGGACAGATCGGCTCGCTGGAAAAACTGATTAATGAACATGTTGGGTCAAAGCGCGGCGAGGGGATCAAGGTGATCGATCGCTCCGAGTTGATCCTCGACATCTTCGCCACCCGCGCCCAGACGCACGAGGCCAAGCTGCAGGTGGAGCTGGCGCAGTTGGAATACACCTATCCGCGCCTGACCCGCATGTGGGGCCACCTGGAGCGCATCGCGGGCGGTGCGCCCGCCGGCATCGGCACGCGCGGCCCCGGCGAGCAACAGCTCGAAATCGACCGCCGGATCGTCCGCAAGCGCATCAGCGACCTGAAAGCGGAAATCGAGAAAGTGCAGGCGCGCAAGAGCCGACTTGTCGCCCAGCGCAACAAGGAGCATTTCACCGTCTGCATCGTCGGGTACACCAACGCCGGCAAGAGCACGCTGTTCAACACGCTGACCGCCGCCGGGACCTATGCGGATAACAAGCTCTTCGCCACACTCGACACCAAGACACGGGCGTGGAGGCTGGAGCGCGGCACCGAGGTGCTGCTGAGTGACACGGTCGGGTTCGTGCGCGATCTGCCGCATAACCTCGTGGCCTCGTTCAAGGCGACCCTCGAGGAGGCGGTGCATGCCGACCTGCTGCTGCACGTGCTTGATGTCGGCCACCCGCATGCCGAGCAGCAGTTCAAGAGCGTTCACCAGGTGCTGGAAGAAATCGGCGCCAAAGGAAAGCCCGAACTGCTGCTGCTGAACAAGATCGACACCGAGGAAGGAGAGGAGCAGGCGGCGATCTGGCGGCCGCTGCATCCCGATGCCATCGCCATCAGCGCCAGGACAGGCCGCGGGCTGCATGAATTGCAGGAAGCGGTTTACAACTTTGTGCGCGGCCAGCAGGTTGATGTGACGCTGGAGGCCGATGTCACCAATGGCCGGCTGATCTCCTTCATCGAGAGCCATGCCCGCGTGCACGCGCGCGAAATCCTCGATGGCAAGCTGCGCCTCAAGGCAATTATGGGCAAAAACACCCTGGCGGACCTGTCGCGAAACGACCAGGTGGCGCTGGTTTCAGTGGAGGGGGCGGACGTGACTGGATAAGGTGAAGGATGAAGCCCGCAAGGCACCTGCGCGAGGTGCTTGCCGGCCCTCAGACGGCTGGCTTCGGGCTTCATCATTCCTCTTTGGGCTATACCCGGTGATGGATTGCCGGGGTGATGTGCGGAGATGCACGAAATGGGCGAACTGAAGATGTTGTTCAGGGGCCAATGGGCGATTGCAGCCCTGATTCTGCTGGCGATGGTGAGCGGATGCGAAACCGGGCCCAGCTTTTCCTACCGCCGGCTGGTTAATCACCAGGCCATGCTCGATTTCGCCGGGCTGAAGCCGGCCGAGGCGTTTGAAGTGGTCAAGGCATCGATCCAGGTGCCCGAGCGCTGGGTGGCGCTGGAGCCGCGCAAGGCCCTGCTCTACACCAGCCAGCAATGGCGCAGCCCCAGCCGTACCACCGGTGTGGGCATCCTTCATGTTCGCCTGCCCATCCCCCTGCCCATCGGCACACTGATCTGGATGGCCAGGCAGGAATACGCCAAAAAGGCCGATGATGGCCGACTGCTCGGCCAATGGACCGACCGCATCGGCCGCCAGTGGGTTGAGGCGGAAAATAACCAGTATCACGTGCGCGGATATGTCGTGGTGGACGGCCGCGATGCCTGGTTCATCTACAGCGGGTACAAGACCGACCAGTCCCTCAACGCCGCTGAGCTTGCTTTGGCCGCCCGCAGCGTCGAAACGGCCATCCCCCAGACCGGCCGGACCCATCTGGCGGCCGTGGATTGAAGGGCCCGCGCGAGTGAAGACACGAAGCGGGTGAGGACAGGAACGAGCACGCCTGGCACTGTCGCCCCTTGGTTTCTGCTGTTTCCCCCTCTTTTCATCTCTGCGCACCGGTTCAGCCTGCTTCCTTATCTGTGGTACGGAACAGGGTTTGCAACCTCATGCGCGGGGCTTTGCGGCTTGGCAATACCCCATTGCCACACGGATGAAAGGAGAAGCCATGTTCAGTCGTCAATCAGGCAGCAGCGTGATTTCGTTTATGGCAGGCCTCGCGGTGGGGGCGGGGCTGGAGTATCTGCTCGATCCCGATGTGGGGGCCAAACGCCGACGGGCAGTCGTGGATCACCTGGGCGGGATGAGCGAGTCGGTGAGCGACCGCGTACGGCATCTCAGCGCCAGCGCATCCGGCGGCCTGTCCCGCGGCTCCCAAACGGCAGGGCACTATTTGCACACCCTTCGCGAGCGCTGGGGCCGGCATGGGATGGATCGGCATACGATGGATCAGGCCGATGCCGGCGGATCGCCACTGGGCGCGGTTGCCCTCTGTTCGGCCGTGCTCGGGGCGTTGGGACTGGGAGCGGTGCTGATGTATGCCCTGGACCCGCAAATGGGCAACCGCCGCCGGCGACTGGCCCAGGACAAGCTGCGCGGCCGCTGGAACCACCTGCGCGCTGAGGCCCGCCGCAAGGCACGCTACGTGGGCGGCCATCTCAAGGGATACGCCCACGAGGCCCGCAGCGCCCTGCGCACCGAGCACGTGACCGATGAACAGCTCCGCGAGCGTATCCGCGCCCGCCTGGGTCACGTCAGCAGCCAGGCCGCCCAGATCACGGTCGATGTTCACGATGGCATCGTCACCCTCCGCGGCACCATCCCCGATGCCTCCGCCGGCGAAATCCTCTCCACCGTCCGCTCCACCCGCGGCGTCCAGAGTGTCGAGGACCAGTTGCAGCGGAGCTGAGCCCGGCCGGGTTCAGTTAGAACCACGGAGACGCCGGACGCACCGGGAGGACATTGAGTGAGTGATGCTGCGGTGAATGCGGGATGTATAACGCATCATGTGCAGCGCATCATGCGTAACGCGTAAGAAGGCAACACGAGGCCGCTCTTACGCGTTACGCATTTTCATTCCGCCCCGGCTTCGGCCAGCAGGTCGTCGAGGTCCAGTGCGCGCGTGTACATCGCCAGGCTTCCATCGGCAGCGCGCGGCCAGTCAGCCGGGGGCCGATCCCAGTACAGCTCGATGCCATTGCCATCCGGATCGGCCAGGTAGAGCGCTTCGCTCACCCCGTGATCCGATGCGCCTGCCAGGGGAACCTGTGCCCGCAGGAGCCGGTGCAGGGCATCGGCCAGGGCCGCGCGGGTGGGATAGAGGATCGCCAGGTGATACAGCCCGGTCGACCTCGGCGGCGGCGGCGCGCCCCCCTTGCTCTGCCAGGTGTTCAGGCCGATGTGGTGATGATACCCCCCGGCCGAGAGGAACACCGCCTCCCGCCCGTACCACTGCATCACCTCGAAGCCGAGCACATCGCGGTAAAAAGCCAGGGCACGCTCCAGGTCAGCCACCCGTAAATGCACGTGTCCGATCCGCACCCGCGGATCAATGGGCCGGACTGTCATGATCGCCGCTCCTGTTCATCAGCGCCACGAATGAACCCCCGCCCTCAGCATACCAGCGCTGCGCCACTCCAGATGCCCCCTGATTCCCACTCCAGTGAACCACGGAGGCGCGGAGAGGGGATTGAGTGAGCGGGCGATCGGGAGATTGCGTGATTGGTTCTGTGGTGTATGCAGAATGCTGAAAGGCCGCGTTGATTGCGCCTTTCAGCATTCTGCATTCCGCATTCAGCATTTCCCCTATGCCGCCAGCGCCATCCCGCCGGGGATGTGGGTGCTGACCGGGGCAGAGACCGGGCCTTTTTCCGTGCGCGGGTTGTACCAGTAGGCGCACAGCCAGACCTTCGCGCCGTTGGGCGTCTCGGGCGGCAGGGTCACATCGACGATCGTGCGCGTCGTGTTCCCCTGGAACACCCAGCCCGAGAGGCTGGCCGGAGGGCTGTCGCCGACGAAGCTGAAGATGGATGCCCCGGCGACGCCGGCCGGCTTGCCGCGGCGGCTGGCCGAACTGGCGCTGTGCAGGCGGATTTTCACCGTGTGCCCGACCACCGAGACGATATCAGTGTCAGGGGCTTCGCCCGGGGGCGGGATGTGGGCCGGCTCGCCCTTGCGCACCGTCAGCCCCAGTTCCGCCTTGCGCTCATCGCTCACATCTGGATTGGCCTGAATGATGCGGGCGAGCTGGCGGGCGTAATTTTTCAGCGTTTTCATCGCCGCATTCTTGGCCATCAGGTTCGTCGGCGAGCGGGTGTCCGGCGCGTTGGCCTTGTTATAGGCGATTAAGAACGCGACATGTCCGCCGCCGTACTGGCTGGCCTGCGTGGGTGTAAGGCCATAGTCACTCGCCGAAGTGTTTATTTTCGAGTTGAAGTTGGTTGTCCAGGTGATGAACTCGGCCTCGGAAGAGGGGATGAAATCGGGCATGTCGATGTCTCTCATTCAATGATCCGGCGGGACCCGCCCCCG
>CAYNMV010000062.1:5650-25210 GCA_964398315.1 uncultured Tepidisphaeraceae bacterium | reverse complement strand
GGGGGGGGGGGGGGGGGGGGGGGGGGGGGGGGGGGGGGGGGGGGGCCGGGGGGGGCGGCGGCCTGCATCATCCGGTTGTACAGGGCCTGCTTGGCCTCATCGGCCGTCCGGTGCTTCTTCTGGGTGATCTCCTCGGCCATCGTCTCGAAGATGGCGTTAAACGCGCGGATCTCCTCCAGCCGCTCCCGCAGCGCCTCCTCATCCAGGTCCCGGGCCAGTTCGCCCACCGGCACCTGCCACTGCTCGTCCTGCTTGATCAGTTTCACCGGGCGGGCTTCAACATCAGGGAAGCTGACCGTCGCCACCGTTTCCCCGGCATCGAGGGTTTCGGTCGCCTCGTCCAGGTAGGCCAGGCTGGCCTCACTGGCCGGCGACTGCGTGCCGGTCAGCACCCGGGCCTGCTCTTCGCCGTAGATGTTGATCGCCGCATCGTGCAGCTTGCGCACGGCGATGGCGGTTTGCACCATCGCCTCGGCCATTTCCTGCTCGGCCGGGGTGGAGGCCGCCAGGATCGAACGCAGGGTCTGGGCATCGCCTTTTTCCATGGCCATGCTCAGCACCTTGAGCGTGCCGCGCGGGGTGGAACGGTCGGGCGGCACCGGCGGCTCCTTGATCTCCTGTCCCAGCGCTGCCGAAACAAGCCCCATCATCACCATGCCCATGAACCACGCCGCCAGTCGATTCATCATCATCTCCATGCAGTAGATCGTCCGGCCCACCGCGTTGCCCGCCGCCTCCTGCGCATGATCAGCACGGGTGGGGGGCTGGTGGCCCGGTCGATTGGGGCTGTTGTACTGCAAAGCCGGCCCGTGGTCGATATGATCCACCCCGCAAGGCGGCCAACCACCCCGCGGCGGGGTGAACCGGGCCGGCCTCGCAGCAATGCCATGTCACCATCCCCTCACATTACCGTCAGTGTTGATCTGGACCGCATCCGCGCCAGTGCCGAGGCGATTGGCCGCGCCACCGGCACGGCGGTGCTGGCGGTCGTCAAGGCCGATGCCTACGGACTGGGGGCGGCGGAAGTGTCGCATGCGCTGCGTGACCGGGTGGCCGGATGGTGCGTTTTTCGGCTGGATGAGGCGATCGAGGCAGGGCTGGGTGAAACGGGTCTGCCAACCCTGGCGCTGGGTCCGCCCGAGCCGCAGCGCCTGGCCGAGTATCTCCAGCATCGCGTGCGCCCGGCGGTGTCGAGTGTCGAGGCTGCGCGGGCGCTGCGCGCGGCCGGGCCGGTGTTGTGTGTCGATACCGGCATGCAGCGTTTTGCCTGCCCGCCGGAGCGGGTGGATGAGGTGATCGCCGCCGGCGAAATCCGCGAGGCGTTTACCCATGCGGTCACGCTTCAGCAGGTTGAGCAGTTTGTTGATATTGCGGGTGGCCGCGGCCTCACCCTGCACGCCGCCGCCACGGCGCTGCTGCATGAACCGCGCGCCCGGCTGGATGCGGTGCGCCCGGGGTTGGCGCTGTATGACCAGGCGGTGCGCATCAGCGCGCCGCTGGTGGAGGTGAATGAATCGCGCGGGCCGGTTGGGTATACCGGCTTCACCGCCGGGCGGATCGGTGTGATCCTCGGCGGCTACTCCAACGGCCTGCGCCCTGGCCGTTGCGTGGTGAACGGGCAGCCGGCCCGGATCGTCGAGGTGGGGATGCAATCGGCCTATATCGACCTGACGGGCCTCGGGGCCCGGGTGGGAGATGAGGTGGTCCTGCTGGGCCCTGGCGCCCAAGCGAACGACCTGGCCAGTGACTGGGGCACCAGCCCGCACGCCGTTCTCGTTTCCCTCGCCTGCGCTGGCCGGCGGGTTTACGGTTGATCCAGGCCAAATGAAACAGCCCGCCCGTGGGGACGGGCGGGCTGGCGGATGATCCGTCTGGCTGGCGGTCAGGTCTTCATCAGTTTACGCAGCACGGTCTGAAGGATGCCGCCGTTGCGGTAGTACTCGATTTCGACGGGGGTGTCGATGCGGCAGCGGGCGGTGAAGCGGGTCTCAGCGCCGGTCTTGGGATTGGTGGCGATCACCGGGATCTCCTGGCCGGGCTGGAGGCTGTCATCCACGGCGATGTCGAAGACTTCCCAGCCGCTCAGGCCGAGGGTCTCGCGCGTTTCGCCGGGCTTGTATTGCAGGGGCAGCACGCCCATGCCCACCAGGTTGCTGCGGTGGATGCGCTCGAAGCTCTCGGCGATGACCGCCCGCACACCCAGCAGCATGGTGCCCTTGGCCGCCCAGTCGCGGCTGGAGCCCATGCCGTAGTCCTTGCCGGCCAGCACCACCAGCGGGGTGCCATCCTTCCGGTAGCGCATCGCGGCATCGTAGATGCTGGTTCTGAGGTTGTCCGGCAGGTAGCAGGTGATATTGCCTTCGCTGCCGGGCACGAGCAGGTTGCGCAGGCGGATGTTGGCGAAGGTGCCGCGGGTCATCACGCGGTCGTTGCCGCGGCGCGAGCCGTAGCTGTTGAAATCGGCCACGCTCACCCCGTTTTCCAGCAGGTACTGGCCGGCGGGGCTGTCCTTCTTGATGGCGCCGGCGGGGGAGATGTGGTCGGTGGTGACGCTGTCACCCACCATCACCAGCACCCGCGCGCCCAGGATCGGCCGCACCGGCTGGGGTTCGGGTGTCAGGTCGGTGAAGAACGGCGGCTCCTGGATGTAGGTGCTCTTCTCGTTCCACTCGAACAGCTCGCCGCCCTTGACCGGGATGCGGTTCCACTCCTCGTTGCCGTTGGCGACGTTACTGTACTGGCGGCGGAACATCTCCGGCTGCACCGCGCTGTCGATGACCTGGTTCACTTCCTGCTGGGTCGGCCAGATGTCGCGCAGGTAGACCTCATTGCCATCGCGGTCCAGGCCCAGCGGTTCATCCTTGAGGTTGATGTCGATCGAGCCGGCGATGCCGTAGGCGATCACCAGCGGCGGGGAGGCCAGGTAGTTGGCCTTCACGTAGGGGTTGATGCGCCCCTCGAAGTTGCGGTTGCCCGACAGCACGGACACGGCCACCAGGTCCTTGTCCTCGATGGCCCGCGTCACCGCTTCGGGAAGCGGGCCGGAGTTGCCGATGCAGGTGGCGCAGCCATAGCCGACCGTATGGAAGCCCAGCGCCTCGAGGTAGGGCGTCAGGCCTGCCTTTTCGTAGTACTCGGTGACCACCCGGCTGCCGGGGGCGAGGCTGGTCTTGACGTAAGGGGGTACCTTCAGGCCCTTCTCAACCGCCTTCTTGGCCAGCAGGCCGGCGGCGATCATGACGCTGGGATTGCTCGTGTTGGTGCAACTGGTGATCGAGGCGATCACCACATCGCCGTGGGTCATCCGGTCCAGGGCCACATCGGTGGCCAGAGCGACGGGGCCCTCCGCGCTGCCGGTCGACTCGTTCATGACATCGGCAAAGCGCTTGTAAGGCGCTTCGGCTTTGGTGTCGGGCGCCTTCTTGAACACATCGGCCAGCGCTGAGCGGAACGCCTGCTTGACGCTGCGCAGCTCAACCCGGTCCTGCGGCCGGCGCGGGCCGGCAACGCTGGGGACCACCTCGCTCAGGTCAAGTTGCAGCTTCTCGCTGTACTCCGGTTCCACACCGTCCTCGCGCCACAGCCCCTGCTCCTTGCAGTAGCGCTCAACCAGGTCGATCAGCCCTTCATCGCGCCCGGTGAGGCGCAGGGACTTGAGGGTGACATCATCCACCGGGACGAAGCCCATGGTGGCGCCGTACTCGGGGGCCATGTTGCCGATGGTGGCGCGGTCCGAGAGCGACAGGTTGGCCAGGCCCGGGCCATAGAACTCAACGAACTTCTCCACCACACCGTGGCTGCGGAGGATCTGGGTGATGGTCAGCACCAGGTCGGTGGCGGTGGCGCCTTCGGGCAGTTCGCCCGTGAGCTTGAAGCCAACGACCTCGGGCGTGACCATGTAGATCGGCTGGCCCAGCATGCAGGCCTCGGCCTCGATGCCGCCCACGCCCCAGCCGACGACGCCCAGGCCGTTGATCATGGTGGTGTGGCTGTCGGTGCCGACCAGGCTGTCGGGCAGCGCCACACCGTCCTTGATCATGACCACCTTCGCCAGGTACTCCAGGTTCACCTGGTGAACGATGCCCATGGAGGGGGGGACAACGCTGAAGTTCTTGAACGCCTTCTGCCCCCACTTGAGGAACTCGTAGCGTTCGCGGTTGCGCTCGAACTCGATGCGCGAGTTATTCAGCAGCGCCAGGCGATGGCCGTATTCATCCACCTGGAACGAGTGGTCGATGACCAGGTCGACCGGGACCAGCGGGTTGATCTTCTGCGGATCGCCGCCGGCCCGTTTCATCGCATCGCGCATGGCCGCCAGGTCCACCACGCACGGCACGCCGGTGAAGTCCTGAAGGATCACCCGCGCCGGCTTGAAGGGCAGCTCGCTGCGGTCGGGGTTGGCCGCGTTCCATCCCGCCAGGCGGGTGACATCCTTCTCGTGAACCTCGAAGTTGTCGACGTTGCGCAGGCAGCTTTCCAGCAGCACCTTGATCGAATAGGGCAGCTTGTCGATGTGCCCGATCCCCTGCTCGGCCAGGGCCTGCAGGCGATAGTAGCGGAACGTGCCCGCCGAGGCGGTCAGCTGGGATTCGGAACCGAAGGGATTGGCGACTGTGGGCATATTGAGACCTTGCTTGTTCATCCGGGGCGGCGAAGCGCCGGGGATCGTGACTGTCCGGCCGAGAGAGGGCTGTCGGACACAGAACATGCGATTCTATGCGCGCCGGCCGCTGGCTCAAGGAGATCGGCCAGGATGCGGGCCGTTTGCCTGCCTGCATGATTCTGTCTCTTCCCCTATCCCGGCGATCGGTTCAAAATGTCCCGTCGGCTGCGCGCAGGTCCCGGCCGGCTCGTATGATCGGAGGTGATAATGGCCCGCATACTCAGTTTCCTGCTGCTCGTGCTGACGCTGTCAGTGAAGGTGGAGGCCCAGGACCGGCCCAATGTGCTGCTGTGCATCGCCGATGACTGGGGCTGGCCACACGCCGGGGCGTATGGCGATGCGGTGGTCAAGACGCCGGCGTTCGACCGCCTGGTGCGCGAGGGGATGATCTTTGAGCACGCCTTCGTCTCGTCCCCCTCCTGCGCCCCCAGCCGCAATGCGCTGCTCACCGGCCAGCAGTTTTACCGCCTGGATGAGGGGGCAAACCTCCAGTCCACGCTGAACGTGCGCCATCCCAATTTCATGTACCTGATGCGCGCCAACGGTTACGACATCGGGCACTGGCGCAAGGTCTGGGGGCCGGCCCAGCACGAGGCCGGCGGCTATGAGGAGCACCCGGCCGGGCCCCATTCCAGCTTCGCCGACTTCATGAAAAACCGCGATGCCGGCAAGCCGTTCTGCTTCATGTTCGGCACCTCCGACCCGCACCGCCCGTACAAGACCGGCATCGGCGCTGAAAGCGGCATTCCGCTCGACCAGATCCAGGTGCCCGCCTTTTTGCCGGATGTGGAAACCACCCGCAGTGACCTGGCGGACTATTACTGGGAAGTGCAGCGCTGGGACCAGGATGTGGCCGAGGCGATCAAGCTGCTGGAAGAGGCCGGCGAACTGGACAACACGATCATCATCGTCACCGGCGACAACGGCATGCCCTTCCCGCGCTCCAAGGGGGCGCTGTATGACTGGGGCGTGCGCGTGCCGCTGGCGATCCGCTGGGGCAGGGGAATCGCCCGGCCAGGGCAGCGCGTGCGCGATTTCGTCTCACTGACCGACCTGGCCCCCACCATTCTTACCGCCGCCGGCATTGAGGTGCCCCGGGAGATGACCGGCAGGCCGCTGCAGCCGATTTTCGCCCGGGAGTCGGCCGACGAGGTGGAGCCGGGGCGCGGGTTCGTCGTCACCGGCCGCGAGCGCCATGCCGCCGCCCAGGAGATGCCCTCGCTGGCGGGCTATCCTTCCCGCGCCATCCGCACGGAGGAGTACCTGCTGATCCTGAACCTGGAGCCGCAGCGCTGGCCGCATGGTGTGCCGGAAAACGCCACCCACCCCATCGGCAGCTTCCCGGATACCGACAACGGCCCGACCAAGTCGTTCATCCTCGAACACCGCGATGACCCGCAGTACCGCAGGTTTTACGAACTCTGCTTCGCCCGTCGCCCGGCGGTTGAGCTATACGATGTGAAGGCCGACCCGGACCAGGTGAACAACCTCGCCGATGAGCCGCAGCACCGCGAAACGGTCGAGCGCCTGCGGAATCAGCTCACCGCCTACCTCCGCGAAACCGGCGATCCGCGCTTCACCGACCAGCCGGTGCAGTTCGATGAATACCCCTATCGCGATCAGCGCATCCACCGCCGTATCGAGGCCTGGCGCAAGCAGCAGGAGGCGCCGGCAACGCAGGAGTGAGGCAGCGCAGGAGCAAGGCACCGCACTGTGTGATGGACATGCGTTCCGGCAGGACCGGCGCTGCCGTCCGTCTCGAGTGGCGGCGCGAACTGCGCATCGGCTCCATGTGGACAGTCTTGCGGCCGGCACGACTGCCCCGCACGCGCTTTTGCGACAGCAGGCTGGGCGCCTGCTCTGCCGGGGATGGGAAGCGCTGTGCGCGCCCGCTGCCATTTGGGCGGGATTCGGCCTGAATCAGTTCCTACAGCGCCACCCGGCAGACCGCCCGGCGGCCGGTGCGGTCGGTGGTGAACCAGGCGCTGCGGCCATCGGGGGCGATGATGGGATGCGGGTGGGCATCCTGGCTGCTCCAGCTTGAGCCGTGCCGGCAGAGGGGGCGCCAGTCGATGGTCTGATCCGTCCAGTTGACCTTGAGATGGCTCAGCCACGCGCCGCCCCAAAGGTCGGGATCGCCCGGGGCCTGATAGTAGCCATCGGTGATCAGGTCGGAGGCGGGGCCGGGGGTGAAATGGCCGTAGCGGGTGGAGCCGGTAGGGAGGATGATCTCAACCCGCTCGCTCCCATCGGGGCGCACCCGGCCGATGAACGGCTGCTGCGTTCCCAGCGTGCCGTGGTAGAGGATGCCGCGGCCATCGGCCTCCCACATCTCATGGCAGACCCAGTCCGCCCGGCTGCGGCCTTCTCCCTCCTGGCGCAGGCGGATATGCCGGCGGCCATCCCACAGCCACAGCCGGCGGATGCCGCAGTCGCCGGGCCACTCGTGGTTGTAGAGGATCACCTCCGGGTCCACCGGCGAGAACTGTACATGCGTGATCCACGCCTGCGGCACGCGCTCTTCCAGCAGCACCGCGCCGGTGCGCGTGTCATACACCCGCAGCCACGAGCTGAGGTTCTCCTCGCGCACGCGCTGATCGATATTCCAGGCCGGCCTGCCGTCGATCCGCTCGTCGCCTTCCAGCGCCCGGGCATCGACGGTGGGGACGCACAGCCGCTGCCCATCGGCCGAGACATGCGTGAAGGCGGTCATCTGCCCATCGGGGTACTCGGCGACGATGCGCTGATTCCCCGCGCGATCCGAGGCGATGATCTGCCTGCCCTGAATGAAGTAGACCGTGCCGGTGCGGCCATCGAGGCTGACACTCGCCTTGCCGAACCCGCGATACGGCTCACCATCGAAGTAGACGTAGCTCTTGAGGGCGCCAGCGCGGTTGTCGCTGTGGCGCACTTCGCGGCCGGAGTGCAGATCGCGGCTGTAAACATTGGGCGACCCATCCCGGTCACTGATGAAGTAAACCCGCCCGCCATCGGCGGTGAGGCTGCTGGAAGTGAAGTAGAGCAACTGGTCATTGCCGGACGATTCGACAACGGTGCTCGGCTCGATGTTGATGGGCGGGTGAACGATATGGTTCATGATGACTGCGGGTTTTCCTGGGGATCAGACGCAGGCCGGCCGGCATCGGGCAGGTGCGCTGCGGCAGGCAGGGACAGGGTACGCAGGGCGGCGAGCCAGGCGGTCAGGACGATCGCGTGCCGCAGGTGATTGAGAGTCATCCACTGCACCGCCCTGGATGCCGCTTCATCCGGCGGGAGGGGCGGATCGCCCATCAGCCGCACCATGGTGGGGATGAAATAGCTGAAGGTGAACAGCCGGTCCGCCAGGGCAACCAAAGCCGCGATACGCCACCAGCGCTGGCGGGGCGGCCGCGCCCGCCAGGCGAGGACCAGGTTCACCAGCGTCAGCAGCGTCAGCGGCACGGTGGTGACAAACACCCAGAAGCGCACGCCGGTGTTCGCCTCGCGGGCGGCCTCGGGGTGCCAGGTGTAGCCCAGTCCCGGCGTGTGCTGTAACCACTGCGGCAGGGCGATGCGCGCTTCATACAGGCCCGCCCCAAAGGCGATGCCGAGGTTGATCACGAACAGCCACAGCAGCAGTTCCGGCAATGCCTGGCGCACGCTCATGGGCGACATCTCCTTGCACCCCGTCCATGCGAACACACACCCCTCCCACCCGGCATGATGTCCCACCCCCCGCCCGCGCTCAACCCCGTATTCGCGCAAGATGGCGCCCGCTCCATGCATGCTGCTGCGGCGGGTGGAGCAGGGGGGGCGCAATGAACGCGATCAGTGGTCCAGGATTTCGCTTGCGGTATCCTCGCATCGCAAGTAGTCTCATCGCACCCCGCAGGCGTGCGGGCAATTCTTCAGGTGTGGGAACGCCCTGTGGCCAGCGGGCGGCTGTTTTCAACCAGCTCAGCAGCTGACATATCTGCACATCAGAAAGGGGAAACCATGGAACGCGACAAAGCTACAGAAGTGTTTGTGCTCTCTCTCCTGACGTTTCTTTCGCTTGGCCTTTATGGATTGATTTGGCGTTATGCCCCTGAAGTCGCGGTGGAGCATAGGGATTTGATCATTGCTGGACTTTTCTCCCTGCTGGCACTGGCGCTGGTGGTCTACGTGCGATGGGGCAGGCGTTACTGGCGTAAACGGGGCGATAATAAAGGGGAGGACCAGGATCAGCCAGAGAATGGACATCAAGTGACTGAAGTTACGCCTGGCAATATCGGCGAAACGGTTCCCAGGCAGAAGTACATGGGTCTCATAGACACGTACAATGAGGTCGTCAGGAAGCACAATGAAACCGTATTGAAGCTCGTGCAGGCCACTCGGAACGCACGCTCCCTGCAGGCGAGATTGGACGAAACCACTTCACAGCGTGACTGGCTCTTACTCACCTCACGCGCCCTTCTTGTTGCGATTGTGTTCGGTATCGTCAGCGGGTTCATTGCTTTATATCTGCCGGGCACGCGCGGCGAGTTCGCCTCCTGGCTGCCGGCAGCAGTCGGCCGAGTTGCCGCGGCGCTATTGATCGGTGCCCTTTTTGTTGCGGGCGCACCGGCGAAGATGCGGACACGTGGTTGCTGGTCTATTGGGGCTCACATCGGGTTCACAGGCATCTGGACGGCCTGCTTTCTCATTGTGGTGCCAGGTGCGGCAGGACGATGGGGGTGGTACGAACAGATCGAAACGCCATGGGGATTCCACCTGGGCTGGGTGCTGCTGGCGTCATATCTGTTCATCTATCCGCTCTCGGGCATGATCGGTGCCGTGCTCGGTGCAACCATTCTCCGCATGATCAGGGGTCAGGATGGAACACGAAACCGATCGTCCTCTCAGGGCAGGACCAGTTCGCGCGATATCGATGGCACCTCTGCTGCTACCGCGGACCGAGCGGCAGCTATGTCCAGATAAGCAAGTGGGGGCGGCTTCCGGGTTGATGCACCCCCCATCTTGTGGCACGGGTTTTTAACCCGTGCGGAGGGCGTCATCAGCGCGGGTTGAAAACCCGTGCCAGACGTGTGCGTTGACCGGCAATCCGCGCGGGCTGGCGTCTTCTGCGATCTGGCGGGGAGGGCATGTGAGCCACGTTATGCCGCGACGGCGGGGTCGGGGGCGAGGTCGACGCCGACACGGCGGTAGAGGGCGACGGCGTTGTCGTGGTAGAGCTTCTGCAAGACCTCATCCGGCAGGGCCAGGCCGCGCAGGGTGGGCTGCTGGTCGGGTGGCAGGTCGGGGTCGAGGATCGGGGTCTGGCCGATGTAGGCCGTTTCCCACAGCTTGCGATGGCACCAGAAGCGGCTGGCGAGGAAATCGAAGCCGCGGTCATCGCCGCTGACCTGGTCGGAGCCGAAGAGGATGCGATCCTGGTTGCGGATGATGAAGGCGCGGGCGGCATCGCGGCGGGCGCTGATCTCGCGCACCATCCAGCGGGTGGCGGAGTTGTCCAGCACCAGGTCGGGGAAGCGGTCGAGCAGGTCCTGGAGCCGGTCGAGGTTTTCCGGGTTGCCGCCGAGATGGGCGCCCTGCCAGGGGTGGCCGCGGTATTCTTCCAGCAGGTTTTCCCACATCCGGTAGTGATCCTCGCGGGCGCCGAACTTGCCGCAGTCGGCGTACTTGCTGCAGTACCAGGTATCGGGGTCGCCGATGTGGGTCATGATGATCATGTTCCGTGCCACGACCTCACGGAACAGGGGGCGGAAGGCCGGATCATCCAGCCGCTTTCCCATGCGCACGAGGCTCTGCGGGGCGGCGTGGAACTTGGCGATGCGCGAGCCGAGATTGTAGAAGGCCTCGATCCGCCGCAGCCAGTTGTCGATGCGCCAGGGGGAATCATCCTGCCAGACCGGGATGGCAATGAACTGAAGCCGGTGCCCCCACTGACGATGCAGGGTGAGGGCTTCTTCCAGCGGGGTCATGGAGACGAACGTGTCGATGCCGAAATGATCCGCCGCCCGGAAGAACCCGGCCGCGTGGCGTTTGGCCAGCAGGTGAATGTGGGCATCGATCACCGCCCCGCGCACCTTGGGCCGGGGCATGGGCAGGTGGTAGTTGAGGCCGGTGGTGTTGTAATCGGGCCGGGTGCTCTGAGCGGGGGAATCGGACATCACATCCTAAGCGTAGCACCGAAACCGGCCGCAGGCCATCGGCCAGGGCGGGCAGCGGAGGCAGCAGGGGAGATTGGGCTGAGAAGATGCTGGGGGATGGATGTCACGGAAGCAAAGGAAAAAGAAAACGGAAGTGGCACGGGCCGGCCGCCGGTGGTGCCTGGGGCGGATGGCAGGTCAATGCGCGTTTATGGCATGGGTTTCCTGAGCCGTGCTGATGACATCCGCGGCACGGGTTAAAAAAAACCCGTGCCACGAGATGGGGTGTGCATCGACCCGACAACCCGCTCCACCTGGTGCTGCCTTGCCTGCGCCATGTCGAACGAATCGAGCCGGCAGGGTGCGTTAGTGGTTGTCGTGCTTTGGCTGCGGGGGCAGGATGACCTGGTTGTCATCGTGGGCAGCCTGGAGGATCCGCCGGCCCTCGGTTTCCCGCTCGGCTGGCACGAAGTCCATCGGCAGCAGTCCGGCATGGTCGCGGGGATACGGATGATGCCCCAGCCCGCTCCGGCGCTGCCAGCCTGGTGGGAGGGATTTTGGGCCGATGTGTTTTGCGGGAGCGGCGCTCCTATAATCGGGGCCAGTGACCGATGCGCAGACCATACGGATTTCCGAGCTGTTTTACTCCATCCAGGGCGAGGGGAAGCTGGTGGGGGTGCCCTCGGTGTTTGTGCGGGTGTCGGGGTGCAACCTGCGGTGTACCTGGTGTGATACACCGTACGCGAGCTGGTCGCCGGAGGGGGGAGAAATGAGCGTGGCGGAGATCGTGGCGGCGGTGGAGAAGTATGGCGCGCGGCACGTCGTTTTGACCGGGGGCGAGCCAATGATCATGCCGGGGATCGGCGCGCTGTGTGAGCGGCTGCATGCCCGCGGCCATCATCTCACGATCGAGACGGCGGCGACGGTGTTCGAGCCGGTGGTGATGGACCTGGCATCGCTGTCGCCGAAGCTGAGCAACTCCACCCCAACCGATCGGGAAGGGGGGCGATTTGCCGACCTGCATGAGCGCCAGCGCCTGCGGCTGGGGGTCATCCAGCAGTTCATCGATCACGCGCCGGCGTTTCAGCTCAAGTTCGTGGTGGCGGCGGAGCAGGATCTTGATGAAATCCGTTCGATTCTCGCACAACTGAGCGGCTGGCGGCCGGAGGATGTGCTGCTGATGCCCGAGGGAACCGATGTGCAGACGCTCGAGCGGCGGGCGGGGTGGGTGAGCGAAGTGTGCAAGCAGACCGGCTTCCGCTACTGCCCGCGGCTGCATGTTGAGCTGTATGGCAACACGCGGGGGACGTGAGGGCGCTGGCGGCGGGCATCACCTGCGACAGGTCTCACCTGCGGTGAGTCTCACGCGCGGTGGGGGTCACACCTGCGGTGGGCGTTACCTGCGGTGGGCGTCACCTGCGGTGGGCGTCAGTGTGAAGGATGGCGAATTGGGTTCGTTCCGCCGATTTGCGGGGGTGTCGGGCCCATGCCCCGAACCCTGCACCGGCTGGATCGACCCCATGGGCCGAATTTGTAAATGACCTTTACAAATCCCCCACCGGCCCGCCGCGGCAAAGCGTGGCGCAGGAATCCGACAAATTGGCTTCGTTCGGTCCTGCGGGTGATGTCATCCACCCTGCGCGCATGACAGCGCCCGCGGACGGCGAAAGCCGCGGGCGCTGGCGAAAAATCCGGTTCGCGCAAATTGGGTTCGTTTGGCGCGATTTAGCTGGCAGCGCCGGCGAGGGCGGGGGCACCTTCGCTGTCGGCCGAGGTGCCGCTCTCGCTGCTCTTGGGCGCCCGGCGCTTCTCGACCAGGCGAACCGCCTTGCCCACGCGATCGCGCAGGAAGTAAAGCTTGGCCCGGCGGGTTTCGCCGCTGCGCTTCACCGTGATCGACTGGATCGCCGGCGAATGCACCGGGAAGACGCGCTCCACACCCTCGTTGTTGACGATGCGCCGGACGGTGAAGGTCTCATTGATCCCCGCCCCCTTGCGCATGATGACCGTGCCGGTGAAGACCTGGATGCGCTGCTTGTCGCCTTCGACGATGCGGATGGCCACATCCACCGTGTCGCCGACGCGGAACTCCGGTACTTCCTGCTTCATACTGGCTTTTTCAACGGCGTCGATGAGTGGGTTACGCATGGCAGTCTCCAGTCGGTCGAAAAATTGTAACGGTTTCGGGATTCAGGGTTCAGGCCGCCGGTTCGCATCGGGCTGGTCAGTCCCGGCCCCTGAACGCTTCTCATAGGCCGCCCACAAATCGGGCCGGCGGGTTTGGGTTCGTTTCTCGCGTTGCTCCTGTCGCCAGCGGGCGATGGCGGCATGGTTGCCGCTCAGCAGGACCTCCGGGACGCTCATGCCCCGGAATTCGCGCGGGCGGGTGTACTGGGGATATTCCAGCAGCCCGTCGGCGAAGGTTTCATCGGCGGCACCTTCCTCAGCGCCCAATGCGCCCGGCAAGAGCCGCACCACAGCATCGATCAGGACCAGCGCTGCCAGCTCGCCGCCGCTCAGCACATAGTCGCCGATGCTCACTTCCAGCGGTTTCAGGCCGTCGATGATCCGCTCATCGAAGCCTTCATAATGCCCGGCGATCAGCAGCAGGCGATCATGCGTTGCCAACTGCTCGGCCAGGCGTTGATCCAGTACCCTTCCCTGCGGGCTCAGCAGGATTCGCGTCGCCGGACGCGGGTCCTGGGCCTCGGCCCACTCGACGGCCTCGAACACAATCGGGGCCATCATCACCATCCCGGGCCCGCCGCCGAAGGGGCGGTCATCCACCGACTGATGGCGGTCGGTCGCAAAATCCCGAAGATTTTTCAGGTGATACTCGACCAGACCCTTTTCGGCCGCCCGTTTGGGAATGCTCGTACCCAGGATGGGGCCGAACATCTCCGGGAAGAGCGTCAGAATGTCGATGCGAAGGGACATGACCGCAAGTTTCTGATCCCTTCGTGCTCTAACCATGCAAAAGCCCACGGCGAAACCGTGGGCTGAGAGGAAACGGACCGCGTTACGCGGTCGGCGCGGCGTCGGCCTTGGCATCGCCCGCAGGCGCGGCCTTCGGCTTGCCGGGCTTGGGCAGGCGCAGCTGCTTGTGTTCCACGCCCGCCTTCTTCAGCAGTGAGGAAACCGTCTCCGACGGGATGGCGCCCTGGTCGAGCCAGTAGGTGCAGCGCTCGAGCTTGGCCGAGAACTGCTTGCTCTGGTCCTTATTGCGGGGGTCATAGAAACCAAGCTCCTCGATCACCCGGCCATCGCGCGGGCTGCGGGAGTCCACCGCATTAAGACGGAAGAACGCGCCGTTCTTCCGCCCAAATCGCTTGAGTCGCAACTTCACTGCCATCCGTCTGGTTCTCCAGTCAATTCCTAAAGGTAGAGAACCGAGAAGTATACCCGCCGCCAGCGGTTTTACAATCCCTCGCGCTACACCGGTGCCGCATCGGCCTGACCCTACCCGGCCCGGCCCGCTGTGCTCGCAATGGGCACGCTGCGTGTGCTGCTCTATCTTATTTCTTGGCAAAGGGTTGTGGCGGGCAAGGGTGCGACATTGAGTCCCCGGTGCGATTCCGCCCCTTCCCAATCGCCGGCACTCGGTTCACAATCGCCGCACAATTTCTCATCTTCCCGCTCGCATCAAGGAGGCGCCATGCAATACACCACGCTCGGCCGCACCGGTCTTAAGGTTTCCCGTCTGTGCCTGGGCACCATGAACTTCGGCCCGCAGACCAGCGAACCCGACAGCTTCGTCCTGATGGACAAGGCCCTGGAACTGGGCATCAACTTCTTCGACACCGCCGATGTCTACGGCTGGAAGAAGGGCGAAGGCGTCACAGAGCAGATCATCGGCCGCTGGCTGGCGCAGGGGGGCGGCCGCCGCGAGAAAGTCATCCTGGCCACCAAGGTCTTCGGCGACATGAACCAGGACCCGGCCGATCTGACCATGCAGCGCGGCCTGAGCGCGGTCAAGATCCGCCGGGCCTGCGACAACTCCCTGAAACGGCTCCAGACCGACTACATCGACCTGTACCAGATGCACCACATCAGCCGTGAAACCCCATGGGATGAGGTGTGGCAGGCGATGGATGTGCTGGTGAAGCAGGGGAAGATCATCTACGTCGGCAGCAGCAACTTCGCCGGCTGGCACATCGCCACCGCCCAGGCCACCGCCACGATTCGCAATTTCATCGGCCTGGTCAGCGAGCAGAGCAAATACAGCCTGGCCGCCCGCACCGTGGAGCTGGAAGTGCTGCCGGCCTGCGAATACTACGGGCTGGGTGTCATCCCCTGGAGCCCCCTGGATGGCGGCTTCCTCGGCGGCGTGCTGGAAAAGGCCGCCCAGGGCCGCCGGGCCAATGAGAACATGCAGAAGCGGATCGAGCGCGAGCGCCCGCGCCTCGAGCAGTGGGAAAACCTCTGCCGTGAACTGGGCGAAAAGCCGGCCGATGTCGCCCTCGCCTGGCTGCTGCACAACCCGGTCGTCACCGCCCCGATCATCGGCCCGCGCACCATGGAGCAGCTTACCGGCAGCCTCCGCGCCCTGGAGATCAAGCTGGATGAGGCCACCCTGAAGCGGCTCGACAAGATCTTCCCCGGCCCCAAGGGCCCCACCGAGGAAGGCATCGCCGACTGGAAAGCCCAGCGCGCCCCCGAAGCGTATGCGTGGTAATCAGCGCATGGTGATAAAGCGGCGTTGTGATAAAGCGGCGTGGCCGGCACTCGGTCACGCCGCATCCGTTGCCCGGCGGGTTTCGACCAGTTCATCGGCCGGGTCGGTGGCGATGCGGGGGATGCGCGGGCCGATGCGGCAGAACAGCTCGTAGGGAATGGTGTCCCCGGCCTTCGCCAGGGCATAGACGCTGGCGGGGCTGAGCGGGTCGTTGTCGAGGATGATCACCTCATCGCCGATGGTGGCCTCGCTGGCCGGGCCGAGATCGAGCGTCACCAGGTCCATGCTCACCCGGCCCACCACCGGGCAGGGCTGGCCGTGAACCATCATCACCGCGCGGTTGGAAAAGGCCCGCAGGTAGCCATCGGCATATCCCACCGGCACCAGGCCGATCTTTGTCGGATGCTTGCTGCGCCAGGTCTGGCCATAGCCAACCGGCGTATTGGCCGGCACCTCGCGGACCATCAGCAACGGCGCGGTCCACTTCAGCACCGGCCGCAGCGGGCGGTCCATGCTCGGTGCACAGGTGGGATCAATGCCGTAGAGCGCCAGCCCCGGCCGCACCATGTCCAGGTGGGTCTGGGGGTGCAGGAACACCGCTCCGCTGTTGGCGGCATGGCGCAAGTAGGGGATCGGCTCAGCGCTGCGGGCCGAACCGATGCCGTTTTCAGGGAAATACAGGGGGCGCAGGCCGACATTGAGCAGGTCGGTGGTGCGGGTGAACAGTGCAAACTGCTCGGCGGTGACCGGATTAGCAGCATCTTCGCTGCAGGCGAAGTGGGTGCAGAGCGATTGCAGCCGCAGCGACGGCATGGCGGTAATCCGCGTGATCAGCTCGCCAAATCCGTCCGGCGACACACCGCTGCGCGACATGCCGCTGTCGATCATCACCTGCACCTGCGCCCGCCGGCCGCAGGCCAGCGCGATGCGCGCCACATCCTGGGCCGCACTGGGCGTGCAGACGGTCAGGATCCACCCGTGGCGGATGGCCGCCTCCAGCTTCTCGCGCTGCTGGCCGACGTAGACATTTTCCACCGGGCGGAAAACGTGAATTGGCAGGGTGGTTTCGGGGACGAGAGCAGCCTCATCCAGGCTGGCGACCGCAAACGCATCCACAAGCGGCGGCTCAGCGCCGTCCTGGCCAAAATTGAGCAGGGTGTCGCAGACGAGGTTGACGCCGTGGCCGTAGGCGTTGGCCTTGACGATGGCGCAGATCTTCACACCCGGCCCAACCGTTCGGCGGATCAGCCGAGCGTTGTGCACGAGCGCTGACCGCGAGACCAGAGCCCGCGGCTCACCAAGGGCTTGTTTGGCTTCCATACCCACTTCCCGGGGTTCTCCCAGGGCGGCATCCCTGCCACCAGCGGGGAGTATACCAAGGTTATCGGCCAGGGAAGAGGGGCAGGTGAAGTCCCGGCGGAAATTCTGCGGATGGCGATGGGATATGACGGGCCGATGCGGCGTCCGCCCGCCCATTTCCGCAGCCACAGACATCGCCCGTTTCAGCGCAGCCAGGAGCCCGCCGGGATGGCGGGTTGCCAAAGGTGGGGATGCAGCCAGGCCACCAGGTGGAATCGGCGGCCCACTGCCATCGTGCTGCGCCGCATACTGCTGCGCCGTGCGCAGGTTGATCCAAAGAAAGCGGGCGCGGTGGACGGCCGGTGAGATCACTCGGCCATCCACCGCGCCCGGTCTGCCGGATTACATTCACGCGGCTGGGAATTCACGCCAGTGGGTTGACGGCGTGCACCCCAACCGCCGTGAACCCGGTCCCGGCGGTTTCACCGCGGGGGTGGTCAACGCGCTGATGATCCATCACCCGCACAGCGATGCCTGGGCATCGCTGCGCGGGCGCTTGCCGATCGGGTCGACCGATGCGATCAGCGTGCGTTGCGCCCCTCGCGACCACCAGCGCCGCGGCCTTCACGGGGGCGATCCGCCGCACCGGGACGGCCCTCGCGCGGGCCATCACCGCGCCGGGGGGCAACGCCATCCGCGTTGCGCTCGGCGGCCGGAGCCAGCACGTTGCGCAAGGCCAGGCGGGCCGCCTCGCGCTCCAACTCATCAATCTCGCCGTTGCCATCGGTGTCGATGGCGGCCCGGATTTTCTCGCGCACCGCTTCAGCGCGGGCCTGCACCTCGGCCTGGGCGGCCTGGCGCTCTTCATCGTTCAACTGGCCATCGCCATCCCGGTCAAAGCGCCGGATGGCCTCACCCCGCAGACCCATGCCCTCACGCGGGCCACGGCCTTCCCGCATGCCAGCGCCTTCGCGCGGTCCTGCACCTTCACGGGGGCCGGCCCCTTCACGCGGGCCACGGCGCGGCCGCTCATCGACCTGTCGTCGCCCATCTTCGCGCGGACGATCGCCACCGCCTTCCTGGGCCTGGGCCAGTCCCACCGAAAGCGTCATCGCCGCCACCGCACACCAAATCGCATGCTTATTCATCATGGTCTCCTTTGTTGGTTCTCTACCCTTATTACGCACCGGCGGGCCAATTATTGTGGACCGATCATTTTTCCCTTTGTCTTTCACCCCCTGGCGGGCCTGGACAGGGGGGCGGGCCGTGCTACAGCGCAGGTCCATGCGCGGGCCATCGGGCTGGCGGACCGGTAACGCACCCGTGGCGTGTGCTGGCAGCCTGGGCCGGGTTGATCAGGTTGGGCCGGGGGCCATCAGCCTTGACCGGGCTGATCCGGCTGTGCGGGAGGAGGGGCGGCAGGGGGCGGGCTGGGGGCGGCGGCGCGCTCGCGCAGGTGCTGCTCGACAAACGCATCCACCCATTCCGGCTTCTTGCGCACGCCCAGTTTACAGGAGAGTTGTTCGTACTTGCTGGTGACGAACGCGAAAAGCTGCTCGCTCAACTGGCTGACGAGCTGGCGGGTCTCATCGAGCTGCCGGGTCAGGCACTGCTCGCGCGCCCGGGCCGCTTCGGCCTCGCTCCGCTGGAGCGCTTCGGCATCCCGGGCACGCTGCTCGGCCTTGAGCGCCCGCTCGGTGGTGATCTTCAGCCACTCCTGGGTTTGCCGCAATGTCTGGCCGGTCTGCTCGTGCGAGCGCTCGGCATGCTCGGCCCGCGCCAGCACGCGCTCCAGATCATGGGTCATGCGCTCGATGCGGGCCAGGGCGGCATCCCGGAACTGCTGCAACTCAGCAAAGCGCCGGCGGATGCCCTCGGCCTCCTGTGCAACCTGCGCTGCCTCGGCCCGCCGCAGGATCTCCCCGGCGATGCGCCGCCGCCCTTCATCCGCGCTGCTGAGCCGCTGGTTCACCTCGGCCAGGTTGCGCACGGCAAACAGGTTGTCATAGCCGATCGGCCCCTCAACCCGGGCGGGCGCCAGTTGCAGCGACTGGACATCAAACCGGCAGAGCATGTACCCCGCTTCCTCAACTGCCCGGGCCAGCTCCAGCGTCGAGTGCCCGGCGCGCTGCAGGTTTTCCTCGGTGAACTCGATCATCACCAGCGGCAGCGCGCCCCGCTCGATCGAGCGCTGTGCCCCGCGCCAGACGTTCAGCTCCAGCCCCTCGACATCGATCTTCAGGAACGCCGCCCGCTCGACCTGCTGCTCATCGAGCAGTTCATCCAGCGTCAGCACGCGCACATCGACGCCCGGCGCATCATCGCTGCCCGAGAGGGTGTTGTAGGCCGAGCGTCCCGCGCCCGACTGGTGCAGGCGCATCGTGCCGGTGTGATCCGTGATGCCCGCCGTGATCACGGTGGCGCGCTCGATGCCGTTGATCTGGAGGTTCTCTCTCAGCAGGGCGGCCGTTGCCGGCTCCGGCTCGATCGAGATCACCCGCCCGCCGCCTTCAGCGCTTTGCGCATCCACCGCCCGCCCGGCCAGCACGCTGAACAGCCCGACATGCGCTCCGCAGTCGATGAAGGTATCCCCCGCGCGCAGGTACAGCCACGCCATTGCCTGCTCGCGGGCCTCGAACCATCCCTGCTGCAGGAACAGCGCCACATCATCCCCGGCTTCATGCCGCAGCCAGCCGAGGTGGGGGACCAGGATTTCGCCAGTGAGTGACATTCAGGCCGCGACAGTACCCGCTGGCGCGTCTCAGTTCCAACTCCCGGCCGCGCCTGGGGCAGGGGGGGTGAGGGTTCGGTGG
>CAYNMV010000062.1:0-5550 GCA_964398315.1 uncultured Tepidisphaeraceae bacterium | reverse complement strand
CCGTCTTCCAGCTTGGTTTGTGCGGTCCAGCCCAGGTGTTCGCGGGCGCGGGTGACATCGAGGCAGCGGCGGGGCTGGCCGTCCGGCTTGGTGGTGTCCCACTCGATTCGGCCCTTGAAGCCGCTCAGGCGGGCGACCATCTCGGTCAGGTCCTTGATGGTGATTTCCCGGCCGGAACCCAGGTTCATCGGCTCATCGCTCTCGTAGGTTTCCATGGCGCGGATCAGGCCATCCGCGCAGTCGCGGGCGTGGAGGAACTCGCGGCTGGCCGAGCCGGTACCCCAGGCGACGATCTTCTCATCGCCCCGGTCGCGCGCCTCAACACACTTGCGGATCAGGGCGGGGATGACATGCGAGGAGTGCAGGTCGAAGTTGTCGCGCGGGCCGTACAGGTTGACCGGCAGCAGGTAGATGCCGTTGAAGCCGTACTGCGCGCGATAGCTTTGCAGCATCACCAGCAGCGCCTTCTTGGCGATGCCGTAGGGGGCGTTGGTTTCTTCGGGATAGCCGTTCCAGATGTCTTGCTCCTTGAACGGCACCGGCGTGAACTTGGGATACGCGCAGATCGTCCCCACCTGCACGAACTTCTTCACATGCCCCACCCGCCGGGCATGCTCGATCAGGTGCAGGCCCATTGCCATGTTGGCGAAGAAGAAGCGCCCCGGGTTGTCGCGATTGGCGCCGATCCCGCCCACCTCGGCCGCCAGGTGCATCACGATGTCGGGCTTGTGGTCGGCATACAGCTTGGCAACGGCCTGCTCGCTGGTCAGGTCATACTCCCGCCGGCGGGGCACCACGATGTCGTTGTAGCCTTTGGCGCGAAGCTGCTCCAGGACGAATGAGCCCAGGAACCCGGCCCCGCCGGTGACGAGAATGCGATCGGTCTTGGATGGAGTCATCATGGCCTCTGTTTATCGGAGCGATTCTTCCCCGCCTGAAGCCCTCGAATCCTCGCGCACGCGGGCGATGGGGTCAAGGGAGGCATGACCGGTTCCCCATTGCCGGCGGGGTGGCAGATCGCGCAGCAGGCCTCTCGCGGCAGCGCCCGCAAGAATGTGCCATCCGCGGGTGCCGGCGCAGAATCGCCCAGCGATGAACGGGCAACGCCCTCGCCAACTGGCATCCGCCAGCGCTCCGGCGGTATAAGGCATCCCCATGTCGCAGATGCATGCCGAGCCTGATCCTTCATCCCCAACACCCCAGCGGGCGCTGGCGGTGATTTTCCTGATTGTCTTCGCCGACCTGATGGGCTTCGGCATCATCATCCCCCTGATCCAGTTCTACGTGCCCAACTACGAACAGCGGCCGCTGGCGGTGACGCTGCTGTTCTCCACCTTCTCTATCTGCCAGTTCATCGGCGCCCCGGTCCTGGGGGCGCTCAGCGATCGCTTTGGCCGCCGGCCGGTGCTGATCATCTCGCAGATTGGCAGCGCGGTGGGGTACATCATCCTCGGGTTGTCCACGCAACTGCCCCTGCACCCGACGCTCACGCTGGTGCTGGTCTATCTGTCGCGCGTGATTGACGGGGTCAGCGGCGGCAATATCTCCACCGCCCAGGCTTACATCAGTGATGTCACCACGCCGGCCAATCGGGCCCGCGGGATGGGGGTGATCGGCATGGCGCTGGGACTGGGGTTTGCCGCCGGGCCATGGCTGGGCGGTGAGGTGGGGCGGTGGGATGTCAGCTATCCGGCGTTTGTGGCGGCGGGGCTGTGCCTGGTGGCAGCGCTGCTGACGTTCTGGTGGCTGCCCGAATCGCGCAAGCGCAGGACCTCCTCCGGCTCCACGATGATTTTCCACCCCAGCGTCTTCATGCCGGTCTTCCGCTCGCCGGTGGCAGCGCAGCTCATTCTCATCACGACCGTGTCGATGGCGGCGTTCGTCATGCTCGAAACGACCGTCGGCATGTTCCTGCATGGCCACTTCGGCTTCGAGGAGCGCCAGATCGGCTATTTCTTCGGCATGGTCGGGCTGGTCATCATCGTGGTGCAGGGTGGCCTGGTCGGGGTGCTGACCCGGCGGCTGGGGGAGTGGCCGCTGGCCATCGCCGGGCCCCTGCTGGTAGCGCTGGCAATGGGCGGTTTCATCACCGCCGGCTATCACCCGCTGCTGGGGCTGATCATCGTTGCCGGCATTGTGAACGCCACCGGCCGCAGTTTGCAGCAGCCGACCGTCTCCTCGCTGATCTCGCAGCACACCTCGCCGGATCAGCAGGGGGTGGCGTTCGGGCTGTATCATGCGCTGTCCAGCCTCGCCCGGGTGGCCGGGCCGGCGGTGGCGGGGCTGGCGTTTCCCTATCTCAACAACACAGCCCAGTACGTCGTGGCCGCCACACTGCTGACGATCGCGGGCCTGTGGACGATGCGGGTGGCCATCCGGGCGCGCCAGTCAGCCGCCGCGGCGGCCCCGGCCGCTTCATCAGGTGCGTGATGCCGCGCGGGCGATGCCGTGTGCCATGGCGCCAATGCCTGCTGCGGCGATGCAGGGTGGGTTGTGCCGCGGTGTGTCAGCCTTCTGCCGCATCGCGCCAGAAGTTGAAGCTGCGCGAACCGATGGCGCGGCCTTCGGGCGCGTGGTAAATGGCCTGCAGCGCCTCGAAGAACGCGGCCGCCGTGGCTTCCAGTCCCAGCAGGCGCAGGCACTTGAGGATACGGGTGATCCGCAGCAGGTTGTGGTTGCCGCTGGTCAGCCAGTTGGCGCTGCGCTGCGGCCATTGGGGCGAGCGGATGATGCGCATGCGCTGTCCCTCGCGCTGGATGGCCAGGCCGTAAAACCGGGCCATGCGCTCGAACGCGCGCTGCAGGTTCGCCCGAAGATCCGCATCGGCCGCGAAAGCGCTCACCGCCGAGTCATCCACCGTCGGCGCCAGCGGATTGACCGGACTGGGATCGCGGTTGGGAAAGAGCCACTGGATGTAGTCGTGGGTTCGTTCCAGCGCTTCATCCGACCAGTTCAGGATCTCCTCGAGCATCCGCCCGGCGTGGTCGGGCGCCTGGTTGCGGTAAAAACGCACGAGCCGCTCGGCGGCCGGCGTGAGGGCGCTGTGGGGTTCACCCGGCATGACAGGCTCCTGGTTCAGCGTGCGCCATGCTGTTGTAGGCAAGAAGAAAGCCCAGGGCAATGGCCCTGGGCTTTTGGGGTCCGCGCAAAGTTCCCCGAATGTCTGCCAGCCGCCGCTATGAGCGTGAGGCGATCGCCTCGTTCAGCGGGCGCAGGATACGCGGCAGGATGTAGCTGCCGGTCAGTGTTTCAGCGCGCCCGGCCATCTCCGCAAACAGCTTTTCCATCGGCTGCTTCGGGCGATCACCCCAGTAGCGGCGGAGGATGAGATAGACGCTGATGACATCATCGCCATATTCGCCGGTGCGCACCTGGTAGCTGTTGGTGCGGGTCACCACATCGATGCGCGCCTGCAGGCGGCAGTCCTCGCTCAGCGCCACCGTCACCGTCGGCTGGAAATCCACCGGCCGGGCGCCGGTCTCCTCGCACAGGCAAGCCAGCGGTGAATCGGCGAAAATCGTGTCGGCCACGATCTCATCGTGATTGCCGCTGTACTCGATATCAAAGCCGAACAGGACATCCAGATAGTCGATCTCAACCGGTGAGATGCCGATGTAGTGCGGCGCCATCTGCAGCACGGTGCGGTGCAGTTTGACGGCCTCCTCCACCGAAGGCGGGTTCACATGGCCGCTGGACAGGCGCTTGTGCTCCATGGTCAGCCAGCGGTAGCCGGCGGCGTTGCGGTCTTCTTCGATGCTCAGCTCATGGTCGCCTCGGCGGAAGCGCGTCATGGCGGGGAACGCCTTCTGCGCCTGCTCGAAGAAGTGCAGGACCGTCTCACGTCCGTGTGGGAGGGCCATCTGCGAACCGAGCCGCATGTTCACGTAAAAATCCTCGCAAAATGAGGCGTATGGATTGGACATCTTGGATTCTCCCTAACCCGAGCAACAGCCCGCAAACATTATCGGCCACCCCACCGGGGGTGAGTGTAGCCAATGTTCTCTAGAACGAAAGAGAACCGGCGGCGGTTCGATTGACGGGTGAAAAACAGAGGCCGACAATGCTGTGCGTGAAGCTGAAGCCGGTATATGCGCTGGTGGGTTCCGATGGGTTTCTGCATTTGCAGAAGCTTGCGCAGATCGTGTCGCACCTGCCCGCCGATGCCCAGAAGCTGGACGTCGAGGGGGAAGAGGCAGAGCTGGCCGAGGTGCTTGATGAGCTGCGCAGCTTCGCCATGTTCGGCGGCGAAACCAAGCTCGTCATTGTGCGCAACGCCGATGAGTTCGTCTCCCGCTTTCGCAACGCGCTGGAAAATTATGTGCAGCAGCCTTCCAGCAGCGGCGTGCTGGTGCTGCGGCTCAACTCGCTTCCCGGCAATCAGCGCATCGCCAAGCTGATCGCCAAACATGGAGAGGTCTGCAAGTGCGAACCGCCCGGGCAGAACGAACTGCCCGGCTGGATCATCCAGCGCGGCAAGCAGCAGCATCGTGTGACGGTGACGCTTGCCGCCGCCAACCTGCTGGCCGATCTGATCGGCGATGACCTGGGCAAGATCGACAACGAGCTGGCCAAGCTGGCGTTGCAGGTGGAGGGCGGAAAAGTGGATGTCCCGGACATCGGGCGCACCGTCTCCTTCCAGCGCGAGCAGGAAATGTGGGACCTGACCAACGCCATGGCGGTGGGGCAGTCAACCGTTGCGCTGAAGCGCTGGCGGCAGCTCACCCAGCTCGATCCCAGCGCCGAGTTCCGCGCGGTCACCTGGATCGGCATGTGGCTGGAGGATGTGCGCAAGGTGCTTGGCGCCCGCCGCGCGGGACAGAATCCGCAGAGTGTCCTGCCGCGCTTCAAGTATCGCGATCCGAAGATGCGCAGCGAGTTCATCAATACCGCCGTCGCCATGGGCGATGCCGGCGTGGCCCGCGCCCTGCACCTGCTGACCGAGATCGACAAGCAAAGCAAATCCGGCATCGGCGACGCCGCCACCAACGTCGAACGCTTCATCCTTGCCCTCGGCGGCCAGCGCTGAGACGCTGCGGCGCGGCTTCGCCCCTTCGCCTCTTCGCGTTTATGGGGTATTCTGTCCCGCCCATGGCCAAGACGAAGAAAAGTACCCGAACCAGGAAGCGCACCCAGCGCGGATCCGACCTCAAGCCCCTCGGCACCGAGCGCCGTCGCAGTGAGCGCAGCAAGATCGTCACCGTTGGCATCACCCAGATGGCCTGTGGCGATGATGTGCGCGACAACCTCAACCGCCAGCTCAAGCTGCTGGAACAGGCGGCCAAAAACGGCGCCCAGATCCTCTGCACCCAGGAGCTGTTCCGCAGCAAGTATTTCTGCCAGTGCGAAGACCATCGCTTTTTCGACCTGGCCGAGCCGATCCCCGGGCCGAGCACCGAAGCGCTGTCGAAGCTGGCCAAGAAATACAAGGTCGTCATCATCGGCAGCCTGTTCGAGCGCCGGGCGGCGGGGCTGTATCACAACACCGCGGTCGTCATCGACACCAACGGCAAGCTGGCCGGCATCTACCGCAAGATGCACATCCCGGACGAT
>CAYNMV010000061.1:0-25409 GCA_964398315.1 uncultured Tepidisphaeraceae bacterium | reverse complement strand
GCGCCGGCCTTGACCAGTTCCTCGCCGCTCTCGGCGTCGATGATCGTGCTGGCGGCATAGTAGGCAGCCTGGAGGTCTTTGACCTTCACCGACTGCACATCGTAGAACTCGCGGATGATCGCTTCGCTCGTGCTGTACTTCTCATCCAGCGCCCGCAGGAAGGTGGTGGCGGGGATCTTGCTGGACTGGTCGATGCGCACCGACAGCGAATCCTTCTTTGTCACCGAGCACTCGATCCACGAACCGCGCTCGGGGATGACGCGGCAGCCGTGCAGCGGGCGGTCGCCCTCCTGCACCTCCACCAGGAAGTCCACACCCGGCGAGCGGTGCAACTGGTTCACGATCACGCGCTCAGCGCCGTTGATGATGAACTCACCGCCGCCGATCATGATCGGGATCTCGCCGAGGTAGATCGAATCCTCGATCACCTCATCCTTGTCCTTGCGGGTGAAGCGGACCTGGATGCGGAACGGCATGCCGTAGGTCAGGCGGAGGGCGCGGCACTCATCGGTGGTGTAGCGCGGCTCGCCGAGATCGTAGCTGATGTATTCGAGCTTGAGATTGCCGTCGTAGCTTTCGATGGGGAAGACCTCCCGCAGGAGGTTCTCCAGGCCCTCGTTCTTGCGCTTGGCCGGCTCAACATCCTTCTGGAGGAAGCGGGCGTAGGCCTCGATCTGAACCTGGATCAGATTCGGGATCGGCAAGGCATCGCCCCGCTTGGAGAAATCGCGCACCTCACGTGTCTGCAATTTGACCTGCATTACTATTGGTCCTCGCTAACCGGGCAAAAGCGACAGGCTCACCGGCCGGCGGGAGTGGGTCGGGCGGGTAAACAATCCACCGCCCGGCGGCTGCCGGTTGGGCACCTGGCACCTGTCTTATTTCTGTTATTGAAGTCGAACGCCGCTGCTTACCGACGACTGATCGGGGTTTCGTCGCATGTGCCCGCGACACCGGAGCGGCCGCGGACCACCAACCTGCACCACACGAACCGCACCTCGGGCCCACCGCCGGCCCGGACGCGAAAGACGCAGCCGCCTGCCGGGTGGATACCGATGCCACCGGCCGCCGCCGCGTCCGCACTCAAAAACGCACCATGAGTTTTTCCAAGTCCTGATTCCCAACCTGCTTACGATAGTCCCGACAAACAGCCCAATCAAGCGCAAATACAGAACCAGCCCATCTCCCGCTACCTCTTGGCAAGGGAGGGACTGGTCAGTAAATCGAGATTGTTTGGGTGTTGGCCGTCAACCTGACAGTTGCTAACCTACTCCACCGCGCTGTCCCTGTCAACCAGCACTGGCCAACCCTTTACATCTCTTTACGCACGTTTTTTTACAGGGTTCTACTATTGTGCCAAGCCCCCTCGTGACGAAGATAATCGCATCATCGGATGCAGGATTATCGGACGTTCTCCCTGGCCTCTGACCTTGCCCTCTTTTTTCATAAAATTGCTGGAGATGTCGCGTATGGCGTTTTTGCGTTGCCCTGTGGCGGTGTTGGAATCATTCGAGTGCCGCCGACTGTTCGCTGGTGGAACCATTACCGGCTTTGTTCGGCTCGACGCCAACGGGGATAACATCCCCGACACACCACTGGGAAACGTATCGGTCTTCTTCGATCTGAACGGTAACGATCAGCTCGACGCCGGCGAGCCCAAGGTCTTTACGGACGGCGCCAGCCACCTGGGCGATGGGACCACACCCAACCCAAACTATGGCCGCTATACCCTGAGCAATCTCCCCCCCGGCACCTACCGCGTCCGCGTACAGCCGGCCCACTATCATCGCATCTATCAGCCGGCGACCGACAACGGCACCTATGTCATCAATATCAGCGGTGATGAAGTGTATGAGGATCGCGATTTCGCGGTCTTCCCAGTCGGCGCGGTCGGCGGCATCGTCTTCAACGATCTCAACGGTGATGGCCTGTTCACCATGAACAATCCGATCGATCAGGGTCCCCACAAGGTGCCCGGACCGGGTGATGATACCCTCATCGTCGGCGCCACCGTCTATCTCGATCTGGACAACAACGGGCAGTTCGATCCCGGCGAGCCGACCGACGTCACCCGTGATTACGTCAGCTTTTTTGGCCAGAACTACAATTTCCGTGATCTCGACCCCGGCACCTACACCATCCGCCTGCTGGCGGTGCCGGAAGGCTACACCGGTCCCATCCCCACCTTCCGCACCAGTACGGTCGCTGCCGGCGAGGAGACCAACACCGACAACTTCGCCTTGCAGCAAATTGCCACGCCCCCTCCCCCGCCGCCCCCGGCCGGGCCGAAGGTGGACTTCAACAACGACGGCAAGACCGACATCCTCTTCCGCAACGCGGCTGGCAGCATTGTCTGGGGCCTCAATGGTCCGCAGCGTATCAGCGCGCTGCCGTTGCAGGCGCCTGATTTTAACTGGACCCTTGGGGCGGCCGCCGACTTCAACGGCGACGGCCACACCGATGTCCTCTACTACAATCCAGCGACCGGCCAGAGCCGCATCTGGCTGCACAACAGTCCTACCTCCACCCAGCAGGTTGATCTGCCGATGCTGGCCAATACGGACTGGCAGGCTGTCGCCGCCGGCGACTTCAACCAGGATGGGTACAACGACATCGTCTGGCGCAACAATGTCACCGGACAAAACACCCTCTGGCTGATGAACGGCACAACCCTGGGCAGCTTCCGCGCCTTGCCTTCAACCGCTGACCAGGACTGGCGCATCGCTGGCGTGGGTGACTTCAACGGCGACGGCATCGATGACATCGTCTGGCGCAACACCCGCAACGGTAAGAACACGCTCTGGCTGCTCAACAACCAGCAGCGCATCGATCGGTTCCAGGCGCTGGACATCACCGCCGATCTGGCATGGCGGATCGCCGGTGTGGATGACTACGACAACGATGGTGATCCAGACCTGTTCTGGCGCCACGCCGCCACCGGCAAGAGCCTGCTGTGGACCTTCAGTGGCACCCAGCGCATCGCCTTCGTAAACGTAGCGCTGAGCTGACATCGTTCCCGCGAACGCGCAGGTGGTGTAAACGCGCAGACGCGATGGGGTGAAGCGGCAATCGCACAAGGCAACAGTGCCAGAGATGCATCGGTCATCCGGCTGTTCCCTTTTTGCCTGGTTTTCCTTCATCGCGCCTGCGCGATTGCGCCTGCGCGGTTGCATGGGAACGCCGTCATCACCCCGTTGCCTCGGTGTCTTCATCGCCAAAGGCCAGCGAAATTCCGGTCAACAGGCATGACAATCCGAACAGGGAACACATCACCGGCGGCACCATCCCGGTAATGGGTTCCGTGCCGGTACATTCAACCCCACGCCAAACCATCGCCACCGCGATCGCCGCTGCAATGCCCACCGTCAGCAGCTTGCCCACCCATACCCTGATCGCCACAACCCGATCCCACATTCCAGCACCCTTCTCTCTGCCACCGCCAGCGCAGCCGGCCGCGGCCTGCCGGCCGATCAGTGTCCACTGCCACTCAAACATGCACCGATCGGCCGATTGATCATCCTTTGCCCAGCGAAAGCCCGTTTTCGCCCCGGCAAGGGAAGCAATAACGAACGGCATGCCAGAACCTTCCGACATCAGCCCCCCGCGCAGAACACCACCGCATGACTCCGCCGGCACGACCCCATTCCTCACTCATCGGATGCGGTTACGCACTTTTAGGACGTTTATGTCTTATTCCTCCACCCTCCCGGCAGTACACTGCCGTGTAAATGAGCCATCGTATTCTTGAAGCCCGCTGGCTGGCCCCCGAGGTGAAGCGATTCATCGTTGAAGCGCCTCATGTGGTCCGCCATTGCAAACCGGGTCAGTTTGTGATCCTCCGTGTCGTTCCCGGCGGCGAGCGCATCCCGCTCACCATCGCCCACCCGGACAAGGCCGCCCGGACCATCACCTTGGTCGTCCAGGCGATCGGCGCCACCACGCAGCAGCTATGCGAGCTGGAGGCCGGCGACTGCATATCCGACATCGTTGGCCCACTGGGCAAGCCAACCGACATCCACTACGTGGGTCATGCCGTCATCGTCGGCGGCGGAGTGGGGACCGCAGTGATCTACCCCCAGTCGCATGCCCTGAAGGCCGTCGGCAACCGCGTCACTGCCATCATGGGCGGCCGCTCCAGGCCTTATGTCATTCTTGAAGACGAATTGCGGGCCATCTGCGATGAGGTGATCCCCTGCACCGATGATGGCTCATACGGCTTCCATGGCCTGGTCACCCAGCGCCTGCAGCAATTAATTGAACAACACCAGGGCACCCCGACCGCCATCGGCGAAGTGATGTGCGCTGGGCCGGTGCCGATGATGCGCGCCGTGGCGGAAGTGACCCGCCCCTACGGCATCCATACGGTCGCCAGCCTCAACCCGGTGATGGTGGATGGCACCGGGATGTGTGGCGGCTGCCGGATTCAGGTGGGGGGCGAGATGCGTTTCGCCTGTGTGGATGGCCCCGAATTCGACGCCCACCAGGTCGATTTCAAGGAACTGAGCTACCGCCTGACCGCCTACCGCGATCAGGAAAAGCAGGCCGTCGAACGGCACCAGTGTCGCTCCAAGGTACCGGCATGAAGAAGCCGCTGATGGCCAGGCACCAGTGGCCAGCGGGCACCTGGGATTGACCGGCAACCAGCAACTGGCAGCTAACAACTACGTCTATGAAAGCCGCTGAACGAATGAAAATTCCCCGCCAGGCGATGCCTGAACGGGATGCAACCGAACGAAGCCGCTCGTTTGAGGAAGTGAATCTCGGCCTCAGCGCTGAGATCGCCATGCGCGAAGCGCAGCGGTGCCTCCAATGCAAGGATGCCAAGTGCATCCAGGGCTGTCCGGTCAACATCGACATCCCCGCCTTCATCGATCGCGTCGCCGCCGGAGATTTCAAGGCCGCGGCGGATGTGCTGTTCGCGTCCAACGCCCTGCCGGGCATTTCCGGCCGCGTTTGTCCGCAGGAGGTACAGTGCGAGTGCAACTGCATCCGCGCCAAGGCGAAAAATAACTCCCCGGCTGCCATCGGCTATCTCGAGCGCTTTGTCGCAGACTGGGCGCGCGACCACTATCACCGCGAGTCCAGGACCCGCCCCGCCCCCAGCGGCTTCCGGGTAGCCGTGGTCGGCTCAGGTCCGGCGGGCCTCACCTGCGCGGGGGAGCTTGCCAAGGCCGGACACGCGGTCACGGTCTTCGAAGCGCTGCACGAACCCGGTGGCGTGCTGCTCTACGGCATTCCCGAGTTCCGCCTGCCCAAGTCGATCGTTCGCAAGGAAGTGGACACGCTGCGCCAGCTTGGTGTTGAGATCATCTGCAACGTTGTCATCGGCCGCACCTACACCATTGACGATCTCATGACCGAAGAGGGCTTCCACGCCGTCTTCATTGCCAATGGCGCCGGCCTGCCGGTCTTCCAGGGGATTCCGGGTGAGCATTTCAAGGGCGTCTACTCGGCCAATGAATATCTCACGCGCGTCAACCTGATGTGCGCCTATGACCCGCTGAGCGCCACACCGGTGCTGCGGCCGAAGAAGGCCGTGGTGGTGGGCGGTGGCAACGTGGCGATGGATGCCGTGCGCACTGCACGGCGCCTGGGTGCCGATCCGGCCACCCTGGTCTACCGCCGCTCGCGCGAAGAGATGCCCGCCCGTGTCGAGGAAATCCACCACGCCGAGCAGGAGGGCGTCATCTTCGAGATGCTGTGCAACCCGGTTGAGGTGCTCGGCGATGAAAAGGGCTGGGTAAGGGCGGTGCGCTGCCAGCGCATGGAACTGGGCGAGCCGGATGCTTCCGGCCGCCGCAGTCCGCGTCCCATTCCCGGCAGCGAATTTGAAATTACCTGTGATGTCTTCATCGAGGCCATCGGCACCCGCGCCAACCCCCTGCTTACCCAGACCACTCCCGATCTGCAGGTGAATCAGCGCGGCAACATCATCGTGGACGAGAACAACATGACCAGCAAGCCCGGCGTCTTCGCCGGCGGCGACATCGTCCGCGGCGCAGCGACCGTGATCCTCGCAATGGGCGATGGAAAGCGCACCGCTGCCCGCATCGACGCCTGGCTGAAGCAAAAGAAGGAGCTGAAAGTACTGAACCAGCACTAGAGCGGTTTGCCCGTATATGCCCACCGACTTTCGTGGCGCGTTTTCCATCCGTGCTGACGGCTCCCTCCGCCTGGATGGCAAACCCATGCCACCAGTGTGCATCGACCTGCAATCCGCTCCAGCTGAGAGCCACCGGAGGTAAGACCATGCCCGCCCAATACCCCATTGGCCAGTTGTGCGTCCTCCGCTATCCGCAGGACCAGGACTGGATCGTTTGCATTTGCCGGGGCCCAACCGGCAGGCGGGAAACACTGGGGCGATTCCCCGACCTGGCCGCCGCTTCCGACTTCGCCATTGCTGAGCGCGACAGGCGCCGGGCCGAGGGCGCTGATTGCATCATCCACTTCCCCGATGACTGCCCCTGCTGCGGGCAAATCCCCTCAACCCAGTAGCGGCCGGAGGGGCCGTCTTTCGGAAGCGGTCGGCGATGTGCTACCGGATTACGCCCCCTGTCAGCGTGCTCATATGCGTGCCCTGCGCATCGACTGGGGCACGATCGCGTTTGAAGCACTTCTCTACGATGCGAGCCCCGATGTGGAGCACCACGTGGCCCTCGGTAGCAACAGGGTCTCTCGCCATCATCGCAAACTTCTGGGCAACCGGCCTTTCATCCTGCCCATCTCGGCGATCGCGCCGGAAGTCGGGTCATCGCGGGGGATGCCCGGGTGAGATGGCGCACAACCCGCCGCCGGGTCTTCCGCGCCCCTGAAGTGATTCAGCAGTGGTCGTGCCATATCGTCTCCTGGGCCGCTCTCTGCCATCGCGGCTTTGGAGACTGATTTGCCACGGCCCCGGCATTGTCACACAATGCCGGCACCGCACCGCGAAACGTGGCCGGCTTTACCTTGCCGATGAGACCGCATGAAACAGCTCATGATCCGTACCAAGATCGTCGCCACCATGGGACCGGCGACATCCTCTGTCGAGACTTTGCTCAAGCTCTTTGAGGCCGGTGTCGATGTCTGCCGGCTCAATTTCTCGCATGGCTCGCTTGATCAGCACCTGCTGATGCTGCGCACCATCCGCGAGGCCGCCGCCCGCTTCGACCGGCCTATCGCCATCCTGGGTGATCTGTGCGGCCCGAAAATCCGCCTGGGGGTCATCGAGAACATCGACGACACCGGCGGCATGCCGATCCAGGTGGGCGATGAGTTGATCATTCAGCGCGCCCCCATCACCGGCAAGGAGGGCCGGGTCTGCACGAACTACGCCCACTTCGTTGATGAGGTCAACATCGGCGACCGCGTGCTGATCGAAGATGGCCTGCTCCGCTTTGTCGTCACGGACAAGAACTTCAACGAGCTGCGCCTGCAGTGCCTGACCGGCGGCGTCCTCAAGACCGGCAAAGGGGTCAACCTGCCCAACACCGCCATCAGCATCCCATCCATCACCGACCGGGACTGGGAATGCATCGACTGGGCGCTGGAGAATGATGTTGATTACCTGGCCCTCTCGTTCGTCCGCCGGGCCGATGACATTCTCCTGCTGCGCCAGCACCTGCGCAACAAGATTTCTGATGTCCACATCATCGCAAAAATCGAGAAGGCCGAGGCGATCAAGGAGATCGACGCCATCCTGGATGCCAGCGATGGGCTGATGGTGGCCCGCGGCGACCTGGGGGTGGAGATGGATGTGACGCAGGTGCCAATCATCCAGAAAGACCTGATCCGCCGCTGCCAGGTGGCCGGCAAGCCGGTGATCGTCGCCACCCAGATGCTTCAGAGCATGATCGAGCAGGCCAGCCCCACGCGGGCCGAGGTAAGCGATGTGGCCAACGCCATCTTCGACGGCACCGATGCCGTCATGCTCAGCGGTGAAACGAGTGTCGGCAAGTTCCCGGTGGGCGCGGTCCACATGATGGCGCACGTGGCGGCCACCACCGAGACCTATGTCGCCAGTACCGAAGCGGCCCGCGAGCCGGTGATGCGCCTGAAGATGCTGCAACTCAGCAGCGCGATTGCCAAGGGTGTCTGGCAGATGGTGCAGGACCTGGACCTGAAGCTGGTGGCGATCTGGAGCCAGACCGGCGGCACGGCGCGCATCTTCTCCAAGGCCCGCTTCCCCGTCCCCATCGTCGCCCTCTCCAGCGACCATCGGGCCCTGCGCCGGATGGCCCTGCACTACGGCGTCATCCCCCAGGAAATGCTCCCCCCGCGCGACAACGTCGCCCTCGTCCAGCAGATGGACACGATGGTGCAGGAGCGCGGCTACGCCCAGTCCGGCGACCGCATCGTCATCGTCGCCGGCGCCTCGATGGGCACCCCCAGCACGATGAACTCGGTGATCATCCACACCGTCGGCGAAACCTGGCACACCGCCCCCGACCAGGAAACCTGGCCCGCGACAACCGGCGACAGCGCCCCGGCAGACTGACCGGGCGGGGTGATGGGTGAGGGGTGATGAGCGATGCCCCGCAGCGGACTGATCGCCGCCCATCCGGCGTTTCCGCCCTATCCCCTGCCGCGCTGCGATCCATGCGCTGGCGTCCCGCCCAAGGCTTTAGGCCATCCGCCCCGCGCTGGCGGCTTCCCCAGGACGTTCCCGGCCGTCCCCAAGCCGCTTAAAGGCTTCCCAAAGCCCCTTAAAGAGTTCCTCAGGCCGCTTGCGGACCTCCGCGAAGGTTCCGCAGACATCCGCAAGCCGCCTAAAGACATCCGCAGAAGTCTTACGGGCCTCTTTAGGCCGCTTAAAGACATCCGCAGAAGTTTTACGGACCTCTTCAGGCTGCTTAAAGACATCCTCAAGGGTTCCACGGACATCCGTAAGCCGCTTACGGACATCCCCGGAAGTTCTACGGATGCCCGTAAGCGGCTTAAATACATCCCCAAAGACCGCAAGGCATCCCCCGGCGGGCTCGAATCGCCGTTTTTATGGCCCCGTGCCGCGGGAGTCGCACAAAGGGAGATTTTATCGCCCTCGCGGATTCATTCCGCTAGAACAATCGATCTGCGTCACCTTTTTCGCCCCTGCATACGACATGGCTTTTTCGCCTTCTTGCCAACTTGCACTAACGTCGAATATTCCCTTGTTTCGCAGTAGTGCATTTGTCAAACTCCGGCCAACTCCTCCAGTGGAGATGGGGTAAAAGTGGGGATCGTTGGCATCCTGTGCCGCGATCACAAGATCGAGAGAAGCATGCAACAGTTGAAGTCCCGCCGATCCGTTGCGCGTCCGCTCCGCGCTGAGAACCCATCGATCACACAGCGCCGTCAACAGGCGCTGATCCCAGCCTGCGTTGAGACGCTGGAAGCGCGCCGTTTGCTGGCGGCCGACATACCCGCGGGGTATGTCAAACTGAACAACTCAGCGCCGATCGAAGTCGATGCCACCACCCGGAACCCCGCTCCACCATCCACCCCAATCACGCTTGAGAACGGCGCGAACTATTACTTTGTTGCCTGGGGAACGCACCGCCTCGCCACATCCCCTGACCGTGAGGCCGACGCCCAATCCTATCAGCGCGCCAGTGACCTGGCATGGATCAAGGGAAGCAAGCCGCACCTGCGCGTGCCCGGCGTCAGCTCATGGGGACCGCCCAGCGCCGATCACATTTACGGCGCGGCGGCCGTTGGAAACGGCGCGGAGCTGCGGCCCTGGGTCAACGACTCCTACTACGGCGACAACGCGGGCGTTCTCTGGCTGGATGTTTACCGGCAGGTTGAACTGAACCAACTGACGGTAAGAGATGCAGCTAATCCTGACAACGCGGTCACGGCGGACGGAGATCCTTCACAAGCCGTGATTTACATCAGAGAAACGCACGATCATAAGGCGACGATCGATATCAGTGGCCTTGTCACACCCGATACGCCCGAGGCCAAAGCAATGACGCTGTGGCGTATTGATCAACCCAATGCTTCTCAGGCCGAAGGTGATTTTGGGTCTACGAATAACATCGAACTGACTGCGGTGGATGGTAATAAGTGGACGGTGCAGGCGGGCGTGGACGAGAATGGCAACGGTGATCTTGATCCCGGTGAGGTTGATCACAGCGTGGACATCTATTTGGTCAGCATCACTCAGGCCATTTTCACCGATGTCAATAATCCTTCATATGGGACGATCACCGCCACGGACATGGAGAGCGCCCCCCTGTGGGTCGAAGGGTGGCACGCCGACGGCCCAGCAGTGTCGATCACAACTGACCTTAACGTCCCCGAGGCGGCCGATCAGGTTCTGGTCAAGTTCACTGGAATGACGACCGGGAACACGGAAACGCTAACGCTGGCTGAGATTGGTTCCTCACCTCTCGGTCTGGCCGATGTGGGGACGCGGGTCACGATCGGGTTCGACGACAACGCGGATGGCAGACTCGATGGTGGAGAAATAATCACACTTGTCGGCCGCGAGGATATGGGCGGCTTCTCAAGCGGGACATTCGCCGCCGCAGGCATCAAGGAAGTGCTGCTGGGGATTGAGTTGCTGGTCGGTGATGAGATAGACGCGGCTGGCGCCGGCGGTGTTCGGCCATACGACTTGGCCTGGCTGGCGAAGTACATGGTGGGCGACGACACCCCGGTGCAGATTACCGGTGACATGCTGACCAAGTATCGCGGTGACGCCGACGTGCAGATCGCTGAAACGAATCTGCGGAACCAGATCCTGGCGCATCTCGACCAGCAAGCGTTGCAGCTAACGCAGGCTAATAACACGATTACAATCGACTTCGCGGCGAACCATCAACCCGTTAACCTAACAGATACGATTTTCTCACTCGGTGATGGCTACCTTGCCGCCTCGGCGACCGGGAGCATCGAGGCCACAGCGTTTGATGCGAACGGCCGCGCAACACAGTACAAGCTATCGGTGGACATCCACTTCTTCCAACGGGACTTCTTCCGCGACCCGACGAACACCGGTTGGGAACCCGGTACGGAGTTTCGAATGAACGTCGATTACACGGAGCAACGGCGCGACGAGGTCCGGGACGTAAATCATTAGCTTGATGCGAAGGCGCCCAATAATGTTCTTCACCGGGGCGGCGGCGAGGTTCCGTCGCCGCCCTTTTAAGACCGCCTTGCTCGCGTTGGGGGTACTTGTGATGGCATTACCCGCAGTAGCTCTACTACTGGCATTGACATTCGGGATTCCCGCTGGCTGGAGCGACCATGTGCCGGGCTTTCTGACGAGGCCGCCAAGGATGCCGGCGAATCATTATGTAGTCTTTGCCAACCCCTACGACTGCCAAATATTCCGAAGGAATCCGGATGTCGAGCGGGCTGATCCCGATGCGCTGACTTGGGTCGTGCCGCCCAACGTGCAGCGGATCGGCGCATCGGGACCGGTGATCTACGGTATCCGCTCAGACCCAGCGACAAAGCGACAGGTGGGATTTATTCTCGACACCTCAATTGCCGATGGGCTCCATGAAATCGCCCTTGGAGAACTCGATTCAACACTACACGAGCGGTACGGGATTGACGACCCCGCCACCGTGCCCTCCCGGTTCTACGCCTACAACCGTGACGGCGGGCCAGTGGGTACTGACTAACGGACAGCGATGAAGGCGGGGGCGGAAGAGAAAAGGCATAGGGTAAAAAATGGGGCATCCAGAATATCAATGGATATCCGGTTCTCCGCGCGCTATTTGAGGGTGTGGAGCGTAGCATGGCCGGGGAAGAGATCGCAAGGAGGAATGCCATTTCGCGCAATTGGACGTTTCATGCGATCGGCGCGTGGGTGGCCGACTATGTTCCAACGAGCGCGGTTGGGTTACATTCCCGTGCCTATGAAGCGGACTCTCATCATCCTGGGCGGGCTGCTCTGCGGCTGCATCACCGCGCGGCCCGGGCCGGTGGCGACGGCGGTGCCCGAAGAGCGGGCGACGCCGGGGTACTGGTACGAGCAGCCGGCGGCGGCGGGCGTGGTGCACGATGATTTCGACCTTCTCTGGCAAGCGGCCGAGCGGACAGCGCGCAACCGGCTGTTCCAGATCGACCGCACCGACTACCGCAACGGCATCCTGACCACCCGGCCGCTGGTTTCCCAGCAGCTTTTCGAGCCATGGCGCTCGGATACCCCCCTGCAAGGGCAGGCCCAGAGCACCCTCGGCACTGTCCGCCGCACGATCCGCTTTGAGATCGAGCGCGCAGAAGATGGCACCTACACCCTGCTGCCCAAGGTGCTGGTCGAGCGCCAGAGCATCCCCCAGCAGCGCATCACCAACGCCGCCCACTACCGCGCGGCCGTGATGGCCGCACCGGGGCAGGTCAGCGATGAAGGTGCGCGCCTTCCCGGCCAGTACTGGTACGCCATCGGCCGCGATGCCGACCTCGAACGTGCCCTGGCCGCCGAGATCCAGCGCCGATTGAGGCGCAAGCAGCAGTCCGCCGCCAGCGATGGGTGATCAGACTTCAGCCTTCAGACTTTTGACTTCACCATGCCTTGCCTCCTTGCCCAGGCTCCTGCGCCAGCCGGTCCATCGGCATCGACGATTTTTTACCTGACGCTCCTGTTCATCTTCCTCACGGCGATCATCACGACGGTGGTGACCAAGTGGTCGAAGGATAAGTGCCTCAAATTCTTCAACCGCTATCACATCACCATCGAGCGCGGGCGAGGGCAGACTATCTGGGGGACACTCAAGGTTTTTTCCAACGGCCTGGAGGTGATGTTCGACACCCCGTACACCGACACCCGCGGCCGGCGCAAGACCAGCTACATGCTCTACCAGCCGGAGGTCGAGACGCAGGTGCTGTCGATCCTGCGCTTCCATGATGAACTCAGCCCAGAGCAGCAGGCCCGCCGGCGGCGGCAGGTGCTGCGCACGTTCAACCCTGGCCCGCTGCGGCGGCTGTGGCGCGGGGTGCGTAACTTCGTCAACACGCTCCGCGACGCCTTCAATGCCGCCATCGGCGCGGTTGTCACCCAGTATCAGCGCATGAACCCCGCCAGCGCGGTCCTGACCACGCAGGCTGGGTCGGTCACCCAGATCGGCCAGACGCTTCTGGGCCGATTCGCCAACGCCTACGAGCCGCTGCTGGAGCAGTACATCGGCCGGCCGGTGCTGGTGGACATCCCGGATCCGCTCAACCCCAACAATGTGGTGCGCACCTACACCGGCTACCTGGCGGATTACACCCAGAGTTTCGTGGCGATCTTCAATGTCGATCATGAGGTGGGCAATCGCTTTGAGCTGTTGCTGCCGGACAGCGAATCCGGTGAGGTCCTCCCGCCCCTGCCCGGCCCCCCGCCCCCCGGCGGTCCACCACCGCAACTGTCCCCGCCGGCCCTCCTGCATCAGGAGCTTGCGGTTCGCCTGGATGGGATGCGGATGAAGATCCAGAACACGCGCTATGAGCCGGTAGCGGTGCTGTCACTGGAGCGTGAAGGCTTTGAGCCGCTTATCCTCGGCTGCGTGATTCCCCCTTCCGCGACACTCGACCTGCCCGCCCGCGATGCCCGCGGGGCCCGGCTGATCTGCCAGCCCGTGCGCTGCCTGGATGTCGTCGCCCCCCGCCGCGCGGCCACCATCCGCCACGCGGGCGAGCTGCTGCCACGCCGGGGGCTGGTGGAGGAGCTGTATCACGAGACGCTGCCCCTGGTGCCGCGAATATTGAAGCGCGAGGACGATGGGCGGTGAAGCGTGGATCGGCAGCCCGGCCGTGATGCCATGGATGGGCACTCCGTCATCGTGCGAGTTCTTAACATGGCAAGCAAACAAGCCCACGGCTTGAGCCGTGGGCTTGGGGCGGGAAGATTCGCCTGGACTGAAGGGCGGATCTACATCGGCTCCTTCTCCACCGTCTCATCATAGATGCGCAGGAGCTTGGCCTTGTCGAAAATCATCTCCTGGCGGGTGAGGCCGACGATGTCGTAAATGTGCGTCAGTTCGATGGCATCGACGGGGCAGGCTTCTTCGCACATGCCGCAGTAGATGCACCTCAGCTCATCGATATCGAACTTGGCAGGATACTTTTCGCGGTCGGGCCAGGGAGATTCATCCGCTTCAATGTGGATGCAGCGGGCCGGGCAGGCGGTGGAGCACATGAAGCACGCAACGCACTTGACGCGCCCTTCCTCGTCCTTGTTCAGGCGATGCACGCCGCGGTAGGTTTGCAGGAGCATGCCCCCCTCCTCGACCGGGCGGTCCTCGCGGCGCTCCTCGGGGTACTGGATGACATTGTCCTTGCCGCCGAGCACCTGCAGCATGTGCTTCATGGTGGTGCCCAGGCCGATCAACACCTGCGGCAGGTAGAAATGGTCGGCCAGCGTCAGTCGCGGCTCCTGGAGTTCGATAACGTCGCTTGCTTTCATGATTCTCGTGGATCGCTGAGGGTTCATCCGGCGGGCTTTCCGCACACCGGCGATGAGTATAAGCGGCCCGGGGCGGGAGTTCTATGGCGGGAACGCGAGCAATTACCGGCAACCGGATGACAACGGCGACGGCACGTCAATGGCGGATGTAAAACTGGTGGAATTCGCCGGTTGGAGGGAGGATGTTCTCGTCGATGTGCTGAATATAGCCGTCAAGGCGTTCGCTCAGGGCCTTGACCACTTCCTCGATCTCCTCTGCCGGGCCTTCGAGGACCATCTCCACGCGCCCATCATCGAGATTGCGCACATACCCGTTGACGTTGTGCTGGAGGGCGATGTTGTGAGCGGTATAGCGGAAGCCGACCCCCTGCACCCGGCCGCTGAAATAACAAGTTCGGCGCTGCATCATGGACGTCCTCGAGTTAATCATCTGCGATTCCGATTTTGTACCGCGCCCGCCCCCCTTCGCCAAGATTCAAACCGGTGCGGGACACGCGGCCGGGTGGAAAGCCGGGCCGTTTCAGGGATGCCACTGGCGGGCGTATTCCTCACGTACGATCACTTGGATATACGCCTGGTAGCGGCGGTCAATCTCCTCCAGCGGCATCTGCAGATAGTGTTCAAGCAGCGGCGCCACCGCCTCAGGCCGCCAGGTATCGGCCCCCGCCCCAATGGCCAGCCCTGCCGGCAATTCTCCGCGGGCGGTCTCATGCAACATCCGATGCAGCGCCGGACGAAATGTCTGCTGTTCCGCCTCCCACAAGAATTTGGCAAATGCCCAGTTCTGGGCATAAAAGGCCTCGATGCGCTCGGTCGGCAGATGGATGACCTCGCCGGCGTGCATGTGGATCAGCCTGTCCAGCGGCCATAGTTCTTGCGCAGCCACCGCAGCCCGCAGCTTGTTCATGCGGTTGTGATTGATGGACAAATTCCAGCGCGGCAGGCCGTTGACAAAGGTCACGGACTCGAACAGGCACGCCAGCCCCTCTTCCAGAAAGGGTGGCAGGCGCTCCGAAAAATGGCGGGCAACGAACTGGTGGAACCCTTCGTGGGCGATGACGGAATACGTGGAGGTATCACCGATAAAATACGCTGCCGACCGGTCGCCCAGCGTGTAGCCGCCCCGGACAATCTGCAGATAAACCGGCGCATCGGGCCCTGCCGCCGAACGGGTGAAATCGGCCCACTCGTTGCGGTACTGGAACAGGTAGGTCTCCATCGGTGTGCGGCTCAGGGGCAGATCGGGCACGAGCCGCCGGTACTGGGTCAGTGCGCCTTCCATCACCTGGGCGACAACGGGCAGGATCTCGTCATCGGTGAGGGTGGTGTAAAGGTTGTAATGGGCCGTACGCACGGCCCGGGCGGGTGAATTCCCGAATGACCAGCGGGAAGCCGTCGCCACCGCCGGCGTGGCCGGGCCTTCCCACGATCCCAGCCGCGGCGTGTCCTGCCGGGTACAGCCACTCAAAACGCCACCCAACAGCAGGGCCATCCCCAGCCACAGATCCAATCTTGTCTGGCAGTCCAGCGCACCCCGCAAACACTTCATGCCCCCTGTTGTACCCGCTGCGGCGAGGCAATGCACCTGAGTCTGAATCCCACTCTCACAATTGGTTCACACCCGCCATCACAATCAGCGCAATGGCCACGAGAACAACACCGAAACCGATCCCAATGGCCCACCCTGCACGCTGACGGCGGCGACGAGGCCACAAATACGGGAAATTGCTCAGACCAGGTGTCAAAAAAAGATCTGCTCGATGTACCAGGAGAACCGCCGACCATGCCGGCCGAATCTGGTAGACCCGTTGAACTTGGGCTAGAAAGGCGCCATGGGTGTTAAGGCCACGAACAACAGGAACCCTCGCCAGCAGCGGCTACGCGCAGCGCTGCTGGAACGGATTCGGCGGCGATATGAGATCCTGACCGAGGATGTGCCGCTGGGCGGTCAAACGATCCGGTTTACGCGTATTGCCGATCCCAATCGCGTGCTGGATGAAGTGGCCGAAGCAGAAGACCGGCGGGAAAAACTCAGCGGCGAGCGCATCGACGGTGAGGCGCTGCACCTGCCATATTGGGCCGAACTGTGGGACAGCGCACTGGGCATCGGCCAGTGGCTGCTCCAGGAGCATGCAACGCGCCCACTGACAGGGCAGCGCGTGCTTGATCTGGGTTGCGGCATGGGGCTGACCGGCACACTCGCGGCATCGCTGGGGGCGCATGTGACTTTCGCGGACCTGGAACCGGCGGCCCTGCTGTTCGCCCGGCTCAATTCGCTGCCGTGGCGCTGCCGTGTGCGCACGCGGCAGCTTAACTGGCGCACCGACCGCCTGGATGAACGCTTCGACCTGATCATCGGGGCCGACATCCTCTACGAAATGCCGCAGTGGTCGTTTCTCGAACCCTTCTGGCGCGAACACCTCGAGCGCCGTGGGCGTGTGCTGCTGGGCGAGCCGGGTCGCCTGAGCGGCGACCGGTTCATCGACTGGATCCAGCGCTGCCGCTGGCGACTGATCCAACACAAAATGCCCGTCCACACGCGCTCCACCCCTATTCGCCTGTTCGTGCTCGACGAGCCGAGGTGAACAGAATGCGCGATCGCATGAGCAACCTGCGTCATTGAAACATTCTGTCAGGGGGCCGGCGTGGCGCACGTTGTGATGCGCGTTTCACCCATCCACGCCTGCATGACCTGATCTCCCCTATATCTTTCCCCGTCCATCCCCTCCCCCGGCAGGCACTGTGTTTGCATCACTCGAGGTCGTTTTCGGATCTTTACCGGAGGTTTTCCATGCCCCGTGGACAGACGAGCAGGTGGAGTGACAAAGACGAGCGCATGTACAAGCACATCAAGAAGAGCAGCCGCCAGCGCGGCGTGGGATCGGACCGGGCGGAGGAGATCGCCGCCCGGACGGTCAATAAGCGCCGTCGCCAGGAGGGTCGCACGCCCAATAAGCGGACCCAAGGCACGGGCAACCCGCGCAGAAGCCTGGAAAGCCGGACGCGTGATGAGCTGTACAACATCGCCAGGGACCGCGGCATCCACGGTCGCAGCAGTATGAGCAAGCAGGAACTGGTCAAGGCGCTGCGCAAATGACCAGTGCGGCGTGCGCGGTGGCTTGGGGAGCCCGCATTTGCAGTCATATGCGGTCCATCACACTGATAGCCGCTGACTCCATGGCGGGCATCCTGCCCAAGCAGTTGCTTCACCGGCGGGCTGCCTGCACGGCGACAACATAGGCCGCCCATTATGTGCCCACCGGCTCCAGGCGCGCGTACTGGAGAATGAGCGTTTTGCGACCGGCGGCGTTGAAGTCAATAACCGCGCGCGTGTGCTGGCCCATATCCGAGATATCCGCGATGCGGCCAATGCCGAAGGTGGGATGGCGGACGAGCTGGCCGCGCTTGAACCTGCGGCCGAAGCGCTCATTCTCATCACCCAGGCGCTCGCGGTACTCGGCATCGCGTTCGGTGGGCGCATCCGTGCGATCGATGATCTCCAGGGCCCCGGGCGGCAACTCAGTCAGGAATGGCGAGGTGATCGTCCGCTCGCGCAGCCCGCGCACCGTGCGGTAGGCGGCTTTGCTCATGAACAGCTTTTCCTCGGCCCGGGTGATCCCGACGAAGCAGAGGCGTCGCTCTTCCTCCAGTTCGTTGAGGCTGTCGCGGGCGCGGGCGTGAGGCAGGATGCCTTCTTCCAGGCCGATCATCGCCACCACCGGGAACTCCAGCCCCTTGGCCGCGTGCAGTGTCATCAGCGTCACCGCCCCGCCGGCCCCGCGCATGTGATCCACATCACTGACCAGGCTGATGATCGCCAGGTATTCATCCAGGGTACCGCCTTCATGCTCGGCATCGAACTCAGCAGCGCTGGAAATTAACTCGTTGACGTTGTCGATCAGCTTCTCCCCCTCCTCGCGCTCGCGATCCTCCTTGGCGTACATCGCCTCCAGGCCGGATCGGCGCACGACATCCTCCATCAGATCACGGATGGCGGCATGATGGGTGGTTTCCCTGACCTCGTTCGCCGCGAACAGGGCGGATTCATCACCGCTTTTCGCGGTAGGCAGGCCATCCGCGCTGCCGCCCGGTTCACGCCGCGGCTGATCGACCGGGATCCCGCACATGCGCCGCCAGTACTTCACCACGGCGACGAATGACTGGATGCTCTTGATTGCCCGGGCCGACAGGCCCTCGATCTGCGCCGCTTCCTGCATGACCTCCCAAAGCGTTCGGCCGCTGGCGAGCGCACGCTTCTGCATGATCTTCACACTGGCTGCGCCGATGCCGCGCGTGGGGGTGTTGACGATGCGCAGCAGGCTCACCTCATCGGCTGGATTGCAGATCACCCGCAGGTAGGCCAGCACATCACGGATTTCCCGCCGGTTGTAGAACTCCACGCCGCGGGCAATCTGATAAGGAATGCCGCTGCGCCGCAGTGCTTCTTCCATCACGCGCGACAAGGCGTTGATGCGGTAGAAGATGGCCATCTGGTTCCAGTCGCGGCCATGGTTCTCATGCTGGGCCTTGAGCTGCTCGGCCACCCACCAGGCCTCATCGTGCTCATCCTGGCAGAGGGCGACGGTGGCCTTCTCTCCCTCGGGGTTCTCGGTCCAGAGCTGCTTGTCCTTGCGCTGGGTGTTACGCGCGATCAATGTGCTGGCGATTTCGAGGATACGCTTGGTCGAGCGGTAATTGCGCTCCAGCTTGACGACCCTGGCATCGGGATAGTCCTTCTCGAAGTCGAGGATGTTGCGGATATCCGCCCCGCGCCAGGCGTAGATCGACTGATCGGGATCGCCGACAACGCACATGTTGCGGTGCTTCTGGGCCAGCGCATGGGCGAGCATGTACTGGGCGTGGTTGGTGTCCTGGTATTCGTCGATCAGGATGTACTGAAAGCGCTCCTGCAACTCCGCCAGCATCTGCGGATGTTCGCGGAAGCCGTAGACGACCTTGAGGATCAGATCGTCAAAGTCGAGCGCGTTGTTGGCCGTGAGTAGCTGCTGGTACTTGGTGTAGGCGCGCGCCACCGTCCTGGCATAGAAGTCGCGGGCGCCAGCAGCGTATTGCTCAGGCGTTATCAGCTTGTTCTTGGCGTCGCTGATCGTCGAGTGGATGGCGCCCGGGGTGAAGTTGGTGCTGGAGATATCCAGCGCCTTGAGGGCATCCTTCACGATCTTCGTCTGATCGGCCGAATCGTAGATGGTGAAATTAGGTGGCAGCCCGAGCACACTGTGATAATGACGTAGAATGCGCAGGCACAGGGAGTGGAACGTGCAGATCATCGGCCACTGCTGATCCAGCCGGCCGAAGTCGCGCACCGGCCGCCCCAGGGCCTCGCCGACACGCCCTTTCATCTCCCCCGCTGCCTTGTTGGTGAAGGTGATGGCGACAATTTGCCAGGGTGGAATCCCCTGGCCGATCAGCCACGCCACCCGGCGGGTGATGACGCGCGTCTTTCCGCTGCCGGCCCCGGCGATAATCAGCAGCGGCCCATCCACATGCCGCACCGCCTCAGCCTGCGGCTCGGTCAATCCTTCAAGCAATCTTTCATCAACAGCCAATACACACTCCTGTCGCTGGTCCATCATACGCGCAGCGACGGCTCAAGCCGAGATAGATGCCACCACACATCTGCCCTCTTTCTTTCCATCGCTGATCGGCGTCCGGATTCCAGCATTTCCGGGGCCGAGCGCGCTTTCCGCGGACAGGAGTAATGATTGGCGTCTCTCGATTGCCTGCCGCGCAGCCAGGAAACAGTGGCGCAGCGCAAAGCCGATGAGATGATCTGACAAAAGACGAAGCACCAGCCAGCCCGCCCTTGGCGTGCAAATGAACCGCCAGACCTAGGGGCCGCCAAGCAGTTCTTCCGATTCGATGATTTTCTTGGCCAGTTCCTGCAGGCTGATGCGGCGTTTCTGGCTTTCCTGCTGCAGGCGCTTGTGGGCATCGGCCTCAGGAATATTCAGCCGCTTCATGAGGATTCCCTTGGCCCGCTCGGTCAGCTTGCGCGTCTCCAGGGTCTGGGCAAGCTGCTGCTTCTCGGCCAGCAGTTGTTCGGCCTCGCGGAAGCGCTCAACCGCGACCTCAATCTGCGCCTGAAGGCTCTGGATGCTGACTGGCTTGATCAGGTAGCCGAAAGCGCCGAGCAAGCTCGCCCGCTGGATGAGTTCCGGATCGCTGTAGGCGCTGACGATGATCATGGCCACCCGGCGCTGTTTCATCAGCGCCCCGGCCACGTCCAGACCGTCATCGCCATCCAGCCGAATATCGATCAGCACCAGGTCAGGATCGTGCTGTGAAAAAAGGGCCTGCGCCTCGGCCGCATCGGTAGCGCGGCCGACCAACGTGTGCCCGAGCTGCTGGATCTGTGCTTCCAGCCCCATGCCCACTAGTGTGTCGTCCTCGACGATCAGCACGCGCAGCGCCCCCATTCCGGTGGCGCGTTTCTGTTCGGCCATTCTTACCTTTCAACCGAAACCATGCCCCGCTTCTCCTGCGTCTCACAGAGGCGCTTTATCCATTATACTCCGTGTCCTGAACGTTAGGAAAGCAAAGCGCATGAGCACCCCAGCCCATCCGAGGGCAATCGCCGGCAGCCCGGTCACCTGGTCAAAGACGGCCTGCCGGGACCGCATTACTGTGTTCGCTATGCACAATCACCTCCATGGCGGGCCATTCCCCACCCCCTGCGGCGGCCTTGGTGCCCTTCCATCACCCCCGCTGGTGTGCACCGTTTTACCGTCTGGACGGGAGGGGCGATGAGCCGGCGGGGGCGATTGGCGCTATGGGCCGTGCTGGTGGGGCTGATCCTGCCGGGGCAGTTGATCTGGCTCTGGCTGTTGCGCGGGCCGCGGATACTGGCGGCCGATGCCCTGCTCATCGGGGGGCACATCACCCTCGGCCTGCTGCTCCTGGCGATGCTGGGGCTGCTGAGGACAACCCCGGCCAGCGCTATCCGCCTGTCGCGGCCGGCGAGCAACGCCATCATCCTCCTGGGAGCCCTGGGGCTGCAGGTGGCTGCCCTGGTGCTGCTCTGGCCGGCCCTGTCGGAAGATGTGGTGCGCTACCGGCTGGAGGGGGGCATGTGGCTGGCTGGCCGATCTCCTTACGCCACCAGTCCAGAGGCCTTCTTTCACCAGCAACCGCGGCGTGCGGATGCGGTGGATCGGATGGTCACATATCCCCACATGCACACGATTTACCCGCCGGTGACACAGGTGGCGTTTGTCGTCGGGCGAGGCTTGGAAGAGTTCATCACCCCCGCGTTGCGCGTCGTTGCTGGTCCCAAGGGTCATCTCCAGTCCCCGCCCCCGCCTGCCGGGCCATGGCGGCGGGCGCTGGGTGAACTGACATGGCTGCAACGCGGGGGAGTTTTCCGCCTGATGATGGCTGCCGCGGCGATGCTGGCCCTGGCGATCATGCTGAGGCTGCTGGCGGACATGAACCGCAGCGCCTGGTGGGCAGCGCTGGTGGCGTGGCATCCCCTGTGGGTGATGGAAACCGCCGGCAATGCCCATAGTGATATTCTCGGCATCGTGCTGCTGCTGGCGATGCTGCTGGATGTGCAGCGTGGCCGATATCTGCCGGCAGCAGGACTGCTGGGACTGGCCTGCTGCGTCAAACCGCACGCAATCGTGCTCCTGCCTTTCATCTGGCGCGCAGCCTGGCAGCACCAGCAGCAATCGCGGCACAAGATCGACCCACACTGGCGCGTGCCGGTGGTAGTGTTGGGCGTTATCCTTGCGCTTTACCTGCCCGCCCTGACCATCGGAGATGGCTGGCGCGGCTGGCTCGAAACCGCCCGCATCTACTCCCGGCACTGGGAAGCCAACGGATCGATCTACGAGTTGCTGAAGGCGTGGATCGGCCGGGGGGATGATCACCGGATCGTCTTTGCCAAGCGGGTGGCGCGCTGGCTGCCACCACTGGCCCTGGTGATCACCGGTGCGATTCTGTGGTGGCGGGGATGGAGGCCGGATCAGGACGATCGGACCACGCTTCAGCCCGAGTTGCCAGATGCCCCGGCGAGCCACCTCGGTATGGCCGCGAAAGTGGCCCATACCGGCTATTGGCTGATGCTCATCCTGCTGCTGCCGGCGCCGGTGGTGTACCCGTGGTACCTGCTATGGGTAATGGCGTTCGTCCCGTTCATCCCGGCCCGATCGGCGTGGGCAGGACTGACCTGGGCGATGATGATCGTCTTGAGCTACCTGCTCTGGCGACAACCGGACTGGATCCTGCCGCGGTGGGCAAGTCTGCTGGAGTATGTGCCGGTTTACAGCGTGCTGATGCTGCAAGGAGTGTACGCCATCCACGCCAAAAAGATTTCCACCGATATACAAACCCCTGTCAGAACATAATTTACCCCACAAACAGCCACCCTCGACTTAAGCGATGGCAAAAATATGCTTGACCAGGTGTGATTTCGACGACATATTCCATACCGACTGGTTGGTATGGAATGAGCAAGGAATCAATCACAACTGAATCGCGCACCCGGCTGCTGGATGCCGCGATGGATCTCATGCGGCTTAAGGGGTACGCAGCCACCACGGTAGATGACATCTGCCGGGCGGCGGAGCTGACCAAGGGAAGCTTCTTCCACCATTTTGCCAGTAAGGAAGAGCTGGGGATCGCCGCGGCGGAGCACTTTGCCACCATGGCCGCCACACTGTTTGCCTCGGCCCCCTATCGCACGCTGCCCGATCCGGTGGACCGGCTGCTGGGCTACATCGACTTTCGCATCGCCATCCTGCGGGGTCCTGTCTGCCAGTTCAGCTGCCTGCTCGGCACTTTCGTGCAGGAGTTGTACGAGACACACCCGGCCATCCGGGCCGCCTGCGAGAAACACCTGAACGACCATGTCGCAGACCTGACCCGCGATGTGGCCGAAGCCCGCACGCAATACGCTCCCAATGCCGCCTGGAGCGCAGAAAGCCTTGCCCTGCACATGCAGGCCGTCCTCCAGGGCTCACTGATCCTGGCCAAGGCCAGGCAGGGACCGGAGGCGGCGATCGAATGCCTCCGGCATTTGCGCCGGTATGTCCAGATGCTGTTCCACCGCTGAAACGTTGAGGCAAAGCAAAATCAAACAGGAAAGGAGCCCCCATGTCCCGCGCACAGCCCATTCCGCAGATGCTTGACATCACCGCCACCCGCGTAGTTGAAGGTCCGATCAACGATGTCTTCGCCGCCTGGGTCTGCACCGATCACCTCGCGCACTGGTTCGGCCCGCGCGATGGAGACCAGGATTTCACCACGCCCCATGTATTGAACGACCCACGCCCGGACGGCACCTACCGCATCTGCATCCGCTCGCCACAGGGCGTCGACTACTGGATGCGTGGCCAATACAAGGTCGTCGATCCCCCCTCCCGGCTGGTTTTCAGCCATGGCTGGGAGGACCAGGCCGGCGCGGTCGAGCACGAAGGGCAGATCACCGTTGAATTCAGCCCGCACGAGGGCAAGACGCGCGTTCAGTTCCGCAAGAGCGGCTTTCCCTCCGAATCAGCGCGCGAGGGGGAGGTCGGCGGCTGGAACGAATGCCTTGACCGGCTGGTGGCCTACTTCGCCACGGGGGCTGCCCGTACGGGCGCTGCTTCTGATGAGGCTGAGATCCGCCGGCTGATCGCCGAATGGTCGCGGGCATTGGAAGCACGCGACATCGACGGCCTGCTGGCCCACTACGACCCGGACATCGCGCTGTTCGACCTCACGCAACGCTATCGCACCGATGGAGCCGCCGGCTATCGCCGCAACTGGGAAACCCGTCTCCCCTGCTTCCCGGCCACGTTCGAGTCGAAGCACCGTGATCTGCAGATCCACGTCAGCGGTGATCTCGCGTTTTGTCACGGATTGCATCGCTTTGTTGTGCCCGGCGAGCCGAATCATCCCGTCAGCCAGTCCTGGATCCGTATCACCATCGGCTGGCGCAAAATCAATGGCCGCTGGCGGGTGGTGCATGAACATGCCTCCCTGCCATTTGATCCCCAGACCGGCCGGGTCGTGCCACTGACCGATGAACAGGTCCGTACCAGCCCCATCAGCACCTGATCGAATCCCGTTCCCAGAATTTCAACTGTGCAATTTTCACGCTGGAGGCTCCCATGTCCGCCATCGCCCGCATCACGCCGTGTCTCTGGTTCGACAACGAGGCCGAGCAGGCCGCCGCGTATTACACCGCGATTTTTCCCAACTCGCGCATTGTTCAGACGGTGCGCTACCCGCAAGCCGGGCGCGACGTCCACGGTCGGCCGGCGGGAAGCGTGATGGTCGTCGCGTTCGAACTCGACGGCCAGCCCTTCACTGCCCTCAATGGCGGCCCGCACTTTATCTTCAACGAAGCGGTCTCTTTGCAGGTGGACTGCCAGACGCAGGAAGAGGTGGACTATTACTGGTCCAGGCTCAGTGAGGGAGGTGACCCCGCTGCCCAGCAGTGCGGCTGGCTCAAGGACCGCTTCGGCCTCTCCTGGCAGATCGTGCCGCGCCTCCTGACAGAACTGATCAGCCGCCCTGATACCGCCGACCGCGCGATGGACGCCATGCTGAAGATGAAAAAGATCGATCTGGCCGAGTTGCGGCGTGCCACCGGCATCGATTGAAAGTTGGTTTCGCAACTCCGCTGTACTTTGGCCGGCGCGCCCGGCCGCACCGTTCCCCCCCCAGGACACACACGGACAGCCACGCCTGCTGCCCAGCCAGGCGGCTTGAATGCCTGCCCGCAGCAAACAGGCAACCCACAACAGGCAACCCACAACCCCCTACATCAGGAGACAAGCCATGCAGGTTCAGCCCTATCTGTTTTTTAACGGCCAGTGCGCCGAGGCAATTGCGTTCTACCAGGCGGCCGTGGGCGCCCAGGTCACCATGCAGATGACCTACGACCAAAGTCCCGAGGCTCCGCCGCCGGGAACGGTCCCACCCGGTTGGGAGAAAAAGATCATGCACGCCAGTTTCCGCATCGGCGACACCGAAGTGATGGCTTCCGATGGCTGTGAAACGCCCTCCGATGCGGGTACCCCCGCCTTCAAGGGAATATCCCTTG
>CAYNMV010000060.1:6953-26062 GCA_964398315.1 uncultured Tepidisphaeraceae bacterium | reverse complement strand
GCGCCTTCCATGTAGCCGATGAACGCGTAGCTCGTGTGCTCGCCGGCAAACAGGAACGGCGCGTTCCCATCCTGCAAACCATCCACCAGGGTCGGCCCCATGCTTGTGACCTGACCCGGCGCCGGGAAGCTGTAGCTCGCCTGGAAGCGATCCATCGCCACCCAGTCGACGAACATCGACGCCTTCGTCGCATCGCTGAGCTGCGGCAGCGCCGGCGACAGCGCGGCGATCCCCTCGCGGGGACGCTGCTCGTGCGGCATCGTCCGCCAGCGCTCGGCCCAAACCGACCCGCTGAAGAGCGTCAGTCCCACTGTCCCATCGGTCTTCGCCCCCTGCCCCGGCACCCAGGTATACTGCGTGATGCCGTTGGTCGAGGCCTCGGGCGTGAAGCCTGTCCCCTCCCACACCGGCCGCGACAGCCGCAGGATGCACTTGACGTTTCGACCCATCTGCGGGACCTGCTCGATCGGCAAGCCCATGTCGATCCTGGACCACTGTGTCGGCGGGATCGCCAGCACGACCGCATCGCAGCGCACCTCCCGGCCGGCTTCGGTGGCGACCATCGCTCCACTGGCATCGCGCGCGATGCGGGTCACGGGTGAGCGGAACGCCACGCGATGGCCCAGCGCCTTGACCAGCGCCTGCGCCAGTTGGGCATTGCCGCCGCGAACGCGGTGCGTCTCGCTGATCTCGTAATAGTTCGCCAGCCCGCCGCCGCGGACCATCGACAGGTAGGCCAGCAGCGACATCTGCTCGGCGGGCACGCCGTTGTCAGCCGATGCGCCCGTGACCAGGTAGGCGCTGGCGAGGTCGGAGAGGTTCTGCTCGGCGAAGAACTGCGCCATCGTCGTCTCATCGAGGGCGGCGGCATTGGGCGACAGCCAGGGGCGAACCGGATCGTCGATGCCCGCCGCCAGTTCCTCGATTTTCGCCAGGACGGCATTCGCCTCGGCGATGAGCTGTTCGGCGTCCGCGCCAGTGATGACCTGGCCATCCAGGATGATGGGATCCTCGCCCACGTAATGGGGGACGGGCTCGATGGGCAGCCTGAACCGGCTGGCATAGGCCTGCCACGTCGGGTGGTTCTCGCCGATATACTCGCCACCCAATTCGATGGTGGTGCCGGGGATGAACTGGCTGTTGCTATGCACACGGCCGCCGGCGCGTTCCGAAGCTTCGAGTACCGTCACCTCGGCCCCGGCCCGCATCAGCACATCCGCACAGGCCAGCCCGGCGAACCCCGCGCCCACGATACAGACATGGCGTCCACTGAGCCGCCCTGCCGGCGCCGCGATCGCACCGGCAGCGCCGGGGCCGCCGCTCGCCTGCGCGCCGTCATTGCGGCAGCCGATCAGGGACGCCAGCGTCGGCGCCATTGCCAGTGCCGCGGCCCCCTGGGCCGTGCGTCGCAGAAACTCGCGCCGGCTGGGCGAAACGGGCTTGCGCAACCCCATCTGGCGAGCGCGGCGAAGCACCGCGCGAAACTCTCGTGACATGGCGTCCTTCCCTTCGCTTGTGAACTTCTCCGTACCGGGAAGAAATCCTACAGCGGCGGCAGCAGGCGCCAAGCAAGAATTTGACGGGGAAACTGCCGGTTGCCGGTTAGGTGTTGCCAGTTATGGGTTGTGAAGGTTCGCGCGTTGTGGATAGCGCGGACTGGCCGGCACGGCGACATCCTGCGCACAAAAAAGCTCCACCGCGCGGGCAGTGGAGCTTCTTCGTTTGCGTTCGAGAGATTGTGCTTACATCACCGCCAGCTCGCCAGTCCTCGCTGGCCCACTGGCAGGGCCTTGCTCAATGGTTCTGCCACTTATACGGGCGGGGCTCGAACTTCTTGAACTTGGAGTTGCCGGCGAACTTGTCGCTGATCTGCTTGATGCGGGCAATGTACTGGCGGTATGCCGCGTTGCCCGAGAGGTGATCGAACGGCTCCATGCCGACGACGCTGTACCAGCGCGGGGCGAAGGCAGTCCCCTTGACCACCGAGGCAGCCACGCCGTGCTGACGCAAGACCTCTGCGGCGGCCAGCGCATCGGCCTCATCCGGGTAGCTCTGCACGATCACGTAGTTCATCCCCACGATGCGCTCGCCGCGGGCGGTCGGCGCGGGTGGGGGCGGCAGCGGCTTGGCGGTGGAGGCGGGGGCGGCGGTCATGCGGTCGGCCAGCCCGCCCTGCTCATTGGGGTTAATATCCATCACTCCCGGGGTGATGGCGCCAGCGCGAATTTCATCGGTGGTCTGGCCGCTTTCGGGGACACTGGCCGTCGGGGTGCCCCCGCGGCCGAGGATATACGCCAGCCCCAGGGCCACCACCACCGCAAAGGCGGCGATTGCGGCACTGGTGTAGCTCAGCCGCAGCTTGATGACCTGGCGGCTGCGATCCACCAGCACAGACGGCGCGCCGATCGGATGCGGCGGAGCCATTCCCGGGGCCGCGGTGCCCGGCAGCGGCCGATCACCCGGCTCCACCTGCGTCATCCCCAGTCCCTGGCTGGGCAGGGCCGGGCCAGTGCCCGTGCGCATGAGCATGGGGTGCGGGCGGAGGGTCGGATCGGCGTCCGCCGTCGCCACGGCACTGTCGGAATGTTGTGCGGCGTGTGGCGTGACCGAAGCGCGGGGGTGGGGCAGGCGGTCCTTCAGCCACTGCATCGGCGAAGAACGCCGGCGCACCGGCGCATATCGGACGTCGCGGTGAATTACCTCAAACAGCGCGGCCGCGCGTTTACCCTTGGCCATCCTTGACCTCGCAATCGGTTATGGGAACCAAACCGGCCAGCCGTCCTGGTGGCCGCCTGGAAACCCCGAAAACAGACGATTCTCCGAATCGCCCCCGCGCATGGCTGTCCAATGACGCGGGATGTGCCCCGTTGGGTGGGGGTAATCTACGTCCCTGGGGAAAATCGGTCAAGGAAATCTGACAACAACGGATCTGTATTGTAGGTCAACAGGAGAAGCCCGGCCGGCTTGTCCATCGCGGTCCTGCCGTCACCGTGCGGCCCGGGGTTCAATCTTGCAGTCGAGGAAGGTATGCAGCGTCCAATCCTGCACCCCAGTTTTCTTGATGATGAGCCGCTCGAAGAGCTGCCCCGCCGCCAGCGCCCGCGCTGGGACCGCACCAGGCGACTGGGACGGCTGATCTGGCGCGTGCTGATGAGCCGGCCATTCACCTCGCCCGCCCGCCGTGCAGCGCTGGCGGAAGAGCCGTGGACGGTTTCGCGCTTTATCCATACCCTGCTGCACCGCCTGGCCTTTGCCCCGATGGTGCTGGCGCTGATCGTGGCGGCACTGGTCTACAACGGTACCCATCCGCGGACCGCGTTTGCCGATCTCAACCCGTCCACCGTGCAGGCCTATTACGACCGTATCAGCCTGCTGGCCGAGGATGGCACCCGCCTGAGCGGGTGGCTGTTCCCGGTACTGGATGAGAAGCTGGTGCTGGAGCGGAAGGAAAATCTGCTGACGGAAAAACACCCGGCGGTCATTCTGGTCCATCACCAGGGACAGGCGCCGGACCACATGCTGCCACTGGTGCGGCCACTGCATGAAGCAGGGATGATGGTGCTGATTGTCGGCCTGCGCGGGGCAGCGCCGGGTGATCGCTCGGCCCAGACCTTCGGCCTGCGCGAGGCCATGGACGTGCGCGCGGGGGTGGAGATGCTGCGCCGCCGGCCACTGGTCGACCCCCAGCGGATCGCCATCGTCGGCACGGGCACCGGGGCCACCGCCGCCCTGCTGGCGCTGCGGGATGACCCGGGCATCCGCGCCCTGGTGCTGGATGAGCCGGTGCGGCATGTTGATCAGATCCTCACCGCCATCGGCCCGCGCCACCCCTGGCTGGCGGCCCTGCGGCCCATGTGCAAGTGGGCCTTCGAAATCGTCTACGATGTTAACGCCGATGACGTCGAGTTGCTGAGACACGACAAGCTGGTGGCGCGCGACAACGTCCTGCTGCTGGATGCCCCCGGCGCCCAGCGTTTTGACACGCCCGCCGGCGCCCAGCAGGTGGTTGCCTTCCTCCGCGACCGCCTTCAGTAAGACGATCGTCCGCGCTCAATCCTCCACAAAACCGGGCACGGGGAACCTGAAGATAGGCGAGTCGTCGGCTACTATTGGGCCATGACCGCAATGCCGCCTTATGGATCTGTGCCGCCGCCGGCGCTGTCGCCCGTGCGGGGGCTGGTGACGTTGATCCTGGTGCTCGCCGGACTGGGGGTGGGGTACTGGGCTTATCAGCATATTTCGACGCCGGCCGTGGAACCGGGGCCGGTCCCCGAGCCGCGCCCCGTGATGGCGCGCGGCGACCTGGCTGAAGATGAGAAATCGACCATCGAGCTGTTTCGCTCGGCCAGCCCCTCGGTCGTCTTCATTACCACCAGCCAGCGGCGGGTGGATTACTGGACGCGCAGTGTGCAGGAAATCCCCCGCGGCACCGGCAGTGGCTTCATATGGGATGAGGCCGGGCACATTGTGACCAATTTTCATGTGGTGCAGGGCGCCAGCGGGGCTGAGGTCACGCTGGCTGATGGCAGTTCGTATGAGGCCGAACTGGTCGGCGTTTCGCCCAACGATGACCTGGCCGTGCTGCGCATCCGCGCACCCAGGGAGAAGCTGCGGCCGATCCCGGTCGGTGTCAGTGCGGAGTTGCAGGTGGGGCAGAAAGTCTTTGCCATCGGCAATCCGTTTGGCCTGGACCAGACCCTTACCACCGGCGTGGTATCGGCCCTGGGCCGCACGATCCGGGCTGTCACCGGCTACCCGATCGACAACGTCATCCAGACCGATGCCGCCATCAATCCCGGCAACTCCGGCGGGCCGCTGCTGGACAGCGCCGGGCGGCTGATCGGGGTCAACACCGCCATTTACTCTCCCTCGGGCGCCTATGCCGGTATCGGCTTCGCGGTGCCGGTGGACACGGTCAACCGGATCATCCCCCGCCTGGTGCGCGATGGCCGTATCACACGCCCGAAGCTGGGGATCATCATTGATGATCGCCTGGGCGGGCAAATCACCCGCCAGATGGGGGTTGAGGGCGTATTGGTCCTGGGGGTGGAGGAAAACTCCAGTGCTGCCGCGGCTGGCCTGCGCCCCACTCAGCGCCTGCGCAATGGCCGGATCATCCCCGGCGATGTCATCACCCGCATCAATCAGACACCCGTGCGCAACACCGAGGATCTGCTGGTGGCGCTGTCCAAGTATGAGCCCGGGCAGACCATCACCCTCACCCTGCTGCGCGAGGGACGCGAGCAGACACTGGAACTGAAGCTGGACTCGGCCGGCGAGTAGCGGCCTGACCCGGGACATGGTTCTCTGCAGTTGCGTCGATTCAGCCGGCGGGCCACAATCAACAGCATGCGAAGTCTGTACATCGGCACATTGCTGCTGGCGGGTGTCCTGCTTACAGGCTGCTCGGATACCGAACCTGATAAGAAGGCGGACCTGGAAAGCCGCCAGGCCGAGTGGTCCCAGACGCAGGAAAAAGCCCTGAGAGATCCGATGAACTATCGGGCCGACATGGACCGATCCAATGTAAGTGGAGGCGGTCTAACGGATTTTGACAGGGATGCGTTCAAGAAGGACATGAAAGCCTGGACACTGGATTAGCGCGGTGCCTGCCGATCGATGGATGTCGGCACGATTCTGCAAAAGTCCACTGTCTGCCAGCGGGCATCAGGAAAATGAAACAGTCGTGCCCCTGCGTGGGCCGATCCCACCCTGGATTCATCATGGATGACAGCCTGCGGGATGATGGGGCGCGTGTGTTGCGAAAGGAATCGACTATGAGCCGGAACATGTTGATGGCGCTTGGGGCGTTGGCGGCGGCGATCGCCGTGGGCGGGTGTCAGAAGATGGGCGCCCGTCAGGAGCGGGAAGTGGCGTTCAGGGAGGAAGGCGTATTGCTCGATCCGGCCATTCGTACCCGCGGCAGCAACTGGGAGCCATCGGTTGTGGAATATGCCTCGGGCGATGTCATCGCCGGGCCAACACTCTTCCCCTATGAGCCGGATGATACCCGTGCCGAATGGCAGCAGGCGGCGGTGGCGCCGCTGCTGTTTGTCGGACAGACCGTAGCCGCTCCGGTAACGGCCTTTCTGGCGCCGGTCTGGGGCACGGTTCGCTATGAGGGAGTCCAGACGCCGCCGACGCAGTCGGCCATTCCGCCCATGGCCCCAACCGATGAGGCGACCTTCCAGGCACTGGTGATGCAGTATGAGCAGGCGGTGCAGCGCCAGCAGTCGCTGAACGAGGACTTGATCATCCACCGGAGCACCCGCCAGGTCGATCAGACTGCCGAGGAGGTCATCCGGCCCCTGCCGGGCGAGACCCCGGCCCCACGGCAACAGCCTGCTTCCGCCGAGCGCAGCGCTCCCCCGGCTGAACCGCCGGCACCGAGCGTGACGCCTGCGCCGTCCCCCGCCCCGCAGGCCGCACCGACGACGCGCCCCGCCCCCGCGGCAGTGCAAACCAGCCCCCCGCCGACGACACGGCCGGTCGAGCTGAACAAATAGGCGAGCTTTCCGCCCGGCTGCGGCGGTTTGGAATCAGAAAGAGGCCGCGAGCCAGATGCTCGCGGCCTCTTTCTGATTCCTGCTCTACTTTTCAATGAAAACCAGCGGTCAAGGGAATCATCCTCAAGGGCGCCTGGCTCGCAGCCAAAGCCGTCCTTCGGTGCTGTCGGGCTGGATGGCAGGAACTTGCCCGCACCTGTCCGCCCGCAGCGGCGCTGGCTGGCCTCAGTGTCCGATGGGCTCGGTCGTCAGCCTGTTGAGGACGCCTTGCAGCGTAACAAAACTGACCGGCTTGGTCAGGTGCTCAACGAAGCCGGCCTCCTTGCTGCGGCGGATGTCTTCTTCCATCCCGAAGCCGCTGAGGGCCACGCCCTTGATCTCCTCATTGCGGGCCATCAGCTCGCGCATGAGATCCAGGCCGCTGCCATCGGGCAGGCCGATGTCGCTGATCACCACATCCACCGGCTTGACCCGCGAGACCTCCAGCGCCTGGCTCACTGAGTCGGCCGTGCTCACGCTGTAGCCCAGCCGCTCCAGCAGCCGCTTGATCGCCCGGCTTGTGTCTTCGTGGTCATCCACGAGGAGAATGTTCATCGTTAGCCCTTTCGACATGAAGCCATCCGAAGCGACTGTCGAACCCCTGACTGGAACCCATGCCGAGCCCCATTCATTCCCGGCATCTCAACAATATTCTAGCCCTGCCGCTGAGATAGGCAAAAGAAATCCACTGGATTTACCGTTGTGCTCACCCTCCGCTCACACTTGTTCCACATGCGTAAGGCGTGTTACACACCCCATCTACGCCCGATAAGCGCTGCTTGTTCTCAAGGCACCGGGCAAGTCGTTAAGCAGCCCCCGCCGCAGGTCGATGCATTGACAGCGACATCGCACCGTTAGATGGCTCACAGTGGGCCTGCGTGCGCGGCATTTTCGAGGTGCCGGATGCTCTCGCTCGGGTTGCAGTATCGGGTCGATGCGGCGGTCTTTATCATCGTCGCCCTCATTGGTGCGGCGCTGATGCAGCGGAAGCTGCGTCGTACCCATCGCGCGCCGGGCCTGCCGCGCCGGTCGTGGCTGGTACTGGGGCTGATCCTGCTCTGCGGAACGGCCCTGGCCGAGGTCAATGGCCGACTGGAACGCCGGCGCCTGCAACGGATGCTCGAGGGGTACGCCCCCACCTACGCCGATGAAATGGCCCGCCTTGGCCACAGCCGGCTGCCGGCCGACTGCCCCCCCGATGACCCGACCTACCTCACCCTTGTCGGCGCCCAGGTCCACTGGCTGCGCATGAATCCGTCGATCGCCGACATCTACACCATCCGCCGCCATCCCGATGGCACCCACTACCTGATGGTCGATTCGGAAACCGACTACGATGGCAACGGCCGCATCGAGGGGGAAACCGAAGCGCGCACGCCCATCGGTGAGATTATCGAGACCGACTACGACCTGGTGGAAGCGGCCTTCGCCGGCAAGCCCACGTTCGCCGATGTTCCCATCAGGGACCGCTGGGGGGTGTGGGTCAGCGCCTATGCCCCCATGTACAACGCCGCCGGCGAGGTCGAGGCGGTGCTGGGGGTGGATTACGATGCCGACCAGTGGCTGGCCAGCATCGCCTGGAGCCGGCTGTCCACACTGGGGTTCTTTGGCATGTTCGTGCTGCTGCAGGTCACCAGCAGCGGCGTGATGCAACTGACGCGCAGCGAGCTGGAGCAGCGCCGTCGTGCCGAGCAGGCCGCCCGCGCCAGCGAAGCGCGCCTGCGTATCGAGGCGATGGAGGATAAGCTCACCGGCCTGCCCAACCGCCGCATGCTCACTCAGCACCTGGCCCGCGCCCTGGCGCGGGCGTCGGCCCATCCCGATCATCACGCGGCGGTGCTGTTCCTCGACTTTGACCGCTTCAAGATCATCAACGATTCACTGGGGCATGAGATCGGCGACATGCTGTTGATCGGCATCGCCCAGCGCTTGCGCAGCGGCCTGGAGCAGGATTCGGCCCCGGGCCTGAAGATCGCCGCCCGTCTCGGAGGCGATGAGTTCATCGTGCTCCTGGATGGCATCCATCGGGCCGGCGATGCAGCCGCCGTCGCCACCCGGCTGATGCAGGCACTGTCCCGCCCCTACAGTCTCAGCGACCACGAGGTGCACGTCACCGCGAGCATTGGCATCACCACCACGCACGTGGGCTACCACAGCCCCGAGGCGATGCTGCGGGATGCCGACACCGCCATGTACCGCGCCAAGGCCGCGGGCAAGGGACGCTACATCCTGTTTGACCAGCGCATGCACGAGGAGGCGATGGAGCGCCTCACCATGGAGAACGAGCTGCGCCACGCCATCGAGCGCGGAGAGCTGATGCTGCTCTACCAGCCGATTGTTTCACTGGAAACCGGCCGCACCGATGGGTTTGAGGCGGTGGTGCGCTGGCGCCGATCCAATGGCGTGATCGTCGAGCGGCAGGAGTTCCTGCCACTGGCTGAAGAAGTCGGCCAGATTGTGCCCATTGGGCTGTGGGTGTTGCGCACCGCCTGCCAGCAACTGGCCCGCTGGCAGCGCGAACCGGACCTGGCGGATGTGACACTCAGCGTGCCCCTGCCGCACCGTCAGCTTGCCACCCCCGATCTGGTGTCACAGGTCCGCCGCATGATCGAGGAAACCGGCGCCAATCCCGAGCGGCTGAAGCTGCAGGTTGCCGAGAGCACGATGATGGAAGACCCGGATCTGTGGCAGGCGGTATTTGAGGAACTGCGTGCCCTGGGCATGGCGCTGCACATGGTGGACTTCGGGACCGGCTACTCGAGCCTGAACTGCCTGCACCGCTTCCCCATCGACGGGGTGAAGATCGACCGGGGCTTCATCAACAATGTCGGCGATCGCCGCGACTATGCGGCCGTGGTCAACGCCATCATTTCACTGGCGCACAACCTGAACATCAGCCTCGTCGCCGAAGGGGTGGAGACGGCCGACCAAGTCGCCATGCTCCAGGCGCTGGGGTGTGATCAGGGGCAGGGCGCGTTCTTCGGCCTGCCCCTCGCCCCCGATGCCGCCCTGACGGTCTACCGCCGCCGCGCTCAGGCGGCCTGAAGACCAACCCGCGTTCCTCGCCCGCCCCCGCCCGCTCACCTCACTGCTGATAGACCGATCCACACCCGCCCGGCAGCAGATTCCTGTCGAAGGTTGATGCGGAGATCGCAACCAGCGGACCGGCCACAGATGGGGCATCCAATCGCACCGCACCCGTCTGCTGAGGCTCCCGGCCAGGCACAACTGATTATTATCATTTCTCAAATGATCGGCTAGATACTTCGTATTGGCCAAACATTTTGAAGCGGCCTAGAATCCCTGTGCAGAAAGGAGGCGTCGATATGCGGGTGATGGTTAGTGGCTGGGGCAATGAACTGCCTGAGGCGACTGTCCAGGATGTGCGCGACCGGATCCAGCACTCGTTGGGGATCGCCTCTGATCAAATCAACGCGATCGCGGTTCGCCTGGGGGAGGTCGAACGCGATGACTGGACCGAAGCGCGCTGCCGGATCACCGTCTGGCTGCGTCAACTCCGTACGGTGGTGGCCGAGGCGGTCGATCCTGACCAAGACCGGGCCGTCGAACGGGCACTGCGCCGTGCCCGCCGCCTGACCTGGCGGTATCTCCACTGGCCGAGCCCGGCACACTGGACCACCATCGCCTGTCCGCGGCGACTGCTGACCTGACCGGTCCGGGCGCTGCGGGTGGGTAATCTCCCGCTGCCGGCTTAACGGCCGGCAAGGTGCTTTTTTCAACGATAGCCGTTCGATTCCTCACTTGCCGCAGGCGAAGCGCAATGCGCTTCGCCGGGCCATCGGTGATGCCGCCTGCTTCGCCCCCGGAGGGCGCAGCAGATGAGGAATCGGGCGCAACCGGCACCGCTGGTCGGCATCACCCGGGGCGCTGCCCCTTGCCCGCACAGGCCGTGCGGGCCGAGCAGGAATGGAAGACGGAACGAACAACCGACGTTTTCGAGAAAGGAGTCCCCCATGCGCATCGACGTGCATGCCGTTCAAATCGACCTGACGCCCGAAATGCGGCGGCACGCCGAGACCCGTCTCTGGCTGGCCGCTCGACGCTGGGCCCATCGCGTGATCTGGGTGGGAATGTGGCTGGTAGACCATGAACCGGCCAGCGAGGAGCACAGGATTGTCTGCCGGGTAGACTGTTGGGTGCGTGGCCTGGGACACCTGGCGGTTCGCCATACCGACCGCGACCTTCACAGCGCAATCGACATCGCCACTGCCCGGCTGGAGCAGGTCATCGCGCGGGAGATGCGCCCGCTGATCCACACGCCGCAGCGGCCGGCGGCGGCTGATCAGCCGCAGGATGACATCCCGCTCGAAACCGATGCCCAGGCCCGCCCGGGATCCCGTCTGGCGGTGGTGATCGAGCGCCGTCGGCTTCCCGGGCAGGTGCCGCTGCTATCGTGGCTGCGTCACCAGTACGACATTGAGCAGATCGCGCGCATCAGCCTGCCGCCACACCTGTGGGAGTCGGCAGCCAATGGACCGGCCCTGGCTGACAACCTGCGCGAGCGACTGGATTTGTCGCTGCTCTGCTGGCCGCAGCTGATTATTGTCGTCGGTCGAGCCGGCGCTGAGGATGATGAGGCGGCGGTGCGGCTCGAACAGCAGCGCGTGCGCCGGATTGTCGGGCAACTGGCCGAATGGGATCTGCCGGTGGAGACGATGGGCCTGTGGGTCCGCCAGGATCCGGCCGGCAGCCTGGAAGCCGAGGAACTGGTGCGTTTCGTACCCGGTGCGGATCGTGCCGACGACGACCGGCCCCGGCAGCCCCTTCACCCCAGCAATGAGGAGATGCTGTCATGTCACTGACGCCACTGGAGTTTGAACTGCCGGATGGCTTTGCGCTGCCGCCCCATCCGGTGATCGCGACCGATGAGCCGTTCCTCGATTTCGACCCGGTGCATCCTGACTCGCCCGCCACTGACAGCGCACCGGCACCGACGCCCGCGCCGCCGGTGCCGGATGGGCCCTGGTGGGATGAACGGATGCACCCCAACCGCCCGGAAGGGTGATAGGCCGTACACGATGAAAAAGCCCCGCACATCGACGTGCGGGGCTTTTTTATGTTCCTGCTCAAATTTCGTTCTTTTGCGGCATCAGCGCAATCACCGAAACGCCGCTTAGTCCAGTCCCAGAAGCGACAGCGTGTCGCGCTCGACGATGCCACGGAGGCTTTCACGCGGCACCACCGGCAGATTGGTGCCCTGGGCGATCTGGTTGATGCTGTACAGCGCTTCGATGCACTCGGCAGCGCTGGTGTAGGGGAAATCGCTGCCAAACAGCAGCTTGTCGATCACCCCGTATTGATACGCGCTCACCAGGGCGTTGTAGGCCTGCCAGGGCCGGCCGAGCAGGCCGGAGACATCGGCGTAGACATTCTCGTGCTTGCCCAACAGCGAGATCGTTTCATCGATCCACGGCTGGCCAAGCTGGGCAATGACCAGTTTCAGCCGGGGGAATGTGCGGGCGACCTCATCAAACAGGTACGGCCGGGCGTATTCCAGCTTGCTGGTCTGGGTGAACTGCCCGCCAAAGTGGCAGAGGACGGGCATGCCGAGCTTCTCCGCCTCGGCGTAGACTTCCATGGCGCGGGTATCGCTGGGGTGGAAATCCTGGTTGGCCGGGCTGATGGTGATGCCGCGAAGTTGCAGCTCGTGCTTGGCCAGGCCCACTTCCTCGACCGCCGCATCCTCGGTGGGGTCGATCCCGGCAAAGCCGATCAGCTTCTGCGGGAAGCGCCGCACGTAGTCGGCGACATAGACATTGGGAATCTCGGCCTGCATGTAGCGGCTCTTGAAGCCGAGCACGATGCTCTTATCCACCGCGGCGGTCTGCGCCCAGTGGTGGTCGGCATCGGCTGCCGGCGTGACGCGCCAGCCCGTTCGGCCAATCGAGACACGCGGTGTCGGCCGCGTGCGCGGCAGTTTCACGCTCTCGCCCAGCTCCAATGACCCGAGCTGCTCGGGAGACTGCCAAATATGCGTGTGACAATCGACGATCATAAGCGCTCTCGTGCATCCACTGTCGGGGAGTCATCCCTGCCAGCAGTCAGGCGCCAGGAATGGCGTGCCCTGCCTGAAGCTGCCAGACGCGCCGAAGCAACCTTCGGGGCCGGACGTCCGTGTCAGTGTCTGCCCGAGCCAGATCAGTGGTCCGATATGATAGGACTTCTTTACGGTTCGTCAAAGAAGTCCACTACCTCTGGCAGATGCAACCCGCCCGCAGCACGTCCAATGGTGTTATCGGACGGCGCGGCAAAAAAGCATGAGCCACAATGATAAACCGATTATTCCAAAGGAGTTACATCAAACATCCCACCAGCACACCCGCCCGGGGCCCTGCCCTGGCCTGGCCGGGCAGAATCACCCCAAATGGGGCCCCGCGGGCACCTGGACGCCGGCGTTTGCTTTACACCCTCCCGGCTCGGGATTAACATCCGCCGCTCATTCGTAGGATACCCTGGAAGGAATCATCATGGCTGAACCGCTCAAAATGATCTATGGCGACGATGCACCTCTGGCCGGCCTGCAAGGCAAGACCGTGGCCATTCTCGGCTTTGGCTCGCAGGGCCATGCCCACGGGCAAAACCTGCGGGATTCGGGCATTCAGGTGATTGTCGCCAACCGCCGTGACAGCGCCAATGGCCGCCTAGCCATCGAGCGCGGGTTTGAGCTGTTCAGCATCGAGGAGGCGGTCAAGAAGGCCGACCTGATCATCGTCACGCTGCCCGATGAGGTGCAGCCGGCCGTCTACGAGAAGAGCATCAAGCCGAACCTGACCGCCGGCAAGTGCCTGGGCTTTACCCACGGCTTCAACGTCCATTTCAAGACGATCGTGCCGCCGGCGGATGTGGATGTGGTCATGGTTGCCCCCAAGGGCCCCGGCCACCTGGTCCGCAGCGAGTTCGAAAAAGGCGGCGGGGTCCCCTGCCTGCTGGCGGTGGCGCAGGATGCCACCGGCAAGGCGCGCGACATCGCCCTGGCGTGGGCCAACGGCGTGGGCGGCGCCCGCTCGGGTATTATCGAAACCACTTTTAAGGATGAGTGCGAAACCGACCTGTTCGGCGAGCAGGCCGTTCTCTGCGGCGGGCTGTCGGCCCTGATCAAGGCGGGCTTCGAGACCCTCACCGAGGCGGGATACCCCCCGGAAATGGCCTACTTCGAGTGCGTGCATGAGGTGAAGCTGATCGTCGACCTGATCTACCAGGGTGGTCTGGATTACATGCGCTACTCGATCTCCAACACCGCCGAGTATGGCGACCTGACCCGCGGCCCCCGCGTGGTGACGGAGGAGACGAAGAAGGCAATGAAGCAGATCCTGGCCGAGATCCAGTCAGGTCAGTTCGCCAAAGAGTGGCGGGCCGAGTACGAGGGGGGCCTGAAGAACTTCAAGGCGCTCTACGAGAAGGACAACACCCACCCGGTCGAGGTCACCGGCCGCCGGCTGCGCAAGATGATGCCCTGGCTCAATGCCAAGGAGCCGCCGAAGGACTGAGCCACGCCCGGCTGTAGCCACCGAGCCCGCAACAATACGGCTCTGAACGAAATGAAGGATCTCGGCCGCTCAGGCGGCTGAGATCCTTCATTTTATTCACGGTGACATCGCCCCTGCGCTGATGGCCCCTCCCACCGCCGGCCGCTGTCACGGCCGATTCACCGTCATCTGCTTCACCACCGGCGGGAAGCACGCATCCTGGTTGCATGCCTGGTAGCGGACGGCCAGGCGCACCTGACCATCGCCGCGCTGATCGGCGTTGAAATGGATGCGGATGGTGGTGTCGCCTTCATAGAGCCGCACCGCCTCATCCGCGAAGGCCATGGAGCGCAACGTGCCCGGGGGATACGCGATGCGCTCGACTTCTTCGGCGGCATCGCCCTGCACCGTGACCTCGGTCCCCAGCAGGCCGGCGGAGGCCTCGTGGGCGTTCAGGTGAAATGACGGAGCGATGGCCAGGCGCAAATCGAGCTGCCGGGGCGATTCCCACCCGGCATGCAGTTCCACCGCCGCCGCGGCCGTCTGCTCGGGACTGGGCGGACGATCACCCGATGCCGGCGCGGGATGAACCGTGAACGGGTCGGCGCGCTGCAGGTACTTCATCATCGCCTGGACCATCGCACTCATTCCCTCGGCCTGCCGCTCAACCTGCGGCGCAAAGACCTCCAGCGTCCGCCGGGCCATCTCCACCTCCCCCAGTTCGGCCAGCACCATCGCCGCCACCGCGTTGCCGCTGGGCAGCGGGCTGTCCTGGGCGATTTTCTGGCGCACGATCACGTCCAGGGCGTTGGCCTCGGTGAAATAGAACCCGCCGCGCTGATCATCGGCGAAGCGCAACTGCATGACCGCCGCCCACTGCGCCGCGACCTCCCGCCAGTCGCCATCTGCGCCCGCGTCATACAGGGCCAGCAGCGCCTGGCACAGATAGGCATAGTCATCCAGGAACGCACGGACCTGCCGCCGGCCATCACGGCTGGTCCGATACAGCTCCCCCTGCGGATCGACGTGGCGGCTGGTGATCCACCGCGCTGCCCGGGCGGCGGCCTCCAGGTAACACGGCTCGGCCAGCCGCTTGCCAGCATACGCCATCGCGCGAATCATCAGCGCATTCCAACTGGTGATGATCTTGGTATCCAGCAGCGGCTGCTTGCGCGTGCGGCGGTGGGCGTACAGCGCCTGCCGCATGGCGCGCAGCTCTTCATCGAACAGGATATCCAGCGGCGAGGTTGTTCCCCTGGCCGGCTGGGCGATGAACAGGACATTCTGGTCCGGCCGGCCGGTGCCGTGGTGCGGGTCTTCAAAGTTTGGCCCAGCGCTCAGGCCGTAAACCTCCAGGAAGCGGTTGATCTGGTCCTCGGAAAATGAAGCCTTGCCCTCCCCCCCGCTCAATACGTTGCGCACCTGCTCCGCCGTCCACAAATAGGAGCCGCCTTCGCGCGCATCCACCTCAGCGTCGATGGCGGTATAGAACGCTCCCTCCGGGGATGTCATCTCGCGCAGCGTGAAATCGAACACTTCCCGCGCCACCTGGGCATAGGCCCGCTCCTCGGTCTGGCGATACGCTTCCACGTAGATCCAGGCCAGCAGCGCGTTGTCATAGAGCATGATCTCAAAGTGCGGCACCAGCCACCGGGCATCGGTGCTGTAGCGATGAAAGCCGCCGCCAAGCTGATCACGGATGCCGCCCAATGCCATGGCATCGAGTGTGTGGCGAAGCATTTTCACCCGCTCCTGGTGCGGGTAATACTGGTTGTGCGCCAGCAGCAGTTCGAGGAGCGTTTCACGGGGGAACTTGGGCGCGCCGCCGAAGCCGCCATGGCGCGGGTCGTAATCAGCGGTGCTGCGGGCGACGAGCTTAACCAGCAGCTCGTTGTCGACGGTGAGGGGCGCATCGGCCGCCGGCGGCTCTGCCAGTTGTTCGAGAATCTGCGTGAGCTGCGTCGCCGTCTTCTCCACCTCATCGCGCTGGTTCTTATAGGCATCAGACAACCCGCGCAGGACGGTGACAAACCCCGGCCGGCCGTGGGAATCCACCGGCGGGAAATACGTCCCGCCGTAGAATGGCCGCAGGTCCGGTGTCAGCCAGACGCTCATCGGCCAGCCGCCATGACGGGCCAGCACCTGCACTGCGGTCATGTAAAGCTGATCCACATCCGGCCGCTCTTCGCGGTCCACCTTGATGTTGATGAAGCGCTGGTTCATCTCGGCGGCGATGGCTTCATTCTCGAAACACTGCCGCTCCATGACATGGCACCAATAGCAGGTGCTGTAACCCACGGAGAGGAAAATCGGCTTGTCCTCGCGCCGGGCGCGCTCGATCGCCTCCGGCCCCCATGGATACCAGTCCACCGGGTTGTGCGCATGCTGGAGCAGGTAGGGCGAGGTTTCGTGAATCAGGCGGTTTGTATGCCTGGCAGCGCTGGCATCCATGGAGATCCTCCGTTAGCGCTGATGATAGACCCGGCCGCCGCGCCCTGACGACCCCGAAAGCGCTCCAGTTACCGGTGTAGATGTCATGATGGCGACCGGGCTGGCGGCTTCACTTCAAACCGGTTTTCTGTCTGGTTCGCCTATGGGATGGCAGCTTCCGCGCATGCCAGGGCAAAGCACGGGCAGGCGCGGGCCGCAGCGAGCGGTGGGCGGGCGGCCGGGAACTGGCCTGCCTGAGGCCTGGATCAGGCTATGGCTGTTCGATGGCCGCACAGACGATGCCCATGGCATCGTTGCCGCGAACGCGGGCGGCGAGCTCCGCACAGCGCTGGCGAACCTGCCCATCGTCCAGCAGGCTGCGCAGCAGGCCGGCCACGCGCCTAGCGCGATGGCGTTGTCCGGCGATGGAGCGGGCAACCCCCAGCCGCACCGCCCGCCGGGCGTTATCAGGCGTATCAAAGACGATGCCGGGCATGCACAGTTGTGGCACCCCGGCGGCCAGGCACTGGGCCATTGTGCCGATACCGGCATGATGTACCGCCGCCGCACAGCGCGGCAGCAGCCAGTTGAACGGAGCATAGGGCACGTGAATGACCCCTGCCGGCAGATCCGGCGGCACCTGCTCGGCGAACCGCGTTACCAGCAGGCCCCTTCTGCCCAGCAACTGACAGGCGCGAGCGGATTCGGCATAGAAAGCCCGACCGTGCTTCATCCCGCTGCCGGTGGTGAAAACGATCGGCTTTTCACCCGATTCAAGGAACTCAACCAGCTCCGCCGAGGGTTCGCGCTCACCACCGGTCTGCACATCGAACCCGGCCAGCGTGAGATTGGCCGGCCAGTCGGGCTGAGGTGCGGCGAACCAGTCCGGCCACATGCACAGCACCCCATCCGGCGAGTTGAGCCAGTCGGAGGTGATCCGTCGAACGGGCGCGAGCCCGAGCTCAGCCCGGAAGGCATTGAGCCCGGGGGCCAGCGGGTGATCGACGACCGTATCCATCAGCCGGTATTGCAGCCGCTTGAGCGGTCGCGGCACCCCCGGCCCCAGTGCGAAGACCGGCACCCGTGGCGAATCATGCACACTGCGCAGCACGGCCGGCTGGCGATGCAGCGTGATCGTCCTGGTGCCCAGCTTCTCCTGCGCCACCCGCGCTCCCAGCGCCATTGTCTGCGCCAGGACGACGAGGCTTTCATCCCGCGCCCGCTCGGCGGCGATCAGGTCGTACATCGGCCGCAGGGTGGGCAGCACGAGCTTCTTGGCGAACACGCGATGCGCCCGGGCCGGATTCCACAGGTGCGGATCATCCAGCAGGCGCTGGTACTGGGCAGCCGGGCCGAGTTCGAGCAGCTCCAGCCCGTAACGCTCGGCCCACGAGGCGAACTGCGGATACCCCACCAGGGCCACCCGATGTCCGCGGGCCTTCAGCGCCTGCCCGATCTCAACAAACGGCTGGACATCGCCGGGCGTGCCCATCGGAATAAGGAGGATGCGTTTCATGTGCGCGTGCGGCAAAAAGCAGGCCGGCGACCAACCCGGATGCCTTCAGCATCCCGGCAAACCGGCCTTGATATACGAATTCCAGCCGCACGTATACCGTATTCAAAGACGCGGGGCACCTGGGGGTGAGGTGTGTGCCATTGCCAGGTGAAGTCGAATGCGCCCATGTGCACGAGAGGCATCGCCCACCACTTACTCTCCCACCACCGGCAGCCAGGACAGGTTCTCATCGGCGGGGATATAGCCCGGCCATCCGACATCCACAACCTGGGATGCCAGGCCTTTCAGCATGCTCTCGCGGACGGTGGCATCGGTGATCTCGCCGGTGTAGCTGGTGCTCGAGGTGGCCTGGACGTCGTAGCTCCAGACCGGCTCGGCCCGGCCGGGAGCACGCAGTTCGGCGGTGCCCTTCGCGGAGTAGACACGCATGGTTCGGCCAGTATCGGTGCCCTGACGGTCCCAGGGAGAAGACTTCTCGACAATCTTGAGCGGGTCGCCGCGCGTCTCGGTAATCTTCACGGTCAGCACCGTCGTGGCGGTGTCGGTGATCTTGATGTCGTAGACCCCCAGGACAGCCTGCAGGCGCTCGGCGATCACCGTGCGGGCATCCGGTACATCGCTGCCCGCATCGTTTTTCACCTCCAGCTTGATCTCTCCGCCGGGCCGGAGGATCGCCGGGGCGTTGGAGGCCATTGCCTTCAGCGAGGCGTTGATGCGCTCCTGCGGAATCTTCAGCACGCGATACTCGTTGCCGATGATGGCCCCGACGTGGTCATTGTCGACGAAGTGCGCCCTGGGTCGATCCCCGAGCCGGATCAAGTCAGGAATCCAGACGATCATCTTGTGGCCGCGGTCGTAGAGATAGCGTTCACTCAGGAGGAAACCGCTGCCATCGGGCCGCCACGAGATGCCCTCGTCAGCGCCGCTCAGTACGCTCGGCAGCCGCTCATCCGCCACGATCTTGCCGGCGGTGTTCCAGATGATCATCCGCGGGTACTGGTGACTGAAGATGCCGACCAGTTCGCGGCCATCGGGCCTGAACGCCAGGGCCTTGGTCCAGGCCAGCAGGAAGATCGCATCCACATCAGGGCCGCGCGCGGCGGCGCGGCGGCCCGCGCCACGGGCTGCCGG
>CAYNMV010000060.1:0-6853 GCA_964398315.1 uncultured Tepidisphaeraceae bacterium | reverse complement strand
CTGCCGGCTTTCCAGATCACAGGAAATCAGCGCACGCGGATCGGCCTGGCCGATGAGAAGGCGGCCATTGTCGGCAAATTCCAGCCAGGGGAGCGTGGCCTTCTCGGCATTGGGATGAACAAAATCACAGACCTGTTGCCCCGTCTCCAGTGACCAGACGCGGACCGTGTTCTTGGGCCCATCCTTGGGGAAGGCGGCAAACAGCTTGCCATCGGGGCTGATCGCGTGGGGTCGATTGCGCTCATAGGCCAGTTCATTTTTCCGGGCCGCGCCGGCCAGGGTGATGCCGGTCTCCCGGCCGGTGGTGCGGTCCCATACCGCGTTGCCGATCAGGATGGTGGGACTGGCAGCCGGTGGGAGGATCAGATCCTGCGCATTGCGCACCGGGATCACCGGTTTGCTGACTGCGTCGCCCGCAGCGCCGGGATCGTCGCCCCAGACTACCGCGTCCGTTGTATCGGGAGTCGCCGGCTGCGCTGTGGCAACCTGCGCGGTCGACCACACGACGACACCCAGCATGATGCCGACCCGTCTCCAGCTCACTTTGTTCATGGCGGCCCCAAGCAGAAAGAATTAACGATCCGGGTCGATTCTCGCAAAGGCGCAGGATCGTGTCAAAAGAGATCGGCTCAATCCGGAACGGCAAGGTGCTCTGTGCTGCATCCGGGCCGCGGGGCTCAGCGGGAGTGAGCCGGCTCGATGACCGCGCCGATGGATGAATCGGCCGACAGGCGGGTGATGCGGACAGCGCGGCTGCCGCGGTACTGGCCAAGCTGGCCCAGGAACTTGTTGCGCCCTTCCACCTGAAGCAGCACATCGGCGGTGGAGTTTTTCTCGGTGGTGATGATGTCGCCCACCTGGAGGCTCAGCAGTTCACTCAGCTTGATGGTGGTCTGCGCCAGGATCGCCCGGGCTTCAACCTTGGCCCGGCTCAGCGTCTGGCCCAGCTTGCGCTGGCTGTCTTCCTGGTTCCCCTTCTTCTGGTAGCTGAACCAGTTCTGCGCTGCCAGCACACCCATGATCGGCTCGATCACGTTGTACGGGATGCACAGGCTCATCGTCCCGGCGCGATTGCCCAGCTTCAGCTCAAAACCCACCACCACCACCGTTTCGTTGGGCGGCACGATCTGCACGAGCTGCGGATTGGATTCGAAATCGTGCAGCTCGAAGGTCACCGGGGTCAGGTTGCTCCACGCCTCGCTCAGGTGGTGCGTCGCCCGGTCGGTGATGCGCTGCACCAGGCGCTGTTCGATCTGTGTCAGCGGCCGCTGGGGGATGAACAGATCCGCGTTGGATCCGCCCAGCAGACGGTCGATGATCGGATAGATGATCAGCGGGCTGATCTCGAGGCAGAGCTGTCCATCAAGCTGGTCGCTCTTAAGCAGGTTGAAGCAGGTGGGGTTGGGCAGCGAGTGGATGAACTCCGAGTAGGTCAACTGCTCGATATGGGCAACCGACACCTCGATGATCGTGCGCAGGTAGCCGGAGAGGGCCGCGCCGAAGTTCCGCCCGAACCCTTCATGCAGGGCTTCGAGGGCGCGCATCTGGTCCTTGGAGACGCGCTCCGGCCGCTTGAAGTCGTAGACCTGCACCTCAACGTTGGCCCGCCCGCGGGCGCTGAACACCTGGTGCGGGGAATGGGGCGCATGGGCCTCAGACTGCACCTGCCCGCTATCCACTGCGGCCAGCAGCGCATCGACTTCAGATTGATCCAGTACATCACTCACGCCGGCGGCCTCCCTGCCACATCCCCATTATCGGACGTGTCGGCGGAAAATCTACAGCCGAGCCAGATGGCATCCCATGCCGCCACGCGGGGGCACGCCCTGGATCGGCCAGGCCTGATGTGTGATACCACGCGCAATCGCCTTTATCGCAACGTTGCTTCGCCGGCCGCCGGCAGCGCGATACACAACAGCAACCATTCCAGCGAATGAGGCGTTGTTCTATGATGCCCGCTCATCCATTCTGACGTTGGACCCTTTCCCGCAGGGCGATGGCGCGGGTGCGGCGGATCGATTTGCAACCCCGGGAGACAAAACAACTTGGGGCCGATACAGGAACAACGCGCGCTCAAGCTCTCGCTCACGATCACCGCCGCAACCGGGCTGATCGCGTTTGCGGCCGGCCTGCTGATGGGATCACGGGCGATCACGTTCGACGGCATGTACAGCTTCGTCGATGTGATCCTGACGATCGGGGCGCTGGTGGTATCACGGCTGCTGGTGCGCGAGCCGTCCCGCCGCTTTCAATACGGCTACTGGCACCTGGAGCCGCTGGCCGGGGCGATCGAGAGCGCCATCCTGGTGACGGCCTGTTTTTACGCCGCCATCAACGCCGTACAGGGGCTGCTGGGCGGCGGGCATGCCGTTGCCTACGGGCCGGGGATGGTCTGGGCCGGGATCATGTTCATCATCGGGATCGTGATGGCTATCTACATGCGCCGGCTGGCCCGCCGGCAGAAGTCGATCCTGCTGGAGGTGGACTACCGCAGTTGGCTGCTGGGCGGCTTCCTGAGCCTGGCGCTGCTGGTGGCGTACGCCATCGCGGTGCTGCTGGGACGCCACGGATACCACCGCTGGGTACCTTATGTCGATCCGGCGGTGCTGCTGTTCATGTCGCTGGCGCTGCTGCCGATGCCGCTGAAGACGCTGCTGCTGACCGTGCGGCACGTGCTGGAGGTGGCCCCGGAGGATCTCGACCAGCGCGTGCGCGGGGTGATGGATGAGGTGATCCGGGAGCACGGCTTCCTGAGCTACACCAGCCATGTCGCCCAGGTGGGGCGCGGGCGCTTTGTCGAAATCCACATCCTGGTGCCGGCCGACTGGCATATCGAGTCGGTGACGGCGGTTGATGACATCCGCCACGAAATCGCCCGCCGCCTCGATGCCACCTGGCCCAAGACCTGGCTCACCATTGACTTCACCGCCGATCCGGCGTGGATGTGATCCTGCGGGCTTGCCACCGATCAGCGCGAAGCGTCCGCTTCGGTCTTCTGCGGAGTGTAGTCGAAGCGGCTGCCATCGTCGAAGGGGAAGATCAGGTGCTGCTTGCCATCCCGCTCACTTTTTTCGAGGCGCCAGGTGCAGGTCCTGGCCTTCTCGGGCAGTTCGCTTTCCTCGATCGGGCGGTCGATGGTGCGGGTGCCGGCGGTTTTATAGTGGCCCCTGGTGGGGGTGAATTGGATCGACTTGCCCTCCACCTTGACCGTCCCTTCGAGGGTGGTCCAGACGGTGGTGACCATGTTGTACATGCGCATCTCGATGTAGACGTACTCCTTGTACGTCCCATCGGCATTGAGGATGAGGTAGGAGGCCATGCTGCGGCCGTTGCCCTGGTAGACGCCGGTCTGCTTGTCCCAGAAGGTGGTCGGGGAGAGGGTGCCGTGCATCCACTCACCAACCAGCTCGGCGGGGATGGCGCGCTCGGCAGGCGGGGCAGTGTCTTCCCCCCGGGCCGCCGCGCTCAGCAACCCGGCCAGCAAGGCTGCCACCAGCACGATATCCCGTCCCCATTCCCAGGCCGCCTGTGGTGTGTTGTGCGTTTTCATGCTCTAAGTGACACCAGCGGCCAGGCGGCCTTACGGCGAAATTTTCCTGACGGGATGCGGAGGAGCGGCATCAGGCACAACAGGATGACAAGCCGCGCTGCGGGCTGGGGTATTGCCTGCATGGACCTGCGTCAAGCTTCAGGCGCGAGACAATACGCGCGAAGGCTTACGTGCTGGCGGATGCGGCTGAGTCCGATCGGCCACGGGGCCGGGGGTTGGATGTGCGCGTTGCGCCGTCGGATGGACCGATACGACCGAAGATCATCCGGCCGGCGCTGGTCTGAAGGACGCTGGTGACGGTGAACTCGACTTCCTCGTTCACGTACTGGCGGGCCTGTTCGACGACGACCATGGTGCCATCTTCCAGGTAGCCGACACCCTGGCCGGCCTCTTCACCGGGCTTGACCAGGCGCACGTTCATCCGCTCGCCGGGCAGGACCACCGGTTTGAGGGCGGCGGCCAGATCGTTCAGATTGATCACCTCCACCCCCCGGAGCTGCGCGACCTTGTTGAGGTTGAAATCGTTGGTCACCACCCGGCCATGGAGGTGCTGGGCCAGGCCCATCAGAAGCTGGTCCACATCCGTTGTGCCGGGCTCATCGGTGGCAGAGGAGTCGTAGAGGATGACCTCAACCTTCTTGTTGTCCTGCAGCTTGGCCAATACATCCAGCCCCCGGCGGCCGCGGGCGCGCTTGAGGCGGTCGGCGCTGTCGGCGATGGTCTGGAGCTCGCGCAGGACGAAGCGCGGAACGATCAACTGGCTCTGGAAGATGCCGGTGCTGGCGATGTCGTTGATCCGCCCATCGATCAGGGCACTGGTGTCGAGCAGGATCGGCTGCAGGCCCTTGGTCTGCTTGGCGAACTCGACATAGGGGATGACAAAGCGGAAATCATCCTTGGTCTGGAGGATGAAGCTGATGGCCAGATAGCAGACGGTCACGCCCACCAGCATGTTGATATAGCTGGCAATGGTTTCGCGCTGTCCGGCGGCCAGGTCAAAGCCGCGAGCATCGAGCTGCGGGCTGATGAACTGCTCCATCAGCAGGTTCACGACAAAGCTCAGGGCATAGGCGATCAGGATGCCGACGATCAGGCCGAAGAAGGTGCCCGACAGCACCGCCAGCTTCTTGCGCGGCGAGAGGATATCGACGCAGACGATGAAAACCCCCACCACCAGGGCGACTGCCATCGCCAGCCAGGTGTAGTTTTCACCCCACATTCCCGTCTGCGTGGCATAAAAATAGCCCACGGCCGAGATGAGCAGGACGAACAAGGCTCGCAGGACTGTGAGGATCATGGACGCCCCGCTTCCGTGGTGAAGGCTATGCACTCTATTGTAAGGAACGGCGCGGCGAATCCAACCCGTAAGACTACGGATAAGCCCGCAGCGTATGATGTCGGTGGGCGGGAACGGGCCTGGCCCGGGCGCGGGTGGGCCAATCGACGAAACCGGACAGGCCGATCCGACCGATGACAGAAATCAATGACACGAGATTGAGGAGCTGCTCGATGCGCTGGACCGGGATCGTTATCGCACTGCTATCGGCCACAGCCGCGGGGGCGGAACCCCCCGCCCCTGCCACCGGGCCCAGTGCACAGATCGGGCGGATCGATCACCCGCCCATTCGTGAAAGCTCCGGGCTGGTTGCCAGCCGACGACAGCCGGGCGTGTTCTGGACCCATAACGACAGCGGCAATCCACCGGCCATCTATGCCATCGACCGCACGGGCAAGCTGCTGGGTGAGTGGCGCATCGGGGCCATCAACCACGACTGGGAGGACATCGCCCTCGACGACCACGGGCACCTGTATATTGGCGACATCGGCAACAATCAGCGCAATCGCCCGGAGATCCAGGTCTACCAGGTGGCCGAGCCGAAGATTGACCAGCCGGCCGATCAGCCGCTGCCGGTGATCCGATCATGGCGCCTGCGCTATCCCGGCGGTCAGCGATTCGATGCCGAAGCGCTGTTTGTCCACGGCGGCCACGGCTATCTCATCTCCAAGGACCTGACCGGCCAGCCCGCCCGGCTGGCTTCGTTTCCGCTGGAGGGCGAGGGGAATGTGCGCGTGCTGACCGACCGCGGCCCCCTGCCGGTGCGGGCGCCGGTGACCGGGGCGGACATCAGCGCGGATGGCAGGTGGCTGGCGATCATCACCGTTGCCGGGCCGCGGGCGTTCGAGATCGATGGCGACCTGGAGAAGGTCAATGAGGCGCGATCACTCAGCGCCCTGTTCCTGCACCCCAATATGGAGGCGGTCACTGTGGTGGAAGAGGGTTTGATGGCCACCACCGAGCGCCGGCAGGTGCTGCTGTTTACCTGGGCGCAGTTGGGCGAGGGGGCGGACGCGGCAAAGGCGGAATAATCGCAGGCAGGCCGCCTGTTTCCACCCCCGTGGGCCGGTGCGCCGGCCGACCCAATGGATGGCCAGAGGCCGCCGCCGGTTGCGAGCCGTGCCCGGCGGACGTATGATCGCCTGCGGTTTCGGGGCGTTAGCTCAATTGGGAGAGCGCCGCGTTTGCAACGCGGAGGTTACCGGTTCGATCCCGGTACGCTCCATTCAGGTCATATTCGCTCCCCTGCCATGCGGAGCGGGATTACTGCCAGGCGGCAGGATCACCTCAAACCCGCGTTTTTCCCCACGATAGGGTCGATCCGGTCGTCTGCCGGGCAGGAAGGCATACAGCGCCCACCCGAGGAACCAGAGCCCGAGACCCCAGCAGAACAGCCCCGGCACCGCGAAGGTAAACGGGGCATCGCCCTGGGCTGCCGCGCGGCAAAGCGCGGTGCCGGTGATCAGCAGCAGCGATGCAGCGCAGAAACACGCGGTCGCGGCTTTGTGTCGAGGGGTCATCGATTCAAGCCCGGTTTGTCGGCTCCCGGCCGGTCGACCTGGAGAGCACATCAAAACCCTGCTACCGGGCTCGCGCGTGCCTCGTCGATCGCAGAAGCGCATCGATCGCCCAGCCTGCCGCCAAGAACCAGCCGAGCACGATGGGAATCGCCACGATTCGCAGATCCACAGCACCCGAGCGGCGGGCCAGGAAGGCGACCGCCGCGCCCACCAGAAGCAGCACCGCCGCGATGGTGCAGTAGACGAGAACCTCGCGATTCCAGCCCCTCATTCGATCATCTCCTGCTTGCTCCAGAACTGCTCCAGAACGACAGCAGCCCGGGAGCGGAACTCCCGGGCTGCGGCTTGAGTCGCTGAAACAGGCGTTTTAGACGCTCTTGACCACCTCGATGATCGACTGGGTCTTGATGACCATCTGGTTCTCATCGAACAGGTGGAAGCTCTGCA
>CAYNMV010000059.1:0-26231 GCA_964398315.1 uncultured Tepidisphaeraceae bacterium | reverse complement strand
CCGGGCGGGTGAGAACCTGCTGGAGGGTGATGTCGGCGATGGCGTCCTTGATGACAATGCCGGCACCGGGCTTGCCCTCGGGGATCCGGCACCACGGCCCGCCGTCGATCTCAACGGCGCCGAACTCGCGCCGGGCCAGTTCATAGCCCCAGTCACGGAAGGCGCCTTCCGTGAACTTCATGATGTTGCCCTTGTGGACAAGGGTCACGCTCTTGCGCTTGTGCTGGATGGCGTACTGAATGGCCGCGCGCACCAGGCGCTCGGTGCCAGCGCGGCTGACCGGCTTGATGCCGATGCCCACCTCCACCTGCGGCTCGGTCGCCGTTGGGGTGCCTGCGCCGATCTGCTTCTGCCAGGCGCTGGTCTTGTCGGCGGTGCCAAAGCGGATTTTCTTGAACGATTCAGGGAACTCACGGGCCAGGATATCAAGCAGCTTCTGGGCCTCGGGCGAGCCGCCGACGTACTCGATGCCGGCATAGATGTCTTCCGTGTTTTCGCGGAAGATGACCATGTCCACCTTCTCAGGGTGCTTCACGGGGCTGGGCACGCCGGTGAAATAGCGCACCGGGCGGAGGCAGACATACAGGTCGAGCATCTGCCGCAGGGCCACATTCAGCGAGCGGATGCCGCCGCCCACCGGGGTGGTCAGCGGCCCCTTGATGCCAACCAGGTAGTGCTTGAACGCCTCGACCGTATCATCCGGCAGCCAGGTGTTGAGCTTGTCAAAGCTCTTCTGCCCGGCCAGCACCTCAAACCAGGCGATGGAACGCTTGCCCTGGTACGCCTTCTGCACGGCGGCGTCGAAGACGCGCTGGCTGGCGCGCCAGATGTCCGGGCCGGTGCCATCGCCCTCGATAAAGGGGATCACCGGACGATCGGGGACTTGCAGCTTGCCGTTCTGGATCGTGATTGCAGCGCCGTCGGCCGGCGGGGTGACATTCTTGAACTGAGGCATGATTCTCCTTCTACAGGTGCGATTTTCGGATGATGGCTCGGACACTATCCAGATGGGGATAGCCTGTCAACGCGGCAGCCGGCCATCGGGCGGCGAACGGCTCTGCGGCCGGTCGGCACCCTGTCCTGCCGTTGGGATATGATGCCGCTTGCCGCGCCCTCGGACGATAAGCGGCAGCGCTGATACTGCGGCACGGCATGATCCTGACACTTCCGCCCGTGACAGATGATTCGATCCAGGGGTACACTGCCGCCGGAGGATAATCCCATGCATATGACACAATTGGCTGCCTGCCTGGCAATCGGCTTGCTCCCTGCCCTGTCAGGTTGCACGGCCGATGAGCCGATGGAGCCCGGTGCATCGCCGTCGTCGGCTCAGGCCGATTCCTCCACGCCGCAGGCCGCCACCACCCGCAATGCAGAGCAGTTCACCGGCACCCTGGAAGGGGGCATCATGGCCATCGGCGGTGAAACCACCGGCTGGCGGCTGATCGGGGAAGGGGAGACCGGGCAGCTTGAGGTCGATGTCTCGGCTGTCGCCGATGAGGCCGCCCGTCTCCGCGGGCAGCGCGTCACCATCACCGGCCAGATCGAAACCCGCGAGTATGTGGAGCGCGGCAAGGTGCCGGTTTTGCGAGCCAGCCGGATTACGGCCGCGCTGGAGCAGCGCGATTGACACGCTGATCCGTTTGCCTGATTTTCACGGGATGTGAAGGTTCGGTTAAGGCCTTGCCGGGCGAAGATCGGCCGGCCACTGTGCTATACATGCACAATGACTTCCTCAGTCGATCGCCGCAGGGTTCATCCCCTGGCGGTTCAGCCAGGAGTCCGGTCATGGTCCGAGCTACAGGCGATGTCCACAGCAGTTCCTCCCAGCCCGCCACCGTGCCGCCCGCCGCCCGCGGCAAGAAACGCATCCTGGTGGTCGACGATGAGCGCGACCTGGTGGAGATGATTGAGTACAACCTGCGGCGCAACGGGTTCGATGTGATCACCGCCCACACCGGGCCGGATGGGATCGACCTGGCCGCCCGCGCGCTGCCGGATTTGATCCTGCTGGATCTGATGCTCCCCGGCCTCGATGGCACCGAAGTGGCCCGCCGGCTCAAGGCCGACTCGCGCACGGCCGGCATCCCGCTGATCATGCTCACCGCCAAGGGGGAGGAGACGGATGTGGTGGTCGGCCTGACACTGGGGGCCGATGATTACATCACCAAGCCTTTCAGCATGAAAATCCTGCTGGCGCGGCTGAATTCTGTTTTGCGGCGCACCAGTGATGCCGCGCTGGGCGAGGGGGATGCCGGGGAAGTCGTCCGAGTGGGCCCGCTGACCATCGATCCGGCCCGGTACGAAGCGCTGGTGGATGGGGAACCGGTCCGGCTGACGGTCACCGAGTTCAAGCTGCTGAGCGCCCTGGTCAGCGCCCGCGGCCGCGTGCTGAGCCGCGATCAACTGATGGACAAGGCGATGGGCGTGGATGTCTATGTCACCGATCGCGCCATCGACGTCCATATCACATCGATCCGCAAGAAACTGGGAAATGCCAGTTGGCTGATCCGCACCGTGCGCGGCGTGGGCTACCGGCTCCAGGAGCAGCCGGATGATGCGGCCTGAGCGATGAATTTAATCCTGGTGGCGCGGCACCCCTGCACAGGACGGCCCTGGGGCGTTAGAATGGCCGATCCTTGAAAATCGCCAGGCGTCATGCCGGGCGGGGCGCTGTCTGTCCCGCCGGCGCATCGCGCTTCCAACACAGACTAGCTCATGCCGCGCCGTCTCTTGGTTCTTCGTCTGATCCTGCCGTTTACCACGCTGATGCTGCTGATCATCATCGTCTGCGGCACGTTCATGTACTGGGTTGGTCAGCGCACCGTACGCCTGGAGCAGCAGCGCGAGGCCGAATACCTGGCGCGGAACCTGAAGCAGTGGGGACTCACCACCGATGGCGAATTGACCGCGCAGGTCCGCCAGCAGTTGCAGGGGGCGGCCGAACTGGTGGGGGTTCGGGTCAGCCTGATTGATGATCAGGGGATAGATGTGTTCGATGCCATGCCTGATGGCAGCACCAGCGAAGGCGAGCCATCGCACCTGGGTGACCGGCCGGAAGTGCAGGAGGCGCGCCAGGAGGGAACGGGCACGGCCATCGAATACGACCCCGAGCGCCACCAGCAGTGGGTCCATGTGGCGGTGCGGCTGCCGGAGCAGCCGGACTGGATCCTGCGGGTCAGCCAGCCCGAGCCGCGCGGCGGCCGGCTGACGTTGCCGGCGTGGATGGCGCTGGGCGGTGCGGCGGGGCTGGCGTTGCTGCTGGTGGGACTGGTGGCGTATCAACTGCAACGTAAATGGGTCGGTCCGATCCGCGCCCTGGCCCGTGATGCCGAGCAGATGGCCGATGGCCTGTGGCACGTGCGCACCAAGGCGGTCGGCGCGGCCGACATCCGCCAGTTCTCCCACAGCCTGAACCGCGTTGCCGCGCAGGCCGAGAAGCAATTGAACGACTGGCGTCAGCAGCGCCAGGACTTGCAGGCCCTGGTCAATTCCCTGCCCGACCCGATCATCGTTACCGATGCCGATCAACGCATCTCGCTGGTCAATGTGCCTGCCTGTGACCTGCTTCAACTGGCTCCGGCCCAGGCGCTCGGCAAAAAACTGGTCAGCGTGATCAGTGAGAACGCCATCCTCGACCTGTACGAACGCATCGTGCGGAAGCTGCAACCGGGCGATCAGCAGGGTGCGGCGGGAGAAGCGGGCCTCCCATCCGCGCCAGCGCGCCTGCGCACCGATGATGAGATCCCCGGCGAGGCGCCCGGTTCGGCACGGGAGGTCCACGTACGGCGCAACGGCCAGCGGCTCACCTTCCAAGCGGTGGTGCGTCCCACCAGTTCCGGCGGCGTACTGCTGGTGCTGCGTAATGTCAGCACCATGGCCGCCGCCGTGCAGATGAAGGCCGACTTTGTCGCCAACGCCAGTCACGAGCTGTGCACGCCCATCGCCGCCATCAAGATCGCCTTCGAGACGCTGCGGGATGTGGGCCAGGAAGACCCACAGCAGGCGCAGCGCTGTATTGCGGTCATTGAAGGCCACATCCGCCGGCTGGAGGAAATGCTCAACGACCTGCTGGAGCTGTCGCGGGTGGAGCATGCTGAGACCCGACCGCGCCTGGCGCCGGTGGCGATGGAGCAGGTGTTCGCCACGCTGCGCACGGGCCTTGAGTCGATCGCGCGGGACAAGCAGTTGGAACTGACATTCGAGGACCGCCGCCCTGCGCCCAAGCCAATCCACAGCGACGCCCGATTGCTGCATCTGGTGCTCAAGAACCTGGTGGATAACAGCATCAAGTTCACGCCGTCGGGCGGGCGGGTCCGGGTGATGATTGATCAGGGGCTGCCTGAAGCGGGGGCTGGCCCTGATGGGACCGCGGGCAAGGTGGATGCAGACGGCGCCGACGCCGGGGACGCTGTGAGCACGGCGGGCGTGATGCGCCAGCCCGGCCCGGATGACATCCGCATCAGCATCACCGATACCGGCATCGGGATTGCGCCCGAGCATCTCGACCGCGTTTTCGAGCGCTTCTATCAGATCGACCCGGCCCGCAGCGGCAACGCGGGGCGGGGGACTGGCCTGGGGCTGGCCATCGTCAAGCACGCGATGGCGGCGCTAGGCGGGTGGGTCGAACTGCGCAGTCGGGTTGGGGCAGGCACCACCATCACCTGCTATCTTCCCCAGCAGCCCGCCGCCAGCCGGGAAAGCGAATCACCTGCCAGCATCAGCGCCAACTGAGGCCAGCGGCATTAAAACACCGGGCGGATGTTCTGGGCATTTCAAACGCGCTCTGACAGGGCGGGCGGACGGAGCCGGTGCTACGATGCGGCATTGGCTGGGGGACAGGCTGTATCGCGAGATTTGTGAAGATTCATCCAATCATTCAGGGCGGCATGGGCGTAGGCGTTTCCAACTGGGTGCTCGCCCGGGCGGTTTCGTGCGCCGGACAGTTGGGGGTTGTGTCGGGGACCGGGCTGGCGGTGTTGATGGTCCGCCGGCTTCAGGAGGGCGATCCCGGCGGACATGTACGGCGGGCGCTGGCGGCCTTGCCGTTGCCAGGCGTGGCACACAGGATCATTGAGCGCTATTTCCTCCCCGCCGGCCGACCGGCAAACCAGCCCTATGTCCTGACGCCGCTGCCAAACGTGAACATGTCGCCGCACCTGGTTGAACTGACGGTGGCGGCCAATTTTGTCGAGGTCTACCTGGCCAAGGCGGGCCACGATGGATCGGTGGGCATCAACTACCTGGAGAAAATCCAGATCCCGACGATCGCATCGATCTTCGGGGCGATGCTGGCGGGGGTGGATGTGGTGCTGATGGGGGCGGGCATCCCGCGCTTCATTCCGGGTGTGCTGGATGCCCTCAGTGCCGGGCAGGTGGCAGAACTGCGCATCGATGTGGCGGAACAGCCTGGCGGCAGCGGTGGCGATCCGGTGGTCATGCGCCTGGACCCGGCCCAACTGTGCGGCGGAACCGCACCGATGCTCCGCCGGCCCGCGTTCCTGGCGATCGTCTCGTCGCCTACATTGGCGATGACCCTGGCGCGCAAGAGCAACGGCCGGGTCGATGGCTTTGTGATCGAATCGCCCACCGCCGGCGGACACAATGCGCCGCCGCGCGGTCCGGCGGTGCACAACCAGCGCGGCGAGCCGGTCTACGGCCCGCGCGATGTGGTGGACCTGGCCCGGTTTCGTGAGTTGGGCCTGCCGTTCTGGCTGGCCGGGTCATGGGGCAGTGCTGACGGCTTGCGGCGGGCGCAGGCAGAGGGCGCCCAAGGCATCCAGGTGGGAACGGCCTTCGCCTTCTGCGAGGAATCGGGCATCGAGCCTGCCCTCAAGGCGCGCGTGCTGGCCATGAGCCTGCGGGGAGAGGTGGATGTGCTGACGGATGCCACCGCCTCGCCGACGGGCTTTCCGTTCAAGGTGGTGGCGGTAGAGGGAACCCTGTCGGATGCTCCTGTCTACGCAGCGCGCCAGCGCATCTGCGATGCTGGCTATCTGCGCCAGGTCTACCGCAAGCCCGATGGCACGCTTGGCTATCGCTGTCCGGCCGAGCCAGTGGATCAGTACATCAAAAAAGGGGGCGATGAACGCGAAACGGTGGGGCGCAAGTGCATCTGCAATGCCCTGTTTGGCACCATCGGCCTCGGCCAGGTCGACAAGCAGGGCCGGGTTGAACCGGCGATCGTTACCGCCGGCGATGACATCCGCCACCTGGGGCGATTCCTGCCCCCCGGCCAGCAAACCTATACCGCGGCCGATGTGCTGAAGGTGCTGCTGGCGCCGGCCAGCGCGTGAAGCGCATGACTACCTGCCAGGACGAATGCACGCGGACAGCGCACGCGAAAAAGCAAGCCGGGCGCTGCCTTTGATCGCTTATCAGTATCTTGCCGTAATCCGGGGTGATCAGCGGGCGAGGGCCATCTTGGCCTGGGCCTTGCGCAGGTCGTGGTCGCGCTGTTCGAAGGACTTGTCATCCGTGATACGGCGGGCCAGGGCCTCGTTGTATTCAGCGCGGGCGGTTTCAGCGTCGATGGCGCTGGCGGGGATGGCGCTGCTGGTCAGGATGGTCAGGAGGTTGTCCTTCATCTGAGCGATGCCGCCATCGATGAGGAAGTGACGCGATTCGCCGCCGGGCAGGTCGACCCGCAGCGGGCCCACGCCGATCTTCAGGAGGATAGGCGCGCGGCTGCTGAGGATACCGATCAGTCCATCATGGGCCGGAATGACGGCCTGGGTGACGGTCTGGTCAAACGCCTGCTCTTCGGGGGTGACGACGACACACTGGAATGCCATGCCGGGAGGATAAAGCACCCGGTGGGGGGGAGTCAAACCCGGTAGCGGTGCTGGGACGAGACACCGTATGGACTGGCGGCACTATGCGGCCGTTGCAGAAAAGTGCTTCACGCCCCGGGCGGGCGGTAGATGGAAAAGGCGGGGTAGGTGACCACCTCAACGCCGGCAGAAAAGTGACAGATCGGGTGGGCATCCAGGGGGTGCAGATCGGCGGCTTACAGGATGGTGTTTTGCGTGATGACTGCCTCGGCCGGCTGGAGGGGCCAGGGGGCGTGCTCGACTTCGAGCCCGAGCAGGCCGCGGTGGCGATGTTGGCTGTAAAGGCAGTACCGCTCGGCCGCCCAGTACTCGAAGGTGCCGGGGCGGGCGGTGAAAGTGGAGCCGATGGGGCGGTAGCGGGCCGCAAAGCGTGCAGATCGGCGGCGGCGCTGGCTGGTGAAATCGACGCCGTCGTGGCCAGGACGGTGCTGCATGCGCGCCTTGTAGTAGGGCAGGTTGTAGAGCAGGCGGCCGCCGATGACGAGTGGCCATGAATCGGCATCGAGGCTGAAAAACCAGACGCTCGGCTTGCCGCCGGCGGAGACATACGTGCGCAGGTTCAGCTCGGGGAAGGTGCCAAGCAGGCTGTCGATGCCCAGGCCGCGACGCTCTATGTCGCACATGCGAAAGGACACCAGCCCGACCCAGGCGCTGCCGTCGAAGGTCTGTAACGCCAGGCCTGCCGGGAGCCGCGCCCGCAGCGATTCGGCGTCGACCGGATAATGCAGAAACGCCAGATCACACCATGACTGTCGCCAAGTCCACGGCCCCTGCGGTGGCGGGGAGATCTGTGAACGCACATGGGCCGGCGGATCAACAGGCATAGGCTCACGCCTTGCGCGACAGTTCGGCAATCGCCTTACACTGGGTCAGCAGTGACTCCATCTGGTCGAGGTGGAGCATGGTGGCGGCGTCGGACTTGGCGTTTTTCGGATCGGGATGGCACTCGATAAACAGGCCATCCACGGCGCCGGTGGCCAGGGCCGCACGGGCCAGCAGGGGGGCGAACTGGGGATTGCCGCCGCTGGAGGTGCCCAGCCCGGCCGGCTGCTGGGTGCTGTGGGTGACATCGAAGATCACCGGGCAGCCGGTTTCCTTCATGATGGCCAAGCCGGTGAAGTCGTTCACCAGGCGGTTGTAGCCGAAGAAGGTACCGCGCTCGGTCAGCATGACCCAGTCATTCCCGACGGATTTGACCTTGGCGACCGCCTGCGCCATCTCCTGGGGGGCCATGAACTGCCCCTTCTTGATATTGATGGCCCGGCCGGTGCGGGCACAGGCCAGCAGCAGATCCGTCTGGCGGGCCAGGAAGGCCGGCACTTGCAGGATGTCGCACACCTTGGCCACGGGCGCTGCCTGCTCGGCTTCGTGCACATCAGTCAGCACCGGTACGCCGGTTTCATCTTTGACGCGCTTAAGAACCACCAGCCCATCAGCCAGGCCGGGGCCGCGGAAGCTGGCCGCGCTGGAGCGGTTGGCCTTATCAAACGAAGCTTTGAAGATGTAAGTGAGCCCGAGACTATCGCAAATTTGCTTCATTCGGCGGGCAATAGTCAGGCACAGGTCGGCCGACTCGATAACGCATGGCCCGGCGATGACGAACAGCGGTGAGCGGTCCAGGTGAAGGAGGTTGTTCATGACGGGAAGTCTCCAGTCTGCAGAGTCAACCGCAGGCTGCCGACTGCAGGCTGCAGACTCATGACCACGGCACAATAAAAGGCACGCGCAGGGGAAGCAAGCGGATGTGCACCGGGGTGAAGCCGGCGGCGTCGCCGTCAATCTGCACGGGGGCGGGCGGGTCAGATTCGATGCGGATTTCGCGTCCCTTGGCGTAGCGCACCTGCTCGGCCTTGAGGTGATCGCCGGCGGCAGCCATCAGGAAGACCATGATCGCCCGGTTAAGGGTCTGGCAGGGGATGACACAGACATCCAGCAGCCCATCATCCGGCGTGGCATGGGGCAGGATGGGAAAGCCGGTGCCGTACTCCTTGATGTTCCCAACAAATGCCATCCCACGGGTCTGGCGCACAAGCACCTGGCCATCCACCGTGACCGTCAGCGATTTGAACGGCTCCTGGGTCAGTGATCGGAAAGCGGGCAGGACATACTGATGCCGGCCACGGATGGGGCCGCTGCGGATGCGGGTCAGTTCATGCACGACCGCCGCATCCAGCCCTACCCCGCCGACGATCAGGAACGGTTCGCCGTTGGCGCTGGCGGTGTCGATGGTGCGCACCTGTCGCTGCCTGATCGCATCCAGCACCAGGTGATCGAGATTGGCTTCGTTCCAACGAATGCCCAGGTGCATCCCGAGCAGGTTGGCCGTGCCCAGGGGCACCACCAGCAGCGGGGGGATCGCCTCAGGGGGCAGATCGCGGATCATCCGCGCCACCACCGCGCGCACCGTGCCATCCCCGCCTACGACGACCGCGCAGCGCGCCTGGGCAGCCCGGGAAAAATCGTCGGCGGCGATCTCCTCTGCCGGCTGCATGAAAACCTGCACGTCATATCCCGCGCGTCGCAACTGGGCATCAAGCCGCTCAGCGATCTTCCGCCCCCGCCCGGAGCCGGAGATGGGATTGGCGAACAGGAGAATCCTCAGGGACACGCCGGCATGGTAATGCCAATCGCAAAACCGCGCAAGTGCGCGAAGCCCGCAGGCAGGGTGCTGGAATATTCCCTGTATCCCGGTAGTATTAGTAGGTAAAGGAGATTATTTATGCGTCCGAGTCTGGTATGGGCGGTTGCCCTGTTGATGGTAAATACTGTTCTGGCCGAGAGTTGGAAGACAGATCCCACCTGGCACGATGGGCTTGTGGAGAAGGCCACCTATGATGCCAAGCGTGTCATCTACGGCAGGGCACGCTCGTATGAGGCGGTGGTGTTCACCAACAAAGAGCAGCACGACAAGAACACGCTGACCAAGTCGGACAAGAGCACCGATACGGTTGAGGTCTTCAAGCACAACCATATCGAGGTCGTGCCCACGCCCAACTACGACTACAAGTTCGCCACCACCAGCCACCTGGCGGTGGATGACCTGCGGCTTACGCGGCTGGATGCCTCCAGCCAGGAATTTTGTGGCACGAGCTTCAAGCAGTACCTGCTGAACGGTTCGGCCCTGAACTACTGGGCTTTCAGCTACTTCCCCGAAGAAGGCCGCAAGAGTGGCCAGGCCCCGGCGGATGCCGTTGCCGAGGACAGCCTGCCGCTTTACCTGCGGGATTATGATTTCCAGTCCAAGCCGGCCGTCAGCCTGCAACTGCTGCCGACCCAGAAGAGCAACAAGCACGTCTCGCACGAGCCGCTGGCCGCTCAGGTGCGCTATGCCGGCGAGGAAGATGGCGCGCACAAGCTGGAGGTGGTGGTTGATGGCAAGGTCCGCGGCACCTACTGGTTCGCGACTGACCGCCTGCACGTCATGACCCGCTACCAGGGCGCGGATGGCACCGAGTGGACACTCAAGAACCTCGACCGCGTCGACTACTGGACCCGGCACGAGTAAGCCTTAATCCGACTGAGCCTCAATTAGACGGGAGAGTGAGGGATTGACGCAGGTGCTGTCAATCCCTCACTCTCCCGCTCATTTAATCACTCATTTACTTATTCGATATACACGCTCTCGCCCGGCTGGATCGTGCGCGGCTGCGGGCCCTTCTCCTTTAGCTGCTGCTCGCTGGTGGCGTACAGCGGGGAGATCTCGAGAACGGCATCAACTTCATCTCCCTTCATCGGCACCTGCCAGCCGCAGGCCCGCAACCAGCGCGCGGCCCGGCGGATCTGGTCCCGGCGGCTGGTGGCGGGAGAGTCTGCCCCTTCAGCATTCTTCACCGGGCTGAATTCCTCGGCCCGATCCGTCTCATACACAATCGGGTTCTCCGCCAGCGGGATGGCGTCAAACACGAACTGCTCAAGCTTGACCGCGTTGGGCTGATCCGGCTTGATCAGCACACCCTGGTCGTCCACATGCTCCACCTTCTTTTCTGCCCGGTGCCAGGGCAGCTTCAGCTCGCCGCCCTGGTTCAGCCGTTCGATGAACGACACCCGCAGGGCGTGGATCGCGATGGAGCCGGCATTGAACCGGAGGCTGCCATCCGGGTTGGTCTGCCGGGCCAGTTCTTCAGGCAGATCGCTGTATTCGATGACCTGCAACTTGCCATCGGCCATGCAGAAGTTGCCGACTTTTTCCAGCGCATGCGCCTTGGGGATCGTCTTGCTGCTCATTTCCGAGCCGCTCAGGTCATGCAGGCCGAGGAACAGCGGATCGATCGTGTGAACGATCGGATTGTCCACCTGGAAGTAGGACAGGTGCTCAATCCCACGCCGGCGCATGTCGGCCAGTGCCCCGCTGCGGTCCAGCGCCCGCAGTGATCCGCCATGTCCATCCGGCGACAGCGCCAGCGAAGACTTCTCCGCCAGCAGCATTTTCCCATCAAAACCGAACGCCGGCATCATCCCCTGCTGGAAGAAGAAGACATCGGCCGGATCGTAGCCGAAATAGTTGTGCTTCTGGAAAAACGCGCGGGTGGGGGCATCGTTGATGTCGCTGGTCATGATGTACCAGGGAATCGTCCGGCCGGCAGCGCGCGAGTGATTCAGCAGTTGCTCAGCGAAGACCTGGAACAGCGGCTTGTTCCTGATCGGCGTGACCGGGTACTCGCCCTTGGGGCCATCATACCCCAGCCGAGTTCCCTGCCCGCCGGCCACCAGGAACGCCGCGACCTTGCCCGCCTTCAGCAGCTCGCGCCCGCGCTGCTCGGCCTGGGCGTATAGCTGCTTCTGCTGCTCGGTTTTCGGCACGCGGGGATACACCTCGGCCGCCTGGATGTCGGCCGGCAGGTGCAGTTGCGGCCTGGTCTTCACATACGCATCGACCAGACGGGCAATCTGATCGAGATCCAGCGCCTGGAGCTGGCCGCTCAGCCGCTGCTGCTCCGCCGGCGAGAGCTGGTCGTAAAACCGCAGGACCTGTGCCTGACCGATCTGTTCAAGCTTCTGTTTCAGATTGGCGTTCATCATGAATTCTTTATAACCACGGTATCACCGGGACATGGAAGGGCGAAAAACGCGATACATCGCCCCAGGCCAGCCAGCAGCCTGCTCACCGGCCAGGCCGATGCATGGCATGGATGCACTTACAGGTGCGAAGCCGCCCCTGGCGCACATCCTATGACGTGCTGCCGCGAGTCGCGCTGTCGCGCGGCGCGGCGTCACTTGCCGCGCGCGGCCTGGATGGTTTCGACAAAGGCCCGGGCGTTGCGGGCGATCGCGGCCCAGTCGTTTTTCTCCAGGGCATCCTTCGTCACCAGGGCCGACCCGACGCCCACACAGACCGCGCCGGCCTTGATCCAGTCGCCGGCGTTTTTCAGATCGACTCCGCCGGTGGGGGTCAACTTGAGCTGCGGCAGGGGGGCCAGGAGATCCTTGAAGTACTGCGGGCCAAGCGCCGTCGAGGGGAAGACTTTCACAACATCGCCGCCCAGCGTCCAGGCGCGGACGATCTCGGTGGGGGTAAACGCCCCGGGAATGCTGACCTTGCCATAGCGGATGGTGGTGTTGATCACGCCCGGATCGGTCATCGGCGAAACGACGAACTGCGCCCCGGCGGCGATGGCGTCGCGCGCGGTGGCGGCATCGATCACGGTGCCGACCCCGACCAGGGCCTTGTCACCCAGCCGGTCGGCCAGCATTTCGATGCCGGCGATGGCCTTGGGGGTGCTCATGGTCACTTCGATGCTCGGTACGCCCCCTTCCAAAAGGGCTTCTGCGATGCCGATGAGTTGATCCTTGCTCTTGGCGCGGATGACGGCGACCACCCCCGCCTCAGCCATGCGCATCAGCACCTGTTCCTTGTTCAAAGCCATTGCGGATACTCCTTTGCGTGGAACGGATGTTGTACCCGCGCGCCCCTCGCCTGGGTAGGCCCGCGCCCAGTCAACACCCGCCGCCGGTCCAGAGACGCCTTGCCGCCGGTGCACCAGGACCTGGCCGCCGGTGAGGTTGACGAAACGCCAAAAAGGTGCATATTGTTTCCCTCCCCAGGCGAGCTGTGTTCGCGCATGAGCCGCGACGCAACGCCCGCTGGCCCCGTCGTCTAGAGGCCTAGGACACGGCCCTTTCAAGGCCGCGACACGGGTTCGAATCCCGTCGGGGTCACTTGCTGATCAGGTGAGCAGCGGTAAACAGAAGCATCCTCCGGTTTTGCCGGAGGATGCTTTTTTCATGGGTTGTAGATCCGTGCCACGGACACATCTGCCCCTGTCGATGGATGGTGATGCGCGCTACTCCATCAGGCGTACGCCGCCGCCCTGGGATGATGCGCTGGCCAGGGATTCATCGCAGTGGATGGCGGCGTTGCCATTCAGGGAGATCGATTTGGCAACCACGCGGCCGTACAGATCGGTGGTGCCGGTCAGGCTTACATTGCTGTTGGGGGCATAGATGGTGGCGTAGATCTGGGCATTGCCCGAGAAGCTGAGATTGGCGCTGCCGGAGACGATATGGATCTCCAGGTTTTCAGGCCGGTCGCCGCCCAGCGTGACAGCGCCATTCAGGGTGATACTGCTGGTGATGAACAGGCGCACCTTCCCGGTGGTGGTGAGGCTGCGGTTGCCGTTGAGGGTGAGGCTCTCAAAGTGGTAGTCGCCGGCCGAGAGATGCAGGTTCTGGTTGCCGCTGTGATGCCCCATCGCAATGGCCCCGGCCGGCACGGTCGGGGTGGGGTAGTTGAGGGGCTGGTTCATCGCGAATCGGCCGCCGCTGACATTGCCGCCGGTCGGCGAGGTGCCGCGGTAAAACAGGTCGCCCATGATGCGGGCATGCTTGTGCAGGTTCCAACTGCCGTTGCTGGCAACCACGGCGTTGGCGCGGGCGCTGCCGGAGGAATAGGGCCCGGCGTTGGGATCATAACTGTCGATCACCACCGCTGCGCTGCCCATGCTCACCGAGTCGATGCCGACGACGCCGAAGGGGGGCAGGCCGGGCACCATCTGCGCCGTGGCGCTGGTGGTCTGGGCGAAGGACTCCCTGCCCACGAAGTTGGCGAGCATGAGGGCTGAGTTGTGATGGATGCGGACGCGCACCGTATCGGCATCGATGCGGGCGGCGCCGGACAGCAGGTTAAAGCCACTCTGCGGCACATCCCACCGACCGAATTCGACCACGACTGCCTCATCCAGGTTCTGGACGGCAATCATGCCGTTGGCGGTTACCGCATCGCGCGCCCGATTACTGGCCAGTGTCAGGGTTGAACTGGAATTGCTGCCGGGCGTCAGAACCGCCGCCGCCGCGCGCGCGGCTGCATCGGCCGCCCCCTGCATCTGCGAGCGCACGAAGATCACCCGCCCCCAGTCCAGCGCCAGCGAGGCGACCATACCCAGGATGCCCAGGATGACCAGGGACCAGATCAGCGTCGCTCCGCGCGCTTTATGATACCTTCTTGCTTTCTGACGCTTCATGCCGCAGGACATGCGATACACATCGGGCGGCTGCCAAACGCAAACCAGTGATTTTCGGCGGATTTCAACTGCCCGGGGTCCGCTTCTGCACACGTATGCGGGCCATGCCGTATGGGAGGGCTATGCAGGTGTGATAACCGGTCGGCCGGCGGGATCAGTGGCAGGTCAAAGCGCTGGGGCACCGCCTGCCTGATGGAGCGGCCCAAAATACCCAGGCAGGCCATGGCAGGGGGGCACTCGCAGAAACCGCGGCCGTTCCTACAATCCCTCGCCAGTGAGCGCTACCGCCTTCCATCTTGCGCGCCTGAGGGAGCAACTCAAGCCGTTTCGGCTGCACTGGTTCCCACGGCTGCGAAGCACGAACGATCACGCGGCCACGCTGCGGCGGCGGCGCGAGCTGTTTGCGCCGGCGGTGGTGCTGACCGGTCACCAGGTGGCGGGGCGCGGGCGGGGGGGCAATGCCTGGTACAGTGCGGCGGGCGCGCTGACCGTTACCTTCGTCTTCCCGGCCGAGGAGCACCTGCGCACACACCAGTTGCCGCTGATTGCCGGCCTGGCGGTGCGCGAGGCGGCCGAGCGACTGCTGGATGCAGCGCTGCCGCATCATCGGCCGGAGGTGCAACTCAAGTGGCCCAACGATGTGCTGTGCGGCGGGCGCAAGCTCGCGGGACTGCTGTGCGAGCGCATCGACCGGGTGGACCTCATCGGTGTCGGGCTGAATGTGAACCTGGACATCGGCCGGGCGCCCGCACCGCTGCGCCCGCGCATCACCTCCCTGTCACACGAGACGGGCGACACACTGGATATGACCGAGGCGCTGATCACGCTGGCCCGTGCCCTGCGGCAGCGCATCGTCCGCCGGGGCGAGCGCCTGTTTGCCGCGTTCCTTCAGGAGTATGACCGCCATCACGCGCTGGTTGGGCGGCAGGTGATCGTGGCCGGAGAGAACGGCGCGCCGCCGCTGAGCGGTCGCTGCGAGGGGCTGGATGACCAGGGCCGCCTGCTGCTGCATCGCCGTGGCCAACTCCATCGCATCATTGCCGGGCATGTCGTGGCGCACTGACTGCCACACCCTGCGCCGCCTTTTGATGTCAAGTTCTTGCCACGCGATAGGAGCGGGCCTGCATGGCCTGGCTGATGTACGCAGAGTCGGCGGTTGGTGGATTCGACAATCGCGCGGCGCCAGATCACAATTTGCTGCATGACATATGAGCTGGGCATTATCGGTGCGGGGAACATGGCCGAGGCGATCGTCCGTGGGGTGATCGGGGCGGGGGTGTACCTGCCGCAGCAGGTGTTCGCCGCCGATCCCTCGCCGCAGCGGCTGGACCTGTTCCGCAACGAGTTGGGCGTGCGTACCAGCGATGACAACAGCGAGGTGGCCGAGCGCAGCCGGGTGCTGTTGCTGAGCGTCAAGCCACAGCAGATGAAAGTGGCGCTGGAGCAGATCCGTTCAGCTTTGCGGTCCGATACGCTGCTGATTTCCATCGCCGCCGGCATCAGCACCAGCTTTATCGAAAACGTGCTGTCTGATCGCCGGGCGCGCGTGATCCGCTGCATGCCCAACACGCCGATGCTGGTGGGTGCGGGAATGGCGGCCCTCTGCGCTGGGGCACACGCCACGGACGATGACCTGGAGCAGGCCAAGCGCATCTTCAGCTCCGCGGCCGAGGTGATCACGGTTCCCGAAGTCCATATGGATGCGGTTACGGCAGTGAGCGGGTCGGGCCCGGCGTACATTTTTTTCCTCGTGGAACAAATGATCGCCGCCGGCGTATCTCTGGGGCTGGAAGAGGACCAGGCGCGACAGTTGGCCTGCCAGACGGCCCTGGGCGCTGCACGCATGCTTGTCCAGGGCAGCGATTCGGCGGCGGAACTGCGCCGCAAGGTCACCAGCCCCAACGGCACCACCCATGCCGCAATCACTCATCTTGAGGCGGGCGGTTGGCCGACAATAACGCTCGAAGCCATCCGCGCTGCGGCGCGCCGCAGTGCGGAACTGGCGCAGAAGTGACGTTCAATTTTTGATACTCCCACGGCGGCTCAATGAGCACGCGGCGGTTGCGTGCAGTCTTGCCGTGGGCGCAGAAACAGGACCTGCCTGATGCCCAAATTCCTCCGCGATTTTCTGTTTGGCGGCGCCGGCGCCGCTTCCCCCCTTGGTGATCTTGGCCTGCTGCTGGGCCGTGTCAGCATTGGCCTCATGATGCTGGTCGGCCATGGCATGGCCAAGCTCTGGGGCAGTCACGGTTTCGGCCCGCCGCAGATGATGGTTGATGGCGTGAAGGAGATGGGGCTGCCGGCCCCGTTGCTGATGGCCTGGCTGGCCACACTGGCCGAGACGATGTGCGCTGGTCTGGTGGCTCTGGGGCTGCTGACCCGCCCGGCAGCGCTGGCGCTGGTTATCAACATGAGCGTGGCGGCATTTGTGGCACACGCGCAAGACCCGCTTTTCTTCACTGGCGGACGGGCCAAGGAGATGGCGCTGCTGTACCTCTTTCCGTTCCTGATGTTCCTGCTCGCCGGTGCTGGGCGATTCTCCATCGACCGGCTGATCCACCGCGCAGACACGCGCCGCGGGTTTCCCGTCGCCGCCAAGTAAACGCCACGATACGAAAAAAGAAGCACAGCCACACCGGCTGTGCTTCTTTGCATTGAGGCAAACGCTGGGAATCCGCCAGCGCTTGCGGCTTAATCTTCCAGCTTGCGCAGGCTCAGGCCGAAGGTGGCCAACTGCTGCTTGATCTCATTGAGGCTGGTCTGGCCGAAGTTCTTGCAGCCCAGCAGTTCATCCTCGGTGCGCGAGGCCAGGTCGCCGAGGGTGCTGATGTTGAGCCGCTGCAGCGCCTTGCGGCTGCGGACGCTCAACTCCAGATCGGTAACGCTCTTGGACAGCACCTCATCGGGCACATCCCCCTCAACCGAGGGATGCCGCCGCGGCGCCGGCAGGCCGCCACGGCCATCATCCAGCGCCTGCCCCAACCGCAGGCCCTTGCTGGCCAGCAGCGCCTTGATCTCATTGAGGCTGGTTTCGCCGAAGTTCTTGTAGCTGAGCAGTTCCTGCTCGCTGGTGCGAAGCAGATCGCCCAGCGTGCGGATATTCATCTTCTTGAGGCAGTTGCGCGAGCGCACCGACAGCTCGAAGTCGGTGATCGGGATGTCCAGCACCGCGTTGCGGCGGCCATCGCGCTTCTCGGCGTCTTCATCGAAGTACATCGAGCGGGCCGACTCCACGTCCTTCATGTACAGCCGGGCGCGGGGGTGATTGGGATTGGTGCGCAGCACCGCGTCGAGGCAGCGCCGCGCCTCTTCGTAGTGGTTGTTGTCCTCGTAGAGGATCGCCAGGTTGATCAGCGCATTGACCGGCACCGGAGAGCCGGAGCAGATGCGCTCATACAACTCGATGGCCTGGGTGTCATCGGCCTGGCGGTCATAGAGCAGGGCCAGGCGGAAGCAGGTCTGATCGTGATCGGGGTTTTCGTTCAGCGCCCGCTCGTAGAATTCCATGGCCTTCTCGTAGTTGCCGTTTTGCTCGGCATCCAGGCCCTTTTTGTAAAACTCTTCGGCGGCGCGTTCGTTGATCGTCGTGCTCAGGTCGGTCATAGGTCCTGATGTTAAAGTGCGGTTGGGCGATTGAAGCGGCCGGGTCTTGCAATTCCGGGACCATGGGCCGAAGTCCGTACTGATATTCCGCCGCACCGGTTCTGTCAACCTGTACCTGCCATGCGGCGGGGCCCAGGGCCCTCCCGGCACCCCGTTAACGGCCTCGGCCGAGCCCGTATTGGGCATGGCAGTGCATTGTTCCACGTGGAACACTGCACTGTTCCACGTGGAACAATGCACTACCGGCAAACGGGCGCTCGGGTATAACTGCCGTACCATGCTCCATTACTTCAAGTTCCGACAGGACTTATTCGATCCCGTGCCGGGCCGGGATGTGTATGTGAAGCGGGGGCCGGGCAAGGGGTGGCCCGAGGAATGCCCGCCGATCCGGGCGGCCAACGGCTTTGGGTTTGATCTGCTGGCCAATTTCCCGGTCACGTTCATCCAGGGACGGGGCGGGGTCTGGCGGGTGGAGCGGGATGTGGTCATCGAGAGCGATTTCGCCTACGCCGCCACCCCTGATTCCGAAGGCGCACCGCTGCGGCAGCAATATGCCTGGTTCTGGGAGAAGGGGCAGGTGCTGCCTCATGTCATCAGCGACAACGTCTACAAGCAGATCAGCAATCAGGTGAAAATCAGCAGCTTTTTGTACCTCAAGACCGACCCGAACGAGGTGCTGCTGATGACCGACATCCCCAACATGAATCGCCCCTGGCGGGCGATGACCGCGCTGGTGGATACCGACTGGTACCCGGCCAGCTACCCGTGGCACTGCGTGCTGGAACTGGATCGCAGCCAGAAAAAGATCCGCATTCCCAAGGGAGAACCCATCTGCCGGGTGATTCCGCTGCGGCGGGACACCTATTTTGCAAAGCCGATGTCTCCGACCGAATTTGACGACTTTTTCGAGCGCGGCCAGCACTGGCTTGCCACGCACGGCCGGGTGCAGCACGAAGGGACGGTGGACATCACCCGCACCTATGTGCGCCAGCAGGTCAAGAGCAAGTTTGTGGTAATGGACTGATTCGCCGGCAGCGCCTGGGCGGAGCAGGGGTCGCCTGGGCCTGTGTTCTTCTATTGATTGGCGGGCCTGTGTCGGCGATGCTGAGAGCGCACCTGATGCCCAGACAACCCCAGCCGAAGCTCTCGTTCACCGCCACCACCGGCCGAACCTGCCTGCCCTATCTCCGCCGGCATTTGCCCCGGGCGATCGCGCTGGTTCCATCATGCCTGCAGGAACTGTCCATTGCTCTGGTCGGTGAGCAGCGCATGGCCCGCCTGCATGAGGATTTCATGCAGATTCCCGGGCCGACCGATGTGCTCACCTTTGAGCTGGAGCATGACCGGCGCGGCAACGTAACTTCTGGTGAAATCGTCATTTGTGTGCCCGTGGCCCAGCGTCATGCCCGCCGCGCCGGGCATGCGGTCTGCGATGAGGTGCTCCTTTATGCGTTGCATGGCGTGTTGCACTTGACGGGGTTCGATGATCTGACCGAAGATGGATACTGCAAGATGCACCGCAAAGAAGACGAGATCCTGAAGCGCCTCGGCATAGGGGCGGTGTTCGCGTCTGGTCAACCCCCACAACCACGCAGCCGCCTCTCCAGACGAGGAGGCGGCCAATGACACTGATCTACACCCTGGTTGGCGGTATCCTGCTCGCCACCGTCATCTGCCTGCTCTTCTCCTCCCTGACCTACTCCCTTCGCGACTTTGCCCGCAGCCGCCTGGAGCAATACCTGAACCTCGCCGGCCTGAAGGAATACTACGACCCGACCATCGACCACGCCCAGGACCTGGCGTTTGTGACCGCGGTCATTCGGCTGTTTTCCAACCTGGCGATCCTGCTGCTGTTCCAGCGCCTCTTCCACGAGACCGAACCAATCTGGCTGCAATACCTGCTGTCGCTGGTCTGCGCCGGGGCGGTGACGTTCGTGTTCTCGGTGGCCTTGCCGCACGCCCTGGCCAAGTACGCCGGCGAGCGCCTGATTGCGATGACCGTTCGCCCGCTGCACGGCCTGCGGCTGGCCTTCACGCCGGTGATCAAGATCAGCCATGCCATCGAGGCGGTGGTCAAGCGTGCCTCAGGCACCAACGGCCAGGCCGAGCATGAGGAGATCGAAAACGAGATCATCGCCGCCGTAGAAGAAGGGGAGAAGGAAGGGGTCGTCGATGAGGATGAGCGCGAGATGATCGAATCGGTCATCGAGTTCCACGACACCCACGTCGGGCAGGTCATGACTGCCCGGCCGGAGATCGTCGCCATCGAGATCACCTCGCCGCTGGACCAGGTCAAGAAAACGGTGGAAGAGTCCGGGCACTCGCGCATCCCGGTGTACGATGGCTCGCTGGACCAGATCGTCGGGGTGCTGTATGCCCGCGACCTGCTCAAGTTCGTGGGCCGTCCGCCGGCTGAGTTCAACATCAAGGCGGCCATGCGGCAGGCGTATTTCGTGCCGGAAACCAAGCTGCTGCGCGACTTGCTCAAGGATTTCCGCCTGCAAAAGGTTCACATGGCGATCGTGCTGGACGAGTACGGCGGCACCGCCGGGCTGGTCACGATCGAAGACCTGCTGGAAGAAGTCGTCGGCGACATCTCCGATGAACACGAGCCGGCCGAACCGGCCATGTTCAGGCGGCTGGACGACCACTCGGCGGAGGTGGATGCCCGCATTTACCTCGATGAACTGAACCACCTGATGGGTCTGGAGCTGCCCGAGGATGAGGGCTACAACACCCTCGGCGGCTTTATCGTCACCACCCTGGGCAAAATCCCCCAGACCGGCACCGAGTTCTCCTACGATGGCGCGGTCTTCACCGTGCTCGATGCCGAGCCGCAAAAGGTCAACCGCGTCAAGATCGTCCTGGTCCCCAAGGCCGAATCCAAGGACGGTGAAGACCAGGCCGCGGCGTGATCTGCCGTTCGTGCCAGGCTCAAGCTGGTTTTTGCTTTCCGTCCTCCCCGCCGCAGCCGCCGGTTCCGTACCGGCTGTTTCCGTACCGGCTGTCCCTGATTGAGCACCCAAACCAGCCGGGCCGCAGCGCCTGAGCGGAAGCAGCACCTCGTCCACTGGTGCTGGTCCTTCCCTGCCCCCCCCAATTTTGGGGGATTTCACAGGCGACCGATCTGATTTATAGACATCAATCCGCGATCGAGCCTCTCAGTGGTGGGGAGAGGCCAGTTCTTCTGGGAGGCGGGAGAGAACATGACTGTAAATCGGCGGAAGTGGATGTCCTGTGCCGGCGTTGAATGTCTGCCACTGGAGCCGCGGCGACTGCTGTCCGCGGTGTTTGACTATAACGATGACGGCCTGGCCGACTACGCGTTCCATGATCCCGAAAGCGGCCTGGTCCAATTGCTGGTGGGCGGCACCGGATCGCTGATTGATGTGCATACGGTTGTGAACCCGGACTGGTGGCTGGTGTCAGCCGGGGAGGTCGATGACGACCCAACCACGCGCGACCTGATTTGGCGCAATCTCAAGACCGGTGGCAGCCTGTTCTGGGCGCTGACACCGATCGGGGGCGTCAAGCCGCCGATCCGTTTCGATTTCCTGCCGGCCACCCGCGACCCCGCCTGGCAGCTCGTGGGGGCGATCGATCTGAACGAGGATGATCGCAAGGACCTGCTGTGGTATCGACCCACCGATGGCCTGGTCGGGGTGTGGATCATTGATCCCCGGGATGCGGCGAACCGGACCTATGTCTCCCTGAGCAAGTGGATGCCTGACTGGGTGCCGGTGGGGGTGGCGGATTTCGATGGTGATGGACGCGACGACATCCTCTGGCAGAAGCGTAACGGCACTGAGGCAGTGATCTGGATGCGCCGCGGCAGCGAGGACCCGCCTGAGTGGCTGGATCGCACCTTCGATCCCGGCGCGCGGATCATCGGCTGGGATGACTACAACGGAGATGGGACGCCGGATGTGCTGGTGAAGACTGCCGGAGGCCGGGCAGTGCGCGCAGTGACCATCGCCGAGGCGATATCACCGGTGCTGGGCAGCGCGCAGGCGGTGGACACACCGGCGGCGCCATTTTACCTGGCGGGGGTTGAGGGACGGCGCCAGAATGCAGCGGAGCCGCCGGCATCACCACCGCCGGCGGTCAAGCGGGCATTGAGTGCCGACATCGATGGGGATGGGCATGATGATGTGGCGACGCGCGATGGCATCTCCGTCTTTTACCGCTATGTGCGCAACGGCGCCTTCCGTTCCACCACATGGCACAACGCGTCCCATGTCATCGATGATCTTCCCGTGGACCTGGGCGACTATGATGCCGATGGCCGGGTCGAACTGCTCACGATGGACCTGGAGACCCGCCAGTTCTGGCTGGTGGATCCGCTCGATGAATCATCCGAAGAGTGGAACGTGGCGCGGGCTTCGGCCAAGTGGACGCCGGTGAGTGGCGGCGACTTCAATGGTGATGGGTACCGCGATCTGTTGTGGTGGAATGACGAGACCGGCCAGGCACTGGTCTGGACATTTGATGCCCAGCAGAAGGTCACCAGCACCTATACCGTCGCACAGATGGAGAATCTGGCATGGGATCTGGTCGGCGCGGGCGACTTCAACGGCGATGGTCGATCGGATCTGCTGTGGCGGAATCGGCGCACCGGGCAGAACCTGGTGTGGGTGCTGAACGGTAAGGCAACCACCTCGTTTCTTTCGCTGCCGCCGGTGGCTGACACCAATTACCGCATCGAAAGTATCGGTGACTACGACGGAGACGGGCGGCCTGACCTGATCTGGCGCCATTCGCAGACACATCAAACGGTGACATGGCTGCTGGATGGGACGACGGTGAAGGGAAAAGTACTCTTCGATCCATTCGATCCCACCGAGATCGCCGCGGGGGCTGCCAAGCTGATGCCGGACAAGCTGATCGTGACGTATGGGCCGGGACCGCTGCTGGCGACGGTCCTCCAGCCGGGCGGCATCGCCGTCACGGTGCAAACCCGCGATGATGCCAGCGGGACGCCAACGAGCATCGCGGCCATTGACTACAGCAACAAGCGCAGCGGCACAAGTTGGCGCCTGGAGTACGCGCCGGATGGGCAGCCGACACGACTGATCGGATCCGATGGATCATTGGCCAACTTCACCACCGATGGACAGGACCTGATGGTGCGATTCTTCAACGCCTCGGGCCAGGCGGTATCGGATCGGATCCCGGTGAATACCCCGGGCCAGCGCGGCTTGCTCAAGGAATCTTTCTGGAGCAGGACCAAGGAGAACTTCGGCTACAACAAGGAGGAAATTAAGCAATTCGGACCGCAGAACGTGGGAGGGGAGCTCTCGGAACTGCTTGACCTGAACTTCGGATTTGCCTCCGAGATCATCAGTCGGGTCAGCAAGGTCGGCATTGCATGGAACGTGCAAAGACAATCTGCGGTCAAGATACTCCAGGACATCGTCAAGGACACGACAAACAGTGTGCTCGATTACGTCCTGGACCGGCAGCCGGAGGGCTCCGTTCGCAGTGGCGGCAAGATATTGCGGACGGTACAGGACACGAGCGATCTGATAGAGGATGTTCGAGAGGGACAATTGCCGACGCCGTATCAGGTCGAGAACGTGGTTGGCAAACTCAATGAGAGCGGCGAACTGATTACCGGAGCACTGACCGACAGCATCGATGTGCCCCCGCCGCCGCCGGCCAATCCGAATCCTCCGACTAACCCGAACCCGCCGTCGTCACCGAATCCGCAGCCTCCGCCGGCGGATGATTTTGAGCTGGAGAATCGAGTCGCGCAGACGATGCTGCAAATCAGCAGCCTGATGATGCAGGCCAGCGAAATGGATGTGTCCTCAGGGAACTGGAAACCGGGGGCATGGCTGAACCTGTATATCAACGACTTGCAGACGATGCTGCGACAGTTGCTGACCGATCACGCCGAGCTGGTACGGCGCAAGGGTTCGACCATCTATACCACTTCTGTCAGGGCCGTGCGCGAAAGCCTGGTTGAGACCGTTATCGATGAGCACTATTACGTGAAAGGCGCGGCCCAGTCTGCCCGAAACACAGAGGCGTTCTACCGCAATAGCGATCCCACGCTCGCCGCGAAGTACGCCCAGGAGGCTCAACGCTATGAGCAGTGGATCAGCACCTATGCCGCGTTGCAGGTCAGCTATTCCCGCTATACATCACCCTAGGGCAAGCGGTGTCGACACCGCTTGCCAGGTGATGGGCAAACGCGCCATCAATCCACTACCCGCACGGTGCTCTTCACCTCATAGAGCATTTCGAACACCTGCTTGATGTCATCGTTATGCAGGCGAATGCAGCCGAGGCTGGCCTGGGTGCCGATGGTTTCCGGTTCGATGGTGCCGTGGATGCCGTAGCTGGTCTTGCCGACGGCGTTGCCCTCCATGCCTTCGAGGGCGATCCAGTATTCGCCCAGCGGATTGTTGGGATCATCGGCGGCGATGACCCCTTCGCCGCGCGGGCTGTAGTAGACCGGGTTCTTCAACTTGGCGCCTCGGGGAAGGCCCCACAGTCCGGTAGGCGTCGAGTCATTGGCCCCCAGGCCGACGCGGAAGGTGCGGACATACATCGATCCCGGCCCGCCGGGAGCACCCAGATACACATCGAGGGTGAACTCGCTCTTGTCCACCACGGCGTGCATCGGGCCCTTGAGCACCTTGAGCTTCTGGCCGGCCCGGATGCGGGTGGGGGCAACGTTGTCGTTGATCTGGCTGATCAGCTCATGGGGGACGAAGTAGCGATTGGCGATGCGCGCCAGCACATCGCCGGGGCGGACGGTGTACACCTCCTGCCAGGGGTCATCGGCGAACGGCCGGCTCGAAAACAGCAGCGTCTGGTTAGCCTGGGTGATCAGATCCTTGGCGATTTTCTCGTCGGCCGGGCTGAGGTTGCCGGCGATCAGGGCGTTGTTCAGGATCTCGCGGCCGGCAACCAGGTCGCCGGCTTCCAGCCGGGCCTTGCCCTCGGCGATGACGCGATCGGCCGGGATGGCGGGTGTCGGTGGAGCGGCCGGCGCCGCGGAGGCCGCCGCTGGTGGGGCCGCGGGGGCGGGTGTGGCGGAGGCAGTGGCTACCGGGGTCGCGGTGATCGCTGTCACGGGGGCCGGGGCCAGGGCGGAGGGCGTGCTGGTCACCAGGGCATCGCCGGGCAGCCTGGGGCCGTTGTCGGCCGGCGCTGGTGCATCGGCCACGGCTGGCGCAACCGTTTCCGAACCGGCGGCGACATCCTCGGGCAGGGTGTCGCTCCTGCCCGCGTTGAGATAGTAGACGATGGAGCCGATGGCGATGGTCATCACCAGGACTCCGATCAATGGCCGGCTGATCCGTCTTGAACGACTCATGAGAACCTCCGTGTTCTCTGTTATCGGAAATGCGCGCTGTGGGCTTGCCCAGAATCCGTCTGTGCGGGCGCAAATATTACCGGTTTTTCAGGCTAATTGAAAGCCGGCGGGGCGGGTGCGGCAGCATTTCCCGGCCCCGATCCTGGATAAACGTATCACGTGCTTGCTCCCGGCCGGCAAGCCGTGATGGCAAATCGATGGCGATGGGCCATGCTGAGGGGGGCGCCCGTTTCGCAATCCGGGCATCGATCGCGCTCCCCGCCCAGGCTGCGGGAACGGTAAAAAGGCCGGAACCCGGGACGGCAAGCCGTCCCGGGTTCCGGGGTGAATGACGAATTGGGAAAAGTGGTGAACGGCAGCGCGAATCAGAGGCGCAGATCGCCCAGGCCGGTGCCGGTGCCACCACCTTCCAGGCCGCCGCGCAGGCCGCGCTTGGCAGCGCGTTCCTTGCGGGCCTCTTCGCGGGCCTCTTCCTCTTGCGCCCACTGGGCGCGCTTGAGGGACAGGCCGATCTTCCGCTCGTCGCTGTCCACCCGCAGGATCTTGACCTCGACCTCCTGGTTGACCTTGAGCTGGTCTTCCGGCTTCTCGATCTTCTGGTCGCTGATCTCGCTGATGTGCAGCAGGCCTTCCAGTCCAGGCTCCAGCTCCACGAACACGCCGAAGTTGGCGATCTTCGTGACCTGTCCCTTGACGACCATGCCCGGGCGGTAGTTTTCCGGGATGACGGTCTGCCACGGGTCCTCCTGGAGCTGCTTCATGCCCAGGGCGATGCGCTGCTTCTCCTGGTCGACGCTGAGGACGACCGCGCGGACGGTGTCGCCCTTCTTGAGCATCTCGGACGGATGGCCGATCTTCTTGGTCCACGACAGGTCGCTGACATGCAGCAGGCCGTCGATGCCTTCCTCGATCTCGACGAACGCGCCGTAGTTGGCGATGTTGCGGACCTTGCCCTCGACCACGCTGCCGGGCGGATACTTCTCGGCCACGCGCTCCCAGGGATTCTCCTCG
>CAYNMV010000058.1:16518-26593 GCA_964398315.1 uncultured Tepidisphaeraceae bacterium | reverse complement strand
ATCATCTCCAAGCAGTCGGGCGTCAGCGAGGTGCTGCAACACGCGCTGAAGGTCGATTTCTGGGACACCAACGAGATGGCCAACAAGATCGTGGCCGTGCTGAGGCACCCGCCGCTGGCCAGCACCCTGCGCCAGCACGGATCGTTCGAGATCAGCCGCATGAGCTGGACCGATTCGGCCCGCCGCTGCGTCGAGGTATACGACCAGGCGATCAGCCTCATGAGCGGCCGCTGATCTTTGCCGCTCTATCCCCCGCCGGGCGCATTTGCCAGAAGCGTCCTGCTGCTGTCACTGGAATACGGCTTGCTCGTCATCCATTGACGAAAGCGAGGTTGCCATGCGCATGTGCCGTACAGCAGACGCAGCCGATTCCACCAGCGATTCGGACCCGAAAACCGCCCGCGAGAAAGCGCCTCCTGCCGCCCACACCGAGCCCGAGCGGGACACCCCCACCAGCCCGGAACCATCGCAGGAAGCCCAGGGGAAGACCCCTGATGTGCCGCCCCAGCCCAACCCGGGTCAGATTCAGGATGATGAAGACCAGGAATGGCGCCGGGCCGGCGGTGGCACCGCCCCGGACAGCGACCAGCAGGGCCGGGCCAAGCCATAGTGTCGCTCGCGTGGATGATGGCGATGCGAGACGGGGGGGGATGTCTGATGTCACTTTTCCACAGTTGAGCTCGCCTTTGACGCCGACTGATCGGAGGCGTAGATTCTCCCTCGCTCGGGGTGTGCGCGTGGCGTACTCCGGCCTGGTTCTCACCGATCGAGGATCTTATGAACATTCGAATGCTGATCGTGCTTGCGTCCCTCGTGGCCGTACCGGCTGTGCTGTTGGCCGAGGAGACATCCACCAACGAATCAACCCCCGAGCCGGTCGATTTCCGCAAGCTCAAGGAGTTGCTGCCCGAGAAAGTGCTCGACCTGAAGCGCACGAAGGCTGACGGCGAAAAGCTCAAGATGGGCGAGATGGTGATGAGCCGGGCCAATGCCTCCTACGGCAACGATGAGGAGGAGAACGCCCCCACCATCGACATTGCCCTGCTCGACTACAGCGCCCTCAAGGGTGCCGGCGAGATGTTTGCCGCCTGGGCCGCGATGGAGATCGACCGCGAAGGCGATGACGGCTACCAGCGCACCCTCAAGATCAAGGACCAGCCGGCCCACGAGCAGTATTACACCGAGTCGAAAAGCGGCCAGTTGCAGATCTGGGTGGCCGGCCGCTACCTCGTCACCGTTGACGCCCGCAACGTCACCACCGATCAGTTCAAGAAACTGGCTGATGCCGTCGATGTGAAGAAGCTGGCCGAATTGAAGTAAGCCAACTATCCCTGACCTACACACGGAGAGGCGCAGTGATTGCTGTGCCTCTCCGTCTTTATGCCAGAGGTGTACTACAATCGCGGCGGTGATGGACCTTTACCTGGCGATGGGGGTGATGGCGGCGGTGTCGGTGGCGGCATTCGCCCTGGCACATCGGCTGGTGCGCGGCCTCTCGCGCAGCGGCGCACTGGTTGCGCTGCTGGCGGTGATCACTGCGCTGGTCTTCTACCTGCAATACGGGCAGGACCGGCTGGAGGCGGTGCGGCTGCTGCCAGTCAGCGCGGTGGTCATTTACGCCAACCTCACGCCCGTCCTGGCAGCCATCGCGGGAGCGATCACCTGGCGGGCCGTGCGCCCGCCGGCCGTGCATCGATCAGACCCAACAGATGATGCGATGAGAAAGGCCAGCACCAGCCATGCAGGTGCGGTAAGCCGGCGGGTCATCCTGATTCTGATGCTCTGGGGGCTGGCTGCGGTGCAGGCGTGGCATGTGGCCTGGGCCAAGCCCCCGCCACTGGGCCAAGTCCGCCAGGGGCTGGTCTGGCGGCAGACAACGCAGGCCTCCTGCTCGGCTGCCGCGGCCGCAACATTGCTGGGATGGTATGGCATCGACAGCAGCGAGGCGGAGATGGCCCGGTTGTGCCTCACCACCCGGCAGGGCACGCGCACGCTTGGCGTATACCGCGGCCTGCTGCTGAAGGCGGGCGATTCCCACACCATCGAAACCTACACCGGCCCCGCCGAAGGCCTGCGTGACTTTGCCACCTCGCCCGTCCTGATCAACGTCGGGCTCGATCCTGAAGATGTGCTGGTTGACTCACGCTACACCACCGACTGGGGCTGGCGACCGGGCATCCGGCACACCGTCGTCGTCTTTGCCTTCCTCCCCAGTGGTCAACTGGTCGTGGGCGATCCGGCCGTCGGCATGGAGTTCTGGTCCTATCGCACGCTGGAGATCCTCTGGCAAGGCGAGGCGATCAAGCTCACCCCCCGCTCGTAGCGCGATCCCACAACTCCATCAAGACAGCAGATGGCATGCTGCCGGACCAGATGCGCCACGCCGAGGCATGATCGCCCGTGCCGCCCCCCTGTCACAGTGAAGACGCCGATGCTAAATCTGCTCCCCCTCGGGATGCACACGGCGGCGGGCGAGGCGGTCGGCTTCCTCAAAGGCCTCAGGCTCGCGGATGACGCCCTTGTCCATCTCCTCCCACAGGTGCATCAACTCCTGGCCGGCTTCAGAGAGGCCAGCAGAGGCCAGTGCATCCTTGTCGGCCTGAGCGCCCAGGTCCAGCAGCATGTCCAGCCGCTCGGTGTACATATCCTGCGTAACCGCATCATCCTCGATCCAGCCGCTGATGCGGGCTACATCCTTGTCGGTCAGGTTGAGCCGACCCAAGGCGCGCCCTTTCTCGCTGTTCTCCTTGATCAGCCGCAGGCGTGAGACGGTCATCAATTCCTTGGAGCGCAGGTTCAGCTCGCGGGCGGCCAGCACCTGCTCCTGGGTCTTCAGTTCGAAATCCATCGCCAGCGCCTTGCGCAGTTCCGGGGACTTCTGGCTGGCGCCCTGCTGAAAGATGGCCTGCTTCTGCCTGGCAAGATCCTCAATCTTCTTGAACAGCCGGTCGCGCTGGCGCGTCAGAAGGATCTCTTCCTTGCGCAGCTCCTGCCGTGACAGCTCGCTGAGCGTTTTGGTCTTCTTGCCGAAGATGCGGTCGATGAGGGCCATGGGGAGATGTCACCTGTTACGGGTCATTTGTCACTCGCGGCAAATCGACTCCCTCCCGTGCTTACCATGTGGAGGCGTCTTACTCCCCAGCCATCGGCGCAACAGAGGCCAGTCGGCTGCTGGCGTCTGGGCAGTTTGGACCAGGGCCGGCGGTCCGTCGCAACATCCGCCTTCCTCAACTGCCGCGCACGCAACGTGTGATCCTCCCGTACGGCGGCAGGCGGCGCTGTCTGCCGTCCATGATTCCTCCCGCTTTACCCTGCCTCGGGCTCTGTGCGGCGCGGGGCGGATTCGGGGCGGTCAGGCTGAGGTGCGGGCTCGGCGGCCGGGGCGGGCGGCTCGGCAGCGCGGGCCGGTGCGGGAGCGACAGCGGTGGTGCCGATGTTGCCGGTTTCGCGCTCCAGTTCCTCAAACAGCGCCTGCTCCTCCTCGCTCATCTTGCCGACCGTTCCCAGGCTGACCGATTCGGCCAGCTCTGAATCCGCCTCGAGCTGGGCCAGCATTTCCTCGGCGGCCACTGCATCGGCGGTGATCTCCTCGGTGTCGGGCAGGTTGCTGGTCTGGCCCTGCTGGACGAGTTCCAGGTTGTGCAGATGGGTGCCGACGATATTGATCTGCCGGTTCAGCACATCGATCATCTGCTGCCGGCGCTCCACATCCTTGCGCATCTGCAGCAACTGCTGGGTGACGCGCTTCTTGGTAATGGCACCGGTGGCCTCCTTGAACTGCCGCTTGAGCATCGCCTCCTGCTTCTCAAACGTGCTCAGGTCCTCATATGCCTTGTCACGCTGCAATGTGAGCGCTGTGCGCCGCTCCGAGAGATAGGCGATTTTCTTCTCGTTCTCTCCCTTGCGGGAGAAGATGGCCTTGATGCGATCCATCAGCGGCATGTCGGAACCTCCCGCCGCCACCAGGGCCGGCGGCATCGAGCCTTCACGATAGACGACCATCCGCCCGTCCAGCCGCTTGGCAACCAGCCCGGCCGACTTGGCATAGGCCTTCAGCTCAGCCTCTACCAATTGTACCGGCAATTGCGTCCGCCCGGCGATCCGGTCACTGGTAATCCCGCTGGAAACCAGGTCGGGCTCGGCCTCGGCGATCGCCTGCCGCACGCGCTGACGCTTGGCCTGGTCCTCCTCGGGATCGAGCAGGTCGGCCATCGCCTGTAATTCCGGCGGGGCATGGACATCCCAGCCGCCGGCATCGTTCGGCTCCATCAGGATCAGCGTGCGATCGGCCCGGCGATCCACCAGTTCATGCGAATCGACGGTAAACCCGCTGGTGGAAATGATGATCAGCGTCGTGGGCACCCCCGGCAGCGAGGGAGGGACCGAATCGATCACCTTCTGAAGCTCGCGCGTGGAAACCGGCTTGATCGGCTCGTTTTTCAGCAGGGCCCTGGTCGGCGAGATGCAGACCGCCCGCAGTCGTGCCACCGGCCGGTTGAAGATCAGCCACTTGCGCTGGCTGAAAACCTCCTCCACGGTGGCCCCAACCGGCATCTGCGACTCCAGCTCACGGTCGGGGATGTTGAGCTGGCTCATCAAGCGTTTCAGTTCGACGCCTGCATCCGAGCGGCTGCCCTTTCGGCTCAGGCCGCGAGCCAGGCGCGTGCCCATGCGGGTATCGACGCGCAGGCGTTCATCGGCCAGCACACGCTCGATGTGGGCGATGGCCGCCTGTTCCCGCTCCTTGTGAATTCCCGGCTCCGGACTATTTTTCATCGCCTTCCCTGACCACTTCCAAGGCCGCTATCCGCGCCCGCACTGGGTGCGCTGCTCATCGCTTTCGCCCGCCGCCGGGCGTGAACCGCCCCCGCTTCCGATGCGCCAGATGAGGGCGGCCACCAGGATAAGGGCCAACCACGCCCAGCCAATCACGCAGAGGATGGTGTACAGATGGCTCATGACTCCAACCGCCCCGGCCCGCACCGCGGCAGGCGCAGGGATCGATCATAAACGCGACAAATCCCTTCGTCGCTGGTCGGCAGGACAGGATTGTGCGCCAGGTGCTTGCCGGGACGCAAGCCAGCCGCCTGCCAGGGTATGGATCGGTCCGCGAAGATAACCGACCAAAATACGGAGTGCGCTATTTTGGGATCTTCCCTTGTGTGGCCTGGGCGCCCCCAAGGATAAATCATGTTGCACCGCACCATTTTTTATTTCATACCCAACCTTTACAGGTTGAGCGGTGTCTGCCATTACGTCGAATTCAGGGTTGTACGTCCGATAACTTGCCGATACGGTGGGAAGATGGAAAAGATGGGCTCTTCCCTTCCATGCCGCAATTTCACACTAGACGGAATGTCCGACAATAGCCGATTTATCAGCCAGAGGAGGCGAGCCGGTTTTGTCCGGTTTGGATTGACGCAGGCGGAAATGTGGGGAAAGCTTCCCGACCGTGGGCGCAAGATCCTACCTCGCAATTAACCCTTTTTTCAGGAGTGGTTTCAGCATGGCTACGCAACGTGGTCAACGTCTTTCTCGTCAGTCGGAGTCGGGCTACCAGGCCGAGGCCCTTGAGGCCCGTCGCATGCTCGATGCCACCATCACGGCACGCGTCTTCTACGACTACAACGGCAACGGGGTGTACGAACCGGCTGCCGCTCGTCCTGAGGAGGTCGCCGGCAACTACCGCGTCTTCCTCGACGCCAACAGCAACGGGCAGCCCGACGCCGGTGAGGTACAGCTGTTCACCGGTCCCGGTGGTGTAGTCTCGTTCACCGTGCCGGCCGGCAGCACCCACAACGTCACTGTCGCTGCGCGCGATGTCGAAGGCGTCTCCACGCCCCTCACCTACGTCGTTACGGCCGGCGCTGATGGATCGACCACCAACGCCGGTGACTTCGGCATTATCCGCAGCAACATCAGCGGCCGCGTCTTCCGTGACAATAACGGCAACGGTATCTACGACGCCGGCGATGTCGGTCTGCAAAACACCCGCGTCTTCCTCGACATCAACAAGAACGGCATCTTCGACGCCGGCGACATCGAGACCTGGACCGCCCCGGCGCAGCTGCCCAACGGCGATCCCAACCCCAACGCCGGCAGCTACCGCTTCGCATTCATCGATGCCGGCAACTACGAAGTGCGCGTCTTCCCGGCCCACTACCAGGATGTCGTCGGGCAGAACCCCATCCTCGTCAACCTGGGCATCGCTGAAACCCAGAGCGGGAAGGACTTCGCGCTGGTTAACAAGTCCGCCATCGGCGGCGTGGTCTTCAACGACCTCAATGGTGACGGCATCCGCCAGGGCAATGAAACCCTGCGGGCGGGCGTCCGCGTCTACGCTGACATCAACAACAACAACCAGTTCGATCCCGGCGAGCCTTCGGCCCTGAGCACCGCAACGTTGTCGCCACAGGGCACCAACTACGTCATCGAGCGCGTTGAGCCGGGCACGTACACCGTCCGTGTCGTGCTGCCCGATGGCATCACCAGCTCCACGCCCACCAGCCGCACGATTCCGCTGGTGGCCGGGCAGGAGACGGTCTTCACCAACTTCGGCCTGGTCGGTCAGACCACCCCGCCGCCGCCCACTGCGGCCAATGACTTCAACGGCGATGGCAAGAGTGACATCATCGTCACCCAGGGCACGACCAGCACCGTCTGGTACATGGACGGCACCACGCGCATCGGCACCGCCAACCTGCCGAACCTGGGTGCGGGCTACACTCTGGCGGCCTACGGTGACTTCGACGGCGACGGCAAGCCCGACCTGCTGGTCCACAACGCCAGCACCGGTGTGCCCAAGATCATCACCCTCAATGGCCTGGCCGTGAAGAACGAGGTCGTCCTGCCGGCAGCCAACACCCAGTGGAAGCCGGTCGGTGCCGGTGACTTCGACGGTGATGGTGACCTGGACATCGTCTGGCGCAACCAGACCACCGGCCAGAACACCACCTGGCGCATGAACGGCACCGCCCTGGAAAGCTTCAAGGCGCTGCCCAGCACCGCTGACAACAACTGGTTCGTCGTCGGCGTGGGTGACTTCGATGGCGATGGCGATGAGGACATCGTGTGGCGGCATGCCGTCACCGGCCGCAACACCACCTGGCTGTTGAACAACACCTCAACGCCGGCGTTCAAGGCGCTGCCTTCGACCGCCGACCAGAACTGGCGTCCGGTGGCGATCACGGCGTTCAACAATGACAACATCCCGGACATCCTGTGGATCCACAGCCAAACCGGCCAGAACTCGGTCTGGCTGATGAACCCCACCGGGCAGCCGAACTTCAGCAAGGTGACGTTCGCCTGAGTCTGAACGCCACAGATCTCAACTGGCTGTAAACCCCGACCCCGCCCCATCAGGGCGGGGTCGGCTTTTTGTACAGGCGGCCTGGATACGCCCCTGTTCCAACGGGCTGCCGCCGCCTGCCGCTGCTCGATCCCGGGTTGTTGGGAGTCATCGCGGCCACTAAGATCACGCCATGTTTCTGGGTCACGCCATGTTTCTGGCGTTTTCACTGGATGCGCTGGCCGAGCAGATCGCAGCCTGGGTGGCGTCGCTGGGGCGAACCGAGGAGTTCATTCTGCGGCTGTTCCTGGCGGCGCTGGCTGGCTCACTGGTTGGGCTGGAGCGCGAGGTGCGCGGGCGGGTGGCGGGGTTCCGCACCAATCTGCTGGTCTGCCTGGGCAGCGCGCTGGTGATGATCGTCTCCATCTCCATCGCCCACACCTCCTGGCAGATCAGCGGGGACTACACAATACGGATCGACCCGGCCCGCATTGCCTACGGCGTGATGACCGGCGTCGGGTTCCTGGGGGCCGGCACCATTATCCAGTCGCGCGGGGCTGTACGCGGCCTGACGACCGCCGCAGCGCTGTGGTGCGTGGCCGCGATCGGCCTGGGGATTGGCCTGGGGCTGTACGTGGTGGCAGGCCTGGGGACAGTGCTGGTGGTGATCGTGCTGTGGATCCTGGACTACCTCGACGGGATCATCCCCAAGAAGCATTATCGCCGTGTGGTCATCCGCCGGCGCTGGTGCCCCAAGTGTGTAAAAGAGACGATTGAGCGGCTGCGACGGCTCGGCTTCGGAATCGCCGGCGTGTCCTTCGAGCGCATCCAGCCTGAACTGACAACTGTGGACATCACGCTCACCGTCAGCTTCTACAAGATGACTCATTTCGACTCGCTTCAGGACCTGCTCGGCGCGGATGAAGACCTTACGTTCATCGCCACGCGGTAGCGGGCAAGTCGCGGCCACTCGGCGCTTTATGGCAGCAATTTGCCACAACCTTTGCGCCAGCAGGGCCGTATAATGAATGGACAGGCGGATTCACACCCGGAGGACGCATGCGATTCGCCGGTTTTTCACTGGTGGGCATTCTGATGGTGGTCGGCATCCTGATGCTGATCCAGAAATTCTACACCGCGCCGATGGTGCAGCGCGGCCAGAGCGCCCGCGAGGATGCCCTGCAACTGGCCGGACGCGATTCCAGCGGGATGCGCACCAGCGAGTCCATTCAGTTCAGCGGGGTCATGAGCGGCCAGCGGCTCAAGGGCATTCAGGTGGACAGCGTGGTGATGGGCGGGCCGATGAACGCTCATTTCGGCCTGATCCCCGGCGATATCGTGACCGGGGTCAAGGAACTGCCCGACCTGGACCTGATCGCCGGCAACGATCCCGAGACCGCTGCCGCCCTCGTCCTTGAGGCCTATCAGCGCAATCAGAACCTGGTTGTCGAACGCCCCGGCGTCGGCACGATCCAATTGCCCCGCGATGCCAATCAGCTGCCCCCCGCGGGCCAGGGCGTGCAGACAACCGTCACCCCGATGCAGCAGCCCCAACAGGCGCCTGCCGCGCCGGGTCCGCAACTGAACCTTCCCACGCCCCCCACGGGCTCGACCGTTCCCCCTCGCCGCCCAACGGTCTGGGACCGCATTGGCGGGCAGGCCGGTGAGGGCGAAGCAAACTGAAACCACCGATCCGAGAAGATCGGATATGCGGCCTCTACCGTCTCTCAGTCCTCACCTGTACGCTCCAGGCAGCACGTTCTTTTTCGAACTCCCTACCGGGCCGCCCGCCCTTCGCTATAATCCCGCCCACTATGGCGCAATCTAGCGGCGACAGTGCGGTGTATCGGCGAGTTCTCCTCAAGATCAGCGGCGAAGGCCTGGGCCGCGAGGGAGAGCTTGGAATCGAAGCCCAGGAACTGCGCACCATCGCCGCCGAGTGCGTCGAGATCACGAAGATGGGCGTACAACTGGCGATCGTGATTGGCGGTGGCAACTTCGTCCGCGGCGCCACCTTCGCCCAGCTCGGCCACATCCCCCGCGCCACCGCCGATTACATGGGCATGCTCGCCACCGTCATCAACGCTCTGGCGTTGCAGGAGACGATGGAAGCCCTCGGCCAGCCGACACGCGTGCTGTCAGCGCTGTCGGTTCACAGCGTGTGCGAGCCGTTCATCCGCCGCCGTGCCATTCGGCACCTGGAAAAAGGCCGGGCGATCATTCTCGCCGCCGGCACGGGCAACCCCTTCTTCACCACCGATACATGTGCTGCCCTGCGCGCCAGCGAGGTGCAGGCCGATGTCCTGATGAAAGCCACCAAGGTCGATGGCGTCTACTCGGCCGACCCCAAAAAGGACCCCACCGCAAAATTCTACGAAGAAATCACTTACGATCAGGTGATCAATGACGACCTGAAGGTGATGGACAAGACCGCCATCACCCTCAGCCAGGAACGCAAGATTCCGCTGATCGTCTTCAACCTCAAAAAGCCCGGCAACATCGCCCGCGTCATTCGCGGCGAAAAGATCGGCACCAAGATCGTCGCATCAACCACCTGAGGACGATAGCCCAACCGCAGGCAGCGCAAGTCATCGCGCACAGCCCCCGCCCTTGCGCCCGGATTGGCTCGGCGGCCACACTGGCATATCCCCATCCCACTGGGATGCAGCGTGCTCGCTTGCGCGGCTTTTCCTGGACGACCCTGCACCTGCACGACACAATAGCCAGCATCAGGAGGACCCACCTCCTGCCTCTCTGGCAATCACATTCAAAGGGGTCATGCCATGA
>CAYNMV010000058.1:12927-16418 GCA_964398315.1 uncultured Tepidisphaeraceae bacterium | reverse complement strand
GCGCCGGCCCATCCACTGGCCGCCGCGATGCAGATGCTGGATCAGCCCTTCCAGAAACACCCGGTGGCCCCGCTCTACCTGGTCAACCTGGCAATTGTTTCGGTTGTCATGCTCATCCTGCCCCTGGTCTACCTGGCGATCGTCGTTGCCGTTGGCTACGTGCTGTTCCTGCACATCACCGGGCAGTTGATCGATTACAGCGGCATCAAAAGCGGCAAGGTACTCCTCCTGGCGTTTGTCGGGCCCCTGGTGATTGGTGGCCTGCTGCTGCTGTTCATGATCAAACCGCTGTTCGCGCCCGCCCCACGTCGCAGCGCTGACCTGGCGCTGCGGCCAGAGGAGAATCGAACCCTGTTTGAATTCGTTGCCCGCCTCTGCCGGATGATCGGCGCCCCCGAGCCACGCGAGATCCGGGTTGACTGCCAGGCCAACGCCTCAGCCAGCTTTCGGCGCGGCATGCTCAGCTTCTTCGGCTCCGACCTCACGCTCACCATCGGCCTGCCACTGGTGGTCGGGCTGAACCTGCGACAGTTCACCGGTGTGCTCGCCCACGAGTTCGGTCATTTCGCCCAGGGCGGCGGAATGCGCCTGACCTACATCATCCGCAGTATCAGCTTCTGGTTCATGCGCGTCGTCTACGAGCGCGACGCCTGGGATGAGCGCCTGGTCCAGTGGACACAGCAGAGCCCCCACGCCCTCATCACCATCATCATCGGGCTGTCGCGGCTGATGATCTGGATGACGCGCCGCGTACTGTGGGTGCTGATGTGGATCGGCCAACTGGTCAGCGGGTTTATGCTCCGCCAGATGGAATACGATGCCGACCGCTATGAAATCCAAATCAGCGGTTCGACCACCTTCGCTGAGACCGCGCGGACGCTCCCGCTGCTGGGGCTGGCCACCAATGAAACCATCAACGATCTGCGCCGTGGCTGGGACGAAAAACGCCTGTGCGATGATTTCCTGGCGGTGGTGAAATGGAATCTCAAGATCCTGCCTGAGGAAGCCCGCCGGGAACTGCGCAAGCATATGGACAAGCAGAAAACCGGCTTCTTCGATACCCATCCCAGCGACACCGATCGCATCCGCGCTGCGGCCGCCCTCGATGAGCCGGGGCTCTTTACCGATGAACAGTCGCCGACCGTTCTGTTCGACAATTTCACGGGACTGTGCCGGCTGGCAACCATGACCTTCTACCAGGATGTGCTTGGGGATGCGTTTGACCCCCGCTACCTGGTTCCGGCGGCCAAGTTCTGCCAGAGCCAGGATGCCGCGATCGAGCGAAACAAGGCGCTGCGGCGATTCCTTCAGGTGCGCGTGCCGGCCACCCGTCCGCTGTGGCTTGCCGATAGGCTCCATCCCTCGGCCGACAAGGCCATGGCCGCCGAGGTGATAATCACCGCGCGCGACAGGATGCTCGGCGCTGCCGGCCAGTTCGCCGAAACCGAAAAGAAACTGGATGATGCCGATGGTCGCCTGGTTAAGGCCACCCTCGCCAACGCACTCCGCCAGGCAGGGATCACCAAGTTCAAGCCTGCGGAATTCGGCCTCCGCTCGACCGCACCGGCGGAGGTTACCAGTGTCCTCACCGCCTCCCGTCAGCAGCGCACGGATGCCGGCATGGCCCTGGATGAATTGCACGAGGTGAGCCGGTTCCGCCTCGAGGCGGCCATCGAGATCGCACTATGCGAGGAATTCGCGCCAGAACTGGCCAAGCTGGGCGCCACGCCAACCCACATCCACACCCTGGTGGCGGCTATGGATGCGCTGCGCCGGGCGCACCCGGACCTGATGCGCCTGCGCGATGATGTAGTGGCCCTGGGCATTCTTCTTCAGGCTTTACAGCCGGAGAACAACGAAGAGGCCCTCATCAAGAAGATCCTGGACTACGCCGGCCAGTGTGCCAATACCCTGCGCGAGCTGCGCAAAGCCCTCTCCACCACCCGCTATCCCTTCGAACACAGCGTGGCCGGCGCTTCCATCGCCCTGTATATCGCCGAGACGATTCCTCCGGCCGATCAGGTCGCCAGTATCTTCGAGGCCGGCGACAGTGCGATTGAGAAACTGCTCACGCTCTACTACCGCATCCTCGCGGACCTGGCTCATCTTGCAGAGCGGGTCGAAACCTGGCTGGGCCTGCCGCCCCTGCCCGATCCGGTCGATACAGCGGAGCAGGCAGTACAAAATTGAGCAGCCGCCGTGATGGCCTGACCACAGGTTACGGACATCTCGTCACGTTCTGTAACTGAATGAGCCGGTGGATCACGCACTGGCGCGGCAATGGTGTAGATGGGCGCCCCTCGCTAATCACCACCCTCAATATTCGCTTCCCGACGGAGGATGTTCACCAGACAGTGCAGTGTGCCGCCGTGGGGAAAGGCATCGGTGCAGTCGATAGGGCGCACCGCAAAGCCTTCGGCCTCCCAGGTGGCGCGGGCGATGGCATTGAGCGGTTCAGCCCCCCGGTAAGTCGGCAGGTAGACAATCTTCTGTCCCGTCCACGCATCCACATCCAGCAGCACGTTGACGTAGGTCAGCCAAGCCTTGCTGCCTCGCCCAACCACCGTCGGCACGCGCTCCACACGATAGCCAAGGGTCTGCAACTGCTCCGCCACCGCATCGAACTGCAGCTGCGTCTCGGGTGAATCATCCACCCCGCCAGGTATCTCGGGTGGCGCGGGGCACCCGGCCAGCAGTTGCCTGCCCAGTGCAGGGTCACCCACCAGCGCCACATTCCCGCCGATGGACATCTTGAACATGCCGGCATGATGATCGGGCCCATTGGCCAGCACGACCGCCTGCCGGCCCAGGTTGCGCGTGAATTGATTGGCCAGATCTGCCGCATCTGCCACCCCCGCCCCCCGATTTCGCTCCAGCACCGCCCGGGTGATGAAGACATGCCGGTCATCGGCCAGCAGATCACCGGCATCAAACAGGAGTGGGCTGGCCTCGGCCCGGCAATGCAACTCCGGCCGGCTCGCCAGATCCGCTGCCACCCGCTCATCTCCTCGTCGCGCCGGCCAGGCATCAGCCGCCGCCTCGCCGCGCGGGCGCAGCAGAATGACTGAATCACCGGCGTGGCCGGACATCAGCACCGCCCAGCGATCACGTGACCACGCCGTCACCGGATGCCCCACGATCACCGGCACCAGTTGGCACTCAATCGCCCCTACCCCCTGGGTAAACTCAGCAAACGTGGTGTCATCCGCGCATACAACATACGCGGCCACCTCTGGCGAGAGGTGCCGCAGGAAGGAACCAATCACCTGCATCGTCGGTGTTGAGCCGGCAACGTGATGCACCACCACCTGCCGAATCGGCGGGCCGAATTCCGCCAGCATCACCCCCCGCGCCAGCATCGGGGCGCCAGGCCGGGGCGGTCCCGCCCACCGCCCCAGCCCCCATGCCGCCACCAGGCCCAGCACGATGCCAATGATTGCATGCCAGCGTTTCATTCACATCTACGGATGTACCGATACCTGCACCTGCGC
>CAYNMV010000058.1:0-12827 GCA_964398315.1 uncultured Tepidisphaeraceae bacterium | reverse complement strand
CACCTGCGCCTGGGCTACCTGCCCCTCCGGCACCGTCGAACCCAGACCGAAAACCACCGCTCCCGGGGCAGCGAGGGCATGGACCGGCACAGAATTGCCAGCGGGCTCCTGCTGGGATCGGGCCGCATCACTGATCACCGCCGTGATCGAGCCGGCCGGCACCGGCTGCTCGCTGGTCAGTTCCACCACCAGGGACTGCCCGGCCCGCACGATCAGATCGCGCTCGCACTCATAAAACGAGCGGGGAAATGGCAGTACGCGCGACAACGGCGAACTGGGTGCGGTCGCCATCAGCTGCACGCGCACACGGCTGGACACATCCGCCGAGCCGGGATTTTCTGCCACCAGCCGCACCCGCGCCGGTTCCCCAAGGCGCAGCGGCGTCTCGGCTATCGGCTCAATGCGCACGTTCACCCCATCGGTCTGGAAGACCGGCGCTGGTGGCGTTTGTACATCGTTGGCCACCGACCGTCCCGACCCCCAGATCAGCGCTGCCGCCCCCACGGTTCCCAGCGCCCACACCGCAACCCAGGCTATGTCGCGCCCACGGATCATGTCAGCCTCCTTCGGTTTGGCCGAACACCTTGGACGCCCCATCAACCGTAAAGTTCCAAGAAAAATCACCGCGCCCCCGGCCCGGCCGGGCAGTCATCTGCCGAACGATTGCCGGCAGCCCGTCGCCCGTTCACCTGAACATGCATCGGATGTGAGGTATCGGCCATGCCACCGCTGCGCGGGCGCCGGCGCGAGGAAGGGACATCTCAACACGCTGCCGGTAATGTCACGTTTCACATGCGATTTCTGCCCTGGGCTTGGTGGCTTCGATCACCATGGCGAGCAGGATTGCGATGCCGCCGATGAGGGTGGCGGCATCCGGGCGCTCGGTCGTGAGCAGCGCCACCCAGACCGGATTCAGTACCGGCTCGAGCAGCACCAGCAGCGAGGCATCAACCGGATGGACCCGGCGCAGGCCAAGCTGGAACAGGAGATAGGGAATCGCCAGTTGCACCACGCCCACGATGCTGATCGCGCCAACTTTCCAGGGGGTCAGGTCCAGCACCCCCGCCAGCAGGCAGACTGGCAGCAGCAGCACGACCGAGCCGGCATTGTTGGCGAAGACGATCCAGACCGGATTGGCCCGCCCCTGCTCCACCCGGTCCACCTTCTCCAGCATCAGAATCAGCCCGCCAAAGCAGATGCCCGAGGCGATACCGCAGATTGTGCCGATGGGGCTGAGATCATCCTCGCCGAAGAAAACCATCACCCCCACACCGGCACTGGCGATGGCGATGGCTATGATCGAACGCCGCGCAATGGCACGGTGCTGAAACAGCCATGCGAACAGCGCGCACGCCACCGGTCCGATGTACTGGAGAAGAATTCCCTTGGCGGCGGTGGAATAAGTCATGGCGGTGATGAGCAGCGCCACCACCGCCGTGTAGAGCAGGATGCACAGCCCCATCCAGCGCCCTGTTGGACGGGTCCCGGAAAACAGCGGCAGCATCAGCGCCATGCAGGCCGCCGCCGCGGCCGAGCGCCACAGGGCGAACGACAGGGGATGGGTCTGCACAATCTTGACCGCCACGCCGCTGAGGCTCCATCCCACTGAAGTGGCGATCAGCAGCAGCACCCCCACCGCGCGGGCGCGGCCCGAAAGCCGCACTGCCTGCAAGTCGATTGGCTCCGCTTCCACCCGATCCATTGCCGCATAGCGTATGCAGCAGCCATGCCCGCGGGAAGCCGGCTGCGGTTTCAACCTTTCAGCACATCACCTAGAATGTCGGCATCGCTTATCGGCTAAGAGGGGTTTCATGAGCAAGATACCGTCAGCGCCCGCGCAGCCGGTCCCCTTGGGCTATGCTGCACCGCCACCGACAAAACTGCTCACCATCGCAGCGCGGCAAAAGGCGATCATATGGTGCATCCTGGGCTATTTCGCACTGGTGCCAGCTGCCCTGTTCATGCCGCGGGCAGTGGCCAACCTGCTGCTGCTGGGCATCGGCCTGACTGGCGCGGTTTTCGTCTTCATGCTGGCTGTCGCGTTGTATGGAGCGATAGCCGGTATCGCACTTGGAGTGGGAACGCTCATCCCCATCGCCGGCCTGTTCGTGCTGCTGGGCATCAACCAGCGGGCCACGCGCCTGCTGCGTGATCACGGCATCCGCGTGGGGCTGATGGGCGCTGATCTGCGCCAGCTCCGACAGGCGCATCGGTGAATGATGTGCTCTGGTGAATCCCATGGTGCTCTCATGACTATGAGCACGCGGCCGATGTCGTGCCTGTCACAGCGAATCGGACGATGATGCCAGGATGAGGGGACCGATAAGATCCTTGCTGGCAGTTCATCCACAACTTGCCCACAGGACCGGTAACTTTGTGCATGGCCCGTTGAGGAGATTTTTACTGATTGCGCGGCGCTCGGCAGGACAGGCGTTTACGTCGGTGTGCACGGAAAATCCAATAAGATCTGTCTTGCCAGCGCAGGTGCGCGCGACTACATTCGCTCCCACACACATGGACGGTTAGAGCCCGATAAGGAATCGAGACTGGACGTCGGGCAACGTCACCGAGCACACGCCTTATCCCGCTCGGGAATCGATTCCGCGATGGGCCGACTCCTCGCAGGATGCGAACTCTTCACGGATGAAAACTGACGGCAGGATGCCGACCCCCCACCGGGGATGTGCGTGACCTTCGTTTCGCGCGAAGGCGGTGGGGTGTTCGGTTTCGTTGCGCAGCAACTGGCTGGTCGCCCCTTGTGCCGGCCTCCCCTGCGCCACGAGAGGAGCACGATTTCGTCCCGACCTGGTCGGGCACGGCATCCGAAAGGAGTCTGGCGTGAGCTGCATGAGCATCGAGGATCCCCAACTGGTCCGCCTGGCCGACGCAATCGCGCAGCGGGTGGGCCAGCAACGCTTCCATGTCTGGTTCAACAACTCAACGCGGTTGAACCTCAAGCACGATGGCCTGGAGATCGCCGTCCCCAATGACTTCATCAGCGAGTGGATCGGCACCCACTTCAAGAAGCCGATCCAGGATGCGGCCCACGAGGTGCTGGGCTGCTCTCTGCCAGTGCGCTTCAACGTGGTGCCGCAGCTGTTCGAGGTAAATGGCGAAGGCGGCGAGGAAGCAGGTGAGACCCGCGCTGTTGCGGTGGCCAATCCGGTGCGGGATACCCCACGCCTGCCTCGCGCAGCGGCGTTCCTGGAGAACGCCACCGCCGTGCCTTCGGCGCAGCGCCCAACCGTCAATGGCCAGGTCGCCACCGCCGCTCCCGGCAGCTTCACCGGCGGCCGCGATGCCTTTGCCGCCATGCCACGCCTGCGGCATGACATCTCCACGTTCGTGGTTGGGCCGTCGAACCAGCTTGCCTACAACACCGCGATGCACGTCAGCGAGTTTCCCGGCGTGCAGTACAACCCCCTGTTCATCCACGGCGCCTGCGGGCTGGGCAAGACCCACCTGCTGCAGGGCCTGTGCCGCAAGTTCGCCGAGCACCACCCCACCAAGCGCTGGATGTACCTGACCGGCGAGGAGTTTACTAACGAGTTCCTCACCGCGCTGCGTAACAACAAGCTGGACACATTCCGCCGCCGGGTGCGCGATCTGGATTTGCTGGTCATCGATGATGTCCACTTTCTCGGCGGCAAGAAGGCAACGCAGGAGGAGTTCCTGCACACCTTCAATGCCATCGAGGCGATGGGCCGTCAGGTGGTGATGGCCAGCGACAACCATCCCAAGCTGATCGAGGAGTTTGGCGAGTCGCTCATCAACCGCTTCGTCAGCGGCATGGTCGTGCGGGTCGATCCGCCCAACTTCGCAACCCGTTGCGATATCCTGCGGGCGCTGTCCACCCGGCTGAACCTGGGCCTGGAAGAGGATGTGGTCAACTGGATCGCCCGCCGGGTCACGCAGAACGTGCGCGAGCTGGAGGGCGCGGTGACCCGCATCGCCGCCCACGTCAAGCTCACCGGCCGCCGCCCTGATCTGGCGATGGCGCAGGAATCACTGGGCGACCTGGATCGACAGCACGTGCAGCCGGTGCGTCCCGAGGCGATCCTGGAAAGCATCTGCGAGTACTTCGGCCTGGCGCACAAGGACCTCATGTCCGGCCGCCGCCAGCGCACCATCAGCCTGGCCCGCAGCGTGGCGATGTACCTGGTGCGCAAGACCGCGAAGCTGAGCTTCCCCGAGATTGGCTCGCGCATGGGCAAGCGCAATCACAGCACCGTCATCAGCGCCTGCCGTCGCATTGAGAAAGCGGTGGCACGTAACGAGAAGCTGGTCTGGACCAGCAGCGTCGGCGACCGCGAAGAAGAAGCGGTCGAACTGATCCAGCGCCTGGAAGAACAGGCCCGGGCCAGAAGCTGAGCGGTCTCTATCCGTTGGGCAGGTAATGCAACGGCAGGTCGTACCATTCGGGCGGTCATGGCCCTGCAAGTTGAGGCGCATCCGGTGCTGCGCGCCGTGGATCCTTTGATGACTCCACGTTCATCCGCCGCATGCTGCCTGCGGTCACCGGTGCAGCGAGACGGCTCGATGCCCGCGCATCATGCGCTTACGGTTGCGAGAGCGCTTCCGGTGGGACCGGGGGCGGAGGGCTGGTGGCGAGCGTCCACTGCCAGACCCCCCAGACGATCAGCATGCCGACCAGCGCGACGATGACGGCAGCGGCGACGGAACGGCCACGGGGGGTCAGTTCGTGCGTGTCATCATCCACCGACTCCTTCACCCCGCGCGGATCGATCAGGACAGCCAGCGAGGCGGCAATCTGCCGGAGAGGTGCGTGGGAGGCTTCGGCCTGGGCCAGCATCTTCGCCAGTGCGGTCTGCTCCTCGCCGCGCTGACGAAGCAGATCGCGCAGCAGGCGCACCACCGCCACCGCATCCTCACGCTCATCGGTGTAGAGCAAGGGGCTGATATGCGTCAGCCGCACACGGCCATCGCGCACGAAAACGTTGCCGGCATGGAGCTGGCCGTGAACGATCCCCAGGGCGTGCAGTTCCTCGACCGCGATCACCAGTTCACGTGCCAGCAACAGCACCTGGCGATGATCCCGCTCAGCGCCCGGAGGCAGCGCTGCCGCAGGATCCACGCCGGCGTGATTCGTGTCCGTGCTGGCAGCGGCGCCGGCCCACTGATCGATCCGCTCAGCCGGCAGATGCTCCCAGACCATGAAGACAAAATCACCCTCGCGCTCAACGGCATAGAGGTTGGCAACGTGGCCGTGGGCCAGTTCGCGCACGGCCTTGAGGCGGTCGCGGATCTGGGAGTGGAGCTGGCCGCGCAGCAGACAGTCATCTTCGAGCTTTTTCAGGACCACCCGCCGGCCGGTAGGCTCAAGCGCTTCATACGTCCGCCCCACCGCCAGCTCGCGCACGATGGCGTACTGACCGAGACGTTCCAATGAGGGCGACGATGAGGATGACTGCTGCATGACTTTCTCAGCGGGCTGCGGATCACCCGATCCGGACACACCTGCGGCATGCTCCTTGCAAGGTAGCACTTCGACGAAAGGAGCCACATGACCCGCAGCCTGTTCGACAACACCCAGCCCAACCCCGGCGGCAACGTTCGGGGCGGCTTGGATCGGTATATAGCCCCTCCTGCCAAAGGATACTCGAAAATGCCGCCAGCCCTCGATGATCGCAAGGCCAACCCGTCCGAGCAAGAATCGGACAACATTAACTGCGATGAACAACCGGATGAAGCCGTCTGTCAGATTGAGCAGGCGCAAAAGAGGCGACGGACGTAGCCGCTGGCGGGGCTCACACGCCTTGGCGACACACCTTGACCCGGGAAATCCAAGCCGCGGGTGAGCCTGCCCGGGATGGACCATGGCCAGGCGAATCCGCGATGAACCAGTTGGCCGGCTCCTGCGTGGCAACGCGGGATCATGGGTAGTAGTCTGCTGCGCTGCCGGCGGCACTTTGGGCCTGGAACGCCAGCGCTGCGGAGATGAGCACCGCGCTGAGGGGGATCAGCACCAGCACCAGTTGGGCCACGGCCCGGCTCACACCTCCCCACCGCCGGGTGGGTGAACACACGATCAGCCATGGAAGTATCGGGGCGAGGACAATCGCCGCGATCTGCCAGAATGGTGGCTGCTCAGGCAGCCATGCCAGGGCGTTGACCAGCAGCCCAGTCACCACCGGCACCATCAGGACCACCACCGCCGGCGAGATCGTCCGCACGCGAAAGAGCAGCAGGATGAGAAGCGTGCCCAGCGCAGCGCTGATCAGGCCGCCCAGCGCCTGGCCCATGCGCTGGCTGCCCGAGAGCATGACCAGTTGGGCGGCGGTCGCGATCGTGAAAAACCAGATGGTCATCAGCAGGCGGGCATCTATCCGGCGCGCCAGGGCATCGGCCTGCCACCACCAGGCCCATCCAAGCACCCACGCCGCGAGAATGAACCACATCCCACCCTCAACCCACGCGTGTTGCAGCAGCGGCGAGACCTGGAGCCAGGTGATCAGCAGCAGCGCTGCCGCCACCAACGCGGCAACAGCGATACGTGCCCCACTGACCCGCCGCCGCGGCTGGTCAGCAGGCCGCGTGCCGGTCAGCCCATCGGTCACGCCCGCCAGCACGACAAACAGCGCCCCGCCCCACAACAGCCAGTCATGGGCATGGCGTGGCGGCAGCTTCGGCCATCCCAGCGCGAGCCCGTAGCCGCTGAGGAAGCCGGCCCCCAGCGCAAGCGCCGCGCCCCATGCCACCTGCGGGCTTCTTCCCCGGCGCCAGGGACGCACATCCAGCACCGTCAGCACCATCGCCACCAGAAGAGGCGCGATGCCGCCATAGAGGATGTGTTCGAGGGTGAACACGAAGGAAAAAATGGGGAACACCGAATGATGAATGACTGCCTCACGGCAGTCATTCATCATTCGGCATTTTCTGATGGGTGTGCCTTATTCCTGCACACCTTCCAGGCTGACGATCAGGCGGACTTCATCGCCGAGGGCATCGGCCATGAAATCCATGCCGAAATCGCTGCGCTTGACGGTGAGGACCGCCTCGACACCAGCGCGGGTGTTGCCCTGGGGGTCCTTGGACGGGCCATAGACGGTGGCCTCGGCTGTGATGGAGCGGGTTTGGCCGAGCAGGGTCACATCCCCGGTAATCTGGTAGGTTTCGCCGCTCTTCTCCACTTTCGTGCTCTTGAAGGTGATGGTGGGGTACTGGCGGGCATTGAAAAAGTCAGGGCTTTTCAGGTGTGCATCGCGTTTCTGATTGCCGGTATCCACCTTGGCGGCGTCGATCGTCACCTCAAACTTCGAATTGGCCGGGTTCTCGGCATCAAGCGTGAAAACGCCCTGTGGCTCATTGAACCGGCCATAAAACTGCCCGGCGTTGAAATGCTGGATGCGGTAGACAACCACGCTGTGGACCGGGTCCACCTTGAACGTCTGGGCCTGTACCCAGGAGGCGAGCGTCATGACCACGACCACAGCACCGACCATCAAGCGATTCATACTGACTCCTTCCGTAAAAAACCGTTCCGGACGGTGCGATTATAGGCACACACTCGCCGATGGGGGATCAACTGGCCGGATCGAGCGGGCGATCAGGTCTTTCCGGCTTGCCGGGGGCAGCCACCGCCATCGGGGGGACAGTCGCTGCGGCCCATGCCGGTGCGCCGGGCCTGTTTGGCGGTGATATCGGTGTTCCCGTCGCCACGAATCATTGGGAATTGTCAATTAGCGGCATCGGCTCGATACTTCGCCGTATGATCAGACGGCTCCCCTGGTGGGGTGGATACCTGACGGCGGCTGGGAGTGTAGCGTTGGTAACCAGCGTGCACCTGGGAATGGAGCAACTGTTCCCTGAGCACATGGGCACGCCCTTCCTGCTGTTTGTCCTGGCGACGGTGGCCGGGGCATGGACCGGCGGCTTCGGGGCGGGCATGCTGGCCACCATCCTCAGTATCTTCTGCATCGATTTTCTTTTTCTGGAACCGCGCCTGCGCATTGCCTTTGCCGATTCGCATCATTACTCATCGCTCCTGTTCTTCGCGATCCAGGGGATCGTGCTGTCGGCCCTGGGTGAGTCGAACCTGCGGGCGCTCAAAGGGCTCAACGCCCTGGCCGGCGACTTGGAAAACCGCATCGAACACCGCACCTCGCAACTGGCGCGGGCCAACGACCAGCTCATGGATGAGGTGCACGAGCGCACCATGGCCGAACAGCGCCTGCAGGTGGAGCGCAACTTCCTCTCTGCCCTGCTGGACAGCCTGCACGATGGCATCCTGGCCTGCGATGCCCACAAGCGGATCACGCTCTACAACCGCGCCACGCGCGAGTTTCATGGCCTGCCGGATGAGGCGATCCCATATGAGCGCTGGAGCGAGTTTTTCCAGCTATACGAGGCCGACGGCGTCACCCCGCTGAGCGAGCAGCGTATTCCGCTGTTTCGGGCGTTCGAGGAGGGGCATGTTGAGAGCGTGGAGTTCGTTGTCGCCCCCCGTCATCAGCCACGGCGGGTCCTGGTGGCCAGCGGGCGGGCCATCCATGATGAAGCGGGCAACCGGATTGGCGCGGTCGTCAGCATGCAGGATGTCACCCGTCGGGTTGAGGCGGAGCGCCGGGTGCAGGAGGCGATAACGGAGCTGAAGCGCAGCAACAAGGAATTGCAGGATTTTGCCTCTGTGGCATCCCATGACCTGCAGGAGCCCCTGCGCAAGATCCAGGCCTTTGGCGACCGCCTCAAGGCGACCCAGGGGCAGCGCCTGAACGAGCAGGGACGCGATTATCTGGATCGCATGCACAAAGCGGCCTACCGCATGGGCGTGCTGATCAACGACCTGCTGGCCTTCTCGCGCGTCACCACGCGGGCACAGCCATTCGCCGAGATCGATTTGGATCACATTACCCGAGAGGTGGTGGGAGATCTGGAAAACCGCCTGGAGCAGACCGGAGGGCGGATCGAGATCGGCCCCCTGCCCACCATCGAAGCGGACCCGACACAGATGCGGCAGGTGATCCAGAACCTGCTGAGCAATGGTTTGAAATTCCACCGCCCGGGTGTACCGCCGGTGGTGCGGATCGCGCAAGTACCCCTGGAGAAGGAAGATCCGCCCGACTGGGTGCGGATCGAGGTGTCCGACAACGGGATCGGGTTCGACGATAAATACCTCGACCGGATTTTCGCCATTTTCCAGCGACTGCATGGGCGGGGAGAATACGAGGGGACTGGCGTGGGACTGGCGGTCTGCCGTAAGATCGTTGATCGACATGGCGGGCGGATTACCGCCCGCAGCACCCCCGGCGCGGGAACCACATTCGTTGTCACCCTCCCCCGCCGACAGCAAACGACCCCACAACCGGTACAGCAATTTAATGCACCACGCGATGAAACCCATTACGATCCTGCTCGCTGACGATGACGCCGACGACCGCATGCTGGCGCGCGAGGCGCTGGCCGAAAGCCGTCTGGCCAATGACCTGCGCATCGTGGAGGATGGCGAGCAGCTGCTGGATTACCTCTATCGCCGCGGCAAATACGAAGGCGCTGACGCCCCGCGGCCGGGGCTGATCCTGCTGGATCTGAACATGCCGCGCAAGGACGGGCGCGAGGCACTGAAGGAGATCAAAGCCGATGCCGGCCTGCGCAGCATTCCCGTGGTGGTGCTGACAACCTCCAAGGCGGAGGAGGACATCTATCGCACCTATGATCTGGGCGTGAACTCCTTTATCACCAAGCCGGTCACATTCGAGGGACTGGTGCAGGTGATGAAGGTGCTCGGGCGTTACTGGTTTGAAATCGTCGAACTGCCAACCCCCAAGAAGTGATCAAGACACAAGCGCCACTGATGCAGCAGCAAGTGATCCGCGTCCTGCTGATCGAGGACGATGAGGATGATTATATCCTCACCCAGGACCTGCTGCGCAGTATCGAAGGCACGCGTTTCGAGATCGACTGGAAACCCAGCTACGAGCTGGGCCTGGAAGCCCTGTGCGACGTGGAGTACGACGTCTGCATCGTCGATTACCGCCTGGGGCTGCACGATGGGGTGCAACTGGTGCGCGAGGCCAACAACCGCGGGTGCCGACCGCCGATCATCGTGCTGACCGGCCAGGGGGGGCGCGAGGTGGACTTCGCTGCCATGGGCGCCGGCGCGGCGGATTTTCTCAACAAATCGCAGATCACGGCCCCGTTGCTGGAGCGCAGCATCCGCTACAGCATCCAGCAGCGCCGGGCGGAGCAGCAGCGCATCGAACTGGTGCGGGCGCAGGTGGCCCGCCATGAGGCCGAGGCGGCCAACGCCGCCAAGGACCAGTTCCTGGCAACCCTCAGCCACGAGCTGCGCACGCCGCTCAACGCCATTCTCGGCTGGACCCAGCTTCTGCATATGCCGGACCTGGACGAGGAGACCAAGCGTGAGGCCGCCGATGCGATTGAGCGCAACGCCAAGGCCCAGGCCCAGTTGATCGATGACCTGCTGGACATGAGCCGGATTATCTCCGGCAAGATCCGCATCAATCGCCAGCCGGTGGTGCTTTCGCAGGTGGTCAAGAGCGCGGTGGAGTCGGTTCGCCCGATGGCCCAGGAGAAGGGTGTCAAGCTGGAGTGCCAGCTCGGCGAAGGTGTCGGCGTGCTGCTGGGGGATGCCACGCGCCTCCAGCAGGTGCTGCTGAACCTGTTGACCAACGCCATCAAGTTCACCCCCGAAGGCGGCCGGGTGACGGTCAGCCTCAGTCGTGAGGGCGAATGGGCCAGGCTGACCGTGGCCGATACCGGCCAGGGAATCGAACCCCGCCTGCTGCAGTTCATTTTTGAGCGCTTCCACCAGGTGGACAGTTCAACAACGCGCAAGCAGACCGGCCTGGGACTGGGGCTGGCGATCGTACGCCACCTGGTGAGCCTGCACGGCGGCTCGGTCCACGCGGACAGCGATGGCCCCGGCCGCGGCGCGACTTTCACCGTCGAGTTGCCGCTGATCGACACCGCCGAACTGCAATCCACCCTGGTCGACGGCGAGCAGAAGCTGGTCATTGATCAGAACACCCTGAACGGGCTGAAACTGCTGGTGGTTGATGATGAGCGCGACACGCGGGTGGTGCTGGCCAAGGCACTGACACTGCATGGCGCGGAAGTGACCGCCGCCGAGAATGTGCCCCAGGCGATGGAGCAGTTCCTGCAGATGCGGCCGGATGTGGTGATCAGCGATCTGGCGATGCCGGAAGAGGATGGATTCTCCTTTGCCCGGCGCATCCGCCGCCACGAAGAATCAACCGGCCGTCACGTGCTGATGGTAGCCCTCAGCGCGTACACCGGCGAACAGGACCGCCAGGCCGCTCTCTCGGCCGGCTTCGATGCCCACCTGGGCAAGCCAATCGCCCCCAATGACCTGATCATTGCCATCGCCCGCCTGGCCGCCCCCCGGGGCAAATAGCCGCCGCAGATGGGCAGGAAAGCCGCGTTTTCCATCCTGCTGCGCGCCCGGTTTCCTCTCCATCATCACGATCCGCATCTGCCCCACCACGCCGCGCGAAGTGGCCGCGACTGACCTATAATCAGGTCTATGTCGAACTACGCCCAGAGTATCCAGAATCTCATGAATGAACTGGCCCGGCTGCCGGGTATCGGAGTGCGCTCGGCGGAGCGCATCGCGTTTCACCTGCTCAAGCAGCGCCCGGAAGAGGCCATGAAGCTGTCAGATGCCATTCGGGATGTGAAGACCCGCATCCGCCACTGCAGCGTCTGCTACAACCTGACCGAACAGGACCCCTGCCACATCTGCTCCGACCCGGCCCGGGATCAGGGCCTCGTGTGCGTGGTCGAGCAGCCCAAGGACCTGCTGGCCCTGGAGGCCACCGGCCTCTACCGTGGCGTGTACCACGTCCTCCTGGGACGTATCAGTCCACTGGAAGGCATTGAGCCCGGCGACCTGACCATCGAGCCGCTCATGCAGCGCCTCGCCTCCGGCCAGGTGCGCGAGGTAATCATGGGCCTCAACCCCAACATGGAGGGCGATGGGACCGCGCTTCACCTGCAGAACCTGATCGCCCAGTATCCCAACGTCACCGTTACCCGCCTGGCCCGCGGCCTCCCCGCCGGCAGCAACATTGAATACGCCAACCGCAACATCCTCGCCGATGCCATCAGCGGAAGACAGAAAATGTGACAGGACCCGCTCGATGTGACCGGCCCGGTCACACAACACGGCGAGCGCGGCGGCGCAAGAACGCGGGAGCGCAGAGCGCCGCCAGAGACGCCGAGGCCGGCTCGGGGATATAGGTGTAGGTCAGGGTAAGGAATGATGTATCCTGGCGGGTCAGCGTAACGCTTGTCTGCGGCTCATTGATGACAACCCGAACATCGGCCCGCCAGATGATGTCAACCTCCTGACCGCTGCTGTCGAGAAAGGCGTTGAACCAGGCGAGGTTGGTCTGCTCCGTCAGTGTGAACTCCCCATCGGCAGTGAACGGCACTTCGAATATACCCGGGCCGTCGGCACCGGTGCCTGAGCCATCACCACTGAATTGCATCGTGTTAATGAAGAGTGGCCCCGAGGCGCTGCCCCCGCCGCCGTTGCCATCCACCTGCGAGTTGACCGTAACCAGGAAATTGTAGACCCACTCAATCTTGACCTGCGTGAGCTGGCCAAGGCTGGTATCGAAGGTGTTGAAGTTGGCGATGAGGTCTTCCTGCCGGACATCGCTGGCAGTGGCCGCGTCATAGTAAACCAGCTCGGGGAAGTTGAAGGTCTGCTGGACGCTCGCCGCATCCGCATGCACTGCGCCCAGCAAAGCCGCCCCGAGCAACGTGGCCGAACCCGCGTTCAGGTGAATTGGCATGTTCGCATCCTGCCTTGAGACTGCCCG
>CAYNMV010000057.1:3792-26857 GCA_964398315.1 uncultured Tepidisphaeraceae bacterium | reverse complement strand
GTCAGCCGGTCAATCCGGCGAGCGGGTGGCATTCTGCGGCGTGCGGGCCGGCGTGGTGGTGGGGATGATCGGTTTCTGGTTGGCCGGAACCGCCGGATTGGTGGTGTTCTGGATCGCCGGCGAGGCCATCGCCTTGGCGGTCTGCTGCACCGCATCGCTCCCGGCCGTGCGGCGGGGCAGGTCCAGGGCGTTGCTGAGGATCTCGGCCTCTTCGATCTGGTGGACCTTGTAGTTGCCGGTGGCGGGGCTGGCGGCCTCCTCGCGACCCACGTAGATCAGCACGCTCGTCTCCGGCAGCACCTCGCGCAGGCGGTCCTGCATGTACTGCCAGGCGCCGCGGTTCTTCGGCTCCTCCTGCACCCAGCAGACCTCCACCGCGTGGCGATACTTGCTCAGGATCGCCTGCACCTTCCCGGCCGGGTAGGGATAAAGCTGCTCGATGCGCACGATCGCCACGTCATCCACCTTTTCCTTCCTGCGGACCTCATCCAGCGCGAAGTAGACCTTGCCGGTGCACAGCAGCAGCCGGCGGACGCGCTGTGGCGCGGGATGCGCCGGGTCATCCAGCACATGCTCGAAGACCTTGTCGGTGAAGTCGCTGATCTGCGAGGTGGAAGCCTCGTGGCGCAGCAGGCTCTTGGGCATGAACAGGATCAGCGGCTTGCGGAACGTGCGCAACTGCTGGCGGCGCAGCAGGTGGAAGTACTGGTGCGGATGCGTGGGCACGCACACCTGGATGTTGTCTTCCGCGCAGGCCGCCAGGAACCGCTCCATGTAGGCATTGGAGTGCTCGGGGCCCTGGCCCTCGTAGCCATGCGGCAGCAGCATCACCAGGCCGCTCATCTTCTGCCACTTGCTCTCGGCCGAGATGATGAACTGGTCGATGATCGGCTGGGCGCCGTTGACGAAGTCGCCAAACTGCGCTTCCCAGACAACCAGGTTGCGCGGGTCAGCGCTGGAGAAGCCATACTCAAAGCCCAGCACCGCCAGCTCGGAGAGCATCGTATTGACGACGATGATCTCGGCCTGTTTGCCGGGCAGGTTGGCCAGGGGATAGTACTTCTCGCCGGTTTCGTAGTCGTGCAGGCAGGCGTGGCGATGGCTGAAGGTGCCACGCTGGGCATCCTGGCCGACAAAGCGGACGGCGGTGCCCTGCAGGATCAGCGAGCCGAGGGCGAACATCTCCCCGCAGCCCCAGTCCACCGGCAGCTTCCCGGCCGCCATGTCGCGGCGCTGCTGCAACAGGCGCTGGAGCTTGGGATGGACGTTGAATCCCTCGGGCACGGTTGTGCCCCCTTCGCCGACCTGCTTGATGATGTCGGCTGAAACGCGCGTATCCGGGTCCCAGTCGGCCCCGACCGAGCGGGTCATGTGCGACCAGATGCCGCCAAGGGTGCCGATGTACTCCGGCGGGGCGGTGCCCTGGGCGGTCTTGTAGGCCGCATCCAGGCGGCTGCGGATGGTTTGCTTCATCGCCTCCAGGTCGCGCTCGCCGATCACGCCCGCCTCCCGCAGCCGACGGCTGTAAATCTCGCGGATGCGCGGATGCTTGGCGATCTGCTTGTACATCAGCGGCTGGGTGAAACTCGGCTCATCCACCTCGTTATGGCCGTGACGGCGATAGCACCACAGGTCGATGATCACATCGACGTGGAACTCCTGGCGGAACGCCACCGCCAGCTTGGCCACGAACGCGCAGGCTTCGGGGTCGTCGGCGTTGACATGGAAGATCGGCGCCTGGATCGTTTTGGCGATGTCGCTGGGGTAGGGGGTAAAGCGCCCCTGCTTGGGCATCGTGGTGAAGCCGATCTGGTTGTTGATGATGATGTGGATCGTGCCGCCCGTGCGCCAGAAGGGCATCTCCGACAGCCCCAGGGTCTCCTGCACGATGCCCTGGCCGCAGAAGGCCGCATCACCATGCACCAGCAGCGGCACCACGCGCTCGCGCGCCAGGTCGCCGCGATAGTGCTGCTTGGCGCGAACAATCCCCTCGACCACCGGGTTGACCAGCTCCAGGTGGGAGGGATTGAAACTGAGGGCGACATGCACCTTCTTGTCGTTCTTGCCGACGCGCTGGTGGCTGTAGCCCAGGTGGTATTTCACATCGCCATCACCCACGCCATGAGGCACGCTGACACGCCCCTCGAACTCGCCGAGGATCGTCTCATAGGGCTTGTTCATGACGTGCGCCAGCACGTTGAGCCGGCCGCGATGGGCCATGCCGATGACGATCTCCTCGACGCCCAGGCCAGCGCCATCATCGACCAGGGTGTTCATCAGCGGGATCAGCGCTTCGCCGCCTTCGAGGCTGAAGCGCTTGGCGCCGACGTACTTGCTGTGGAGGTATTCCTCGAACCCCTGGGCGGCAACGAGCTGGAAAAGGATGGCCTTGCGCTCTTCGGAGCTGAAGGTGGGCTGGCAGAAAATCGGCTCGACCCGGCGCTGAATCCACTCGCGCTGCGCCTTGTCGGCGATGTACATGTACTCGAAACCGATCGAGCCGCAGTAGGTGCAGCGCAGCTTCTCGATCAGGTCGCGCAGGGTGCCATCGGTCTGCCCGAAGAACCCGGCGGGGCCGACATGCCGATCCAGGTCGGCCAGGCTCAGGCCGAATTCCGACAGGTCCAGCAGCGGATGGTGCGGGCGGTTGTGGCCAAGCGGATCGAGCTTGGCGACGAAGTGGCCCAGCTCGCGATAGGAGTGGACCAGATCGGCGATTTCCAGGTTCAAGCCCGCGCGGTGGGCCTGGACCGTCTCAACCTGTGAGGTGTCTGGAGGGGTGGCGCCGGGCACCGGCTTGGCGGCGCCGGCCTCGAATCCGGCGAAAAATGCCCGCCAATGGGGCTCGACGGATCGCGGGTCGGCGTTGTACTGCTGATGCAGCCGCTCGATGTAGTCTGCGTTCGCCCGGTTAATGAAATCGAATTGATCCATTTCAGATGATTACCTGTGCTAAGGCATTACCTGGGTGGTGTGCTTGCCTAAGCTAACTTCTCGCTCCCGAAAAAGCCAACGTCCGCCTGGACCGATTGCACGGTCGGCCGGGCGGTTTGATCCCGCATCACGACTGCGATCTATTGTAGGCAGCCGGTCCACCTGCCGGCTTGCGCGGCAGGCCGTGGGGGGCAACCGGGCATTTTGTCGTTGTGGCGGCTTGCGATAATGGACGCGCACCTGACCCGGCAATAGAGTGCCACAAACGCGCGTAACTTCGCGTCCGCCAGCGCGTGCATTTGAATGAGCGACCGGCCCAACAAGATCGACCCCACCCTGGCCCTGTTCGAGCGGGCGGTACGGGAACACACCCCGCGGCTGCTGGCCATAGCCCGGGCGGTGGTGGGCAACCGGGCCAGTCCAGAGGATGTGCTTCAGCAGGCCCTGCTGAACCTGTTCCAGCACCGCCATCGCTACGACTGGCGCGAACCGGGCGGGCTGATGCGGCGGACAGTGGTGAACGAGGCCCTGCGGATCCTGCGCACGCCGCGCATGGCCAAGGTGGCCGAGGATCATCCCGGCGGGGGGGGAGAGCCGGATGATCCCCTGGCGCGCAGTGAGACGATCCAGGCCGTTCGCGACGCCATCGACCAGTTGCCCGAGCATTTTCGTGCGGCACTGGTCCTCTGCGAGTATGAGCAGATGTCCTATAACCAGATTGCCGAAGTGCTCGGGTGCAGCGTGCCGCAGGTGAAAACCTGGCTGTTTCGCGGCCGCACCAAGCTGGCGGAGATGCTCAAGGAGCACGTGGACGGGAAGCGAAAACGGAAGGATTGAGCAACGGGATGGTGTCATCGCGCAAGCGGCAGCGACATATGGGATGGAGCATCCTGCTCGGGCATCCTGCTGATGCTCATGACCGCGGCCCGATGGCAGCCATCGCCATGGAGTATTTATGACCGAGGCTGAAATGGACATTCAGCGGCTTGAGGCATACCTCGATGGCGAGGTAACCGGGCCGGCGCGCACGGTGCTTGAAGAGCGCCTGGCCACGGACCGCGCCCTGGCCGATCAACTGGATGATCTGCGGGCGGCGCGCCTGACCCGCTCGGCGGTGTGGCGCGCACTGGAGCCGGATGAACGCCAGGTTGAGCACCTGGTGGCCGGCATCACGGCGGCGGCCCGGCAACGCGAGATTTGGCGGAAACGTGCGGTCGCCCTGCGCTGGGTATCAGCGGCTGCGGCGAGCGTGCTGCTGGGAATCGGCGTGGGCTGGTTCGGCCGCACCTTCATGCATCCCCAGCCGGCGCCCCCGGCCTTCCCCGTGGCGCACGGGCCGGCCATGCCCGATGGGCCGGCATCGCCTGAAGCCCTGTTCCGCGTTGCTCTGACCGATGAATCGGGCAACGTGTTGGCCGTCCAGACGTTCGACTCCATCGACCGCGCGCGTGCATTTGCAACCGATGTGCAGCAGTGGCAGCAGCGTCAGCGCCAGGCCCAAACCGGAGATATCCTGCTCGTCGGCGACCGGTTCTGATTGCGGTTGACCAGGCGAGGGTGGCGGGCCGGGATGGACCGGGCGCGGCCTGTGATTGTTGTGAGAACTGCCAGTGAAACGTTACCTCGTTTCCATCCTCTCGCTGCTGCTTGCCCCGCCGCTGCTGGCCCAGGAGCCGGCGGTGCGGGAAACGCCCGCGACACCGCTGCTGGAGCGCCTCGATCAGGAGATGCGCGGGCTGTACGAATCGGTGCAGCAAAGCGTGGTGCGCGTGCAGTTGCCGCCGCCCCGGTGGGTGGCGGAGATGCTGGCCGAGGATCACCCGGCCGCGCGCTGGACAGACCTTGATCCCCAGGTGAAGTCGCGCCTCGATGCCCAGCAGCGAAATGTTGCGGCGGGACGGTACGATGAGGTTGGCGCGGTCCTGATTCCCCCATCCACCCGCCCGGCCGAAGCGCCGGCCACCCAACCTGCCCCCGAGGCCTGGCGCATCAGCGGGCAACCCGATCAGCCGGTGACCATCGAGTCGCGCATTGAGCGCGGGGACAGCCGTGTGCTGATCGTTACCCAGCCCGGCGAGGCCGGGCGGAGCGGCCTGCGGGTCGAGGCCCGCGCTGGCAGCACCTTCCTGCCAAACAACGTCGCCATCGTGCTCGATGACCAGGGCCACCTGCTGGTGCCGATCTTCCTGGAGCGCGAACAGATCACCCGGCCGATCAACGTGAGCCTCGCCCCGGGACAGGTGATCGGCGCCACATTCATAGGCTCGGACCGGCAGACCAATCTCACCGTGCTGAAGGCCGATCAGCCGGTGGGCCGGCCGGCGCGGTTTGCCTCAGCAGCACGACCGGCAGCGGGGGGGCTGGTCATGATTCTGTCGCCCAACAACGACACCGCGCGCCTCGCGGTCTGGACCGACAGCGCCAGCGAGTGGGGCGTGGTGGTGCAGGTGGATGGTGCGGTGCTTGGCTTTGCCCGCCACGGCCAGTTCCTCAGTGCGGGCTTGGCCCAGCCAGTGGTGAAGCAATTAATCGACAAGGGGCACGTCCAGCGCCCGACGCTGGGGGTTGTCGTCACCGAAGTCCGCCCGGATGACCCGCTGCGCAGCCGGCTGCCCGCACTGGGCAAGCGCCCGGCGCTGCTGGTGCGGCGGGTGCTGCCCGAATCCGCCGCCGCCCGGGCGGGGCTGCGCAACGATGACCTGATCCTCACCCTCGATGGCCGGCCGGTCGGCAATATCCCCAGCTTTGCGGCCGCCGTTGCCCAGTGCGGGCCGGAGGCAAAACTCGGCCTCCTGCGCGATGGCGAGGAGCAGACGGTCATGGTCCGCTTTGAGCCGGCGGCCAATGACAATGCAAGTGGCGAATAGGACCGACCCGACGGGCATGGGCCCATCCGTCGGGTGTGAGATTCTCCCCCATCATTTGGCCGGGTTATCGAACGGGGCGGCGTTGACCTGGAACGAGAGCTGCTCAAGCTGGACCGCCAGATCGACGGCATTCAGCGCGATGTGCGCGGGGACATTCAGCGACACCGGAGCAAAATTAAGCAATCCGCGCACGCCCGCGGCGATCAGTCGATCGGCCACTGCCTGGGCATGGTCGGCGGGAACGGCCAGTATGCCCAGGCGGACGTTGTGCTCGCGCACCGTCGCTTCCAGTTCTTCCATCGGCTGGATGGGGAAATCGGCCAGTCGTTTGCCGATCTTGTTCGGGTCGGAATCAAACACCGCCACGATGTTGAATCCCTTGGCGTTGAATCCCCGGTAGCCCATCATCGCCCGCCCCAGGTTGCCCGCACCTACCAGCAGCACGTTCCAGATACGGTCCGTGCCCAGGATGCGGCGGACCTGCGTGATCAGCTCATCCACCCGATAACCAATGCCGGGATGTCCAAACTGCCCGAAATAAGCCAGGTCCTTGCGCACCTGGGCATCGGTCAGGTTGAGCGATCCGCCCAGTTGCTTGGAGGAAATGGTCCGCCGGCCCTTGCGCTGGAAATCCTCCAGTTGCCTCAGATAAAGGCTCAGCCGCCGGATGGCGGGGTTCGGGATGGCGTCCGGCCGAAGCTGATCCATGGCAGCCGGATTATTCCGAGCCCCGGGAGGGCGTCAAGGCGGGAACCGCCAGGGGCAGGTGCGCTTTATTGTGCGATGTGCGTTAAGTGACATGTGATGAGCCAGAAAAACAGCCGGGGCGCAGGGGGAATACGCGGCACGGCATTTGTCCGAGGACTTTGAGGCAACCCGCTCCACCACCCGCCACCAGACCGCAAAGCATGCCCCCCTTGCGTCTCACCCCGGGCTCATCGGCTCTGGCGTCATAAAGTCGGGGTTTTGTTGACACATTTTAGGGCATCGGCTACCTTCGGCCAGAACGCAAAATGGCGTCATTGCAAGAGATGAAACGACAGTTTGGAGCCCTGCCACGTCGATACCACCTTTGAGCTTAACGGTCCGGCGCGGGCGGCCAGGCGGTCGCACGTTGGATCGGCGGAGATACGCCTGATGACTCGACACCGTAGTGGACTGTGGCTGGTGGTGATGGGGGTTAGCCTGCTGACCGGATCGGTCTTTGGACAGGCTGTCTCACAAATCCCCCCGAGCGTGCGCAGCGCCACAAGCCTGACGAGTGCGCAGCAGCAGATGATCAGCGATGCGGTCGCCGTTGAGGTGAAAGCGCTGCAATCGCAGGATCCTGTTGTTCAGCAGCGCGCCCGCGAGGCACTGGTTGACGGGGTGCGCGACCAGGGGCAGCTCACCAACAGCTTTGTTTACAAGCGTCATTACGCCAGCGCCCTCAATCAGGAGTTGAGCGCGCTGCCGGACAACGCCGATCTGCGCACGCGGCTGAATGCAGCGATCGTCACCGCCCGGGTGGCCGAGCTGGTGCAAAGCTCCCAGCTCTCCCGCGCTGCACGCAAGTTCATGAGTGATGAAGCCCTGCCGGTGGCGCTGTGGGGGATGAAGGCGGCCCGGTGGATCCTGCCCTACGAGGCGGCCAACGCGCTGTTCAGCGCCAATAACGAGCTGTTGCGGGCGATTCCCGCCGCCGTCAAGGCCCACCAGGAGTCCGGGGCGCTGGTGGAAGAGGCGTACGAGACGCTGTACCTGCAATTGAACGTGCCGGATATTCCCAAGCCGCCGGCCGAGTCGCTGCGCATCGTGGTGCCGGTGGTTCAGCAGATCATCGACGACCGCATCGAGCTGAAAGAGGAAGGTGTGGTGGAAAGCCCGGCGGCGGAAAAGCGCGGCTTTGACTTCCTGGCCCATCCCGATGTCTACCGGGCCCAGGGTGCAGCCGATCGCCTGCACACCGCCCAGCTTCTGTCCGAGAGCCTGGCACTGGCGGCTGCCAAGGTCACCAGCGGGGCCGAGGATCGGGCGGTCTATTACCAGATCATGCGTGATCTGGGTTCGGCGGTGACGGTGGTGGGGACGTATGAGAACAACCCCAGCATCCAGAACGCCGGCCGGGCCGTTGCCGGCATCCAGAACAACAACACTGCTGACGAAATTGCCGCCGCCGTCAGTGCCACTTTCAAGGCGCTCAAGGCCGCGCCCAGCTTCAATGATCTGAAGCTGCCGCCGCTGGCGCCGGCTACCAACGGCGGCAGCCAGTCCACTGCCGCCCACACCGTCGCCGGTGGCCGCTAGGTGCCGGAGGATCCTGCAGCAAGACGGCAATCGCTGGCGATGCCGCCGGTGCGGTGCTGTGCCCCGTAACAGCAGGCGGCTGATGGGGTGTTGTCGCGCTGGCTGGCGTCCGGCTGATGCGGCGGCGCTCCTATCCTGGGCTTCGCAAATGGCCTCCCATCGCCAGCCATGATCCGCCTGCTGTTCATCCCGTCTGCCTTGCTGATCCTGCTCATCGGCAGCATCGTGTGGTCCGGCGGGGGAACCGAAAGACGGGCCGACTTGCGCTGGATCAACGCCGGCGACCCCAAGACCCTCGATCCCGGCCAGATGTCCTGGGGGCAGGATATCCGCATCGCCAACGCCCTGTGGGAAGGGCTTTACCGCTTCGATTCCACCAGCATGAAGCCGCAGCCCGGCGTGGCCGAGCGGGTGGATATCAGCGCCGACCGCACCATCTACACCTTCCACCTGCGCCCGACCGCCCGCTGGTCCAACGGCGACCCCGTCGTCGCCACCGATTTCGTCTTCGCCTGGAAACGCGTGCTCGATCAGCCGGCCAGTTACACATCCTTGCTGTTTTACATCGACGGGGCCCAGGAGTACTGCGATGCGGTTCGTGCAGCGCGGGCCCAGTTGAATCAGGGTGTCGATCCCGAGCAGGTGGCCCGGCCGGCGTTTCATCGTGTTGGCATCGCGGCGGTGGATGACCATACCCTGCGGGTGAAGCTCAAGCATCCGGTGCCGTTCTTCCTCGATTTGTGCGCTTTTCCCACCTTTTTCCCGCTGCACGAGAAATCAATCCCGGCAGAGTTCATCAGCCGGGATCCCATCACCGATGCGATCCAGATCAAGCAGGGTTTCACCAAGCCGCCGCTGGTGGGCAACGGGCCGTTTGTGATGGCCGACTGGCGTTACAAGCAGCGCATCCGCCTGGAGAAAAACCCGTATTACTGGGATGCGGCGGCGGTGTCGCTGGAGACGATCGATGTGGTCAGCGCGGAGGATGGCTTCGCCGCGTTCCAGATGTACGAGACCGGCGCCGTTGACTGGATCGCTGATGTCCACCCGGAAGTGGCCTACAAGCTGAAACAGGCCGGCCGCGAAAATTTCCACGTCACCACCGGCTTCGGCACCTATTACTACGAGTTTCTCTGCGAAGAGAAGCTGCCCGATGGCCGGCCCAATCCGTTCCACGACAAGCGCGTGCGCCAGGCCTTCGCCATGGCGATCGACAAGCAGACGATCACGCGCAACATCGTCATCACCGGCGAGACCGCATCCAACACCTATATCCCGCCGGGCATTTTCGAGGGATATACCTCACCGGAAGGGCTGACCCACGACATCGCCCGCGCGCAGGCGCTGCTGGCCGAGGCGGGATATCCCCAGGGGCGGGGGTTTCCACAGGTAACGCTGCTCTACAACAGCAACGCCGGCCACGAGGCGATCGCCGAGTACATCCGCCGCCAGTGGCTGGACAACCTGGGGGTGCAGGTGTCGCTGGAAGGGGTGGAAGTCAAGACGTTCGGGGCCCTCAAGGAGCAGAAGAAGTTCCACGTCTGCCGGGCATCGTGGATTGGTGACTACGCTGATCCTTCCACTTTCACGGATAAGTACCTCTCCTTCAGTGACAACAATGACGCGGCCTGGATCAGCGCTGAGTACGATCGCCTGTGCGCTGCCGCCGCCATCGAGCCTGATCCGGCCCGCCGGATGCAGCTTTTGCAGCAGGCCGAGGCAATTCTGCTTGACGATGCGGTGGTGGTGCCGATCTACTCCTACGTCAACCGCGTTTTGCACCGCCCATATGTCAAAGGGCTGGAGCCGAACCCGCGCAACCAGCAGGATTTCAAGCGGCTGAGGGTGGAGCGGCAGTGATGTCGGGCCTGGATGATCCACAGTGGCGCGGGGAGAGTTTGGCCGCTGGTGGACAGAGGTGTAGATTGAATACAGGTGCAGATTGGGCTCACGAATGCGCGAATGGAACACTTCTGATGCGTGCCCATTGCCGTCTTTTGCGGGCCACGCCTGCTGCATCCGTGTCCATCTGTTGGCAGGGGTGGTGATTCCTTGCTTACGGGGTGTCTTCGTGGTCTGGTAGCCGATTGATGGGCAAGTTTGTTCTCTATCGCCTGCTGCAGTTTCCGTTGATCCTGGCGATCATCTACCTGGTCACGTTCATGCTCGTCTGGGTGGCGCCGGGCGATCCGCTGGATCAGCCGGATCGGAATCTCGACGATGCCACAAAGCAGGCCCTGCGTGAGCAATTCCATGCCGACAGTGCGATGGGGTTCCTGACTTATTACCCCTGGCGGCTGCTGACGGCCGGCGATTTCGGGCCGAGCATGGCCAATCCTGACTGGAGCGTGAACGAGATCCTTTTTGCATCGCTGCCGGTCTCGATCGCGCTGGGGTTGTTCGCGGTGATGATCGCACTGGTGGTGGGCGTGGCAGTGGGGACCCTGGCGGCGGTGGAGCGCGGCGGGGTATTCGACTGGCTCAGCCTCACCCTGGCGCTAGTGGGTATCAGCGTCCCGAGTTTCGTCGTCGCGTCGCTGCTGCTGAGCATCTTTGCGGTCAAGCTGGGCTGGTTTGGGGTGGGATCGTGGGGGGCGATCAGCGATCTGGTTCTGCCGGGCCTGGCGCTGGCGCTGTTGCCGATGGCGTACATCGCCCGGCTGACGCGTGTGGCCATGATCGATGTCCTCAGCAGCGACTACGTCCGCACCGCCCGCGCCAAAGGGCTGACCCGCAGCTCGGTCATCTGGAAGCACTGCCTGCGCAACGCTTTCCTGCCGGTGCTGAGCTACCTCGGCCCGGCCGCGGCGGTCACGCTCACCGGCTCGTTCGTCGTCGAGGCCGTCTTCAACGTCCCCGGCCTGGGGCAGCATTTTGTTAACAGCGTCGCCAATCGCGATCGCACCCTCATCCTTGGCGTGGTGCTGGTGTATGGGGCGATGGTGCTGCTGTTTAACCTGCTGGTCGACCTGGCCTACGCCTGGGTCGATCCGCGCATCGAAGTGGGGGCCGGTTGATGTCCGCTGCCGCACCCATCCCGATTGACCTGCCCACGCTCACCGAAGCGCCCGATCATCTGTGGCGCCGGCTGCTGTCCAGCGGCCGGATTGTTGCCGGCGGGGGGGTATTGCTGCTGATCCTGCTGGCGTGTGTTGGCTCGCTGCCCTGGACCATCGGCTCGGCCGGTGATGGCACGCTTCATTATGACCGCCAGGATGCCGCCGCCTCGCTGATCGAGCCCACCGCCGGCGCCATGCAGCACTGGATGGGCACCGACAAGCTCGGGCGCAGCCTGTTGGGCCGTTGCCTGGCCGGCGGAGCGATCAGCCTGTTCATCGGGTTGGCCGCGGCCCTGATTTCGGTTGTGCTGGGTGTGGGAGTGGGGTTGCTGGCCGGGTATCGCGGCGGATGGGTCGATGCCCTGCTCATGCGCACGGTCGATGTGCTGTTCGCGCTGCCCTATGTCCTGATGGTGATCCTGATCAAGGTGGCGCTGGAAGGTCGCCTCTCCTCGCTGCTGGGCAGCCAGATCACGGCCAACCTGGTGGTGCTGTTCGTCGCCATCGGCTCGGTATCCTGGCTGACCATGGCCCGGGTGATCCGTGGACAGGTGCTTTCGCTGCGCGCCCAGCCTTTTATTGAGGCGGCCCGGGCGGCCGGGCTGGGAGAGCGGCGGATCTTCCTTCGCCACCTGCTGCCCAACCTGACCGGCCCGATCACCGTCTATGCCACGCTGATCGTGCCGCAGGCGATCCTGCAGGAGTCGTTCCTCAGCTTCCTGGGGATCGGTATCCAGCCGCCCCTGCCGACCTGGGGCTCGCTGGCCAGCGACGGCCTGCTGCCGGCCCTGAACACGATCGACCCGGACTGGTGGCTGCTGGTGTTCCCCTGCGTTCTGCTGGCAGTCACGCTGCTGAGCCTTAACTTCGTTGGCGATGGCCTGCGCGATGTATTTGACCCCCGCCGCGAGTCGGCGAAGATATGATGAGCAGGCGGTAAGTGCCGGTGCCGCCACATGTTCCTGTCGCGTTGCCTGTCGCAACTTTCCCGGCGCCGCGGACTGTTAAGGATAAGACCCGTTCCTGAGAGCCCACGCATGGAAAACCGCTTCGGCGTCAAAGACTTCATACTTTTTGTGTTTCTTGTGGTGGTCGTCATCCTGGTGGTGCTGGCGATGTTTCAGTACGACCGCCAGTGGGATGAGCTGAGGACCATCCGCGCCCGCCTCGATGAGCAGGCACGCGACCTGCGCCAGATCCAGGAGGCCTTGCGCGAAGGGGTGGCAGTGGTCGGCCATCCGGGCGGCAACGCCACCACCCGTGCGGCCGACAAGCAGGACCCCTTCGCCCGCATGCGCGCCGCGCGCCAGATGGAGAACTATGCCAGCGGCGACTGGCTGGTCGACATGTTCTCCAAGGTCGCCAAGCTCACGCCGCTGCTCTCCGGCGATACCTACGCTTCGCAGGTCCAGTCGCACGTCCTGGAAAGCCTCGGCACCCGCGACCCTGACACGCTGGAATGGACCCCGCTGCTGGCGCGCGAGTGGGAGATCATCGACAACAGCCAGGAGTACAACCAGTGGCTTGCCCAGCAGCGCGAGGCGGGCAAGTCGGAGGAAGAAATCACAGCGCTTGCGGCGAAGGAAGCCCCGGATGCAGTCCGCATCAACTTCAAGCTGCGCGAGGGGCTGCGCTTCAGCGATGGTGAACCGCTGGATGCCGATGATGTGGTTTTTACCTACAACTTCATCATGAACCCGCAGGTGGCCGCGCCGCGGGCCAGGGCCTATTACGCGCGCATCAAGCGGGTTGAGAAAAAAGGGCCGCTGGAGGTGGAGTTCATCTACAGCGAACCCTACTTCCAGGCGTTTGACCTGGCGGCGTCGATGGATGTGCTGCCGGAGCACTTTTACGGCAAGATCGATGTCGAGACGTTTAACAATTCGGTCGGCCTGCTGTTGGGATCGGGGCCGTATCGCATGCCCGACCCGCGCGCCTGGCGGCCGGGCAATCCAATCGAACTGGTTCGCAACGAGCGCTATTGGGGCGTGGCGCCGGCGTTTGATCGGCTGATCTACAAGGAGATCTCCAGCGACAAGGGGCGGCTGGCGACCTTCCGCAACGGTGAGGCGGATATTTTCGGCGCCATGCCCGAGCAGTACCTGGAGCTGATCAAGGATCAGGCGTTCATGCAGCAGGTGCAGAGCTTTGAATACCAGAACCCTGTCGGGGGCTATCGCTACGTTGCCTGGAACCAGAAGAACCCACTGTTTGCCGACAAGCGCGTCCGCCAGGCGCTGACGATGCTCCTCGATCGCCAGCGCATGATCGAGGAGATCATGTACGGCAAGGCGGTCATCGCCACCGGGCCGTTCAACCCGCAGAGCAACCAGTACAACACGCAGGTTGAGCCGTATCCCCATGATGTGGAGCGCGCCCGGCAGCTCCTGCAGGAGGCGGGTTTTGCGGATCGCAACAATGATGGCGTCCTCGAAGGCCCGAACGGCGAGCTCTTCTCGTTCAAGCTGACCTATCCCGGCGGCAGCGGCAACTATGACAAGATGGTCCTGTTCATGAAGGATGCCTATGCCCGCGCCGGCATCGTCCTCCAGCCCGATCCGCTGGAGTGGAACGTCTTCACCGACCGCCTGAACAACAAGAATTTCGAGGCGATTACGCTCGGCTGGACCAGCGGCATCGAGACCGACATCTACCAGATGTTCCACTCCAGCCAGGCGACGATCGGCGGCGACAACTTCATGAGCTATATCAGTCCTGAACTGGATCGCCTCATCGATGAGGCGCGCCGGACGCTGGATGAACAGAAGCGCATGGAACTGTGGCGGCAGGCGCACCTGGTCCTCTATGAGGACCAGCCTTACACCTTCCTGTGGTTCGGCAAGTCGCTGGTCTTCATCGACAAGCGCATCGCCAATATCCAGCGCGTCCGCCTGGGGCTGAACCCGCGTTACGAGTGGTTTGTCCCCATCGGATCCCAGCGCTACGGCGGATGATCGTGAGGGCTGCGGTCCGGCTGCGGCCGGTCGTTCAACGGATAGCGCGATGTTGAACTACATCTTCCGCCGATTGCTGCTGCTGATTCCCACTGTCATCGGGATCACGCTGCTGGTGTTCCTCGTGATGGCGCTGTCGCCGGGCGGGCTGACCGCCTCGCTGCAGACACCCGAGGGAGACATGCGCCCCGAGGACCGGGCGATGATCGAGCAGTACTACAATGAACGCTACGGCCTGAACCTGCCGCTGTATCGCCAGTACTTGCGCTGGTTCAACAAGGTGCTGCCGGTTGGGTTCAAGCCGGCCGGCAAAGGGTGGCCCGAGGATTGGGCGTTCGGTCTCAAGGCGCCGGACCTGGGTGAGAGCATCGTGAGCCGCCGGCCGGTGGGCGACCTGATTGCCGAGGCGCTGCCCGTGACGCTGCTGCTCAACCTGATCACGCTCCCGATCGTCTATTCCATCGCCATCACCACCGGCATCTTCGCCGCCAGGCATCGCGGCAAGGCGTTTGATGTCATCACGGGGACCGGCCTGCTGGCCCTCTGGTCGGTGCCGACGATGTGGACAGGGGTGATGCTGCTGGGCTTCTTTGCCAGCCGGGACTATTTCGCCTGGTTCCCGGCGGCGGGGCTGCATGACACGCAGGCGGGGGCGATGCGCTTCCTGCCCACCTTCTCCGATGGCACCTTTGTCCGCGGCTATCTGCTGGATACCCTCTGGCACCTGGCGCTGCCGGTCATCTGCCTGACCTACGGGGGCTTCGCTTTTCTCTCAAAGCTGATGCGGGCCAGCGTGCTGGAGAACCTGGGGGCTGACTTTGCCCGCACCGCCCGGGCCAAGGGGCTGAGCGAACGGGTGGTGCTGCTGCGCCATGTGCTGAGCAACAGCCTGCTGCCGCTGATCACCGTGGCCGCCAGCATCCTGCCTGGCCTGCTGAGCGGGTCGCTGATTGTGGAATACATCTTCAGCATCCCCGGCATGGGGACGCTGATGATTTCGGCCATCAAGATGAAGGACCAGGAACTGGTGATGAGCGTGACCTTCGTCATCAGCATCATCAGCCTCCTGAGCCTGATCATCGCCGACATCCTCTATGCCGTTGCCGACCCGAGGGTGAGCTATGAGTGAGGCCACAACCCCGCCCCTGGCCGTGACGATCGATGCCGCGACGGTGCCGGCAGAGGCCGATGCGCCCAAGCCCTGGCTGGCCCAGGTCTGGGCTGATACGACCTCGCGCCTGGCCGCGCGGCTGGGGCTGATCTGGATCGCGGTGATCGCGACGTGTGCGGTCTTCGCGCCGCTGCTGGCCAGCAGCTTTCCGATACTTGCCAAGATTGATGGCCAGTGGTCCAGCCCCTGGGCACAGCGCCTGACGGCGGCGGACATCTCGCTGTTCATCACCTTTTTCGCCGCCCTGGTCCTCTATTTCATGCCACGACCGGGTTTCGGCACGAAGGTGTGCATCCTGATTGGCCTGGCGCTGCTGAGTTTCCTGGTGGCGCGGCCGCTGGTGCGCCCGCCGCTGACGGAGGTGTACGAGGAATACCGCGTGATGGAGCGCGAGGGGAAGATCGAGTGGGCCTTGTGGGCGCCGGTGCCCTACAGCGTGGGGGATCGGATGCGGGATGTCTGGGGCCGGCCCCACCCGTGGGCCCCCTCGGCCGAGCACTGGGCCGGTACCGATGTCTTCGGCGCTGATATCCTCAGCCATCTGATCCACGCCTGCCGGATCGCCATGGCGATCGGGTTCATCTCGACGGGCCTGGCGCTGCTGATTGGCATTATCGTCGGCGGGTTAATGGGCTATTTTGCCGGCCTGGCAGATTTGCTGGGCATGCGACTGGTTGAGATCTTCGGGGCGATCCCGACGATCTACCTGCTGCTGACATTCATCGCGGCGTTCCCGGAATATCGCAGCATCTACCTGATCATGGCGATCATCGGGCTGACGAGCTGGGTGGGCGATGCCCGCTTCATGCGGGCCGAGGTGTTGAAGCTGCGCAACCAGGATTTTGTGCAGGCGGCGGTGGCGGCGGGTGTGCCGCTGCGATCGGTGCTCTGGCGGCACCTGCTGCCCAACGCGGTGGCGCCACTGCTGGTGTCGGCCAGCTTCGGCATTGCCGGGGCGATCCTCGCTGAGACGACCCTGAGCTTCCTCGGCCTGGGCATCCCGATCGGCGATGCGAGCTGGGGTTCGCTGCTCAATCAGGCGGTCAGCGCCGGCGGCGGATTTAACTGGTGGCTGGCGATTTTTCCCGGCGTCGCCATTTTTCTCACCGTTCTGTCTTATAACATGATCGGTGAGGCCCTGCGCGATGCCATTGATCCGCGCACACGGAGGCAGGGAATGTAGCCGAGCGGCCCATCACCCGATGGGGCGCTGGTTATTACTGGTGACTGGCAACTCACAACCGGCAACTGAACAGGGAATCTGATGCCCGAACCGCTGCTCGAAATACAGAACCTTCAAATCGGCTTTGAAACCGGCCGTGGATTGATCAACCCCGTGCGCGGTGTGTCTTTCTCTGTATATCCCGGACAGACGGTGGCGGTGGTGGGTGAGAGCGGCTGCGGCAAGAGTGTGACAGCGCTGTCGGTGCTGCGGCTGATCCCAACCCCGCCGGGGCGGTATATGGGCGGGTCCATCCGCTTCGAGGGCCGCGACCTGCTGCAATTGAGCGAGGCCGACATGCGGCGGGTGCGCGGCAAGGAGATCGCCATGATCTTCCAGGAGCCGATGACCAGCCTCAATCCGGTGTACACCATCGGCGATCAGATCATGGAGGCGGTTCTGCTGCACCAGGGGGTCAGCGTCGGCCAGGCCCGGCAGATCGCCGAGGAAAGTCTGCGCGATGTCGGCATCGCCGATCCGCACCGCCGGCTGGATGAGTACCCGCACCAGCTTTCCGGCGGCATGCGGCAGCGCGTCATGATCGCCATGGCACTTTCCTGCCAGCCCAAGCTGCTGATCGCCGATGAGCCGACCACTGCGCTGGATGTCACCATCCAGGCGCAGATCCTCGAACTGCTGCAGAAGCTCCAGCAGGAGCGCGGTATGGCGATCATGCTCATCACCCATGACCTGGGCGTGGTGGCCGAGAACGCCGATGTGGTGAACGTCATGTACGCCGGGCGGGTGGTTGAGAGCGCCACCGTTGAAGACCTGTTCGACCGGCCACAGCACCCCTATACCGAGGGGCTTTTCAAATCCCTGCCCAAGCTGGGGACGAAGATTTCCCGGCTGGAGACGATCGAGGGGATGGTGCCATCGCCGGCACACTGGCCGCCGGGGTGCAAGTTCCATCCCCGCTGTCATCGCACCCGCGCGCTGGCGCAGCAGGCGCCGGCCGAGCAGACCGTCGAGATCACCACCGGCGAAGGCAGTGCGCGGGTCATGCATCGCTGCGTGGGCCAGCCGGCCGCACTGACGTATCGCAACCCGGAGGACGGGGCATCCCCGCCGTCACCCACCTGGGGCGAGCCGGCCCTGCGCGAGGTGCGGCCGGGCCACTGGTCGGCCTGCCATTACAGCGAGAACTTTGACCAGTCCCCCGAGACGCAGCCCGTGCTCGCGCACAAGCGCCAGGTGACAACCGATCCATCGGCCGCCAGCACATCCGCCAATGCGAACCAGGAGGTGGCCCGATGACCATGCCCGCAGCGTCCACTCTCCCCGCGCCCGCCGCCGCCTCCAACAACACGCTCATCCGCGTGCGCGATCTCAAGACCTGGTTTCCCATCCGTCGTGGGGTGCTGTCGCGCACGGTGGGGCATGTGAAGGCGGTCGATGGGGTCAGCTTTGATGTGCACGCCGGCAAGACCCTCGGCCTGGTCGGCGAAAGCGGCTCGGGCAAGACGACCGTCGGCCGCACCATGCTGCGCCTGGTGCCCGCCACCGCCGGCAAGGTTTACTTCAGGGACCAGGATATCTTCGCCCTCGGCGGCAGCGAACTGCGTCGCCTGCGCCGGCACATGCAGATCATCTTCCAGGACCCGATGAGCAGCCTGAACCCGCGCATGACCATCGCCAACATCATCGGCGAGCCGCTTCAGGTTCACGGCATCGCCCGCGGGCAGGAAAAGACCGATCGCGTGGCAGCGCTGCTCCAGCGCGTCGGGCTCGATCCATCCTACATGCACCGCTACCCGCATGAGTTCTCCGGCGGCCAGCGGCAGCGCATCGGCATCGCCCGCGCGATCGCCCTCAACCCCGATTTCATCGTCTGCGATGAGCCGGTCAGCGCCCTGGATGTCTCCATCCGCAGCCAGGTGCTGAACCTGCTGGATGATTTGCAGCAGGAACTGAATCTCGCCTACCTGTTTATTGCCCATGACCTGGCGGTGGTGGAGCATTTCAGCGATGAGGTGGCGGTGATGTATCTGGGGCGCATCGTGGAGAAAGCGGCGGCGGCCGAACTGTACGCCAATCCCAAGCATCCCTACACGACATCGCTGCTGAGCGCTGTGCCCGAGCCGAATCCGCGCCCGACCAAGCAGCGCATCGTGCTGCGCGGCGAGATCCCCTCGCCGGCCAATCCCCCCAGCGGCTGTCCGTTCCACCCGCGCTGCCCCCTCACGCGCGAGGCCGCCGCCCAGGCGGATGCGGCCGATACCGTCGAGATCACCAGCCTCGGCGAGCGTCTGCGCGTGCTGAAGAAATGCGTTGCTGAAACCCCGCCGCTCGAGCAGAAGCAGGGCGAGCCGGGCCACGTCGCCGCGTGCTGGGTGACGAAGTAGGTCAACGGGACCGGGCCACGATGCCGGATTGCCGGGCGCCTACGCCGTGCCCGGTCCATCAGCCTTGGCGGCGGCCTGCGTGGTGGGGGTGATGAGGACGCGAACCACTCGGCGCGTCTGAACGCTGATCACGCGGATGGTGTAGCGATCGCCCAGCTCGACCACATCCCCCGGCCGGGGCCAGCGGCCCAGTTCCTGGGTGACGTAGCCGCCGATCGTATCCACCTCGCCGAAGTCGATATCGCCCAGGGGCAGCTTCTCGCGCAGCTCGTGCAGCAGGTATGACCCGGCCACGCGGAAGCTCTCACCTTCGGCGATGAAATCGTGCATCGCGGTGGAGGCTTCATCAAACTCATCTTCGATATCACCGACGATCTGCTCGATCACATCCTCCAGCGTGACGATCCCCTGAGTGGCGCCGTACTCATCGACCACCACCGCCATGTGGATGTGCGAGCTCTGGAACTGGCGCAGCAGCTTGGTCACCGGCAGCAGCTCGGGTACGAACAGGATGTCGCGGCGGATGCGCTTGAGATCGATGTCGCCCGAGCCGATCACGTGAACGCTCGATCCGGGCAGGCCATCGGCGATGGCGATCGATTCACCGGCTGGCGTGGTGGCATCGGAGAAGCGCAGCCGCCCCGGCACCAGCTTCAGGTGCCCGAACAGGTCCTTCATGTGAACCAGCCCCACAACGTGATCGATATCACCATCGCACAGCGGCAGGCGGGTGTAGGAGGATCGCTGCACGACCTGGAGCAGCTCCTTGACCGGCTGGCCCAGCACCAGGAAATCGACCTCGGTGCGCGGGGTCATGATCTGCCGCGCCTTGAGGTCGCCAAAGCCGAACGCGCCGGTGAGGATCTCGGTGTGACCCTCCTGGATCGTTCCTTTCTCGATCGACTCGGCCAGCAGACGCTTGAGTTCCTCGGCGGTGTGGGGCACCGCTCCGTGGCTGGCGTGGTCGATGTTGATGCCGGACACTTTCAGCAGCAGGTTGCTGGCGGCGTTCAGCAGCCAGATCACCGGGTACAGCACATACGTAAAGGCGATCAGCGGCAGGGCGAGGACCGGCAGCAGCTTGTCAGGATAGAAAATGGCCCAGTTCTTGGGCGCTACTTCGCCGACCACCACGTGCAGCGCTGTGCTGACCGCCAGCGCGATGGCGATGGCCAGGGCGGTGTGCTGGCCCGGCACCGGAGCAGGCACCCCCAGCCAGTGCAGCAGCGGCTCGATCAGCGTGGCGACGGCCGGCTCTGTCACCGCCCCCAGCCCCAGTGAGGCGATGGTGATGCCGAGCTGGCAGGTTGACAGATACAGATCCAGCTTGTGCTTGATCAGCAGCGCCCCCCGCGCCATCAGCGAGTGCTTCGCCAGCGTTTCGAGTCGGGATTGGCGCGCCCCCACGGCGGCAAACTCGGCGGCGACGAAATAGCCGTTCAATGCCACCAGCCCCAGCGTGGCCAGAATCTTCCAGAATATGTCCACCGCCAAGTCTTGTAACGCAGCGCCTGGATTCTGACAACAGAGCGCATCGCACAACAGAGCGCATCCGACAACAGAGCGCATCGGGGCGGCCCGCGCCTCGCCAGGCCGGTGCGCGCCAACCTTGATGCGTGCATGTGGCCATGGCCGCGGGGGGTGTCGGGCGGCAAATCTGGCCATCGTGGCTTTCTTCCGTTCCGGTCTGCCTCTACGATCAGGCTGTGATCGATGCGCCTTACGACATCTTCACCCACGCGCTTGATTTCGATCCCTCCACCGGCGAGGCGGGTATGGAGGCGTTCCTCCAGGGGGTGCCGGGCAAGTGGGTTGTCTACCTGATGGCCGACCAGGATAACCGGCCCATCCAACTGCTTTGTGTGAAAAATTTGCGGGCATCGCTGAAACGCCGGTTAGGGGGAGAAGAGCTGGTTGGCCCCACGCGCCGGGTGGATTACCGCGATGTCGTGCGGCGGGTGTACTGGCGACGGGTGGACAGCGCCCTGGAAGCCGACTGGATCTACTTCGAGGCCGCGCGGGCGATCTTTCCCGAGTCGTATCAGGACCTGGCGGGCCTGCGTCCTGCCTGGTGGGTGCATGTCAACCCGCAGACCAACTACCCGCGCTATGTGAAAAGCAACGATCCCACCGCCCTGACGGGCGGCATTCATCTGGGCCCGATCGAGGAGAAACAGGCAGCCGAGCGCTACGTGCAGGCGGTCGAGGGGCTGTTCGACCTGTGCCGCGATTATCGCCTGCTGACCCAGGCGCCGCATGGCGGGCCGTGTGCCTGGCGGCAGATGAACAAGTGCGTCGGGCCGTGTGATGGGAGCATTTCACTGTCGGCCTATCGGCAGTTGATTGCCCATACCGTGCAGGTGCTCAGCGATATCGACTCCGCCATTGAGGCCGAGGAGCAGCGCATGCAGGCGGCGGCGGGGGAGCTGCGCTTCGAAGTCGCGGCGAAGATCAAGCAGTTCATCGAACAGCTTACAGCGCTGGGCAAGGGGCCGTACCGGTTCGTGCGGCCGCTGGAGCGCTTCGTTTACGTCTCGCTGCAACCGGGACCTGGCGCGGGCAAGGCCAAGGTGCTGCTGCTGACGCCGGGCCGCATCGAGCATGTGGCCAGCCTGATCGGCGAGCCGCAGCCCGCTGCCAGTGCCGCGCTGCTGGCGACGATCCGCCAGCGGATCGCCGCCGCGCCCGAGCCGCTGACGGTGGTTGGCGCCCAGCGCCTGGGCCTGGCCGCCCGCCACCTGCTCGCCCCCCGGTCGGCTGGCGGCATCTTCCTGCACGATCCGGCCGATGCCCGCACACTCGTCAGGGGCTATCGCGACCTGATGAAGCAGAAAGCGCCACGCGAGTCGGAAGATGAGGGGGTTGTCAAAGACTTGCGGGCGATGGCGTAGCGGGCACCGGCAGCCAGCCCGCAGCGCCCGGCTTACGCAGTGATCTTTCTCATGCTTCATCGCTCTGATGGCCGATCAGGATGTGTGGCATGCCCGTCAATCCGTGGGGTGCCGGAGTATTTTCATCGATGTCCCGACCGGCCGATCATTGCCCGTTTTTGAACCGTTCGGATGAACGCTGCGCCCAGCACCAGCGGCTGGACCATCTCGGGCACATGATGCGGTTCTGCTGCGACCGCTACCAGGAATGTCCCACCTATGTCGGGCTGCTGATCGAGCGCCAGGTGAAGCGCAGCATGGCCGCCAGCCGCGAGGTGCTTCATGACCGCCGCCCAAGCCTCCCGACCGCCGCGCCGTCCCCGACGGTCCAGCTCACCGTCTCCGTCCGGCGGGCCGGCCGCCGGAGTCGAATCGCCCGAGCTGCGTAGGTTTCTGCTTTACCTTGCGGCCGAGCGCGGATTGGCCGGGAACACGCTGGCCGCCTATCGCCGCGATGTACAGGACCTGCTCCGCTTTTTTGACCAGCGCCGCCTGACCCTCGCCAGCGCCCAGGCGGATGATTATCGCCATTACCTTCAGGAGCAGTCGCGCATCGGGCAATCGACCAAGACCGTCGCCCGCCGGCTGGCCGCGATCCGCTCGCTGCTGCGATATCTTGCCACCGAGGGGATCGAAACCGAGCCGATCCTGCGCCAGCTCGAGCGCCCCAAACCCGAGCGCGATTTGCCCCGGGTCCTGAGCCGCGAGCAGGTGAACCGCCTGATCGCCGCACCCGATCCCAGGTCATCGCTGTTTGCCCGCGATGTGGCGATCCTCGAACTGCTCTACGCCTGCGGCCTGCGCGCAACCGAACTGTGCGAGCTGAAGCTGCGCGATGTGAACCTGGAGGTGGGATGCGTGCGCGTGCTGGGCAAGGGCGCCAAGGAGCGGGTGGTGCCGATGGGCCAGGCCGCCCAGGAGGCCATCGCACGCTACCTGTCTGAAAGCCGCCCGAAGCTCGCGCGCCCGACCACCGACACGCTGTTTGTTTCACGCAGCGGCAAGCCGATGGAGCGCATCGGCCTGTGGATGCTGGTGGAAAAATATGGCAAGCGAAGCGGGCTGTTCAACGAAGTATCGCCGCATACGCTGCGGCACTGCTTCGCCACCCACCTGATCTCCGGTGGGGCGGACCTGCGCATCGTGCAGGAGCTGCTCGGGCACTCGGATGTCGCCACCACTCAGATTTACACCCACGTCGATCAGGACCGCCTCAAGAGCGTCCACAAGCGCTTCCACCCGCGGGCATGAGCGCCCAGCGCTGAAATAAGCGCATCGCTGAAACAAGCGCAGCGCG
>CAYNMV010000057.1:0-3692 GCA_964398315.1 uncultured Tepidisphaeraceae bacterium | reverse complement strand
GGATGTTGCGAATTCGATCATCGCGATATTAAACACGCTTGCGCAGCGCCCGCAGGATCGTCCACTGCTGCCAGCACATGAACGCGCCGAACGCGGCAGCGAGGAAGCTGATGGGAGCGAAGCCCTGGGAGAAGGTCAGCAGGACGTAACCCAGGTTGTAGAGCATCACCGCCAGTGTGAGGACAAACGTGAGGGCGATGGCGGCGGGCCGGCGCACCAGCGCCAGGACGATCGCATCGATGATCAACACCATCGCGAAGAGAAACGGTCCCAGGTCCATCCAGAAGGCCGGCACCTGCGTGTACGGCACGGTCGTGCCATCCAGCAGGAGAAATGGGGCGAAGTCGGTCCCAAACAGCTTGTGCAGCACCCACTTGGCAAAGCGCGGCTGCATGAACAGCAGGAACAGCGCCACCACAATGCTGAGGCCCGCCTGGAGGCCGATGCCCTCCAGCTCGGGGGCGGCTTCAATGCTGAGCGGCTGGCCGCAGGAGTCGCAAAAACGCGCCTGATGACGGATCGGCTGGCCGCACCGCGTGCAGTAGCGCCCGCCAGGCAGGTAGGTGGTGGGCACACCGGAGGGTGTGGGGGGGACCGGCTCCTCCGCGCCGGCCGGCGGCGGTGCGGGCGGGGGAGGGGTATGAGACAGTTTGGGAAGCTTGCTCAGGTCCATATGAGTCCCCTCCAAAACCGGATGAGGGTGCTGGGGGATGCAGCGCATCCCGCCAGCGCCTGCCCGGCGCGCTTGTTTCGCGCCGGCCAATCGCACAGAATGCGATGCTTCGACCGGCAGATTGTCCGGCGGGCGGGATAAAATCGCAATATGGCCCGCCGGAGAAGTCGGCAATCGCCATTGGCAATCGGCAATCACATGAGTGTTCTCGAACAGATCGAATCCGTCGCCCGGGCCGCCGAAGCGGAACTGGCATCCGTGGACAGCGCAGATGCGCTGGAGCAGTACCGCATCAAGTACCTGGGTACCAAGGGCGCGGTGAAGAACCTGATGTCACTGCTGGGCCAGGTGCCGCGCGAGCAGAAACCGGCGGTGGGGCAGCGCGTCAATGCGGTGAAGAACCAACTCACCGCCGCCTTCGAAGCGCGCAAGGCCCAACTGGGCAGCGGGTCGGCCAGCGGTCCGATTGAAGATGTCACGCTCCCCGGGCTCCGGCCGCAACTGGGCAATCGGCACATCATGATGAAAGTGGTGGATGAGCTGACCGATCTGTTCGGCCGGCTTGGGTTCACAGTGGCCGAAGGCCCGGAACTGGAGGATGAGTTCCACAACTTCATCGCCCTGAACATCCCGCCAAGCCATCCGGCCCGCGATCCCCTGGATAACTTTTACATTGTTGCCCAGCCGGACAGCGACGGCGGGCAGCAGGCCGCCGCGCCACAGGCAGCCCAGGAACAGCAGCTCCTGCTGCGCACGCAGACCTCGACGGTGCAGATCCGGGTCATGCAGCAGCAGCCGCCGCCGATCCGGGTGGTCATACCCGGGCGGGTCTACCGGCCGGATACCCACGATGACACCCACCTGTCACAGTTCCACCAGCTTGAAGCCCTGGTGGTTGACCGGGGGGTGACGATGGTGGACCTGAAAAGCACGGTTCTGCAATTCGTCAAGGCCTACTTCGGGGCCGATACGAAAGTGCGCTTCCGCCCGAGCTTCTTCCCGTTCACCGAGCCCAGCGCGGAATGTGATGTCTGGTTCCCTGATAAGCAGCGCTGGATCGAGCTGGGCGGCTGCGGGATGGTCCATCCCAATGTGCTGAGCGCCTGCGGCATCGACCCGGAAATCTATACCGGCTGGGCCTTCGGGTTCGGCATCGAGCGCATCGCCATGCGCAAGTACGGGATCAACAATATCCGCCTGTTCGTCGAGAACGATCTCCGCTTCCTCCGGCAGTTTTAGCCCCGCCGCAGCCCGGGCGCGTGCAGGGTTCCACGTGGAACACTGCACGGGATGGGCGAATCGCACATTATTCGGATATTTTTGTGCGATTTTCCCTCAGTGGTTGCAATTCAGTCTCAACTATACTAAATTTCTCTCAACCGGCTCAGGCTGGGCCGGCTTGAGGTATCGCCCATGAACAAAGCCTGTGAGACGCCGGGGTGTGCGGGGCCGGATCTGATCGGCAACTGCTCGCTGAGCCAGCTTGGGATTGGCTGCCGGGGGACGGTTTGCGAGATTGACACCACCGACCCGGATCTGCGCCGTCGCCTGCTGGAGATGGGGTTCTGCAACGGCGTTAAGGTTGAGGTGATCCGCCGGGCGCCGCTGGGGGATCCGATCGAGTTCCGGCTGCGCGGCTATTGCCTGTCGCTGCGTCATGAGCAGGCCCGCTTCGTGAAAATCGCCGTGCCCAGCCAGCCCACATAAAAGTCGCGGCCGGTCGGTCGCACTGAACCTCGCGGCCGCGGCCGCGTCTTGATTTCATGCATTGCTGCGCCGACAACTCCACGCCTGTCCTGTCCGCCGACACCTTCACGGTTGCCCTGGCGGGCAATCCCAACAGCGGCAAGACCACGATTTTCAACGCCCTGACCGGATTGCGACAAAAAGTCGGCAACTATCCCGGCGTCACCGTCGAGAAGAAAACCGGCCGGGCCAAGCTGCCCGATGGGCGGTGGATCAACCTGATCGACCTGCCCGGCACCTATTCGCTGATATCCCGTTCCCCGGATGAGCGCATCGCGATGGAGGTCCTGCGCGGCCTGCGGGCCGACACCCCAGCGCCTGATGTGGTCATCGTGGTGGTCGATGCCAGCAATCTTCAGCGCAACCTGTACCTGGTGAGCCAGCTCATCGAACTGGGCCGGCCGCTGGTGGTGGCGCTGAACATGATCGACATCGCCGAGCGCCGGGGGATGCCGGTCGATGCCGCCGAGCTGGAAAAGGGCCTCGGCGTGCCGGTGGTGGCGGTGGTGGGGCACAAGAAGAAGGGGATCCAGGACCTGCTGATGGCGGTGACGCGGGCCCGGCCGGCTCCGATGCCCGACTGGCCCCTGCCGCAGGCGATGCACGAGGAGCTGACGGTCGTCGGCGGGGGGCTGGCGATCCTGGCCGAAGGTGAATCCGCCAGCGCCTTGTCGATGGACCATTACCGCGCCCTGGCCGAGCGCCTGCTGATCGGCGATCACTCCGATGACCTCAAGCCCGTTGCCCAGCGCGAGCCGGTGGCCTCGCTGCTGGCCGGCTCGATGATGCGCCTGCGCGAGATGGGTATCGACCCGATGCAGGCCGACATCGAAGCGCACTACCGCTGGATCGACCATGTGACCGAGCGCGCGCTGCGAAGAAGCGCCAACGCCTCGTTCGCCAGTGAGCACAGCGCGCAGCGGGAGCATGGGCAGGCCGCCCCTGCCGCCCCCGAAGCGCCTGCACTGGACTATGCCCCGGCCACCACCTGGACCGAGCGGCTGGATGCGGTCCTGATCCACAAGGTCTGGGGGCTGCTGATTTTCGCCGGGATCATGGGGGCGCTGTTTTACTCCCTGTTCTTCATCGCCGACCCGGTGATGGGCTACTTCGAGGAGAGCGTCGCGTGGCTGGGTGACCTGGTCACACCGTTACTGCCCGAGGGGCCGATTGCGGATCTGTGGGCGGACGGCATCGTCGCCGGCGTGGGCGGCGTGGTCGTCTTCGTGCCGCAGATCGCGCTGCTGTTCCTCTTCCTGGCGATCCTGGAAGA
>CAYNMV010000056.1:7708-27059 GCA_964398315.1 uncultured Tepidisphaeraceae bacterium | reverse complement strand
CTGTGGCCGCTGTCGACACTCGGCTGGCCGGATAAGGACGCCATCGAGCAGGCGCAGTCCGCGCTCAATGTCTGGAACCCGACGTCCGTCCTTTGCACCGCCCGCGAGATCATCACCCTGTGGGTTTCGCGCATGGTGATGTTCAACCTCTACTTCCTGCACCGCCTGCCGTTCAGGGATGTGTTCATCCATGCGATGATCCAGGATGGGCACGGGCAGAAGATGAGCAAGTCGCTGGGCAACGGGGTTGATCCGGTGGACATCATCCACTCGCACGGGGCCGATGCGATGCGCTTCACGCTGGCAAGCATGGCCACCAACACGCAGGATGTCCGCCTGCCGGTGGACATGGTGGACCCGCACAGCGGCGAGACGTTTACGCCGAAGTACATCACCGACTCGGCCGGCTATACGGTTGCAGCGCCGATCCAGGATTCGCCGAAGGATCCGAAAAAGAAGATGGTCAGCAGCTACGGTCTGGCCAGTGGCAAGGCGCAGCCCGCACCGGACATGCCGCTGGCGCGGAACACCAGTGCGAAGTTCGACCTGGGCCGCAATTTCTGCAACAAGCTGTGGAATGCCGCCCGGTTTGTCATGATGTCGGTGGCAGCCAGCGGGCAGCAGGCAGCGGGCGGTGATGTGCCCTCGGCAGGACCCATCGGCAGTCTGGCCGATCGCTGGATTCTCTCGCGCTTCGCGCGGGCGGTGGCCAGCGCTGAGCAGGGCCTGCGCGACTACCGCTTCGATCAGTATGCCCAGGCGTGCTACGACTTCTTCTGGCGGGATTACTGCGACTGGTACGTGGAAGCTTCCAAGGCGGCGATGAAGGACCCGGCCCGGGCAGGCCAGACCGCACAGGTGCTGGCCACCGTGCTGGATGGCGCCCTGCGGCTGATGCATCCGGCCATCCCGTTCATCACCGAGACGGTCTGGTGGAAGCTCAATGAGGTGGCCCCGCAGCGCGGGTTGCCGGGGCTGGAAGCGCCGGCCAGCGGTCTGCTGATCCAGGCGGCGTGGCCCAAGCCAAAGACGCTCGATGAACAGGCCGAGGCGAACTTCGCCCGGCTCCAGGAGATCACCGCCGCCATCCGCAACGTGCGCAACGAATACAAGGTCGATCCGCGCAAGTCCGTGGTCGTGAGCCTGCACGCCCCGGCCGACCTGGCTGAGCTGGTGCTGGCCAATCGCGAGGTGATCGAGCAGCTCGGCACCTGCACGCTCAACCAGGTGAAGCCCGATCTCGCCCAGCCCGCCAACGCCGCCCGCGCCCTGGCGGCCGGGGCGGAGATTTACGTTGAGAACCTGATCGACCCTCAGGCGGAAAAACAGCGCATCGACAAGAAACGCCAGGCATTGCTGGCCCGGATCAACGCGATGAAGGGCCGGCTGAGCAATGAATCCTACATCGCCAAGGCCCCGGCCCACCTCGTCCAGCAGACACGTGATCAACTGGCCGAGGCGGAGGCCGAACTGGCGAAGCTGGAGGCGTAGGCCAACACCAAGAAGCGAAGCAAAAGAAAAGGGAATCCAGTCTCCAGAGTCAGAGTTCAGCAGGCACCTGGCCGGCACCTGCTGGATTCTGATTCTGGCTACTGGATTCCCTTTCTTCGCTTCTTCGCGTTTAACGCCCCGCTTACTTCAGGCCGGCGGCGGCACGCAGGGCATCGGCCTTGTCGGTCTTTTCCCAGGTGAAGGTGTCGAAGGCGCGGGTTTCGCCAGTGCTGAGCTTCACTTCAACCTTGCCGGGCTTGCGGCCGAAGTGGCCATTGCGCGCGGTCGGCCGGTAGATCGGATTCAGCAGCTTCAGGTGATCGATGATCCCGCGCGGGGTGAGCGGGAAGTGATCCTGCACCAGCTTACTGATCTTCTCCTCGTCGATCTTGTTGGTCCCGAAGCAATCCACGTAGACGCTGACCGGCCTGGCGATGCCGATGGCGTACGCCAACTGCACCTCGCACTCCTCGGCCAGGCCGGCGGCGACGATGTTCTTGGCAACGTAACGGGCCATGTAGGCGGCCGAGCGGTCCACCTTGCTGGGATCCTTGCCGCTGAACGCCCCGCCGCCGTGGCGGCCACGGCCGCCATAGGTATCAACGATGATCTTGCGCCCGGTCAAGCCGGTGTCACCATGGGGGCCGCCGATGACGAACCGCCCCGTGGGGTTGATGTGGTACTTGATGTCGCCCTTGAGATACTCGGCCGGGATGCAGGGCTTGATGACCTTCTCGATCAGTTCCTGCTTGGCCGCCTCGCTCATGACGCCCTTCTCATCCTGGCTGGTAAGCACGCTGGGGTGGTGCTGGGTGCTGAGGACGATCGTCTCCACCCGCACCGGCTTGTCACCCTCGTACTCAACGGTCACCTGGCTCTTGGCATCGGGCCGCAGCCACGGGATCGTGCCGTTGGCGCGCAGCTCGGCATGACGCTCCACCAGGCGATGCGCCAGCCAGATGGGCAGCGGCATCAGGTCCTCGGTTTCGCGGCAGGCAAAGCCGAACATCATGCCCTGGTCGCCAGCGCCTTCCTCCTGCTTTTCCTTCTCAGCCCCCTCATCGCGGGCGTGATCCACGCCGCGGGCAATGTCGGCCGACTGGCTGTGGATGGCGTTCAGCACGCCGCACGAATCGTAGCTGAAACCGATATCGTGGTGGATGTAGCCGATGTCCTTGACGGTTGAGCGGACAACCTCCTGAATATCGATCCAGGCATTGGTGCGCACCTCGCCGGCCACGATCACCTGGCCGGTGGTGCAGAGCGTCTCGCACGCGACGCGCGTCTTTTTGACATCGCCCAGCCCCTTTTCCTGAAGCACGAGTTCCTCGGCCAGGATGGCATCCAGGACAGCATCGGAAATCTGATCCGACACCTTGTCGGGATGGCCCATGCTGACCGATTCACTGGTAAACAGGTGTGAGCTGCGGCGCGAATTTGCGGACACTGGCGAACCTCCGGAATGGCTTGGTTTCGATCAACCTGCTGCGAGTGGGGCCGCAATCGGCCCCGCGATCCCCGAACAGAGGGTTTGAAAATCTACAGTGGCCGATGGGTCGAGGCAAGGCATCGGCACCGGGGTGCGGCCGCACGGCAAGATGCGGTGGCCCTGCCAAACCGCCTCCACGCAATCTCCAGCCGGCCACAACCTGATGGCCGGCCATCACTTCGGGAGGTATTGGGTGCGCTGCATGTTCTTGCTGTGGTCAAGGGCAGACCTACGCGTGATCGGCATGCACAGCGGGACGATGCGCCGGGGATGCGGATTCGTCAAAAAAATCGCGCGAACCCGGCAACAGGCACAACCGTACTACGAGAGACACCCGCATCCGGTTCACCTCAACCGATCGACGCAATCCTTTGCCCCATCGCCTTTCCTGCCCTAACCTGTAGAACACCATGACCCCAATTAAGATTGGCCTGATTGGCGGGACCGGCCTCGGCGAGACGATCCTCCGCCAGAACCCCGGCACCCGCCACGAAATCGACACGCCCTTCGGCCGCCCCAGCGATGCCATCATCGAAACCCAGTGGGAAGGCCTGCCTGTTTACCTGCTGGCTCGCCACGGGCCCGGGCACCTGCTCAACCCCAGCCAGATCCCCAGCCGGGCCAATATCTTTGCCCTCAAGCAGTTAGGCGTGACCCATATCCTCGCCTCAGGCGCGGTCGGGTCGCTGCGCGAAGAGCTCAAGCCGCGTGACCTGGTCATCGTCGACCAGGTGATCGACAAGACCTTCCGCCGGCCCGGCACGTTTTACGAGCGGGCGGCGGTGCACGTGGAATTTGCGGAACCTTTCTGCCCGGTGCTGCGTCGGATCCTGGTGGAAGCCGGTTCAGAACCCAGGGCACAGGGCTCAGAGCACGGGGAGCCGCGCCAGCAGGACACCCAGCCGCCCGAGGGTGATCTGGCGCCCCCCGGCCAGCCGGTGCCGTCTGAATCCTCACCTGAACCGCGTACGCTGAGCCCTGATCCCGCGGCCACCCCGAACCCCGAAGCGGCCCCGCCGGCCTACCGCGTGCATGACCGCGGGTGCTATGTCTGCATGGAAGGGCCCGCCTTCAGCACCCGGGCCGAGAGCCTGATGCACCGGCTCTGGGGCGGCGACCTGATCGGCATGACCGCCCTGCCCGAGGCCCGGCTCGCCCGCGAGGCAGAAATTCCGTATGCCCTGGTGGCCCTGGTGACGGACTATGATTGCTGGCGGGTGCCCAAGGATCGCAAGGAGGCCCGGGTTGACCCGACTGCGCTGCTGCAGGAGATCCTGGCGAACGTGAAGGCCGCCACCGACAACGCGATCGACCTGATGCGGCGCGCCGTTCGCCTGATGGCCGCCCGCACCGATGATCTGCTGGCCTGCCCGGCGCGCGAAGCGCTGAAGCTGGCGATCTGGTCGGACAAGAGCCGAATCGATCCGCAGGAGGTGCAACGACTTGCCCCGCTGTGGATGAAGTATTTTGAGCCGCCCAAGCCCCCCGCCGCCCCGGATCCTGCCGCATCGGATCCCGCTGCGTCGTAGGGTCAATCCCGGCGAATCGTACCTTCGAGGCGGAGTGACTCCGTAACAGGTCTGGCCGATGTCTATTTTCCGACACACCCTGACGTTTCTTGCCGCCGCGACACTGGCTGGGCCGGTGCTGGCCCAGGACGAGGTGCAAATCCTGCCGGCCCCGGCGGATGGCGAGGGCTTTTACGGCAAGGAATCGTCCCAGGGCATTTACGTGCGCGATTCGGCGGTGGCGCTGGAAAAATTCCCCCTGGTCAACCGCCTGGAGCGCCTGGGTGAGTGGAGCAAGGCGGCCGACCTGCTCCAGGAGGTGCTGGAAAAATATCCCGACCGGGTGATCCAGAGCGCCACCGATGAAAAGGGGCAGATCATCCGCTACACCAGCGTCGCCAACGCGGTGCAGCAGCAGATCGCCCGGTGGCCGACCGAGGGGCTGGCCGCCTACCGCGCCCGCTTCGAAGCGCCGGCCCAGGTGCTGCTTGACGCGGCCGACCCGGACAACATCTCCGCGCTGCGCCAGGTTTACTCCCTCTACTTCAACACCGAGCCGGGCCTGCGGGCCGGGCTGCGGCTGGTGGATCTGTCGTTCCGCAGCGGCGATTTCCGCGCTGCGGCGGATGTCTCGGCGGAGCTGCTCGCCTGGCATCCGCTGGCAACGGGGGTTCGGCCAGCGCTGCTGTTCCGTGCGGGTTTGTCACACCACCTGGCCGGTGATGCCGAAAAGGCCCGGGCCTATCACGATGAACTGGCCCAGCAGTTCCCGAATGCCACCGGCACCGTGCGCGGGCAGTCGGTGCCGCTGGCCGAAACGCTGGCGCAGGAGCTTGAGCAGGCTCCGACCGTTGCCGGCGGTATATCACCGGACCACTGGCCGATGCTGGGCGGGGCCGATTCGCGCGGGCGCATCTCCAGCGCCCAGGGCCGGCCGGGCGCCAGGCTGTTCCGCGTGCCCCTGACCGAGCGCATCTCCCCGCAGGCGCGCCCGGAAGTGCGGTTGCAGATGGAAGCGCAGGATGAGCATGCCCGCAGCCAGGGCGCCATGATCGGGATCATCCCCGTTGCCGATGCCGGCGAGCTGTTTTTTCAGGATGGCAAGCGCATCTACGGCGTCAGCCTGGAAAGCGGCCTGCCCCTGCCCGGCTGGGCACAGACGCACGGCGGCGATGGCGGCGGCGCCTACACCGACCCCGACACCACCCCCCTGCCAGCCAGCCAGCAATTAACCGTCACCGTGACCGATGATGCGGTGCTGGCGATCATGGGCCTGCCCGAGCCTCAGAATCCCTACGCCGGCCAGCGCAACACCGCCTCCAACGCCCAGTCGCGCATCGTCTGCCTCGACCGCGCCACGGGCCGGCTGCGCTGGATGGTCCGCCCGACTGATCTGCCCGATGATGGCGCATCGCTGCGCAGCCTGGTCTTCACCGGCTCGCCGCTGGTTGTCGGGGACAGCGTCCACTTCATCGGCCGCGGCGGCAAGAGCACCCAGTTCGAGGATTGCTACGTCATCACGTTGAACCTGGCTGATGGCCAGCACAAGTGGTCCACCTATGTCGTCAGCGCCAACACCGAAAACATGACGATGTGGGGCCGTGGCAGCAGTGTGCTGTCGCCTGAGGGCACCAGCCACCTGGCCCACGCCAGCGGGCGCCTGTTCGTGCAGACCAACCTCGGCGCCACCGCCGCCCTCGATGCCTACAGCGGCACCATCCGCTGGCTGAGCATCTACCAGCGCAACATCATCACCGATCCCCGCGCCATGCGCCGATTCGGCCGGCAGCAGGCGATCAGCCTGCCCAAGCCCTGGTCCTACAACCCCGCCATCGTGCAGGATGGCCGGCTGTTCGTGCTGCCCAGCGATTCGGACGAGCTGCTGATTTACGATGTGCTTACCGGCGAGCCGGTGAAAGCGCTCCAGACCAAGCACCTGGGCGACCCCGATACCCTCATTGGTGTCTGGGATGAGAAGCTGATTGTCAGCTCGGAGTTCCGCATCACCTGCCTGGACTGGCAGGCCTACCAGGCCGAGACCTTCCGCGAGAATGATCCGAGCGTAATCCAGTGGATCTCCTCGTTCCCCGAGGAAGGCAGCGAGGAAAACATCAATCCCATCCGCGGGCGCGGCTTCCTGACCACCGACTCGGTCTTCATCCCCACCCGGCAGGGCCTGTTCCGCATTGACCTGCGCAACGGCCGGCGGGTGGAGCAGTATCCCAGCGACCAGCAGGGCCGCTGGGCCGCCGATGAGGGCGCGGGCAATGTGCTGGTCACCAGCGACCGGGTGATCGTCGCAGGTGACCGCTCGGTGAATGTCTACACCGACCTGGCGATGGCGCGGGCCAAGCTGGATGCGGAGGTGGCCGCTGCCCCCACCGATCCCGCTCCGCGCCTGCGCTATGCCGAGGTGATGTTCGTCGCCGGGCAGACGGATGTGGCGCTGGCGAAGCTGGATGAGGCGATCGACCTGCTGGGCGGGCGCGATCAGATGCGCAGCGGTCCGCAGCGCGACCGGCTGTTCACCGCGGCCCTGGGGTTCGCCGAAAAGGCTGCCGCCGTCGATACCCCCGAGGCGATGGAACTGGCACACCAGCTCTACGAACGCGCTGCGGTGGCGGCGGCATCGCCGTCACACCAGGTTCACTACCGCCTGTCGCGCTCGCGCCTGGCCGATCGCCAGGGTGATCTGCCCATGGTGGTGCAGCTCTACCAGGAGATCCTGCTCGACCCAGCGCTGCGTGAGGTGACGCTCAACGATGCCCGCTCCGGCGGCGCAACCCAGGCGGCGGTTGTGGCCGAGCGCGAAATCGGCCAGGTGATCCGCCAGTCCGGCCGCGCGCTTTACCAGCCCTACGAGCAGGCCGCCCGCGACGCCTTTGAACAGGCGCGTGCCGGCGAGCAGGCGGATGCGCTGCTGGATATCGCCCGTCGCTATCCCAACGCCACCGTCGCGCCCGAAGCCCTGCTGGCGGCGGCGCAGTCGTATGAGCAGGCCAATGATCATCGCCGCGCCACCCAGACCCTGCGGCAGATCACCTTCAAGTATGGCGAGTCATTTGACCGGGTGCGCGTGATCGAGTCGATGGTGCGCAACTACCTGGCGATGCCCGGCAGCGTGGATGTGGCCCTGTCGCGCCTGAACTACGGCGTGCGCGTGGCGGACAATCCGGTCCTCAGCCAGCCGCTGACGCTGCCCGATGGCCAGACGCTTCCCGCGGGCACCGCCTTCCGCGAAGCCGCGCTGAAGCTGCGCGATCACCAGGCACAGTCATCGGCGCCGGTGGTGCCCCGGTTTGGCCTGCCATCGCACCAGTGGGCCAATGCCAACCGCGGCAGGAGCCCGCTGGACCACGAGCGGGCGATCGCGATCCCGGGGATCGATGCGATCCTCGCGCCCCAGCCGGAGCATGCCCGCTACGACCGGATCATCGCCTGGTCGGCTGCGCAGGGCCTGGCGATCTACGATGTTGGCCAGCCCACCCCCCGCGGCATCGCCAGCACCGTGACCACCCCCCCGCAGGAAGCGGCATGGACCAGCGCCGGGCTGCTGGTGCGCACGGCCAACCAGCTTGCGCTGCTTGATGGCGACAGCGCAGAGGTGCGCTGGTCGGTGCAGTTGGACAGCCTGCCGGATGCCGCATTGGTGGCGCCGGCGGATGATCCGGCCAGCCTCAATCGCCGGCCGACTGTCAGGGTCGAACCGGTGGTGGTGCAGGGACGGGTGCAACTGATCAACAACCGCGCCGTGGCGCGGCCGGTGCTGGCAGTGCCCGATCCGGTCGAAGGGCCCGAGCAGCTTTTGCAGATGCACCTGACGGGTGACCGCGCCATCGCCACCACCTCAACCGGGCGGGTGATCGCACTCGACCTGGCCGGCGGCAAGCTCGCCTGGCAGACCCGCCTGCTTGAAGACCGCCCGCTGGACCGGCTGGCAACCAACAACGACTTCGCCGTGGTGCGGGTCATCAGTGACAGCAGCGTGCAGCTTGTCGTGCTCGATACCCTCAGCGGCGAATTGGTGTCGCGGCGGGTGTTCAGCCCTGACGGCGCAAAGGTGCCCGTCAATTTCGCACTGGCCGGCGATGGCACGCTGGTCTACGCGCTGCCCGACCGCCTGTGCGGCAAGGACCTGTATGAGCCGGGCGATCAGCTCAACTGGGAAGTGCCCGGCCAGGCGCCCGGCCGGCGAACCTTCCACGGCGCCACCGCCCCGGATCATCTGCAAATCCAGGGCGATCGCATCATCGTGCTGAGCGATGAGGGTCAGTTCGTGCGTGTTCACTCCCTGGAAACCGGCAAGGTTCTCCGCTACCCCTCTGGCCGCGGTGATCAGCAGGTCGATGCCCTGCTCGGCACCGAATCGCGCGGGTGGGATACCCGCCTGATCGTGAGCGGCCCACACCTGTACGTGATGTCCAACAAAGCGCTGGTGGCGTACAACCTGGACCACCCGCAGCAGACCTGGCGCGGCATGATCGACCCCACCGAGCCGCACAACTTCCGCGGGGCGGCGGTGGGATCGGATTACCTGGTGCTGTTCGAATCGCTGGCCCAGGCGCCGGATGTCGCCGCCCCCAGCACCACCTACCGCCTCTACGCCTACAGCCGCGCCAAGATGAAGAGCGGCGAAAGCGGCCGCATCGAACACACGCCCGATGTGCGCAACCCCGCCGGCATCGAATCGTGGCTCGCCGTCAATGGCGGCTTCTACTACCTCGCCGCCGATGACACGCTCCATTTCCTGCCTGCGGTGGTCGAGCAGCCGGCGGAGTGAAAAAGAGTAAGAGGAGCACGGGTCTGAAGTGTGAAGGATGAGGCCTGATAAGGCGCCATCAGCGCGGCTTTGCAACCTCCAGGCTTCACACTTCAGACTTTCTCCACCTGGCCGGTGCGCTCAGATTTGAAGGCAGCATCCAGCACCGCAACCAGGCGCTGCATCTGATCGAGCGTGACCGCGGGCGCGGCCTGGCCGTTGAGCGCGGCGGCGACATTCTCGTAAAAGCTGCGCCAGCGGCCGGGGAGGGTGGGAATGGTGTGCTCGCCATCGGCATCCAGCAGCTTGCCGTAGCTCGCCTCGGGTTCGCGGGCTGAGTCGATGTCGCCGGCCTTCATGGCCTCTTCCTGCGGGTCGACGCCGAACTTGATGAACGTCCCCTTCGTCCCGACCACATGAAATCGCGGCTTGGGCCAGCGCGTCAGGCAGCCGGTGTCGATCACGCCAACCGCCCCATCCTCGAAATGCAGCGTCAGCATCGACTGGCTCTCAACATCAAACCCCGGCCACTCGCGCTGAATGCTCGCATGCACCCCCACCACGCGCTGGGGAAACAGCAGCAGCATCTGGTCGATCAGGTGCGCGCCCAGGTCATATACCCGCCCGCCACCGCGCTGGCGCTGACCGCGCCAGCCGCGCCACGGACCGTGGCGGTTCCAGGCCATCTCGACCCAGCGGATGTCTCCCAGCCGCCCCGCCTGGCGCAGATGCTGCACGGTCAGCCAGTCTCCATCCCAGCGCCGATTGTGAAAGACCGTCAGCAGCCGCCCCGAGCGCGCCTGCGCTGCGCTCATCCGGTGGAACTGCTCCATCCCCAGGCAGATCACCTTGTCGGTGACGACATGCTTGCCCGCATCCAGCGCCCGCACGGCATAGTCGGCATGGGTATCATGCGGCGTGGCCAGCACGACCAGCTCAACGCTCGCATCGGCCAGCACCTCCTCCAGCCCCGCATACGCCCGCACCCCGCGCTCGCGCTCGATCTGCTGCCGGGTTTCGGGATTGCGCGACGCGATCCCCACCAGCTCCAGCCCCGGCTCCAACCCGATCAGATACGAGTGAAACAACCGGCCCGCTCCGCCGTACCCGATGACCACCGTTTTCCATCTCTTGCTCACGCCCCGAACGATACCTCACCCGGCCCCAGCGCACCACTGCCCCGCGCCAGAGCCGACGGCCTGCCTGTGCCCGCCTCGCCTCCCACCGATGGGCTGATTTCGCAGAACCGGCATGTTGCGCGTACAATCGCCGGCATGTCCTTCGCCACCACGGTGCCGGTTGAGATTCCCGGCGCGCGTTATGACATTCGGATTGAGTTCGATCTGCTCAGGACCTGCGGGCGCGTGCTGAGAGAGCTGACGGCCGCGAAGAAGGTCGCGGTGATCACCGATTCGCACGTGGGGCCGCGCTACGCCACCACCGTGGCCGCCAGCTTGCGCGAGGCGGGGTTTGAGGCGACCATTTCCGCCATCCCGGCCGGCGAAGCCAACAAGACCATCGAGCACATCCTGCCCATCTATGACCAACTGCTCACCAGCCGCATCGACCGCAAGACGCCGGTGCTGGCGCTGGGGGGCGGGGTGATCGGGGATATGGCGGGGTTCGTCGCCGGCACGATCCTGCGCGGCGTGCCGTTCGTGCAGATGCCCACCAGCCTGCTGGCGATGGTCGATGCCAGCGTGGGCGGCAAGACGGGGATCGACCACGCCGTCGGCAAGAACCTGATCGGTGTGTTCCACCAGCCGATGGCGGTCCTGATCGATCCGAATGTGCTGCGCACGCTTCCGCCGCGCGAGCTGCGCGGCGGTCTGGCCGAGTGCATCAAGCATGACATCATCCGCGATGCCGCCGGCTTCGCGGAGCTGGAGCAGCACCTGCCCCGCGCCCTGGCCGGCGATCTGCCGTGGATCGCCCGGCTGGTGGCACACAACGTGGCGATCAAGGCGAAGGTGGTCGCCGCCGATCCGCTGGAACAGGGCGAGCGGGCGCACCTGAACCTGGGCCACACCTTCGGGCATGCGATTGAGACGATCTCCAACTATGAGATCGCGCACGGTGAGGCCGTGGCGCTGGGGATGTGCGCAGCGGCCTACGTGGCGCACAAGCTGGAGCTGCTGACGGCGGACGAGCAGCAGCGCATCCGGCGGGTGATCGCCGCGGCCGGCCTGCCCACCGGCAACCTGGCGCTCGACAGCCAGCGCGTGGTGGATGCGATGGTCTTCGACAAGAAGGTGCAGGCGGGCCGCATCCGACTGGTCCTGCCACAGGGCATCGGCCAGGCCACAATCCGGGATGATGTGCCGGTGGACCTGATGCTGGAAGCGGTGACAAGCCTGAAGAAAAAGCCTGAGGGCAACGGCTGAAAGCAGAGGTAAAACGACCGAAGCCCGCGCAGCATCGCCCTTTGCCCGCGCAACCGGTGGGGATGCGCCCGGGCGGCGCCGATGCGTGCGCGCAGGCGTGCGGGTGACCGGGGCGGCCGTTTTTCGCTTCATTTTTCAACCTTCATCGCTCATACTCCAGCCTTCTTCCATGTCTGTCCAACACTGGCTTCAACTCGCCCTCACCGATGGCATCGGGCCAATCCTGTCGAGGCGGCTGATCGCGGCCGCGGCCGAAGGTCGATCCGCCCCCATGCGCAGGCCGCTCCCGGATGTGGCGCGCTATGACCTGCTGGCCCAGGCGGGCGGGATCGAAGCAGCCTGCAATGCCTCCGAATCCCTGCTCAGCCGGATCCAGGGCGTGGGCCGGGTGAACGCGGGCCGCATCCATGCTTCCCTCCGCCGCGCAGCCGATGCCGCAGCGCGCGAACTCGATCGCGCCCGGGCGCTGGGCATCGGCATCATTTGCCCCGAGGATGAGGCCTATCCCCCCCTGCTGCATGAGATTCCCGATCCGCCGCTGGTGCTGTATGTCCGCGGCACGATCGAAGCCCGTGACCTGAACGCGGTCGGCATTGTCGGCTCACGGCGCTGCAGCTATTACGGCCGCGAGCAGGCCGAGCGCTTCGGAGCGCTGCTGGCCGGCGCAGGATTCACCATCACCAGCGGCGGCGCGCGGGGCATTGACTCGGCGGCCCACCGCGGGGCGCTGGCCCAGGCGCACGGGCGAACGATCGCGGTGCTGGGGTGCGGACTGGATGTGGTCTACCCGCCGGAGAACAAAGCGCTGTTCGACCAGATTGCCGGGCACGGCGCGATCCTGAGCGAATACCCGCTGGGCACGCAGCCGCTGGCCGAGAACTTCCCCCGCCGCAATCGCATCGTCAGCGGCATGAGCCGCGGTGTGCTGGTGGTGGAGGCTGATCTCAAGAGCGGCGCACTGATCACCGCCCGCCAGGCGGTTGAGGATCACAATCGTCCGGTGATGGCCCTGCCCGGCCGGGTGGACAATCCCCTGTCGGCCGGCCCGCACCTGCTGATCCGCGAGGGCGCAGCGCTGGTAACCAGCGTCGAGGACATCATCGAGGCACTGGGGCCGATCTCGCAGACGGTGCGGGAGCCGATGCCCGGCACGGCGGAGCCGCATGGTGTGCTGGCAACCCTCTCACCTGGCGCACGCGGCAGCCAGCCCAGTTCGCCGGATGCCCAATCCCCGCCTGCGCGATCCCCGCGTACCGCCCCAGCGCCCGAGGCGGATGAAGCGCCTGTTGGGCTGAGCGAAGCCCAGCGCCTGGTGCTGATGAAGATGGAGACCGATACCGCGCACATCGACCTGCTCATCGAGCGCACGGGACTGGAAGCGCATGAGGTCCTGCGCGAGCTGACGTTCCTGACGCTCAAGGGACTGGTGCGGCGGGTGGATGGGCAGACATTTGTGCGAACCGGGGGGCGGGCATGAAAGTCGGCTACTACGCCAGTTGTTTCGTTGTCCGCCCGCAGGGTCGATCGCATCAGTTCCTGCAGGTGTTGCGGGCGCCAGGGCAGTTCATGGGCGGCACCTGGCAGCTCATCACCGGCGGGATCGAGTCGGGTGAGACGGCCTGGCAGGCTGCCCTGCGCGAGCTGCGCGAGGAGACGGGACTGGAGCCGGTGGAGTTTTACCAGCTCGATCTGGTCAACACCTTCTACATCGCCGCCCGCGACACGATCTATCACAGCCCGATGTTCTGCGCCCTGGTAGCGCCCGATGCCCAGGTCCATCTCGATGCCGAGCATGATGATTTCCGCTGGGTGCCGCGTGAGCAGATGGAGTCGCACCTGATGTGGCCCGGCGAGAAGGCCGCCCTGCGCGAGCTGCTGGCTGAGATCCTGGACGATGGCCCCGCCAAGCCCTATCTGCGCCTGCCCCTGTAAGCCCGAAGAAGGCGCGGGACGGCCCTGGAGAGATGGACAGCGGCGGATGAGCTGCTGCCGAGCGGTCGTTCGCCGCGAAGGGACACCGGGCAGCACGAACACAGCCGAGGCGCGTGGCCTGTGGTGTCGATTGACGGGCGTTGGCCTTGCGTGCCGCAGGTGCCGGGAAGCGCCTTATTCGCCAGTCGGCATTTGGCCATCGCACACCCTCACCCCACCGGCAGCACAGCGCGCAGGCGCTGGATGACGCGGGGCAGGACGGCCAGGCATCCATCCACATCCGCCTGCGTGGTGTAGCGCGAGAGGCTGAAACGGATGCCGCCGTGGGCGATGGGCGGATCGAGGCGCATCGCCTTGAGGACGTGGGACGGTTCGAGGCTGCCGCTGGAGCAGGCAGCGCCTGCGCTGACGCACACCCCCTGCTCACTGAGCGCTACCACGATCGCATCGGCCTCCAGGGCGTGGAAGGAGATGTTGGTCGTGTTGGGCAGGCGGTGCTCGATCGAGCCGTTGACCGAGGTGTGCGGCACGCGGGTGAGGATCTGCCGCTCCAGCTCATCGCGCAGGCTGGCCACGCGGGCCATGTCGGGCAGGTGCGCGCGTGCCAGCCGGGCGGCGATGCCGGCCCCGGCGATGGCGGGGACGTTCTCGGTGCCGCCGCGGCGCTGGCGTTCCTGGGGGCCGCCGATGATCAGCGGGCGGATGCGCAGCCCGCGCCTGGCATACAGCACGCCCACCCCCTTGGGGCCGTGGAACTTGTGCGGCGCCAGCGTCATCGCGTCGATGCCCAGCGCCTTCACATCGACCGGGATTTTCCCCACCGCCTGCGTGCCATCCACGTGCAGCGGCACCCGCCTGGCCCGGCAGCGCTGTGCAATCTGCTCGATCGGGAACAGCACACCCGTTTCGTTGTTGGCCCAGAGCATCGCCACCAGGGCGGTGTCATCGGTCAGGGCGCGGTCGAAGGCTTCCAGGTCGAGCAGGCCATCGCCATGCACATCCACCTCGACCACCTCAGCGCCTTCCAGGGCAAGCTGGCGGACCAGTTCGCGCGTGGCCGAGTGCTCAACCGTGCTGGTGATGATGCGCCGGCGGGGCTGGCGGCTGGCCAGCAGCGAGCGTACGGCGGTGTTGACGGCCTCGGTGCCGCCGCCGGTGAAGATCAGCTCCGAGTCAGCCGCCCCGATCAGCTCCGCGATCGCCACCCGCGCTTCATCCAGCGCCTGGCGCGCACGCTGGCCGAAGCGATGGACGCTGGAGGGATTGCCGTAAAACTCATCCAGGTAGCGGTTCATCTCCTCCACCACCTCGGGCGCGGGGCGGGTCGTGGCGTTGTTGTCGAGGTAAATGACGGACATGGGGGTGATTGTCACGGGTAAGCGGGTGCTTGTCACTGGTTGGAAGCCGCCTGCCATTCGCCGGGCACCAGAGGATGCAGGGTGAATCAGCATGGCGCTGCGGCCGCGATGGGGTCATTCGGCCAGGCGCACTTGATCGTGCTTATCGGACCAGCGCCCGTGTGGCCAGCGCCTGTTTCAGCAGCGTCTGTCCAGCCAGCGGCCCGCTGCTGCCTGCTGCGGCGAGCATCCGGGCATCCCCCTCCAACTTTCAGCATTTTCGAAACTTCCAGTCCCGTCGCATCGGCCAGCAGCGCCCGATACAATTCGCCGCGACTCAGGAGTGTCCATGACGCAAACACTGGCCCGCCTGACCGACTGCATCGCCAGCGAGCTTCGTGCGGTCGATGAGCGGTTTCATCTTGAACTGAAATCGGACCTGCAGTGTGTGAACACGCTGGTCCGGCACGTCAGCCGGTTCCGTGGCAAGATGCTGCGGCCGATGCTGGTCCTGCTGGCGGGCAAGGCGGCCGGCGAGACCACCGATGCCCACATCACCCTCGCCACCGTCGTCGAGATGGTTCACATGGCAACGCTGGTGCATGATGATGTGCTGGATGAGGCCGAGCTGCGCCGCAAGGGCGCTACCATCAATCACCTGCGCGGCAACGAGGCGGCGGTGCTGCTGGGCGATTACCTCATCAGCCACAGCTATCATCTGTGCTCCAGCGTGGATGCCAGTTCGCTGGGGCTGCCGGGACAGTTCGCCTCGCGGCTGATCGCGCGCACCACCAACCAGGTGTGCGAGGGCGAGCTGCTGCAGATCGACAACCGCAACAACCTGCAACTCAACGAGGAAACCTACTACCAGATCATCACCTACAAGACCGCCAGCCTGTGCGCGGCCTGCTGCACGCTGGGGGCCACTTTCGCCGGGGCCGATCCCAGCCAGGTGCGGGCGCTGGAGCGCTATGGCCTGTCGATCGGCATCGCCTTCCAGATCCAGGATGACATCCTGGACCTCGTCGGCGACAGCGGCACCGTGGGCAAGACCCTGGGGATCGACATCGAGAAAGGGAAGCTTACGCTGCCCATCATCCATTTCCTGCAGACCGCCCCGGCCGAACACCGCACGCTGTTGCGCACGCTGCTGACCGACCGCGACCCGGACCAGGTGGAGAAGATCCGCAACCTGATCCTGCCCAGCGACTCGATTGTCTATGCCCAGCAGGCCGCCGGCCGACTGATCGACGATGCGCGCTCGGCCCTGCTGACACTGCCCGACTCCGAGGCCCGCCGGGTCCTCGACACGATGGCCGAGTTCGTCATCAACCGGCCGATGTAACGAGCCGGAATCGCAGGCACACGGCCATACAACGGCGTGAACACTCATGAGCATGCGGCCTGTGGCGGCAAAGCCAGCTTGTGGGGCCGGGTTTCATCTCACATTCCTGCTTCCGCTTCGGCCATGCGGGCATCGGGGCCGACATCGGTTTCGCCGCGCTGGTGTTCCATCCGCGGCTGGCGCGCCTCTTCACGGGCGGCAGCCGGGGCAGCGCGGATCAGGCGGTGCATGCCCAGTTCGACATATTCGTGCGGAAACAGCAGGTCGGCCGTCCAGTCCCAGGCCACCCGCAGCTTCTTGCCCCAGGTGGGCATCTTCGCCAGGTAGGTGGTGCGCCACAGGAACCAGGCGGGGAAGCCGGTCAGCTTCAGCCGCCACACCTTGGCCACCGCATCCAGGTGGCCGAACGCCGCCAGCGTGCCCTTGCTCTTGATGTTGATTGGCCGGGTTGGGCGGCCGTTCAGCGCATGCACAATGTTGCGGGCGCAGAGCCGGCCCAACTGCACAGCGTGCTGCGCCGTTGCGGGATAAGCGCGGCCGTCGGCATCGGGGTTGACGGCGCAGTCGCCGATTCCCCAGATGTTTTCATATCCCTTCACGCGGGCATCGCGCTCGCAGATCATGTACCCGAGACGATCGCGCTCCACCTCGATCTTTTGCAGCACCGGCGGCGGGGCCACCCCAGCGCACCAGATGACCGTGTTGGTCGGCACGCACTGGCCATCCTTGAGAAAGCAGCAGTTCGCCGTGATACGGGTGACGGTGTCATTCAGGCGCAACTCCACCCCCCGCCGCCGCAGGTGCGCCCCGGCCCATTCGCCCAGTTCCTCATCCAGCGTCTTGAGCAGGCGCGGGCCGCGATCCACCAGCACGATGCGGATATCGCGCTCGGTCATGCGCGGAAACAGGCGCGCGGCCTTTTTCAGATAGGCATCAAACTCCCCTGCGACCTCAACCCCGGTAAAGCTGCCGCCCACGATGACCATCGTGAGCAGTTCCCGGCGACGATCAGGATCGTCCGTCTGGCTGGCCAGTTCCAGCAACTGGATCGCCCGGTCGCGCAAGCCGATGGCGTGGCCCAGGCTCTTCATCTCGTAGCCGTATGCCTTGAGCCCCGGCACCGGCGGCAGTGCGGTGACGCTGCCCAGCGCCACCACCAGGTGATCGTAGTGCAGCACCCGCGCGGCCGGCTCATTGGCCAGGCGGTAATGAACTTCCCGGCGGTCGGGCTCCACATCCTCGAGTTCCGCCATGATGAACCGCGCCCGCCGGCAGAAAGCGCGGATGGACACCACCGCGCTGCGCGGATTGAGGGCGCCGGTGCCGGCCTCCACCAGCAGCGGGTAGAAGATGAAATAATTGTGCCGGTTGATCAGCACCACCTCCACATCGCACCCTTCCAGCAACCGGTCGAGCGCCTGGGCGCAGTACGCGCCGGCGAACCCTCCGCCAAGGATCACAATCCGCCTGGTTCTGCCTGGCTGTGCGGTGTGGTGCATGGTTCACCGGATCATAGGCCCGCTGCCCAGTGCAAACATCGGCAAAAGCAGGGATGAGGCCGCGCAAGCCGCTGGCTTAGACGTTCGTCCGCCGTTCCTTTATCCTCCTTCGCATGGAGCAGTTGACGATCCAGCCGTTCTCGCATCCCTTCGAGGTGACGCTCGCCCCGCCGGGGTCCAAGTCGCTGACCAACCGCGCCCTGGTGCTGGCGGCGCTGTCCGCGCGGACCTGCCGGCTGAGCAACATCCTGTTTGCCGATGACACCCGCCACATGCTGACCAACCTCCAGGCCCTGGGCTTTGGGCTGCAGGTCGATGAGCCGGCCCGAACCGTCATCGTCGAAGGCCAGCGCGGCCGCATCCCCGCCACCAGGGCGGAGCTGTTCTGCGGCAACAGCGGCACGACGATCCGCTTCCTCACCGCCCTGTGCTGCCTGGGCCGCGGCGTCTATACGCTCGACGGCATCGAGCGCATGCGCCAGCGTCCCATCGGCCAACTGGTTGATCTGCTCCGCAACCTGGGCGCCCGGATCGACTATCTCGGCGAAGAAGGCTACCCGCCGCTGCGGATCACCGCCGATGGCCTGCCCGGCGGGCTGCTGCGCTTTGGTGCGGCGGCATCGTCGCAGTACCTCTCGGCCGTGCTGATGGCCGCGCCTTACACCCGGCACGAGGTGCGGATCGATCTCGAACCCAACCAGACCAGTTGGCCCTACGTCGCCATGACGATGCGGCTGATGACCCATTTCGGCAATATGGTCGAGCTGGAGCGTGACCGCGATACCGGCGAGCCCAGGCGCATCGTCGTGCCCATCGATCCCTACGAAGGCGAGGACTACCTCATCGAGCCCGATGCCAGCAACGCCACCTATTTCCTCGCCGCCGCCGCCCTGCACCCGGGCGCCAGGGTGACGATCGACGGCCTGGGCAGGCGATCGGTGCAGGGTGATGTGGGGTTTGCCGAGGTGCTGCAGCGCATGGGGGCGGGCGTGGTGGTCGAGCAGGATTCCATCACCATCACCGGCCCGGAGAAACTGACAGGCATCAAGGTCAATCTGCGCGACATGCCGGACACCGCCCAGACGCTGGCCGTCACCGCCCTCTTCGCCGATGGCCCGACAACCATCACCGGCCTGCATACCCTGCGCGTCAAGGAGACCGATCGCCTGGCCGCGCTGCGCGATGAACTGACCCGCCTGGGCGCGGATGTCGAGATCGAGGGGGATGACACCCTGCACATCGATCCGCCCGAGCGCCTCAGGCCCGCGGCCATCCAGACCTACGATGACCACCGCATGGCCATGAGCTTCGCCCTGGCCGGCACCCGTACCGCCGGCGTGACGATCCTCGATCCCAAGTGCGTCAATAAGACGTATCCCGATTACTTCACCGACTTGGAGAAGCTGCGCGCCCCCGCATCGTGAGCGTGAGAATTGGGTTCGTTTGACACATCGGAGCGCCTTGCAGGTCAATGCGTACAGGCATATGCATGGGTTTGTCAGTGCGCGCTGACGGCGTTCTCTACAGGGGTCCAACACCCGTGCCACGACATGACGCGTGCATCAACCTTGAACCCCTTTGGGTTCGGCAAATTGGCTTCGTTCCGC
>CAYNMV010000056.1:0-7608 GCA_964398315.1 uncultured Tepidisphaeraceae bacterium | reverse complement strand
AATTGGCTTCGTTCCGCCATTCTTGCGCCAGTACTGCCAATTGGGTTCGTTCCACCGCTTTCGCTCCATCACCGTCGTGTTGGCGAGAAAATTGGGTTCGTTCCGCACAAATACCGGTGGGCACAACCGGCGCGAACCGCCCGCGCATGCAGAATCTTGCGACAACCTGACTGACCTCATGGGGAACCTCATTCAGGACAGGGTGTGGTGATCGAGGAAATGACCGCTCCCCCGCGCGCAGCGGGGAAGCACAGACCCCAGTTATACGCCCGGCCCGACCAGCAGGTTCAGCGGTATCGCAGGAAATCTGCCGCCCTTTTTACATCGCTGCCCGCAGCCGGCCACTTGCCGCCGCCAGCCGGCGGCGGGCCTCGGGCAGGTCAATTCCCTGTCGATGCATCAGGATCGCCGGCTTGACGTGCCCCTCGGCCTTTTTCAACAGCTCCATCGCGGCGGCCCGGTCCAGGCCAGTCAGGGTGGCGACGATGCGTGCCCCCCGGTCCCACAGCTTCTGGTTCGTCGCCGCCAGGTCCACCATCAGGTTCTCATAGCACTTGCCCAGCCGCACCATGGCCCCGGTGGTGATCATGTTCAGCACGAGCTTTGTCGCCGTGCCGGCCTTCAGGCGGGTCGATCCGGTCAACACTTCCGGCCCGGTCAGCGGCCGAATGACCACATCCACCGCCGGCTCGTTGGCAAGCCCCGCCACGCAGGTCAGGAACACCGTCTTCGCCCCCCGCTCGCGCCCGCGCCGCAGGGCCCCATGCACGAAAGGCGTCGTCCCCCCGGCCGCGATGCCGATGACCACATCCTGCGCCCACACCTGCTTTTCATCGATCGCCGCCGCCCCGGCCGCGGCATCATCCTCCACCCCCTCCTTGGCGCGGAACATCGCATCGGCCCCGCCGGCGATGATCCCCTGCACCATCGAGGGATCGCTGCGAAACGTCGGCGGGCACTCGCTGGCATCCAGCACCCCCAGCCGTCCGCTTGTCCCCGCGCCCACGTAAAACAGCCGCCCGCCGCCCTCAAACGCCTCGGCCACCAGTTCGATCACCCGGGCGATCTCCCCTTTCACCCGCCCCACCGCCTCAACGGCCAGGCGATCCTGCGCATGCATCAACTCAACGATGGCCGCCGGCTCCAGCGCATCCAGCATCATCGACTCGGGCAACCGCTGTTCGGTCAGTAGATTCGATCGGTCCATCACCATGGCGCAGATCGTACGCCAACCCCTCCCGCATACCAGAGTGAAATTGTCGCAGTCACACAGATCGCCCCCACACGCGCCGCCAGCGCCCTGATACGCGCCAGCGCCCGGATACGCGCCAGCGCCCGGATACGCGCCAGCGCCCGGATACGCGCCAGCGCCGCCCGGCGCTCATGGCCGTGGCGTGATGGACCCCAGGACCACCCGCCGGCTCGCGCCGGTTGCACTCGGCACGTTCGATGGCTCGCCATCCAGCGTTGCCGCCCCCAGCAGGGCAAAGGCAACCGCCTCCTTGGCCGCGGCGGGCATCCCGAACTGGCTCATTTCGTAAAATTGCGTTGATCCGTGATCCGCTTGGCGGACGGTGCTGAACTCGACCTTCAGGTGGTGAACAATCGCCTGGTTCTCCACGCCGCCCCCGCTGATGATGACCTCATCCGGCCGGGCCGGCAGGAAGCGAGCCATCGCGTCCTGAATGGACCGCCCGGTCCAGAGTGCCGCCGTCGCCAGGGCATCGTCCAGGGCGCGCGCATCGGCCTCCGCCCCCCGGCCCGGGTGCGGGCGTACACCCACCGGCGCTGCCTCCCACAGCGCGATCATGCCCGGCCCATCCGTCGACTTGGGCGGCGGGTTCCTGAAATAGGGCTGCGACATGAGCCAGTCGATCAATGCTCGCCCCGGCTCACCGCGCAGGGCTTTCGCGCCGCCGGCGTCATAGCCCGGACCCTGCGGATCAAACGTGCGGCACAGCCAGTCACTGATGCAGTTGCCCGGGCCGGTGTCGAAGGCGATGACCTCATCAATCGAGCCGCCCGCCGGCAGCCACGTGAGATTGGCGATGCCGCCGATGTTCAGCAGCACGCGGTGGCGATCAGGATGGCGGAACAGCAGATAGTCGGCGAACGGCACCAGCGGCGCTCCCTGCCCCCCGGCCGCACAATCGGCCCGGCGGAAATCACTGATGACCGGGCAATCAAGCCGGGCGGCGATCAGGGCTGGATCGAGCCACTGGATCGTGTCGGGCGGCGCGTGGTACAGCGTCTGCCCGTGTGCGGCCACCGCCGCCAGTGATGAAGGCGCGATCCCTTCCAGGCCACATGCCCCCTGCACCGCCTGGGCATACGCCAGGCTGATGGCCCGGCCCGCCTCCGCCAGTTCACCCAGCGGCACCGCCCCACCTGCGCGAATCCGCCCGATCCGCCCCCGCACCTCATCCGAATACGCCAGGTGATGATGCCGCACCAGCCGTGCGGTCATGGCCAGCCCGCGGCCATCGATCGCGGTGATCGCCACATCCACCCCATCCGCGCTGGTCCCGCTCATCGCCCCGGCGATCAGTCGTGAAGTCATGGAAAGGATTGTGACCTGTCACCTGCTGCTTGTCACTGGCCGCAGGCCGGCAGAGAGGCAGCGGCAGACAGGCCGTTTCCTGCCGTTGCGGAGGATGCTGTCAGCGATGGGCAATGCGGCCAGCCAGGGGCAATGCGGCCAGCCCGCGGGCCGCTGTCACCGCGCCTCCACGGGAACTGGCGCGGCGGCGGATCGCGGCAACGGACCCGTGAGAGGTGCCTCTTACGCCGCCATCACCTTGCTGATGGTGAACACCGGCAGCAGCAGCGCCAGGGCGACGCCACCGATGATCAGGCCCATGACCATGATCATGATCGGCTCGATATAGCGGGTCATCTCGGCGATCTTCTCCTTCATCTCCGCCTCGCTGAAGCCGGCCACCTGCTCCATGACACTCCCGAGCTTGCCGCTCTTCTCGCCGCTGGCCAGCATCTGCGCGATGGAGCGGGGGACGAGGGTGGGGTTGTCAAACAGCGGCTCGGAGAGCTGGCGGCCGCCCTGGATTTTCTCGGACACCTCGCTCCACAGGTCGCGGAAATAGCTGTTGCCGCACATGTCGCGCGTCAGCAGGACCGAATCGCTCAGCGGCACCCCGGCCCCGCTCATGGTGCCGAGCATGCGCAGGCCGCGGGCCAGGTGGACCTTGCGCGCCATCTTGCCCAGCAGCGGCGCGTTGAGCTGCACCCAGTGCCACATCCGCGCCCCGCCGGGCGTGCGGAAATACATGATGAGAGCCAGCACGGCGAGAACCGTGCCGATCAGCAGCGCCAGCCAGTGGCTCACCACGAAATTGCTCATTGCCATCAGGATTCGGGTCGGCATGGGCAGGGCCGCGGCCTTGGCGGCGTAGATCGCGGTGAACCGCGGCAGCACGAACGCCAGCAGGAAGATGGTGGTTGAGATGGCAAACGCCAGCATGATGCCGGGATACACCAGCGCCCCGCGTACGCGCTTGATGGTGTCGGCCTCATCGCGCAGGTAGGCGGTGGCGCGCAGCAGCAGCTTGCTGAGCATGCCACTCTTTTCGCTGGCCTTGATGAGGGCGACAAACAGGCGCGGGAACGAGCGCGGATGGCGGGCCAGGGCGCTGGAGAAGTCGCCACCATCCTGGACATGCCGGCTCAGGTCCTCCACCAGTTGGCGCACGCGCGGCTTTTCCGATTGCAGCGCGATGCACTCCAGCGCCTCGGTGATGGTGACGCCCGTCTCGATCATGATCGAGAGCTGGGTGGCAATCTGGATGACCTCATCGCGCTTGACCTTGATGCCCTGCGCCCCCGCCGCAGGCACATCGGCCGCCCCCCTGGCAGCCGCGGCCCGACCGGCGCTGGCTTCGCGCACCGAGACCGGGTACTTGCCATCGGCACGCAGCATGCGCGACACATCACTGACGCTGTCAGCGCTCAGCGTGCCCTGAACGGCCGTACCGTCGGCGTCACGGGCGGTATAAGCGTAGGTTGGCATAACGACGACATCCCTCCCAGCCAATATCGGCCGTAAACCCGGGCCACTTTGCCAGCCCCGTGTCCGATAAGCCGCACAAACGATGCGCGCAAAGCGCTGCAGGGATGGCGGCCTCTAGAGGGAATCGCAGATTGATTGCCACCGCTCTATGCAGCGCGGGATTCGAGTTGCTGCACGCGGTCGAGCAACTCATGCAGGCGCTGGCGGTAGGCATGCAGGGGCGCCAGCAGATCATCCAGCCAGTCGGCGACAACCGCGGCCGGATCGGCCTCATCGCGCGGGCTTCGCACAGCCAGCGCCCGCTCCACCCGCCGCTGCGTATGCCAGCGCAGCAGCAGCCACAGCCCCCCATACCACAGCAGCAGGAATGCGGCACTTTGCAGCAAAAACCCGACACTGATCACGTTCACCAGCAGCAGCGCAATCGCCCCCACGCCCGGCCAGCTTTCCCCCGGCAGCAGCGCTGCCAGCAGCGGCTGGGCCAGCGGGAACCAGATCAGCGCTCCGATCGTCAGCAGCCAGCGCACCGGCGCCAGCAGCATGGACGTGCGCCCGGCCCGCCCCGCCAGGCGTTGATGATGGGCACGGGTGCTGCGCCCCAGTGCCTCCTGCAATCGCCCCGCCGCCTGGCTGGCCGCCATCGGCTCCCACAGGCGCTGGCGGGCATAGAGTGAACCGATGATCGGCTGCGCCTGGTAAAGCTGCCCGAAGACCCCCTGGATCACGGGCTCCAGCGCTGTTGAATCATCCGCCGCCGGCGCGGACCGGGCCACGTTCGCCCGGATCAGCGCCAGCACCGGCCAGAGCGTTGCATGGAGAATGTTCACCAGCGGCCAGGCGCGCACGCGCTGGGACAGGCTGGCATCCGCCAGCTCCAGCCGTCGGGCGGGATCCTCAACCAGCGGGATCATCGCCCGCTCGGTCACGACCGGCACCAGCCGGGCCTGCACCAGCTCATCGGCCTGCTCCACCAGGCGATCGGCCCGATCGGCCAGTTGCGGTAACTGTCGTTCGCGCACCCACTGGAGCACAGTGGCGGCCTGCCGCCGGTCGGCCAGTTCGATCGCGCGCATCACTGTCTGCTGGCTGCGCACCTGGAGCAGGCATCGGCGCAGCTCCGGCAGGTCAAATGCCCGCGGCTGAAGGGCGCTGATGGCGAACACCCGCGGCGGGTCGTCCAGTTCCAGCACGCGGCCGATGCGCATGGCATAGTCCTGCCGCAGTTCCTCCACTTCCGCCTGCACCTGCGGCGACTGCGGCGATCCCACCTGGTCGATCTTGTTGAGCACGAAAATGAAATTTTCCGGTGCGTTGCCCGCCGCCACCTCGCGCAGCAGCGCCTGGGCGCGCACATCCGCGTACTTTTCGACGCTCTGCATCCAGACCGGGTAGAGCATGTGCCGCAGCATCCGCCGGGTGATCTGCACGTGCTCTTTCCAGTGGCTGTCGATATCGGGCAGGTCCAGCAGCACGCCGCTGCGCAGGTCTTCCACTTCGTGGGTGATCAGTTCATAGCGCCCCGGCACCTCGCGCTCCAGCAGCGCCCGCACCGCGCTGGCCTGGGCCTGGTGGGCATAGGCGATGGCCCGGCCGGTGCCTTCGCCCCAACTGGTCGATCGGGTGATCGGCTGGCCCACCAGGGCGTTTATCAGGGCGCTCTTGCCGACCTCCTTGCCGCCGATGATGCCCACCAGATAAAAGCCCTCGCGCGCCCGGCGGGCCAGGTCCCGGGCATCGGGGCTGGCGGCATCGGCCGAGAGCAGGCGCGGGGCCTCGGCGCCGGTCAATTCGACGAGCTGCTGGACCACCTGCCGCAAATCTTCATTCATCGCAATCGTGCCTCCGGGCGCGGCAGCAAGGATACTGCAAAGCGGGCAAAATGGCAGGCGCGGCCCCCCGTTTCCCGGCCTGGCAAAAATCGCCCCGCCACCCCGCAGAAAACGCGCCATAAATGCTTGTCATGCAAGCACCTGCCAGCACCATTTCCCAGGGGGCCCAAAGCGATCTTTTGGCCCCCGCCAGCGTAGTATTAGTAGCGAAAATCGCGATAATAAACGGTCTGCCCCGCACGCCGTGATGCGGCGTGCCCGCAGGGGCTATTTCATTGCAAAAAACAGGAGCCGTTAATGTCTGAACTGCCGAACCCGTCGGCTGCCAAGCCCACTTCCGCTGCCTATAGCGAGGACATGATCAAGGTGCTCGATGACGTGCAGCATGTGCGCACGCGTCCGGGCATGTACATCGGCGGCTACAACGCCCGCGGCCTGCATCACCTGGTCTACGAAATCGTTGACAACTCGATCGACGAAGCGCTGGCCGGCTACTGCAAGAGCATCCTGGTGAAGATCAACGCCGACGGCTCCTGCACGGTGGTCGATGACGGCCGCGGCATCCCGGTGGGCATCCACCCCACCGAGGGGCGCCCCACCGTCGAGGTGGTGCTCAGCAAGCTCCAGGCCGGCGGCAAGTTCGATCACAACGATGCCTCGGCCTACAAGACCTCCGGCGGGCTGCACGGGGTGGGCGCATCGGTGGTCAACTTCCTGTCCGAATGGATGGAAGTGGAGGTGGCGCGCGAAGGGCAGCTCTATCACATGGAGTTCGAGCGCGGGATCAAGAGCGCGGATCTCAAGGTGGTGGGCAAGACCAACAAGACCGGCACCAAGATCACCTTCAAGCCCGATCCCACGCTGTTCACCGAGGCCAACGGCGGCATCAGCTTCGTCCACGAGACGCTGGCCAACCGCCTGCGCGAGCTGGCCTTCCTCAATGCCGGCGTCGAGATCGCCTTCGAGGATGAGCGCATCGGCAAGCGCGATGTCTACAAGTACGACAAGGGGCTGGTTGAGTACGTGCAGTTTCTCAACGAGGGCAAGACCGTGCTGTCGCCGGTCATTGCCTTCACCAAGGAAGACCCCGAGCAGAACCTCCACCTGGAGGTGGCGCTGCAGTACAACGATGGCTACAACGAAACGATCCTCACCTTCGCCAACAACATCAACAACCACGATGGCGGCACGCACCTGAGCGGCTTCAAGACCGCCCTGACCAGCACGATCAACCGCCACGCCGAACAGCAGGGCTGGATCAAGGATACCCGCCCCAGCGGCGATGACCTGCGCGAGGGGCTGACGGCGGTGCTGAGCGTCAAGCTGCCCGAGCCCTCGTTCGAAAGCCAGACCAAGGACAAGCTGCTCAACGTCGAGATCGAATCGTTCGTGCTCCAGGCCGTCAACGAGAAGCTCAGCGCGTTCCTGGAAGAGCATCCCAAGGAAGGCAAGATCATCTTCGAGAAGGGCATGCTCGCCGCCCAGGCACGGGAGGCAGCGCGCAAGGCGCGCGAGCTCACCCGCCGCAAGAATGCCCTGGACGGCGGCAGCCTCCCCGGCAAACTGACCGACTGCCGCTCAAAGAGCAGCGAGGAGACCGAGGTGTTCCTGGTCGAGGGTGACTCGGCCGGTGGATCGGCCAAACAGGCACGCGATTCCAACATCCAGGCCATCCTCGCCCTGCGGGGCAAGATCCTCAATGTCGAGAAGACCAACCTGGTCAAGATGCTCAGCAACGAGGAGATCCGCACGATC
>CAYNMV010000055.1:10143-28918 GCA_964398315.1 uncultured Tepidisphaeraceae bacterium | reverse complement strand
ACCACTTCGCCCATGACTGCCTCTGCTGCATCAGCATGGGCCGGCTGGTCAGCGATGAAAACCGGCTGAAATATCCCACCGAGCTGTATCTCAAGAGCCCGGAGGAGATGCAGCAGGCACTGGGGCACTTTGACCAGGCGATCGAGAACGCCGTGCGCATCGCCGACATGTGCAACGTTGAGCTCGATTTCTCCAGGCGCTATGCCCCGGTCTACCGCGTGCCAACGGAGAAGCTGCGCGATGACCTGCTCCCGCCAGGGAATGCGGGCGGCTCGCCCGCGATGGCTCCGGCCGAGCAGGGGCAATCTGCCACCCCATACCAGATGGCCGATGACGAGCGCTACCTGCGCCAGCTCTGCGAGGAAGGACTGATCTGGCGCTACGGCACGCGCGATGTCAGCCCCGAGATCCGCCAGCGCCTGGAGAAGGAACTCCAGGTCATCATCGGCAAGAACTTCTGCTCCTACTTCCTGATCGTCTGGGATTTCTGCAACTATGCCCGCGAGCATGGCATCCCGGTGGGCGCCAGGGGTTCAGGTGTCGGCACGATGGTGGGCTACCTGCTGGGGCTGTGCAATGTCGATCCGATCCGCTACGGCCTGCTGTTTGAGCGCTTCATGGACCCCAGCCGTAACGAGATGCCCGATATCGATATCGACATCTGCCAGGACGGCCGCCAGAAGGTGATCGAATACGTCCGCAACAAGTACGGCCACGTCGCCCAGATCATCACCTTCGGCACGCTGGCCGCCAAGGCCGCCTGCAAGGACGTCGGCCGGGTCATGGGCGTGCCGCTGCCCAAGATCGACGCCCTGACCAAGCTCATTCCCGGCGTGCCCGGCATGACACTGCAGAAGGCCATGAAGCAGGTGCCGGACCTGGTCAAGCAGTACGAGGAAGACCCGCAGATCAAGCAGGTCATCGACATCGCCCAGCGCCTCGAGGGCCTGTGCCGCAACGCCGGCTGCCATGCTGCGGGTGTCATCATCGCCGATCAGCCGCTGGATGAGATCGTCCCGCTGTACCGCGATTCGGAAGGTAACATCCTCACGCAGTTCGAAGGCCCCATCGCCGAGAAGGTCGGTCTGCTGAAGATGGACTTCCTGGGCCTGCGCACGCTCAGCGTGCTGACCCGCTCGATCGAGCTGGAGTACCAGACGCGCCAGGCCCGCGGCGTGGATAAACCCGAGCAGCCCGATACCCCGCTCGATGAGCGCGGCCGCATCGACATCGAGAAAGTCCCGCTTGATGACCGCAACGTGCTGGACCTGTTCTGCCGCGGCGAAACGCGCGGCATCTTCCAGTTTGAGTCCGGCGGCATGCAGGACCTGCTGATGAAGATGGCCCCGGACCGCATCGAGGACCTGATCGCCGCCAACGCGCTCTATCGCCCCGGGCCGATGGAGCTGATTCCCCTGTACTGCAACCGCAAGCATGGCCGCGAGCCGGTACCCGGTGTCCATCCGATCATGGACAACATCCTGAAAGAGACCTACGGCATCATGGTCTATCAGGAACAGGTCATGCAGATCTTCAACCAGCTCGGCGGCATCGAGCTGTCATCGGCCTACAAGCTCATCAAGGCCATCAGCAAGAAAACCGTTGATGTCATCGCCAAGTTCCAGCCGCAGTTCATCGCCGGCTGCGAGAAGAATGGCGTCAGCAGGGACAAGGCCGAGGAAATCTTCGACCTGATCCTGAAGTTCGGCGGCTACGGCTTCAACAAATCCCACTCAACCCGCTACGCCATCGTCGCCTTCCAGACGGCGTACATGAAGACCTATCACCCGGTCGAGTACATGGCGGCGCTGCTCACCTATGAATCGGGTGTCACCGAAAAGGTCGTCGAGTACATCGATGAATGCCGCAAGATGAAGGTAGGCGACGGCCAGGGCATTCGCGTGCTGCCGCCGGACATCAACGTCTCGAGCGTTGACTTCACGCCGATTTACGAGCGCCGGGAAGGCGGCAAGCGCAGGAAGGCGAAGATCGAGGGGTACATCCGCTTCGGCCTCGGGGCGGTCAAGGGCGTGGGGACCAAGGCGGTCGAGGCGATCATCACCGAGCGCGAGAAGAATGGGCCGTTCACCAGCCTCTACGATTTCTGCGAACGGGTTGACCTGCGACAGGTGAACCGCGCCACCCTTGAAGCGCTGATCAAGTGCGGCGCGTTCGATTCCACCGGCGCCCACCGCGCCCAGTTGATGGCCGCGCTGGACAAGGCGATCGAGATGGGCCAGCAGACCCAGGCCGACAAGCGCAGCGGTCAGCTCAACATGTTCGCCGCGCTCGAGCCGTCCTCGCCGGCAGGCGCCGGCCTGGCCAGGCCCGCCGAGCCGATGCCCGATGTGGAGCCGTTCAGCAACGCCGACCAGCTCAAGCTGGAGAAGGAAGTCCTCGGCTTCTACATCACCAGCCACCCGCTGACCGAGCACCAGAGCACCATCGACCACTTCAGCACCGACTCCACCCGCGAGGCGATGAACCGCAGCGAAGGCACCGCTGTGACCATCGGCGGGATGCTGGCGGCGGTGCGCACGCGCATCGCCAAGAGCGGCCGCAGCGCCGGGCAGAAGTGGGCGATCATCCAGCTTGAAGACCTGGAGGGCAGCATCGAGGGAATGGTCTTCGCCGAGAAATACGCCGAGCTGAGCGAGCGTAATCCAGCGCTGGTGTCGGCCGAGTCGATCGTATTCGTCAAGGGGAAAGTGGATCGCCGCCGTGAAACCCCCTGCCTTGTGGTGGAGGACATCATCAGCATCGATGACGCGGTGCAGAAGCTGACCACCGGCCTGCTCATCAAGCTGGACCGCACCACGCACACCCCCACCACCATCGCGCAGATCAAGCCCCTGCTGGCGGCCAACAAAGGCGGCACGCCGGTCTACATCGAGCTGATGGTCAGCGAAACCCAGCAGGCGATGGTGCGCACCAGCGGCGACTGGTTCATCAGGCCGAGCCTGACCCTGCGCCAGGACCTGGAGAGCATCGTCGGCTCGGGCAATGCCATCCTCTGCGGCGCCGGCACCCGGCGCCTGCGCCGGGCCGAGCAGGCGCGGCTGTTCAAGGACGAGCCGGCCGACACGATCGACACCCCCGATGCCCTCTCCGAAGACGCCGCCATCGAGGCCATGGATGCGGAGATGATCGAGGCATAAAGGAGAAGATCGAGGCCCGCGATGAAGCTGATACCCATCACAGATCTGCCACAACTGCCCGCGCGGCCGCGCGCGGGGCACAAGGGGCTGTTCGGCCGGGTGCTGATCGTGGGCGGCAATGAGGCGATGATCGGAGCGCCGGTGCTGGCGGGCGCGGCTGCGCTGCGGATGGGCAGCGGCCTGGTGCAGGTGGCCATGCCCGCGCGCGTGCTGGCGACCGGCCTCTCGGTGGTGCCTGAGCTGATTGGCCTGGCGCTCGACAGCCGATCACGCCAGCCCCTGCTGCGAGCCGCCGAGGCGGCGGATGTCATCGCGATTGGCCCCGGGCTGGGAATGGGGGATGAGGCCAGGCGCTGGCTGACTGACCTGATCCGGCTCGACAAGCCGATGGTCCTCGACGCCGATGCCCTCAACTTCCTCGCCCGTGGCCGGCGCTGGCCAAAAGCCTTCACCGCCCGCGCTGTGCTCACGCCTCACCCCGGCGAAATGAAACGCCTCGCCCCCCTCTTCGGGCGCCAGGATGTGCCCGCCGACGACAAGGGCCGGCGCGATATCGCCGTGCAGGCCGCCCGCGCCTTCGGGCAGATCGTCCTGCTCAAGGGCATGGGGACGGTCATCACCGATGGCACGCGCTGTTTCATCAACCGGACCGGCGACAGCTCACTGAGCAAGGCGGGCACGGGGGATGTGCTCACCGGCATGATCGCCTCGCTCATCGGCCAGGGGATGGAGCTGTTTGATGCCGCCTGCCTTGCCGCTCACCTGCACGGCCGTGCGGGCGAGATCGCCGGCCGCCGGCTGGGCATGCGCAGTGTGCTGGCCCGCGATGTGATCGACGCCATCCCCGCGGCACTGTCCCGCCGCCGCTGATCCCTGTTGCTCACGGTGCTTCCGGGCGGTCGGTGCGCCGGGGGATGACCCCCAGCATGACCGGCACCGGCCGGGGCCGGCCATCTGATGGCCGGTTGCGGATGATGTATCCATCCGCGCTGACGGTCAGCATGATGGAACTGCCGCCTCCATCGAGGTTGATCGCATCCCGGCAGCCGAGACTCCGCATCAGCTCTGCCGATTCGCGCAGGCTCAGCCCCTCGCTGTAGCCGCGCTGGCGGCCATCGGCCACCACCAGCAGCATGTAGCGCCCGCTGGCGTCGACACCCACCAGTGAGCGCGGGTGCAGGTCGGGGCTGTCATTGGCCACGATCTTCCCTTCGTGCAGCAGCGGCCCGGCCAGGTTGGACACCGCCTGGCGGGCCCCCTCGCCCACCCGGCCCACCCGGCCGCGGCCGTCGGCATCGATCCAGAAATCCACCCGCTGCTCCTCGGGCGGGCTGCGAAGCACCCCATCGTGAACCACCGCGCCGGCGATATTGACGTGTTTGCCGGCATACCAGCCGCGCTTGCGCTCTTCATCACTGATGGAGCCGACATGCCAGAAGGCATTGGCGTTCACCGCCGCAACCGCCCCATGCCGGGCGGCATGCTCGGCAGGCGGCCGCAGGATCGCCTCGGCCGGCCCATCGCCATCCGGGTCATCATCGATCAGCGTCACGACTTCCCAGTTGGGGTCGGCCAGGTCGATGCGCAGAAGATGCAGCCGCACCGGCCGGCTGCCCTGCCAGGCGGTTTCCCAGTAAATGATGGGCGCGGCCTGCGGCTGGCTGAGATCGGGCGGCTCGGCCAGGTGCAGCACGGCGTGCTGCGCAGCCGGCTGCGTCGCCGGCTGGGTTGCCGGCACATCGGCCCGCACGCTGCCGGCGATGAGCGCCAGCAGCACCATCCATCCCCGTGGTCGAATCATGACTTGCTCCTGACTGTGAATCCCTGTCCGATTATCCCATCGCACCGGATCATCCCATAACGCCGGCGGCATGGCAGCATATGGCTACCGCATCGCCGCCCATTGAGCATACAATCCATGACATGAACCGAGAACGTTTCGCCTGGATTGCCTCACTGGCGCTCATCTGCATGCTGGCGTTCCACCTGCCCGGATCGCTGGCCCAGCGCGATGATGAGTATTCGTTCGTGCGGACCCTGGTGGATATCCACCGCCAGGTCACCAATAACTACGTCGATGAAGTGGATGAACAGAAGCTGCGCGAGGCCGCCATCAATGGCCTGCTTTCGCAGCTCGATCCCTACAGCGTCTACATCCCCCCGGCCGAGCAGGAGCGCTTCGACCGCATGCTGGATGGATCGTTCAAGGGGGTGGGCATCCAGCTCGACCAGCTTGATGATGGCACGATCGAGGTGGTCAGCCCCATCGATGGCAGCCCTGCCTTCCATGCCGGGGTGATGGCCGGCGATGTCATCCTTAAGGTCAACGGCCAGCCCATCCAGGGCGAGCGCCTTGAGGATGTCATCAAGCGCATCACCGGGGATGAGGGCACCGAAGTCACCCTCACCGTCCGCCATGCCACCGGCGAGGTGGTCGACCTGACGATGCAGCGGCAGGAGATCCGCGTCCCCACGGTAAAGGGCTATGCCCGCAACGCGGACAATACCTGGGACTACTTCGTCAGCGATGAGCCGAAGATCGCCTACCTGCGCATCACCCAGTTCACCACCGACACCCGCGATCACCTGCGCGCCACCCTCGAGACGCTGCTGGAGCGCCAGATGCAGGGGCTGATCCTCGACCTGCGCTTCAACCCCGGCGGCCGGCTCGACCAGGCGGTGCAGATCATCGATGACTTCCTGCCCTCGGGCGTGATCGTCAGCACGCGCGGGCGCAATCGCCCCGAGGATGTGCGCGAGGCCACCGTGCCCGATACGCTGCCGGCGTTCCCGATGATCGTGCTGGTCAATGAACACTCGGCCAGTGCCGCCGAGATCGTGGCCGGATCGCTGATGGACAATCGCCGGGCGCTGGTGATCGGCGAGCGCACCTGGGGCAAGGGAAGCGTGCAGGAGGTAATCCCGCTTGATGGCAACAACGGCGAGCTCAAACTCACCGTTGCCTACTACTACCTGCCCAGCGGCCGGCTGGTGCATCGCAAGAAGGACGCCACCGACTGGGGCGTTGAGCCACAGATCATCATCCCCATGACCGATGAGGAAGAGATCGCGGTGATGCGCGAGCGCCAGCGGCAGGAGCTGTTCAAGCGGCCCGTGGCCAAGGAGGCGGTCACGCGCCCCGCCACCGGCCCGGCCACGCAGGCGGTGGTGGATCGACAGCTTCAGCAGGCGGTGACGACCATGATCGGCCTGATCGTGCTGCAGAGCGAGCCGCAGACGCCGGGCCGCCCGGTTGAGCCGATCGCCACCACCCGCCCAACCACGCAGGCCGCTCCCGCCGGCGAGGTGATGCCCGAAGATCGCCTGCCCGAGCCGGGCGCTCCCACAACCGCCCCGGCCACCATGCCGGCGCAGGAAGCACAATAGAGATGGAGGCAAGAAAAAGGGGAGACACGGAGATCTATCGTAGTGTCCCGTTTTCGGCGGCGCGCTGGTTTTTCGCCTTGTTTCCCACTTCTTAGCCTGGCCTCCTCATGACAACGATGCCCCTGATCCTTGGGATTGAATCAACCTGCGATGAAACCGCCGCCGCGGTGGTGGAGGGTGGCACGCGCGTACACAGCAGCGTGGTGGCGACGCAGGTGGAGCTGCACGAGAAGTACCGCGGCGTGGTGCCGGAGATCGCCAGCCGGGCGCACATCGAGAACATCCTGCCCGTGCTGCGCGAGGCGATCGAGACGGCCGGGATCCGCTTTGCCGAGTTGGATGCCATCGCCATCGCCCACCGGCCCGGACTGATCGGATCGCTGCTGGTGGGCGTCACCGCCGCCAAGACCCTCGCCTGGAGCCTGGGCAAGCCGCTGATCGCGGTGGATCACGTTCATGCGCACCTGTACAGCGTGATGCTGGAGGAGGCGCAGGCGGGTTCGCCACACCCCGAACGCCAGGCGCCAAACGCGCCCACCGAACCCCGTTTTCCCGCGGTTGGGCTGGTTGTCTCCGGCGGACATACCGCGCTGTATCACCTGAAAAGCTGGACCGATGTCGAGCTGATCGGCTCAACCATCGACGATGCGGTGGGCGAGGCGTATGACAAGGTCGCGGCCATCCTCAATCTCCCCTATCCCGGCGGGCCGGTGATCGACAAGCTGGCGGCCGAGGGAAACCCCGATGCGATTCGCTTTCCCCGCAGCCTGCTGGGGCGCCAGTCGCTGGACTTCTCCTTCAGCGGGCTGAAGACATCGGTGCTCTATCATGTCCGCGGGCACAAGGGGCGCCAGCGCGATGCCTCAGCGCTGTCATCGCAGCAGTTGCGCGATGTCGCCGCCAGCTTCCAGGCGGCATGCGTCGATGTGATCGTGAAGAAGCTCCAGCGGGCGCTGAAACGCACCGGCGGTCGATCGGTGATCATCGGCGGCGGGGTCAGCGCCAACCGCAGCCTGCGCGCGGCACTGGGGCAACTGCGCCTGCCGGTCCTGCTGCCGCCGCTGCGCTATTGCACCGACAACGCCGCCATGACCGCCGGCCTGGGGTGCCTGCTCTACCAGCAGGGCGCCTTCGCCGGCCTTGACCTCGACGCGATTACCTACAGCCAGTTCGCCGAACAGACTTGATCCGCCCTCGCAGCCATTGGCCGAAGGGACTGCTTTCTATTCAATCACCATATTCATGGCATGTGCTTGCAACCCGTGCAGGATGCTGCGCTTTACGCGACAGCCTGGCCCCAGGCGCATCATCCAAAACCAGATTCAGCCCTGCGCTCGCCTGGCCCTGGCACGGGCGTTCCGTTCATGTCACGACCAAAGGGGGCGCACGACATGTTCTGGATGTGTATGTGCCACGGGTTAATAGCCCGTGGCACAGGATGCGCTGCACTTTTTCGGCATCGCGGGAATCAATTCTCAGTATTTGAAATCCAGCCCGCCGCGAAGCTGGGGCTGGCGCTTCTGCTTTTTGGCCAGTTCCTTGGGGGATAGCGCTGGCGCGGCGGCCGGGCGCGCAGGAGCGGGAGCGGCCCCTTCCTTGGCGCGCTTGATCGAGAGGCTGATGCGCCGGGCATCCTGGTCGATATCCAGCACGCGCACCTCCACCGAATCGCCTGGCTTCACCACATCGCCCGCCGAGCGCACGCGATGATCGGCCAGCTCGCTGATATGGACCAGGCCCTCCAGGCCCGGCTCCAGCTCGACGAACGCGCCGAAGTCCACCACTCGCGTCACCGTGCCTTTGGTGACCATGTCGGTGGCGTAGCGCTCCTTGACAGTCGCCCACGGATCAGGGCCGGCCTGCTTGAGGCTGAAGCTCATCTTGCGCTCGGCCGGATCGATCTTCAGCACGACCAGCTTGATCGTGTCGCCTTCCTTCACCACATCGCTGGGGTGCCGGATGCGCTGCCAGCTCATCTCGCTGACCGGCAGCAGCCCCTCAACCCCTTCCTCGATCTCGATGAACGCGCCGAAGCTCTCGACCCGCGTCACCCGGCCTGTCACCTGGGTACCGGGGGCGCACTTGGTCTCGGCCGATTCCCACGGATCCGCACCCAGCGCCTGCTTGAGCGAGAGGCTGATCTTCTTGGTCTCGGGATCGATCTTGAGGACTTTCACATCGACCACATCGCCGATCTTGACGAAGTCGTTGGCATTCTGCCGGCCGCGCTTGAAGGTCATCTCCGAGACGTGCAGCAGCCCGTCCACGCCGCCCAGGTCAACGAACGCGCCAAAGTCCATGACATTGCGCACGACCCCGCGGCGGATCTGCCCCTCGGCCAGCTCTTCCAGGGTCTTCTTGCGCTGCTCCTCCCGCTCGCGCTCCAGCAGATTGCGGCGGGAGAGAACCAGGTTCTTCTTTTCGCGGTCAAAGGTGGTCACCTCGGCGGTCAGGCGGGTGCCGACATACTGGCTGAAATCGGGCACATGCCACAGCTCGACCTGCCCGGCCGGCATGAAGGCGCGCATCCCTTTGACTTCCAGTTCCAGCCCGCCCTTGTTGGTGCCGGTGACAAGTGCCTCAACCACCTGACCGACCTCCAGCGTCTCCCAGTTGACGGTCTGCTGCACCGCCCCTTTCTTGTGGACGATGAGCATCCCCTCGCTGGCATCGTAACGCTCAACCTCGACCTCAACCTCCTGGCCAATCAGGACGCCATCCACGAAATCCAGCAGCGGGGCCACGCCCTGGGCCTTGCCGCCGAAATCGATGTAGACCTCATCCTTGCCGATGCGGACCACCTTGCCGGTGCGGGTGCCGCGGGGCTCATCGGGCGGGGTTGCCTGGGTCGTTTCCGATCCATAAAGCTGCTCGAGCGACAGATCGCCCAGTGCCCGATCGATCTCAGCATCGAGGCCGGCATCGGTGTTGGGGCGGAATGTTTCTTTCAGCGGGTCCTTCTCGGTCTCAGCCATTGCATCTCCGTGGTGTCGTCCAGATTCCAGATGATACCCGCCCGCCTACAGAGGCAACAGGGCGGGAACTGGGGAGTTGGGGCAGCCCCGGGTTCAGGCAGGGAAGTGGGAAGGGATCATGGCGGGATCATGGCGGGCCAACGCTGCAACGCAGGCGATGCCCGCTGCAAATGTTCCACGTGGAACATGCACTAAAATATGGCGCGCGGTGGAGTGAGACACTAGCTGTTGTGGTGTTGGCCGATGGATTTGAGCCACCTGCCCTGCCAACGTAAACCTCAGGCAAAAACCAGGGCCCGGTCATGGCGACCGGGCCCTGGCAAATGATTGCGGCGATTGCGCCCGGGAGGGTGCTTACAGCCCATCGGGGTCGCCCATGCCTCCACCCATGCCCGCACCACCGGCGGCTTGCAGGCCGGCGGCGATCAGGCTCTGGATCAGGTCCACGGGGATGTACGACTCAACCCGCAGGGTAGCGCCCTCGGTTGTCACGACCACGCCGATGGGGGGCAGGTCCGGCGGGAGCTGCAACTGCACCGGGAAGTTGAACCGGGCTGCATACACCGCCCCGGTCTTGGCCCACTGATCCAGCGGGATGTACAGGGCGGCGATACGCTGCTGGGGCAGGGCCTGGTTGACCGACTGCACATGCGCCTTGCCGGCCAGCAGGTCGGTATTGGCCTTGGCCGACTCCACCAGCTTGCCCAGCACCTCATCACTGACACCCGAGGCGATCAGGAACGTGTCGCCCACCAGGGCGTTGTACTGGGTCATACCGCCGGGGCCATAGAGGACCGCCAGGGCGCGCTGGGCCTGTTCGGCTTCGCGCATCGCGCGCTGGCGGGCACGCCGCTGCTCGGGGGTTTCATTCTCAGCAGGCGCGGGAGGCTGGAGATTCAGGTTCACCTGCACCGCGTCAAACTCCACGCCGGCAATCGTCTTGGCGTTGTCGGTGTAGGCGATACCCGCCCCGCCCATCATCTCACCGAACAGCGCGCCTTGCGCTTCGGCCATGGCCTGGCTGGCCTGCCGCATCGCGGCCGCATCGCCGCGGTTCACCGCCACCATCTGCAGGAGGGCTTCCTGGCCAAGCTGGCCGGTCGGGGCCACCCAGCCAAAGCTCATCTCTTTGAACGCGGCGTAGAACTGGCGGGTGGCCGCCAGCATCTTCTCGCCTTCAGCGGCCTTGCCCTGCGATTCGGCAACCGCCTGGAGGATCGGGCCGGCGAACTTCACCAGTTGTTCCACCAGGGCATCGGATTCGATCGACCAGCCGCCGTAAACCAGGTACTCGCCGGTCGGCAGGCCGCGCACCAGCGACTCGTTGGTGCCCTTGAGGCTCGACACCATCTTGCCCAGCTCACTGGCGGGCTGGAAATCGGCGATGGCGTTGATGGCGATCCCCTGGTCAGTCAGGTTCAGGCTGATGGCACCGGCGTTGGATTCATTGAGGAGCTGCTCGACAGCGCCGAAGCCCTGGGTGATGGCCGCCTTGGCCACCGGGACGAACTGCTTCTGCTGTTCGTTGCCAGCCAGCTCGCGCTCCGCATCCCGCAAAGCCTCCTCGCGCGCCTGCTGGAGTTTCGGCAGCACCAGCGGGCGGATCTTCTCGAAATTGGCGTAGAAGATCGCATCACTCCCGGCCACGTCCTTGCTGAGGGCATTGGCGACAGCCATCGCAGCCTCGGGGGCGCTCTGCACAATCTGCCGGGCCGGACTGAGGGCGGCGTACTGGCCCCACTGGCTGACGAACGTAGGCGAACCCTGCAGGCGAACGCTGGTGACGGCGCCTTCAGTCTGGGCATCTTCAAAGTTGCCGAGGAAGGCCTGGTAATCAGCCACCGGCAGGAGAATCAGCATCGATTCATCCTCATCCACGCCGGTGCTGGTTGGATCGAGATAGGCGAACACGGCCTCGCCGTCCTCGCGCAGGCCGGCGTTGATCCCCATCTGCTGCTTGACGGTGGCCAGCGGATCCTGGATGCCGGCCAACTGGGCCACCCCCAGCGTGTTGAGCAGCTTGTTCACCTTGTCACTGGTCTGCCGCAGGTTGCTGACCTTAAGCACGAACAGGGTGTCGGCGGGCAGTTGCTTGGCGACCTGGGCCTGGACCGACTGGACCAGGAAAACCGCGAGCGCCATGGCAACCACGGCAAGACGGCGCAGGCTGCGCATAGAGTTGCTCCTTCGTATTGCAGGATTCCGAGAGAAACCGGAGCGTATCGTAACGCATCCCGGCACCTGTGAATCGTATCGCCGCTGCCGGGCCGGTCAAATAGGAAAAAGAGCCGGCCTGTGCGACAATGCGCATTCGGCCTGCGCACTGGTGCGCCGGTCTCATCCTCCGATTGCGCTGCAACCCACTGCGCCGCGATGGCGCATTCGCCCTTACGTCGCTTCCGGGGGTTGGTCCGGCAGGATCGGCCCGTAGCCGGGTGGAATCGCCCGGCGGGCGGGAATCACCACCAGCAATGCGGTAAAGCTGAACAGCATCGACAGGCCCGCCGCCAGCCCGAAACCCCAGGCAGGCAGCGGCCAGTCCTGCGGCAGGTGCACGCGACCGGTCGCCAGCGCCAGCGCGGCCAGGGCCGCAAAAAAACCGACCAGCACGCCTGCCAGCGCGCCCCATGCCGAGCGTTGCCGCACCCAGGAAGCCATGACCATGTAGGCGGATGCCACCACAATGGCGATCCCCGCCGCGCAGAACGTCTCCAGCAGCCACCGCGGCCCGCGCAGCTCGCGCAAGGTATACAGCAGCACGCCCGCACCCACCGTGTACAGCATCCCCAGCATCCGCCCCACCACCACCGCCGGCCAGACCGGCCGCGAGCGCAACAGGATCGATTCGTGCGATTCCATGGCGCTGGCGATTGTAGCCGCCCCGCCACCACCGCCGCCAGCATGCGCTGATGCTCTCGCTTACGAGGGCTGGAATGATTTGCTGGTGCGGGCAGATCATCCTTTGGGGCGGTGTGCAACAACCGGAACATCGCATGGGTGGGATGATGCCCGCGCTCAAGATCCGCTGTACTGGATAGCATGTGCATACGGGCGTGATGCGCCTTAAGATGATGCCGGTCCACACGGGAGGCAGGCGGATGAAGCACCCATTCGATCAGCAGACCACGATGCCGCGGTTCATCCTTGGCGTCTTCGCGTTCATCTTCGGCGGTGTGGGCGTGACGGTGCTGGTGTTCCTGTGGGGCACGCCACACAACCAGTTCGGCTCACCGCCGCTGTTTTTTCGCTTCTTCGGCAGCTTCATCGCCCTGGGATTCATCGCCTTCGCCGTGGGGATGATCTACTCCGCGCTCAACGGCCAGTTCACCGCCATCCCCCCCTCCTTCTCCGGGCATTCCCGCCACGAACACACCATCACCCCGCCGCAGGAGTCACCCGGAACCGCTTACGCCTGTCCGCGCTGTGGCGCGCCGCTGTCGAAGAATGCCGATGTCTCACCCATGGGCGATGTCAAGTGCGACCACTGCGCCGGATGGTTCAACATCCACGGCAGGCACAAGTGATCAGTCCTTGGGCGCAAAGCCGTTGCGGTTGATGGGGCTTGCCTGGCTCAGGTCGAGCTTCGAGGTGTCGATCGAAGGCGGATATTTCTTCGCGCAGTTGATGCAGGTCGTCACGTGGGGCAGGGCTTCCAGCCGCAGGGGCGCGATGGGCTGACCGCAGATGATGCAGGGGCGGGATGGGGTTTGGGTGGACATCACTCAATAGTACGCCGCCAAATCGCATCGGATCGATCGCAGGGATGCTGGCGCGAAACGGCCCTGGCATCCCGCCGACCGGCCGGTGCCGCCGATGCCGGCTCCTCTTTCGCATCAAAAGGGCATGCAGGCTTCACATTCCTCTGTATAGACAGACCCATGTATAGACAGAAGCCCGACCCAATCGGCCGGGCTTTTGTCACGCTGTGGGATTGCAGTGATTTTTACCGCGTGTTGAAGCCCATTGGCGTCATCACGTTGGTGCGGCCGCGCTGGTTGACCGGAAGGCTGATGCTCCGGGCGGCGCCGGCGACTTCCTCGGGGCAGCGGGCGGCGAATTCATCGTAGAACTTGTTGATGAACGTGCGCGTGACCCAGGCGGTGCCATCGGCCAGGCCGCAGATGGTCGTGCCGGGCATGATCCCCTGGGTCTTTTCCAGCTCCATGAGCAGGTCGATGTCGCTGGCCTTGCCGTAGCCGTCGAGGATGCGGTCGAGGATCTTGCGCATCCAGTGGGAACCTTCGCGGCAGGGCGTGCACTGGCCGCATGATTCGTGAGCATAGAAACGGACACAGTTGCGCAGGGCGCGAACCATGTCAGTGTGCTCGTTCATGACGATCATGCCGGCGGTGCCCAGGCCCAGGCAGCCGCCACGGAAGCGGACATCGTCGAAATCGAGCTTGATATCGAGCTGATCGGGGCCGAGCACACCCATCGAGATCCCGCCGCAGATGGCCGCCTTGTACTTGCCGCCCTTCATGCCGCCGGCCAGTTTGTTGATGGCATAATCGAGGGTGATGCCCAGCTCATCCTCGTAGACGCCCGGCTTGTTCAGGTGGCCCGACATGCCGTAGAGCTTGGGGCCAGGAGAGCTGGGCGTGCCCATGGTCTTAAACCACGCTGCCCCGCGCTCGATAATGTGCGGCACGCAGCACAAGGTTTCGACATTGTTGATGACCGTCGGCCGGGCGAAGGCGCCGGCGATGGCGGGGAACGGCGGCTTGATGCGCGGCCAGCCGCGCTTGCCTTCCAGGGCTTCAAGCAGGCCGGTCTCCTCGCCGCAGATGTACGCCCCCGCGCCCCGGTGGACGTAGCACTCGAGCTTGTGATTCGAGCCGAAGATGCCCTGGGGGCCGAAAATCCCCTTCTCGTACGCTTCAGCTATGGCGCGCTCGAGGATGCGGGTCTGGCGGTAGTATTCGCCGCGGATGAAGATGTAGGCCACATCGCAGCGGGTGGCCAGGGCGGCGATGGCAATGCCTTCCAGGAGCTGGTGCGGATCGTAGTCAATCAGGTAGCGATCCTTGAAGGTGCCCGGCTCGGATTCATCAGCATTGACCGCCAGGTAGTGCGGCCCGGTCTTTTCCTTGGGGATGAACGACCACTTCTGACCGGCCGAGAAGCCCGCCCCACCCCGTCCGCGCAGGCCGGATTCCTTAACAACGTTAATGATTTCGTCCGGGGCCATATCAATGGCCTTGCGCAGCGCGGCGTAGCCGCCGGTGGCAACGTAATCATCATACCAGTGCAGCTTGCGCTGGTCGGGGTCGAGGGAAATCCGCTTGGTGAGGACCGGTTCGGTAAATGCCATGGCTTGTGTGCGTAAGAGTCGTCCAAGGTTAGTCGGAAAGACCCGACCGGGCAACTGCACCACCAGCGCCCGCGCTGATGCGCCGACGCAAGTGCGTGCAGCGCAAGTGCATGCAGCGCAGCGGCCTGGTCCGGTATTGAAGCGCACCGCGACGGCAGCGCACGGCCCATGATTGCCAAATCATGCGGCCCAGCCTGCCCCTTATCCCCGCGCAGCCCGCTGAGGAACGGCGATAACCGTCTTCTCAGCCGCCGCATCGTGCTGGCGGGCGGCGTGCCACTTGCGACTGATCCAGTAGCCGATCAGCGCTCCAGCCGGGCCGGCGGCAGCGTAATCCAGGGGCATCGCCCGCGCCAGCGGTGAGCCGGGATGGCCAATCTCCCAGGCGCCGGGGTTGCCCAGGCCTATAGCATAGCCCACCACTCCCGCTATCCCCGGGCCGGCCCACATCCAGGCGCTGGGCGTGACCCCAAACAGCGAATGAGCCACCAGCGATGCGATCAGGCTCGCCAGCGTGATGGAGATCAGTGCCTGCGACTTGTCGTTGGAGCGCAGCAGCACCAGCAGCAGCAGGCAAGTGGCGGCAGCATGGGTGATGGTCGCAAGAATCCGCACCGGCAGCGGGTATGGTGAAGGCGACATGCCATCGCGAACGGTGTCGGCCACGGCCAGCCCCTTCCGATGCAGCCACACCTGCCCCCACCACGCCGCCGCCACCAGCGCATAAAACAGGATCGTCTCGGCAATCAGCCAGAGGAAGATGCCGGTGCCGCCGGCTTCGCGGTATACCTGCCCGCCGGGACCGAAGCGGATCGCCATTGCCATCATCCCGACGCAGGCGGCAAAAAAGCCCGCATCGCTGCGCACGGTGCCGGCGATGAGCGTTCCAATCAGCGTGCACAGCAGCAGCGTCACCGCAATGGCCAGCATATTGATCACCGGCGCATCCTGGGTCGCCAGGCTGGGATCGAGATAGAGCGCGGCCGGAATCTTCAGCACGTTCCCCACCCACCAGAAGAGGCCGAAACAGATGAGGCACGCCAGCGCCAGCAGGCCCCGTGTCCGGTGATACGCCAGAATCGAGCGTTTGGGGCTAGCCTCATCGGGTGTCGTGGGGGCGGAGGTCGTCATCGTAATCTACTGGGAAAAGTGATGCAGTCGCCATCCTAACCATTGCCGAACATTGCGACCTGGCATATGATGGACAAGGAGCGTAGCAGACGCCGGTGAAGGTGTCACGCGGGCAGTCTGAAACGCAAGGCGTTATCGGGCGATGGCCCGCTGCCTGCCAGCTGCGGGGAGGGAAGCAGCCCGGCTGATGGCAGCAGGCACGCACCTGCCCCGCATCCTCCCCGCCGTGCATGTGTTTGCACTGGCCGACCCGATATCTTCCCTGAACCATGCCCAACCTGTTTGGACAGATCGAGGATGAAGCGCCGGCGCCGCAGCGCGAGCGGCCCACCGGCCCGTTTGCCGCGGTGGCGCTGGAAAATTCGCTCGATCGCGAACTGGATTACGCGATCCCCGGGCCGTTGATCGATCGCCTGCACATCGGCCAGCGCGTGCGCGTGCCGCTGGGGCGCAACAACCGGCCGCAGTACGGCTATGTCGTCTCCATCCATGACACCACCACCTATCCGCAGATCAAGCCACTGCTGGCGATCGCCGATGAGCGGGTGCTGATCGACCCGCGTCTCATGCAGCTTGCCCGCTGGATGAGCCGCTACTACGTGGCCCCGCTGGGCACGGTGCTCGACAGCATCATTCCCTCGGCGGTGAAGCGCAAAACCGGCCTGGCCTATTCGCACATGGTGCGGCTGGCCAAATCCCCGCAGGAGACGCAGGCGCTGCTGGAGACGATCAAGGCCCCCAAGCGGCGGGCGATCTTGGCACGGCTGCTGCTGATCGAGCCGGGTGGCGCTATCGAGATCAACCGCCTGGCCGGCGAGGCCGGAACCACCGTGCCGACCGTGCGCAAGCTCCGCTCGATGGGCATGATCACCATCACCCCGGAGATCGACCTGCCCCGCTTTGAAGCCGATGCCCCGCCCGGGGACGCGCTCCAGGCCGATATCCCCCTGAACGAGCATCAGCAGCGGGCGTTCGATGAATTGCTGCCGCGCGTGCGCCAGGGGGGGTTCAGCGTGAACCTGCTGCATGGGGTCACCGGCTCGGGCAAAACCGAAATCTACCTGCAATGCATCCGGCAGGTGGTTGAGCAGGGCCGCCAGGCGATCGTGCTGGTGCCCGAGATCGCGCTGACGCCGCAGACGGTTCGGCGCTTCACCGCCCGCTTCCGGCATGTCAGCATCCTGCACAGCGGCCTGACCGCCACCGATCGCCACCGTCACTGGCAGCTCATCAGTTCCGGCCGGGCCGAGGTGATCGTGGGGGCCCGCTCGGCCGTCTTCGCGCCCACCCGGCGCCTGGGCATGATCGTGGTCGATGAGGAGCACGAATCATCCTACAAGCAGGATCTGATCCCCCGCTATCACGCCCGCGATGTCGCCATCAAGCGGGCCCAGATCGAGCAGATCCCCATTCTGCTGGGCAGCGCCACGCCATCGCTGGAGACGTGGCATAAAGTGACCAGTGGCCAGCGGCCATTGGCCCGAGACGCGGACGAGGCGGCCGGGGAGGCCGATGTGCCGTCCGCAGGGTCCAGGGAGGCTGATCAGTCCGGGGATGCTGAGCCGTTTCCTGCCCGCCCCACGACAGCCAGCCAGGGCGCCAGTGGCAACCGGCAACCGGCCACCGGCAACTACCATCTCCTCTCGCTGCCCCAGCGCGTGCGCAACCTTCAGATGCCGCACGTGGAGCTGATCGACATGATCACCGAACGGCGGATGACCAGGGGCATCCAGCTCATCGGGCGGCGGCTGGAGCACCTGCTTCGGGTGACGCTGGACAAGGGTCAGCAGGCGATCCTGCTGCTCAACCGGCGGGGCTATTCCAATTTCGTCTACTGCTCAAGCTGCCAGACGCCGGTGACATGCAAGTATTGCGATGCCACCATGACCTACCATCGCAGCGCCGGCCAGGCGGGTGCAGGGGCCAGCCACGCCAGGGCGCTGCACACCGGCCAGTTGCACTGCCATTACTGCCTGGCCGTCCAGCCGCTGCCGCCAGCGTGCCCGCAGTGCAGGCATAAGCTGTCGCTGTTCGGGCTGGGCACGCAGCGGGTGGAAGAGGAACTGATGCGCAAGTTCCCGGAGATGACTTTCGCCCGGGTCGATTCGGACACCATGCGCAACAGCCGGGACTACGAGGCCATGCTGGGCCGCTTCGCCAAAGGCGAGATCCAGGTGATGCTGGGCACGCAGATGATCGCCAAGGGGCTGGATTACCCCAACGTGACGCTGGTGGGTGTCATCAGCGGCGACACCGCGCTGGCCCTGCCCGATTTCCGGGCAGCCGAGCGGACCTTCCAGCTCATCACCCAGGTGGCCGGGCGGGCCGGGCGCGGCGACCTGCCGGGCCGGGTGGTGCTCCAGACCTTCCTGCCGGACGACCCGACCATCCAGGCCGCGCTGCGCGGCGACTACGTCGGCTGGGCGACGGCCGAGCTGAAAAACCGGCGCGACACCGCCCTGCCGCCGTTTGCGCGAATGGTGCGCATCATCCTGCGCGATCAGGAAGAGGACAAGCTGCACAAGCTGGCCGAGGAAGTCGCCGAGCGACTCAACGAATCCATCGCCGCCGAGACGCAGAAAGACCCCAGCATGCAGATTCGCCTGCGCGGCCCGATGCCCTGCGCCATCAGCAAGATCGCCGGCTATCACCGTCATCAGATCGTCCTGGTCTCCCCCCGCGCCCAGACCCTCCAGAAAATTCTCGCCAACTTGCGCCATAAGGGCGCGCTCACTAAAACCGATCGCATCGCCGTCGATGTCGATCCGGTGAGCCTGCTGTAGAAGCGTCAACAAACTTGATGTGAGACATGA
>CAYNMV010000055.1:3694-10043 GCA_964398315.1 uncultured Tepidisphaeraceae bacterium | reverse complement strand
GCGCATGGCGCAGCGCGTGGATCACGAACAGCACGGCGGCGGCCAGGCCGGCCAGCGCCAGCGGCCAGGTGAGGGCATCGACGGTGAAGCGCATCGCATCGCTGAAGCTGCCGCGCCATTCGCGCAGGTTGTAAAACGTGAGGTGGTTGGCAAAGTTCGACTCAACCGCTGCCTGCGGCCTCACCAGGCCGAGCAGGAGATAGGGGTTGGTCACGGCGAAGACGACCACGCCCGCCGCCGTGGCCGCCAGCAGGTGGATCGTGCGCTGCTTCCAGCTTTGGCGCACCAGCAGCATCATCACCGGCAGGACCATGAACGCGATCAGGCCCGTCAGCACCATGCCGGTGGCCGCCCCGGCCAGTGCCCCGGCCAATAGCGCCCGGCGGATCAGCGGCCGGTCGGTGTAGCGCACCGCCGCCAGCACCGCCGCTCCCACCCCCACCGCGCCGGCCAGATGCGGCTTGGCCTCGTGCGCCAGGTTCACCACCACCGGCAACAGCGCGTACAGCATCGCCGCCGCCGTGGCGATGATCATGCGCTCGGCGACCATGCGGCTGGCGGCACCAGTGGTCTCATGGTCCTCCTGCTCCGCCGCAGGAAGGTGGGCAGCGGCGGATGGCTGTTCCCGCCCGATACCCGCCAGGCGATACGCCAGGGCATACACCACGATTACGCCAACCAGCCCCCACAGCACCGAGTAGACGCGGGCGATGAGGTAGAAGCGGCCGAAATCTTCGGGGTGATCGAGATAGTGAGCCAGGTCCGGCGTGAGATGGAGCCAGCCGCGCATCGAGGCCAGCTTGAGCAATCCGCCCACGGGATAGATCCACAGGCCTCCATATTGATACAGGCGCGGATCGAGGTCGCCGGCGGCCGGGTCCATCTGCGCCAGGGCCCGGAAGGTGATCATCTCATCGGGCTGGGCCGAGTAGAGGCGGTAGCGCAGCGCGATGGCCGCCCGCTCGGCATCGGTGCCGTTGAGCACGATCGGCTGATCGCGCCCGGTGAGCGGATCACGGTCCACATCGGCCCCGGCCGCATCCGATTTCCATCCGCCGGTCAGAGTAAGCAGCTCCGCGCCGGTGGGCGGCGACTGGTTGCCGAACAGGTAGGGATCGATCGCCCGCGAGGGCAGCCCCCAGTCAATGCCGGTGAGGAAGATCACCGCCGCAAACAGCAGGACCAACAGCAGGGGAATAAGCGTGCGCAGGCGCGGCATGGTGTCCGAGTGTACCCGCGGAACCGAAACGCATCAGCCCGCGGCGCAGGGATTGCATGCATTTCCCGCCGTCGATAAGCCAGCCGGATATCTCCCCCGGCCCGGCCCCGCAACTTCACGCAAAGGAGCAGGCAATGATTTCCAGGCGTTTCGCGGCGGCGATGTTGATGATCGTGATGTCGGTAGGAGTGGGCAGCGCGCTGGCCGATGAGAAGGAAGAAAAGATCCCGTATTCGGCCCTGCCCGAGAAGGTGCGCCAGGCTTTCGAGAAAGACTATCCCGGCGTGAAGGTCAAGCGGGTTGAAAAGGAAACCCATCGCAACGGCGCTGTCCGCTACGAGATCGAATACATCGACAAAGATGGCGATGATGAGGACGTCGAGTATGACGCCAATGGCAAACGGCTCGACGATGACGATGACTGATCGCGCTTAAGCGCAAAGCTGCTTTGCGAACTGTCGCCTCCGCCACAGCGAGGTGTGCTTCGCGCCTGTGCTGCGTGCGCTTTTTCTTGCTGCGTGCTTCACAGCGTCATGGGATACAGGTGCCCAAACTCGCGGTACCAGGCGATGAACTTGCGCAGGCCGTCGGCGATGGGCGTGGTGGGGTTGTAACCCAGGTCGCGCTGGGAATGGGAGATATCCGCATACGTGCGCTCGACATCACCAGGCTGGGCGGGCTTGCGGTCGATGATCGCCTTTTTCCCCAGGGCTGTTTCGATCTCCTGGATCAGTCGTGACAGCGTGACCGGATCGGAGCCGCCGAGGTTGTAGATGCCGTATCGGTCGCAGCGGTCCAGCGCGCCCATGATGCCGGCAACGATGTCGGTGATGAAGGTGTAATCGCGGCTGGTGGAGCCATCGCCGAAGACGGGGATGCTTTTGCCCGCATCAATGAGGCGGGTGAATTTGTGGATCGCCAGGTCCGGCCGCTGGCGCGGGCCGTAGACGGTGAAAAAGCGCAGGCAGAAGACCGGCAGCCTGTACAGGTGCCAATAGGTATGGCAGATCAGTTCCCCGGCGCGCTTGGTGGCGGCGTAGGGGCTGATGGGTGAGGCCACCTCATCATCCACGCTGAACGGCACCTTGCTGTTGTTGCCATAGACGCTGGACGAGCTGGCAAAGAGGAACTTGCCCACGCGGTTGTCCACCGCCGCCTGGAGCAGGTTCGTCGTACCCTCAACATTCACCCGGCAGTAGTGCGCTGGCCGGGCGATACTGGGCCGTACGCCCGCCATCGCCGCCAGGTGCAGCACCGCCTGCGGCCTGGCCGTCGCAAAGACCCGCCCCACCGCCGTGGCATCGGTGATGTCGATTTCTTCCAGCTCGATCCCCGGACCGATGGCGCGCAGGTTCTGCTCTTTCCATGCCCGGTCATAGAAGGGTGAGAAATTATCGATCCCGATGACCCGCCACCCCCGGCGGATCAGTTCCTCCGATGCGTGCGACCCGATAAACCCCGCTGCCCCGGTGACAATGATGGTGGACTGATGCATGCGATCCACATTGTAGAATCACCCCCGGCAAAGGAAACCACCGGCCCCCCTCAGCGCCCTGGCGGATCCGCTGCCGCCGCAGTGCATTTCATCATGCACGCACGCAGCCTGCCGTCGATCGTCCAGTGAATCTTGCCGCCCGCAGGCGGATCAACGTGCTCATTAAACGTGTTTATTGTGCGCGGTACAGCACGGGATTCAGCTCTGAGTCAACCAGATCACCCACCTTCAGCCCCGGCATCCACCGGGCCAGGTCGTTCTCCTGGTTCTTGTTTTTCGGCGCGGCGACGCGGCAGCCATCCTCGATATAGATGATCGTCATGACCTTGCGCGGCGCATCGCTGGTGTTGGGGCCCGCACGGTGAAACGTCCAGCCGTAGTGAAAGCTGATCTCGCCCAGGTCAAAGGGGCCATCATCCAGCGGCAGGCCCTTCTCCAGCAGCGCCTTACTGATCTTCTGCTCGCTCTCATCGCTGATCACAAGATTGCGGCCGATGGCGTAGCGGTGACTGGTTGCGCTGAAAGCCAGCGGGCCCATCTCCCGGGGCGTGGCCTGCAGCGGAATCCAGGCGGTGATGGTGTTGTCGGTGTCAACCGGCCAGTAGTACTGGTCGGCGTGCCAGGGGGTGATACCGCCGCCGGGCTCCTTGTACAGCGCCTGGTCGTGATACATGCGCACGCCGCCAACGCCCATCAGCTCCGCCGCGATGCGGGCGAGCTTGCCGGCGAAGCTGAACGCGCGCACCACCTCGCTTTCGGTCCACAGGTTCATGACCTGCAGGAACGCCTTCTCGTAGGTCGTTCGCTGCTCCATCGGCTTGGTCATGTGGTTCAGGCGAAAGACCTGCCGGGTGATCTCCTCCCCATGGAAGGCCAGCGTCTCGGGCGCCAGCACGTTTTTCAGCTTGATGTAGCCGTTGTGCTGGAAGAGGCGGATCTGCTCACGGGTAAGGGGGTAGTGTTCGTTGAGGTCCGCGGCGGCGGCTGGATCGGCAGCGAGGGTCATGAGGTGTTCTCCTTTGTGCAAGCGATGTTCGCAGCATAATCGCATCCGGCCGGTGCGACTTTGCCGCCGGTGCGGAAGTTGTGTACTTTTTTGCGATGCCCATCCGCCGCCACCCGGCCCAGCGCGAGATTGTCCCCCTGGAGGGCGTGGAGTCATTTGCCGCCCGCCGCTTTGAGTTGCCGGCGTTTCCCTTCCTGTGGCATTACCATCCCGAAGTTGAGCTGACATTGATCGAGCAGGGTCGCGGGGTGCGGCTGGTGGGGGATTCGGTTGAGCACTACGAGGCGGGCGACCTGGTGCTGCTGGGGGCCAATCTGCCGCACACCTGGTCGAGCCGGCCGGAGGAAGGGCCGGTGCGGTCGATCGTGATCCAGTTTCTGCCGGATATGCTGGGCCAGGGGCTGTGGGCAGCGCCGGAGTTCCGCCCCTTCATCCGGCTGTTCGAGGCGGCCCGACACGGATTGAGCATTGAGGGCCCGGTGACAGCGCTGCTGCGCACGCTCACCCGAAAGGTCATCGAGGCGGATGTCGGCTCGCCCCAGCGCATCGTGCGCCTGCTGGACGTGCTGACGGCGCTGGGCGATGGGCGGGCATGGCGACGGCTTTCAACCCACAAGCAGGCCACGACCGATGATGCCGGCGATGCGCTGATGCGGCGGATCCTTCAGCGCCTGCACCAGGCCAGCCCCGTTTTCCCGCCACAGGCGATGCTTGCGCGGGAACTGGGCCTGTCCCCCTCATCGTTCAGCCGATTCTTCCAGCAGCACATCGGCCGGCCATACAGCCAATACGTGAATGACTGGCGGGTGCAGCACGCCTGCCGGCGACTGGTGGAGAGCGATGATTCGGTGACGCAGATCGCCTTCGACTGCGGCTTTCGCAACCTGGCCAACTTCCATCGCCGCTTCCGTGCGGCCAAGGCGATGACCCCGGGCGCCTATCGCAAAGCCACCAGCGCTGCGGGCCGATGAGAGGCGCTGTGTGCCGCATGGCGGCAGGATGCCTGCTCCTGCCGTGGGGCCGGGGCCCGTTTTTTGTGAGCGCGGCGTCATGGGCCGGGCGAGGGCCCGCGCCGAAGCAGACCGGCCGGGTGCGATCGCCCTGCCGCCGGGCGCGTTTCAGCGGGCCCGGCCATTTGGTCCCCCGCCGTCTGTGGCTACAATCCCGCCCATGGCACTTTGTCATTTGCACTGGACCAGTAAAACGCTCGGCAAGCAGGTGGGATCGTTCGTCATCCTGCCCGAACGTGGCAAGCCGCCGTTCGCAACCTTCTACCTGCTGCACGGCCTGAGCGATGACTACACCATCTGGCAACGGCGCACGAGCATCGAGCGTTACGTGGCGGACCTGCCGCTGATCGTGGTCATGCCCGATGGCTTCCGCGGCTTCTACACGAAAAACGAAGTCGGCCCCGATTACGCCACCTACATCGGCCAGGAACTGCCCGATTTCATCGAGCGCAATTTCCCGGCGCGCCCGGCCCGCGCAGCGCGCTGCATCGGCGGGCTGTCGATGGGAGGCTATGGTGCGCTGCGTCTGGCGCTGGGCTTCCCCGATCGCTTCGCCAGCGCCCACAGCCACAGCGGGGCGCTGATGCACGGCACCAAGCCGGTGCCGCGGCAGAACGCCGAGTTCCGACGGGTCTTCGGCGCCCGGCCACAGGGATCAGAGCATGATCTGCTTACGCTGGCGGCCCGGGCCAAAAGGCGGGGCAAGCTCCCGAAGCTGCGCATCGACTGCGGCACCGAGGATTACCTGCTGGAGGACAACCGCACCTTCCACGCAGCGCTGAATCGCCTGAAAATCCCCCACGAATACGAAGAGCACCCCGGGGCGCACAACTGGGACTACTGGGATGTGCATATCCAGTCGGCCCTGGCGTTCCACGCACGGAACCTGAAGCTGAAGGCATAAACAGTGAACGCCGACGGCTGAAAAGGAACCCTTTTCAGCCGTCGGCGTTCATCATTCAGCAATTTGCCTTTACGCGCTTTCGCGGGTGATGATCTTGTACTGCTCGCGCTCGCCGACACCGCGGAGGGGGTAATCTTTTCGCAGCGGATAATTGCCAAAGCCGTTCCAGGTGAGGATACGGCGGAGGTCCGGGTGGTTGAGGAAGACGATGCCGAACATGTCGTAGACCTCGCGCTCCATCCATTCTGCGCCCGGCCAGACGCCGCAGACGCTGTCGATGCGCAGCCCCGGATCGCTCTTCTCGGCCGCCTCTTCATCGCGGATGGCGTTCCACTCGCTCCCCGGCGCGGTGGGATGCTCAGGGTTGAGGAAGACCTTGAGCCACAGCCGCGGCGTACCGCGATCAATCGAGACCAGGCCGTAAGTCACGCCGAAACGGTCTTTTGCGCCGGGGTAATTGAGGTAGTCGATCCCGTTGATCTCACTGAGGTAGTTGTACCCCAGGGTCGGGTCATCGCGCAGGAAAGTGCAGACCTCGACGATCCGCTCGCGCGGCACGACAACGGTCACCATGTCGCGGAACTCCCCAACGAGGAACTTCACATCGGGGAAACGGTTCTTCAGCGGCACCAGCGCGGGATGATTGATCTGTCGGGACATCGGTGGCGGAATTGTTGTCCAGCCAGCGCGATGCGTCAAGCCGGGCCAGCCCCCC
>CAYNMV010000055.1:0-3594 GCA_964398315.1 uncultured Tepidisphaeraceae bacterium | reverse complement strand
CCGGGAAAAAGGCAGCCCAAGCACTCTGGCCGGCAGAGCAATCCCCCATGCAGTTGAGTCTCAGCGCTGGGGGTTTTACGATCTGGTTATGTCGTCTACCGCCTCGCCCGCTGCCGATTTGCTGAACCAGCCCGATTCCACCGGCCATTTCGGGCCCTACGGGGGCACGTTTGTGCCTGAAACGCTGGTGTATGCGCTTCAGCAACTGGAGGCCGAGTATGCCAGGGCCAAGGCGGATCCGGCATTCCAGGAGGAATTTGACTATTACCTGCGCGAATACGTCGGCCGGCCCTCGCGGCTTTATTATGCAAAGCGGCTCAGCGAACACCTGGGCGGAGCAAGAATCTACCTTAAGCGCGAAGACCTGAACCACACCGGCGCCCACAAGATCAACAACGCCATCGGCCAGGCGCTGCTGACAAAACGCATGGGCAAGAAGCGGATCATCGCCGAGACCGGTGCCGGCCAGCACGGTGTGGCCAGTGCCACGGTCGCGGCCCTGTTTGACCTGAAATGCGATGTCTACATGGGGGCCGAGGATGTCCGCCGGCAGAACCTCAACGTCTTCCGCATGAAATTGATGGGGGCCAGCGTCATCGAGGTGCAGAGCGGGCTGAAAACGCTCAAGGATGCCCTGAACGAGGCGATGCGCGACTGGATGGGGAGCGTGGAGCACACCCATTACATCATCGGGACCGTCGCCGGGCCGCATCCGTTTCCGGCGATGGTGCGCGATTTCCAGGCCTGCATCGGCCGGGAAGCCCGCCAGCAATGCCTGGAGATCGAAGGCCGCCTGCCTGATGTGGTTATCGCCTGTGTGGGGGGTGGGTCCAATGCGGCGGGCATTTTCTACCCGTTCATCAATGACACCCAAACCCGGCTGCTGGGAGTCGAGGCCGGCGGGCGCTCCAGTGCCCTCGGCCAGCACGCCGCCACCCTCACCCAGGGCCGCCCCGGCGTGCTGCACGGGGCCATGAGCTACGTCCTGCAGGATGAGGAAGGCCAGACCGCCGATGTTCACAGCATCTCGGCGGGGCTGGATTATCCCGGTGTCGGCCCGGAGCACGCCCTCTGGAAAGACAGCGGGCGGGTGGAGTATGTCAGCATCACCGATGCTGAATCGCTGGAAGGATTTCAGCTTCTTGCTCGCACCGAAGGCATCATCCCCGCGCTGGAAAGCGCCCATGCCATTGCCCAGGTGGCCAAGCTGGCACCCACGCTGGGCAAGGACCAGCTCATTGTGGTCAACCTCTCGGGCCGTGGCGATAAGGATTGCCAGGAGGTGGCCCGGCTGATCGACGGAGCATGAAAAACCACCCGCACGCCGCCCGGCTTGTGGCACCCTTTAGGGTGGCTGTTTCGGGTTAAAGAGTTGTCAGCACCGATATTTGTGATTAAGCTTTTGCTGCGGTCGGTTCGATCTTTCACTTCAAGGAACAACCGCTGGCTGTGAGGTTCCGAGCCCAATCCGAGTTCGGCCCCATCAACGCAACACTTTGCCAAGGAGACCCCCGTGGGCATCCGCGAAAAACTCAACGAGAATCCCGGCATCACGACCGGCGTGACCGCAGGCATCATCGTCATCGCGCTGATCATCATCGGCTACCAACTCATGAGCGGCAGCGGGCCGCGCATCCCCACCAAGGCCTACTACACCATCGACGATGGTGAAACCTGGTTCGCCGACGACATCAGCAAGATCCCGCCATTCGACAAGGATGGCAAGCCTGCCTATCGCGTGCATGTCTTCCGCTGCAAGGGTGGCAAGCCCTTTGCCGCCTACCTGGAGCGCTACACTCCCGAGGCCAAGAAGCGGATGGAAGCGCTGCGCGACGCCGGCCCCGAGACCGATCCGGGCCTGTACGATGAAATCCAGATGACCGGCATCGAGTACAAGAAGCCCGGCACCGGTGACAAGGGATGGGTCCGCCAGAACAACTATGAAGAGGTGGCGAAGATCACCAGCCCCACCTGCCCTGAAGGCGGCACCGAAGGAATTGAAGCGGTTTATCCCTGAGCCAGGGTGCTGAGCCGCTCGGCAATCGGGCCAGGCGGCATGGGCATGGGGCAATGGCCACAGGCGGTTTCGAGCACATTGACCCAGGCCGGCAGCCTGCAATCTCACGGACTATAATCTCTCGGAGGAATCCGGCGCGTCCCCTCAGGTGGACGCGCCTTCTTCATGCGCGCATCTGCCCGTGCGGGCCTGTCCGCAGGCGACAGAGACACCGGGCGCCGTATGGCCCGCTTCCCGCCTTTGTCCTCCCGCCCCGCGCCCTGGCCTGCTGCTTGCAACAGCCCCAGCCCGGACATCCTGTCCTGCCCCTCTCGCCAAACCGGCGGAACCAGCCCGCCAGCCGTCCTTCCCAGGCTGCTGGCGGCCTGAAATCCTTGCCGCACCAGACCCGGCACTGCATTTGCCTCTTGTAGAGCCAGCCCATCACCGGTGCGTGTGGGCCACCGCCTTTCACTTGAGGAACGCCTATGCGCATCTGGCCCGGCCGGCCTTATCCCCTGGGAGCCACCTGGGATGGGGCGGGTGTTAATTTCGCGCTCTTTTCCGAACATGCATCCAAGGTCGATCTGTGCCTGTTCGCCGATGTGGATGATGAGGTTGAAACACATGTCATCCCCCTGCCCGAGCAGACCGATATGGTCTGGCACGGCTACCTGCCGGACATTGAGCCGGGGCAGCTCTACGGCTACCGCGTCCATGGCCCGTATGACCCGGCCAGCGGCCACCGTTTCAACCCCAACAAGATCGTGCTCGATCCCTACGCCAAGGCGATTGGCCGGGATGTGCGCTGGGATGACAGCCTCTTTGGCTATCCGCTCGGCGATGATGACCTGACCCTGGATTCACGCAACAACAGCGCCTTCGCCCCGCTGGCCAGTGTGATCGACACCGCCTACACCTGGGGCGATGACCGCCGCCCGCGCATCCCCTGGCACAAGACCCTCATTTACGAGGCCCACGTCAAAGGCCTGACCATGCGCCACCCGGATGTGCCCGAGGAGCGCCGTGGCACCTACGCCGCCCTGGCACATGAATCGGTCATCGATCACCTGCTGAGCCTGGGCGTCACCGCCATCGAGCTGTTGCCGGTTCACTATCACCTGGATGACCGCAACCTGATCGACAAGGGATTGACCAATTACTGGGGCTACAACACGCTCAATTATTTCGCGCCCCACCTGGAGTATGCCTCCCGCGCCAGCCCGCGCAAAAGCGTGCAGGAGTTCAAGACGATGGTGCGCACGCTCCATTCGGTGGGCATCGAGGTGATCCTGGATGTGGTCTACAACCACACCTGCGAGGGCAACCACCTCGGCCCCACCCTCTCGTGGCGCGGCATCGACAACGCCAGCTACTACCGCCTCACCGGCGAGGACAAACGCTATTACATGGACTACACCGGCTGCGGAAACACGCTGAACATGGTCCACCCGCGCGTGCTCCAGCTCATCATGGACTCGCTGCGCTACTGGGTGACGGAGATGCATGTCGATGGCTTCAGCTTCGACCTGGCCAGCACCCTCGCCCGCGAGCTGCACGAAGTGGATCGCCTGGGAGCCTTCTTTGACATCATCCAC
>CAYNMV010000054.1:0-30089 GCA_964398315.1 uncultured Tepidisphaeraceae bacterium | reverse complement strand
CACTGGGCGACACGTCCGATTAGGGTCATCTTAAACGGACGTTCTGCCGATATTAATCCGAGCAGGGGCCATTACCGGGCCTCTCGCAGACGAGGTTCCTTGACATGGCGTTTGCAACCGATGGGGGTACCGGCGTTCATTTATCAACCCAGCAGTTTGCTGAAGTGGTGGAAGCGCTTCGAGTAGAAGCGGCAGTCAGCAAAGGGCACGAACGTCGGCTGGCAACCCGAATTGAAGTCCACACCACCGTTCAGGTGGCCGAGTTCCGAAACGGTGTCCCCGCCGGGGATGTGACCGTCCTGACCCGCGATATATCGATTGGCGGTATCGGCATCATCCAGACGCGCCCGCTCGAACCCAACGAGCAATTGCTGGTGCGCCTGCCGCGGCTGTCGCGCACGCCGCTGGTCATGCTGGCCCGCGCCACGTTCTGTCGGCGCCTGGCGGACAACATCTACAACATCGGCCTGGCCTTCATCCGGGAGTTTGAGATCAAGGCAGTTGATCCCCAGGCTCACCGTGCCGAGTTGCGCCAGATCCAGCAGCGCATCCTCTCCTGAACCACGCCTGCATGGCGCCCATGCAGACGCGCCGCCCGCGCTGGCGCACATCGGCCCGCGCGCCAGCTTGGGCCGCGCGCCGTGCGCGCCAGCAGTCCACCGCCGCTCTCGGCGAGGGGGATCAAATCGCCTGGGCCACGTTGCCCGCATCCCATGCCCTGACGAGCGCTTGCGCGTCCGCCGGCCAGCAAGGCTCTGTGATTTAGACCTGCCTCATTCACCCCTGTCGGGCAATAAACGGTAAACTGAGGTGGTCACAGGAAGCAGTAACCGCCTTTGAACCGGACCACGCAATGCCTTCAGAACAACGGATCGGACTGATCGGGCTGGACACCTCACACGTCATTGCCTTCACCAACATGCTCAATCGAAGCGAAGATCCCTGGCATGTGCCCGGCGGACGCGTGGTGGCGGCATTCCAGGGCGGATCGCCCGATTTTCCGCCCAGCCGGGACCGCGTCGAAGGTTTCACCCGCCAACTGGTCAATGAATTCGGCGTCGAACTGCTCGACAGCCCCGAGGCGGTTGCCGAGCGGGTGGATCTGCTGTTCATTACCAGTGTGGATGGGCGTACGCACCTGGACCTGTTCCGCCGCACCGCCCCCTGCCGCCGCCCAACGTTCATCGACAAACCGATGGCGCTGAGCGTGGCCGATGCCCGGCAAATCCTTGATCTTGCCGCCGAGCTGGATGTGGCGGTCATGAGCTGCTCATCACTGCGCTACGCCGAGCAGCTGACGAATCTGCTGGCCGAGCATCGGTCGCAGGTGCGCGGCATCGATGTCTACGGCCCGATGGCCCTGGAGCCCATGCAGCCCGGCTACTTCTGGTACGGTATCCACAGCATCGAGATGATCGTGACGGTGATGGGCGTGGGCTGTACTGAGGTGCGGGCGTATTACGATGAACATCATGACCTGTTGACCGCCACTTGGGCCGATGGCCGCTGCGCTACCCTGCGCGGTGCGCGCAATGCCCACAACCGGTTCGGCGGCACCCTCCATTTGCCCGATCAGGCGCTTTCCTTCGATGCCAGCGCCGGCCGGCCCTACTACGCCGGCCTGCTCGCCGCCATCATGCAGTCGCTGCCGCACAATCGATCGGCGGTGCCGGCCGAGCAGATGCTGGAGGTGATGCGGCTCATCGAGGCCGCCAACCAGAGCCGTCAAAGCGGCCGCCCCGTCCCCCTCCCCCCGGCCTGATGGCGCACGCCCCGATGACCCGACCCGCCCAGGCTCTTGTCCCCGGCCAAAGGGAGACGTACAATCCACACACTGGCATTCTCAGCAGAAGCGCCAATGCGGGCGTAATTCAGTGGTAGAATGCAGCCTTCCCAAGGCTGACGTCGTGGGTTCGAATCCCATCGCCCGCTCTTGAGCCCCATCCTGGCAGGATGGGGTTTATTTATTGCCCATTGTTCACTACCGGCAGGCAGTTTTCCGCCCTAGCGCACCCGGATCAGCAGATCGTCGGGGATGCCCAGTTGCAGGCGCGTGGGTTTGATGTGCTCGAGGAAGCGGAGACCATCGGCGTAGTAGCCGGCCGTCGGTGCCAAGTCAGGCACGTATTGCCGCCAGAAGGCGTTGAAACGCCGCATCAGGGCCTCACGCAGGTACTTGCTGAGCATGGATGCCAGTGCCACCGGCAGGCACTGGGCCTCGGCCTTCTCACAGAAGATCAGGCGCACTACGTGCCCGTTGCGCATCAGCCGATACTCACTGTAGCCATCGGCCTCGGCCACGATCTCCAGCGCCCACTGGTCGAACATCAGGCGCAGCAACGACCCATAGCGCTCACGGCCGCCCTGGCGATCGCAAAAAATCGTCAGGCCGCTCTGGCCGTAGTGACGCAGCAGGTAATCGATATGCATGGCGGCGGTGGAGAAGAGGGTGCTGGCCTTGTTGTGCGTCTGGCCGAGCAGATGATTGAGCTGCTTCTCCAGCACCACCCGCGCAGCCAGATGCACGCATGCCACGCCGCAGCGCTCCATCTCAGCGCGCAGTCCCTTGGCAAACAGCTGCACCGCCATCGCGTCCTGTTCACAGGGGAAGGTCTCGCCAGCGTACGGGGCATACCACGGATAGTCGGCCAGCAGTGCCCCATCTCCCACCGGCCCCGGGGCCGGTTGAGATGCATCCGCCTGGGGCGAGGGTCGATTGCGGACCATGGGGGGCAAAGGCGCACGCCCATCGCTGGCGGTCGATTGGCCGTTGCTGGCGGCTGGCCCCAGCACATCCGGCGCCACCTGCGCCAGCAGACCTTCCAGGTGCTCTGGCCATTCTGCCCGTGCTGCCGCGATCGCCAGGACACCACGTTCCAGTTCCTTCAGCCCACCTGAGGCCGAATAAACCCGTTTCGAATCGTTGATATGGATTGTTCGCCCGGTTCGACTGCGCGTCTTAGACACCAGTTTGCGCAGGCGTTGCCACAGGCATGGCAGTTCCCCCGCCGCCAGCGGGCCGTCGATCTGCTCATCGGGTGTGATCTGCCAGGCCGAACACCCCACCACCAGCGGTCCCAGCAGCGGCCCGTAGCCCGCCTCGTCAATCCCTGCCACGATCATGGCGGCATCATACCGCTGCCGGCCCCCTCCAGCACGGACACCCTACCCCAAGCAATATTTGGATAGAGCAAAAGCCCTCCGACGGAAAACCGCCGGAGGGCTGTTTGTTTCGCCCCAATCAGGGTGAGAGGATTTGAACCTCCGACCCCTAGCACCCCATGCTAGTGCTCTACCAAGCTGAGCTACACCCTGGTTGCGAAGGTCTTACTCTAGCCGATCCGCCTGTGGCCTACAAGGGTCGGTCGGCTAGCGCTGACGGAAGACGATCCGGCCCTTGGTCAGGTCGTAGGGGGACAACTGCACGCGCACACGATCACCGGGCAGGATACGGATGAAATGCTTGCGCATCTTGCCCGAGACGATGCCCAGGATCTCACGATCGCTGTTGTCCAGCCGCAGCTTGAACATCGCGTTGGGCAACGCGGTGGTCACGGTCGCTTCCACTTCAATCGGATCACTTTTGGCCAACTGTTTCTCCACTGAATACCGACACTCTGCAAAAAGGAAGTTTAGTCGCCCCTGGCGCCGCCGACAAGCGCCCCGCGGATGGCAGGCTGTGGACAGCCCCGTATCGGGGAGTGTGCGCCAGGCATGGTACATCCCACGAGACGGAGGTCGGCGGCTCCAATTTGTCGTGATGCAGAGAGAGAGAGCAGACAAATCAGCACAGTTCGGCTCGCCCGCGTTCCCTTGACTCCGGTTCGGCGATATCATGGCGGGGACTTCTCTTGGGATAAGGCATGATCGAATCGCTCCCCGTGCTGGCGGAGACGGCCGCCCCGCCGCTGGTCATCTTTCTCAACACGATGACCCTGCTGGCCCGCTATGTGCACATTATCTGCACCACCCTGCTGGTGGGAGGCACGCTTTTCTATGAAATGGTGGTGCCGATCGCCATCGCCGATCTCAAGCCCGAGCAGCAGTTGGCCATCTTTGCCCGCGCCCGCTGGGTTTTCCGGCGGATCGTCTGGTTCTCAGCGGTGTTCCTGGTCCTCACCGGCATTCTCTCAACCACGCGCCACTGGCGGGCCTATGCCCAGCCCGAGCAGGCCGCGGTCGAGCACCTGCGCGAGGCCAGCCGCTACACGACCCAGCCCGTCACCCAGCCAGCGCCGCCGGAATTGTCGGCAGCCATGCGCCCGGGGTGGTGGTGGGTCGCCCACGCCAGCACCGGCGCCATGGCGATCCTGATCGCACTGTCCCTGACCATCGGCCGCACCCCGCCGAGCAATCCGGTGATCTGGATGCGCCTGAATCTGGTGGTGCTGATGATTGTCATCTTCCTGGCCAGCGCCACCCGCCACGTGCGCATGGCCGCCACCGAACCCGAGCCTCCTACCGCCGCATCATCGCCGGAGGATGGGTCAGTGCCGGCGTAAGGGCAGTCCAGCGCGCAACGCCCTGGTGTGCAGCGCGCTGACCGTGGTATCGATTCAACAGCCCCCCGCCGCTACCCTTGTTCCCATGGCGCTGTTGGGTATCGACATCGGCTCTTCCTCAATCAAGTGCGGCCTGCTGAACGGCCCGCACGTGGTCGGGCAAGCGGTCACGGTTCCATTCAAAACCACGTTCGCGGGCGTGCGCGCGGAAGTGAATCCCGAGGCCATCCTGCGGGCGCTGGGGCAGGCCTTGCGCCATCTCGGGCCGCGCGTGCGACGGGCCGAGGCAATCGCGCTGAGCACCATGTCTCCATCGTGGTTGGCGATGGACAGGGCCGGCAAGGCCATTACACCGATCATCACGCACCAGGATCGCCGCAGCGTCGAGATTGCGCTGGAGATGGAACAGCGCTTCGGGCGTGAACGTCACCTGCGCCTGGTGGGCAATCGCCCGTTTCCCGGCGGCATCAGCTCGACCACTGCCGCATGGTTCGTGCGCCATGAGCCTGCCCGCATGCGCCACGCGGACCTGGTCGGGCATCTGCCAACGTTCCTGCATCGCCGCCTCACCGGGGCGCGCGTGATCGATCCATCCAACGCCTCGTTCATGGGCCTGTTCGATGTGCCCAACCTCGGCGGCTGGGTGGAGGAGGTCTGCCAGGCGATCGGTCTGCCGGTGAGCGTGCTGCCGGACATTGTCGAGGGTGACATGATCGCCGGACGGATCACCCGCACGGCCGCAGCGCGCTACGGGCTGGTTGAGGGGATGCCCATGCTGGCCGGCGTGGTGGATGGGAGCGCGGCGATGCTGCTGTCAGGAGCGCGTATCGGGCAACTGATGAACGCCGCGGGATCGACCGATGTGCTGGCGCTGGTAACGAACAATCCGCGCCCGCACGAGCGCCTGCTGACCCGCTCCATCGGCATCGGCCGTAAATGGCTGAGCGTCAGCACCCTGGCAGCGGCGGGATCCGCCATCACCTGGGCCAGGGATCAGCTTTTTCCTGACTTGTCGTGGGATGCCTTCACGCGCCTGGTGCGCCGTGCCGCCAGCGACACAGCCGCCACCCGCCCGTTGCCGCGTTTCTCTCCCTATCTTGGCGGAGATCGCATGAGCATCGAGCAGAAGCACGCCAGTATCGACGGGATTACCCTCGCCACCACCCGCGCGGATTTGCTGGCCGCGCTGATCCGGGGCCTGGCACACGCCAGCGCCCAGCGCCTGGATGATTTGGCGATCAATACGGTTCGCATACGGCGGGAAGTTTTTGTCACCGGTGGCGCCAGTCGCATCCTGGGCGATATCCTCCATCGCGACTGGCACAGGCACGGCAAGTGGACCTTCCGGTTCGAGAAAGAGGCAACGCTGCGCGGATTGGGAACGCTTACGCCCCGCAAGCGCAGGTGAGGAGGGGCGCGGACATGTTGCGCAAAACAGGATTGGCCTTTGCGTACCTAGCGCGAGGCGAGATGCACGATCAGCAGCAGCGCCAGCGCAGCGCCGCTCATCCCCACGATGATCCAGAAGAAGACCCCCAGCGCGGCCTTGGGCAGTTGGCGCATGTGTTCCACGCGGATCGCCTTGTAGACGATCGCCACCCCCAGGCAAAGGGGCAGCAGCAACAGCCACCACTGATCCCAGATGGGCATCGGGCGGACGAACAGATCGCCCAGGCCCCATGCCAGCATGTTTGCGAGCGCCACGGCGGAGGTCATGCGCTTTCCTCCGCATGGCGGGCACGGTGGGCGGCATCGATCAGGGCGATCAGGTTCAGCATCCCCGCCACCGCGGTATAGAGCACCGAAATCTCCCACAGCCGGGCGTGCGGGATAGGCACGCGCGATTCCAGTTCGCCTTCGGCAGGGCGCGCGGCGTGGATACTGAACGTGCCGCTGACGATGGCGACCGGCCCCGCCAACACCTGCGCAATCGACCAGGGCTTATCCCGCAACTCTTCGACAAACGTTGCGCCACCGACACGATAGACACGGTTGGGATTGTTGGGATCGCGCCGATAGTCGGGCGGCCCGATGTAGCGGCCGTGATCGTCGAACTTGGGCACCTCAATAATGCGCACGCCCCCCACCGCCAGCCCCATCAGCCACAGGCACACGATCGTAATGCCGATCACCAGGGCCCGCGCCTTCTGCCCCAGCAGCCAGTAACCGGCCCCGGGCAGGATCCACCCCGCGATCGCCACCAGCGGCGCTGGCGGCACGCGCGGCTTGTCGAGTTGCGCTTTGGCACTCCAGGTCATAGGGGTCGTTACTGTACAGGTGATCGGGCCAAACGCCAATTGAGATGAAGCCGGACCAGCCAAATTGAGCAACGTGAGTAAGCGGACGGTTGCGCCGGTGAGAGCGCATATGAGCCGCAGGGTCCGCCCCTGGCGGACCACAGCCGATGAAAGATGCTCAGCCTCCCCGGCCTGCCAGGGGCGGACCCTGCCTGGAGGGCTTGCGCGCGGGGTGGCCGGCGCCATGGCCCATCATCCACACTCCCGCTCACTCAACCGCTCAGTGGCCTTCACTTCCTGGCGCTCAACACCTCCGCTTCGTAGCGCTTGATCTGGTCGAGCCAGGCCGTGCCCGCCGGGGTGTCCTGGCGCTGGCAGTGGGCATCCCAGACCGCCCCAAGGGGCAGGGTCTTGAGTTCCTCCATCAGCGCCAGTCGGGCCGTGTAGTCGCCGGCGGCTTCCAGTTCCCGCAGCCTGTCGGACGGCTCCAGCAGGGCCGCGAGAAGCGCTTTGAGCATGTTGCGGACCCCGATCACCCATGCGGCGACGCGATTGATGCTGGCATCGAAGAAATCGAGTCCGATATGGACCCGCGACAGGTAATCACCGCGGACGATTTCGGTTGCGATGGCCTGTAAATCATCACCCAGCGTCACAACGTGATCGCTGTCCCAGCGCACGCCGCGGCTGACGTGCAGCAGGATCTCGGGCAGGAACGTCAGCACGCTGCTGATCTTGTCGGCCATGCTCTCGGTCGGGTGGTAATGGCCGGCATCCAGGCAGACCAGCTTGTTATTGCGCAGGGCGTAGGCCAGGTAGAACTCATGGCTGCCGACGGTGTAGCTCTCGGTGCCGATACCAAACAGCTTGCCCTCGATCGCATCGAGATGCTGCCGGGGATCGATCGGTTCGGCGAAGATCGTGTCGAGACTTTGCTTGAGAATCTCGCGCGGTGTCTTGCGGTCGGCGGGCGTGTCCTTGTGGCCGTCGGGGATCCAGACGTTGGTGATGCAGGGTGTCCCCATCGCCTGCCCCATCGCCGCCCCGATCTTGCGGCAGGCGATGCCGTGGCGAATCCAGAAGTCGCGCTTGGACTTGTCGCGGCTGGCGAGGGTGAACCCATCGGCCGCCAGCGGATGGGCGAAGTAGGTCGGGTTGAAATCCAGCCCGTGCAGATTGCGGCTTTTTGCCCAGTCGATCCAGCGGGCGAAGTGTTCCGGCTGAAGCTCATCCCGGCTTACCTTCTGATTGCCGGTCTCGGCATAGATTGCATGCAGATTCAGGCGATGACGGCCTGGGATGAGCGCCAGCGCCTGCTCGACGTCGGCCCGCAGTTCCTCGGCGTTGCGCGCCTTGCCGGGATAGTTGCCGGTGACGGCCAGCCCGCCGCCCAACTCCCCGGCATGCTCGAATCCGCCTACATCATCTCCCTGCCAGCAGTGCAGGCTGATGGGGATAGTGGCAAGCGTGGCCAGGGCTTTTTCCGTATCCACACCCAGTTCGGCGTAACGCTGTCGGGCCAGTTCATAGGCTTGGGATGTACCGCTCATCGATCGATCCTCCGGTTAGCAATGAAGCGCAATTTAGCCGATTCAGCCGCGCGCGGACAGTCCGCGGCGTGATCGCGACGGCTCGCAGGCTGCGAAATCAACCACCCGCGATCCGCTGGTTCCTCGGCGGAGCCAATCGCATCTGCCCCGCGTCTGCCCCTATAATCCGCCCGATGGCCTCATCGACCGACACCGCCTGGGATGACCAGTTGCTGCACAACCCGCACGCCGCGGCCGACAAGCGCACGCGCGTGCAGAAAATGTTCGCCGCCATCGCCCCCAGCTACGACCTGAACAACCGCCTGCACAGCTTCTGGCAGGACCAGCGCTGGCGGAAGAAGGCGGTCAAGCTCGCGAACCTGAAGCCGACGGATGTTGTGGTCGATGTGGCGTGCGGGACGGGGGATCTGAGTATTCGATTCGCGAAGGCGCTCTTTCAGTCGAACCCCAGGCGGCCGGTGAGCATGAACGAAGGGCGGGATCCCGATCCTGCGCCCATCTCGCGTGCGACGCGTGCCGCCCGTTCCGGAAGCGTCACGGGAATCGACTTCACCTACGAGATGCTGCCAATCGCCCACCGCAAGGCGGACACCGTTCGCCTGTCGATCAAGGCGACCGACGCCCTGTGCCGTCTGCGTGCTCACGTGCCGCTCGACTTCATCCAAGGCGACGCCCTCGCCCTGCCCCTGCCCGATGCCTGCTGTGACGTCGTCTCCATCGCCTTCGGCATCCGCAACGTGCAGGACCCGGTGGCGGCCATCCGCGAGTTTTTCCGCATCCTCCGCCCCGGCGGCCGGTTGATTATCCTCGAGTTCTCCCAGCCGACCAACCCGCTCATCCGCTGGTGCAACGATATCTACTGCTCGAAGATCATGCCCCGCACCGCCACGTGGCTCAGCCGCGACAGGACTGGGGCCTACAAATACCTGCCGCAAAGCGTGAAGACCTTTATCGGCCGCGAAGACATGATGAACCAGATGCGGCAGGCCGGTTTTACCGATGTCAGCCAGCATCCTTTCACCTTCGGCGTCTGCGTCTGCTACCGCGGGGTGAAGGCGGACTGAGAGACATGACGGCGCTGCCATCGCACCATCGAACCCCACACGCAAGCGGCCCGGCACATCGTGCAGGATGCGCTGCCACAGTCGTGCAGCCGGGGATCAAGTGGTGACGCTGCGGGTGCTTTCACCCCCTCACTGCTGCGGCTTCTTTGATGGTTTGGCGTGGCGCTTGGCCGTGGGCCTGGCACGGCGGCCGTAGCGGGTGCCTTCGCCGCTGTCCTCGGTGGCGGATTCCCTGGTGAGGGGAGCGCCCTTGCGAGCCGGCCGGGTGGTCATCTTCTTCAGCTCGTGATCGGCCGGCTTCCACCAGGATTTTTTCACACCCTGTTTCACCAGCTTGACCGCTTCCTGCGGCGAATCAACCAGCTTGAAGATCTGCGTGTCCTCCCGGTCGATATAGCGCGGCGCCACGCACTTGTTCAGCCAGTCAATGAGCCCGGTCCAGTAATCGCTGCCGTACAGGATCACCGGGAATGGCTTGATCTTCATCGTCTGGATGAGGGTCATCACCTCGAAGAACTCATCAAGGGTGCCGTAGCCGCCGGGGAAGCAGACGTAGGCCGCGGCATACTTGGTGAACATCACCTTGCGGGCATAGAAGTAGTGGAAATCGAGGCTGATGGTCTGGTAGCGGTTGCCCTCCTGCTCCTGTGGCAGCGAGATGTTCAGCCCCACCGATTCGCCGCCGGCCTCGTAGGCGCCTTTGTTGCCGGCCTCCATGATGCCGGGTCCGCCGCCGGTGATGATGGCAAAACCTGCCCTGGCCAGCAGGCGGGCGGTTTCCTCACACTCACGGTAATACGGGTCGGTCGGCTTCATGCGGGCCGAGCCGAAAATCGACACCGCCTTGCCCAGCGGCGCCATCGTCTCGAACCCCTCGACGAACTCCGCCATGATGCGGAAGATGCGCCAACTATCCATCCCGTTCTGAAAGTCCTTCACGTGCTGTTTCTCCACAAATAAAGCGTGGACCAAGGATAGCGGATCGGCCGGCGGGGGCATACCCTCCCCCATTCATCGGATCCTTTGCCGGTGCGGAAAAATGATGGGGGCTGGGTCGGTGCTGATGCGTGCGCTGCGCCTGGCCGATGAGATCCCAGCCAAGGCGATTGTCCCTTAACGTGCCCGCCGTAAGCGGCCTATTATCAGACCTGCCCATGGCTCATGTGGCGCATGGCAGAGGACGATCCAAGACGCATACGACCGCGCCCGGGTGATGGGACGGCCGTTTCCCCCGTGCCTCATGCGGCGCTGCGGGCCAGAATGCCGATGACCTCTTTCGTCCAATCCTGTATCGACACCGTCACCGGCCGCGCACAACAGGCCGTGCGCCGGCAACGTCATCGGCCGCGCGCCCGCCAGATGCTGCACACCCTGGCCGGCAAGAAAAACATTCTGGTCACCACCCATCGCCACCCCGATCCCGACGCCCTGGCCTCCAGCCTGGCGCTGCGGGCATTGCTGGCCGGGCAGCTCAAGGATGCGAAGGTAACACTGGCAGCACAGGGAAGCGTGGGCGGCGGGCTGAATGCCGCCTTCGCCCAGTCCAGCGAGATCGACTGGTTCAAGAAGTTTGAGGCCCTGGACCTGGCGAGCTTTGATGCGATCGTTCTGCTCGATACCCAGCCCCACTTCACCAACAGCCCGCTGCCGGCGGAGACGATGCCGACGGTGGTGATCGATCATCACCGCTCGTTGGGCCGCCGGCCCAAGTGCGGGCTGTGCGACATCCGCTCGGACGTCGGGGCCACCAGCTCGATCATCTTCAGCTATTACATGGAGCTGGAAGTGCCCATCTCGCGCGAGATGGGGGCGATGCTCTTGTTCGCGATCGAGTCCGACCTCGCCGGGGCGGCCGGCACGCCGGGCGAGCTGGACAACCTCGCCCTCTCCAGCCTCACGCTCATCGCCGATCCGCGCAGGCTCTATCGCATGCGCTATGTCAGCCTGCCGCAAAGCTACTACACCGCCTATGCCGTGGGGCTGAACAACGCCATTTGCTATGACAACGCGGTAATCACCTTCCTGGAGAAGATCGACACACCGGAAAAACCGGCGGTGATCGCCGATTTCCTCCTGCGATACGACCAGGCGCAGTGGGCGCTGGCGCTGGGGATCAGCGCGGAAAACCGCCTGGTCCTCTCCATGCGCACCAGCAGCCCGCGCACCAGCGCGGCGGATGTCATGCGCCGGCTGGTGCGCAACCTCGGCGAAGGCGGCGGCCATCGCACCAAGGCCGGCGGCAGCATCCCCCTGGAGACCGGTGCAGACGCCGAAATCCAGCGCCTGCGCGAGGTCATCAAACGCCGCCTGCTGCGCGCTGTTGGCATCAAAAACGCCCGCCCGCAGAAGCTCGTACCCAAGACCTGATGACAAAGCGGTGTGTGCAGGGCAGGTGGATTTGTACTGTCCCCAAGCGGCCCCTGGCTACTTGGCCGCGGTGCACACACTGCACTCATTGAGACGGGGAATCCTCGGGCCATTTTGGGGTAGGCTGAGGCGGATACGGACGCTCCTCACCATAGCCACCCCCGTCGATACTATCTCCGCAGCCTGTTGCACAGAGCGTCAGCGCGCCAAGCAGAATTGTCAGAAACAACGCGCCAACGGCCATGTTGATCTTCATGATGAAACTCCCTTGATAACCCGTGCCACCGGACGTTCCCCGGACAGCTAATCGATTGGTTTGTTGCGAATCCGTTTGAGGCGAGCATTGTTGACCAGTCGGATCGAGGCCACCGCCGCATTCGTCAACTGGCGAGCGGTCTTCTCCATCAATTGCTGCAGCTCGTTGGCGCGAATGTACGCACCCCGGGCATGGTTCGTTCCGGGGGGGCAGGTGCAACCCACGCCGCCAGTACAGAGCGCTTTACACTCCTTAGCGATATCCTCCGCCGTCTTCCTGAGTTTATGAAGGATACAGGGATCCTCCTCGACGTTCTCCTGCTGGCCGCTGGCAACCGCTTGGCTGCCCCCTGCCTTGCCTGGGGACTTGCCCGCAGCCTCTTGTTTGTTCGCCTTGGTTGATACTGCGCCCGACAGCCTGGCCATGCGCTGACGGCATTCGGCGTTAGCCGGACACTCATTTTTGTCGGCTGTACCGTCACCTTGACCTCCGGCCCCAATCGATATGAGCAGCGAGTCAAGGCGGCGCACAACGTCGTCTGCCTGCTCGGCGACGTGCCCCGCTTCAGCATCCTGAAACTTGAACCATACCGCAATCACATCGCGCGCAGCCGCAACGAACGCGTTGGCCGCCTTAATGTCTTTGGCAAGCCAACTGCCCTCTTGGGGTTCGAGGTCTATCTCCGCGGCCTGGATCTCCGCCAGCGCCCGGCTGCACACGCTCTCGTAATGCTCCAGGTCGATGAGCCATGCTTTGCGGTGTTCCACCCAGGACGCATAGATGTCTTCAAAAGTCCGGCCGTCAGTGGGCAGCTTCTCCACCGGCTGACCAGATGGGTCACGGTACACCCTAAGAAAGGCCATGCTCAGTTGCTCGCTGACCAGGAGCTGGGCGTAAGCCTGCGTCTTGTTCATCACGCCGCTGAAACTCGCTTCCAGCGCATCCATGTGCTCATGGCGCGACAGCAGGTAATCCTCCACGCGCTCCTTGCGGACCTCGCGGCGATCCATCGCCTGCGTGAGCATGAAGGATGCCGCCACGATGGCAATGACGTAAGCACCCGCGACCATTTCCTCGCGAATACCGGACGACCACATGCAGCCGCGCAGGCAGGCCAGGATGCCCTTGCGTGGGGGCGCCTTGGTCTGGCCGGGAGCCCCATCTGCCGCCGGGAGTGCGTGGTCCTGAGGAAATCGCAGCTGGGGCGCTGAATTGGACTGCGGCAGATCAACCGAGGGCGGTGCGATCCGCCCCGCTTCGAAAGGGGCAGGCGGAGCGGTGGCGCTGCCAGTGGTGGCGATGCCATTGCCATCTGGCTGGCGTGCTTTGCGCGCTTTGGACTGCTTTGATTGTCGGCGACGCTTCGTCATCAGCCTGCTCCCCATAATCGCGGTCAGATGGGCTTGCCTTCCTCGAGTTTGCTGTTCAGTTCCGCCGCCTTCTTCATGGCCTTGCCGAAATCGCGCTCGATGTATTTGCCCTTGGCATTCTTATGGACGATCGTCGGGATCTTCGAAGTCTGGGACAGGATCCAGAAATACTTGCGCGCCGACTGGACGGTGGCGACAAAGCCAGCGCGGTGCTCGAACTCTTCGCCGCTGATGGTGTTGTGATCAGGAGCCCTTGTGGCCGGGTCGACAAAGCTCACGCTCAGCAGGCGCGTGCGCTCATAGGGGATGCCGAACAACCCGGACGCGCGTTCACGTCGATAGGTGGCCTTGTAGACCACGCAGATGTGTTTAGTAGGCCGCTCGAACGCGACGATGACCGGCTGTTTCGCCTGGAGTCCTGCGATCAAATCGTCGGGATCGGCATCCTGCCGCGGATTGCCAACCATGAGCGCCAGCCAGTTTAGCCGCCAGTCATCGGGGCTGCCCTGCTTCTTGCGCTCCGCCTCAGCGCGGCGGGCATCGCGCTTCTCCAACTGCTCCCAGATTTGCGGATTGAGCGCGGCCAGCACTTCCTCCTGCTGCGCCTTTTTTACGACGGCTTCCCCGCTGCCGCCCAACTTGGATCGGCCGAGAATCCGGCTGACGATTTGCTGCTGGGTCACCGCGGTTCGATTGTTATAGCGGTGCACCATCGCCGCGGATGCCGCCCAGCACCACACTCCCGTTTCCTGCTTGAGGACGGGCAGGCGAGCGAAACCGGCTACCTCGACTGTTTCATCCGGCCCCAGCGGCTCGGGCTCGGCGGCTTGCTTGGAGAAGTCCCGCCGCTGGGCTCCATCCCCCGCATGGGACGGGCACCCCCCGGTTCCCATGAGAATCGCCGAGAGCGCCAGCCCGTACAGGCACCCAAACCATGCCTTTTTCCAATACTTCATTTGATTCCCCATCTGAGAGATCTGAAATTACACCCTGCCACCCATCACCCTACACTCCCACAACATTCCGACATGCGGGCGGGAGTATATCGGCCCCCAAGACCACTCGCAAACGAAATCTGCCATACAGGCAGGGTGTGATCATACTTGGGCCCGGTTCGACAGACCGGCGGAGAGCGCCCCCCATTGGGCATGAGCCATGCGCGCAGTCGGTGGTGACCCGCCCCCTCACCAGAAGGCAGGAATCAGGACACACCGGCTAGTCGTCTGACGTGGTGAAAATGGCGGGTAGCTCATACACGATCCATCGCAATGAGCCACCCGCTTACAGCAGTGCTGATCCAAGGCGCACAACTGCATCCCGGCAACCCGTGCAATCACAGGGGCTGGGGTGCAGACGACCGCGCGCTTGAGGGCTTTGGAAAGCCGCACTTAACAGGAAATGGCGTCCGCCGGCTGATGGCTCGGCTAGAGCGCGGATTCGTTCCGCTCGCCGGTGCGGATACGGACGACCTCAGCAATCGGGTAGACGAAAATCTTGCCATCCCCCACCTCTCCGGTGCGGGCGGCCACCTGGATCGCCTCCACCGCCCGGGCGATATCATCCGCTTTTACACACACCTTGATCATCACCTTGGGCACGAATCCGATATCCATCTGTGCGCCACGGTAGTGCTCGGTATGTCCCATCTGTCGCCCGAACCCTTTACATTCCATGACCGTCACGCCCAGAATGCCCAGCTTGGCCAGCTCGGTCTTGACCGCATCCAGCTTGTGCGGCTTGATCACCGCCTCGATCATCTGCATCGCAAGCTCCCGTAAAAAACGCGGCCGGCTGGCCGCCTGAACCCATGGCCTCCCGTCAAATACAAGCGGCATGCCAGGCGCGTGGGCAGGCAGCACAAATGCGTGTGCCTGCTGGTTTAACAGGCAAAAACGCCGATTTTTGCGATTGTCACCCACCAGGCAGCCTCACCCGCCTGCGGGGATTTCAGGCAGCGACCCGCGCTGCGCTGCTCCATTGCACATTTTCACGACAAGCCCGCCACGGCCACGGACAGGAAGCGACACGGCAGTGGCGGCATCGCCAATTCCTGCTGTCACCTGCATGGAGGAGGGGGTGAAATGGACCAGCACGCAACAGGAAATCGATGCGACCCAGCCACAGGGGGCGCTGAGGCCTATCACGCACCAATCGCATCCTGTTTAGCAACATACAGAAGGCGACCCTGACGTCTGCACAGATTTTCATTGACGCCGATGCGCGAAGCGGGGTAAAGTATAGTCGTTACGCCTGAGACAGGCCGGATGGGCCGGCCGCTCGGGGCGTTTCCAGAGGCGGCACCTTGGAGCTTGCACCGGAAACGAGATCACTCCTGAATGTGTCTTCCACTACGTACGATTACCTCCGTGTCCCCTCTGCGTTGAGTGTTATCGGAAAATGTCCCGGCGGCGTTCGCCGGGATGCATCCCTAATGTCCGTCGTCCCCTGTGGCGGGTCTGAAGCACTGGCGATTCGATACCAAGCCATTCGAGCGCTTTCGAATTGGACCAACGGCATCATCTCTCTTTCATCCTTCGCCGTCGGATCGCCCTATGCCGAATGTACCCGGACAGCCCGGACGACTGTCCGAAAGGAGCGTCAGCCATGACGCAACGTAAGAATCGAGGGTTTACCCTCGTCGAGCTGCTGGTCGTGATCGGCATTATCGCCCTTCTGATCAGCATCCTGTTGCCGTCTCTGAACCGTGCCCGTGAGACGGCCAACCGCGTGAAGTGCGCATCCAACCTGCGCCAGATCGGCCAGGCGATGCTGCTGTACTCCAACGAGAACCGTGGCCAGTGGCCCCGGACGCACCATGCGACCGGCACTGCGGGCTACACCTTCGGCACCGGTGTTACCGCCGATGATCCGTTCAAGGACGCCTCGGGCACCCGTCCTGACAACAACGACGTGACCGCCGCCCTGTTCCTGCTGATCCGCACGCAGGATATCGGCACCGAGGTCTTCACCTGCCCCAGCGACAACGCTGAGAAGGATGATCTGGAAAGGGAAGCTCCCACCCAGCGCAGCAACTTCACCAAGAACAGCAACCTGTCGTTCTCGATTGCCAATCCGTATCCGGCAACTGCGGCGACCAGCCTTGGCTACCGCTGGAACGCCAACCAGAATCCTGAGTTCGCCGTCATGGCGGACATGAACCCCGGCAGCGCCTCGGCCGCTAACCTGACGAGCTCTTCTTCGCAGAAGCAGATCAAGGATAACGGCGGCAACAGCACCAACCACGACAAGGACGGCCAGAACGTCCTGTTCGGTGATGGTCATGCCGAGTTTCTCAACACCCCCTTCGTGGGCGTGAGCAAGGACAACATCTACACCCGCACCGCCGTCAGCGGCAGCGCGGGCAGCGAGACTATCAACGCGGGTGCAGCCAGCACCGCTGCCACCACCACGGATGCGACCCCGAATCATCAGTATGATTCGGTGCTGCTCCCGACCGAAGCCGACACCTGGGACGCCACTGCGGCGACTCCCTAAGTGTCTGGACGGCCAGGTTTAACCAGCCGCCGGTGGCTATCCGCCACCGGCGGTTCTTTTTTGTCTTGCCGGCGCGGCTACAATCGCCCTGCGATGCCCTACCTTCATCTCCAGAACATCCGTGATCTCCTCCCCGGCATCCGTTCACGCGCTGAGCGATATGATCGGGATGGCGCATGGCCGGAGGAGGATCTGCGCGTGCTGGCACGGGTCGGGGCGATGCGCTGGGCCGGGCCGATGGACCTGGGTGGCGGCGACCTGTCCGCACTCGAACTGCACTTCCGCTATGAAGCGGTCGCCAGCGCCTCGGTCAGCACCGCACTGATCCTCACCCAGCGCGATTCAGCGCTGTCGATGATCAGCGATTGCCAGGGTTTTGCCCGGCGCCAGGAGATACTGGGGCAACTGTGCCGCAACGAGATTTTTGCCACGGTCGGCATCGCCCAACTCACCACCAGCCGCCGCCATGGCCCTGCGGCACTGCGGGCCCAGCGGACAGCCGGCGGATGGCGGCTCAACGGCGTCATCCCCTGGTGCACCGGCGCAGCCAAGGCGCAATACATCGTGGCTGGCGCATCCACCGCCGATCAGCAGCAAATCCTGTTCGTTTTGCCCACCGACCGCCCCGGCGTCAGCATCGGCGAGCCAATGCCGCTGGTGGCACTGCGCTCCACCTGGACCAGCGAAGTGCGGCTGGAAGATGTGGACCTTGAGGACCAGTGGGTTCTGAAAGGCCCGGCCGAGCAGGTGCTGGGCGGGCGTTCCAAGAGCCTGCCGGCCGGTCAGGCGTTCATCGCAACCGGCCTGTGCCAGGGGGCACTTGACCTGATCGCCGAGCATCCCTCCGAGCAGGCGGCCCAGGCGCATGAACGGCTCAGCGCACATCTTGAAACCGTGCGCTCGCGCGTGCTGGATGTGAGCGCTCCGGCCAACAGCGCAGCCGATGCGGTCGCCGCCGTGCGCGGCGCGTGCAATAAACTGGCGCTGCGCACCACCCACACCGCCGTCACGCTCTACAAGGGTTCGGCCCTCCTGTTGGACCACCCTGCCCAGCGCCTGGCCCGCGAGGCGATGTTCCTGCTGGTCTGGTCCTGCCCCAGCCCGGTCGTCGATTGCACGTTGATGGAACTGACCGGCGACTGATCCCTCCCTCGCCAATCACCCCCGGCAAACACTGCGGGCGCAGGTTAACACGGTTGAGCAACAGACCACCGGCGATCAGGCATCGAGGCAGCGGATTTCTATTCACTGCGACTGTTGTCCCCAGTCTTCATGCCCCTTTTGCGCACAACTGCCTGATTTGCATTTGTCCGTGTTCATCTGTTGCGATTTTCTGTTCATCCCCGTTCATCAATGGCTAACATCTGGCCATGAAGTGGAAAGCGCTGTCCATCCTGATCGTCCTGATCCTGTGCTCCGCCAGCCCGGCCGAGCCGACCACGCGTGCAACCCAGCCGGCTGCGCAGTCGGCACAGATCGATGTCGTCGAAACCCATCATGAACTGCGCCTGGACGACACGCTGCTGACGTACAAGGCGATGGCGGGAAAGCTGCCGCTGACCAATGATGCCGGCAAGAAGCAGGCCGAGGTCTTTTTCGTCGCCTACGAGCGCACCGGAGAGGGCATCGACCGCACCCGGCGCCCGCTTACGTTCGTCTTCAACGGCGGCCCGGGGGCGGCGGCGGTCTGGCTGCACCTGGGGACCGCCGGGCCGCGCGTGATCGACCTGCCGCCGGATGGCGATGCACCGCCGCCGCCTTATCGCCTGGTGGACAACGATGCGACCTGGCTGACCGCCACGGATCTGGTGTTCATTGATCCGGTTGGCACCGGCTTTTCCCGCGCGGCAGAGGGGGTCAAGGCCGAGCAGTTCTACGGCGTGCGCGAAGACATCCGCGCTGTAGGCGCTTTCATCCGCCTTTACACCACGCGCTATGGCCGGTTCCCCAGCCCGAAGTTTCTGGCCGGCGAGAGCTACGGCACCACCCGCGCAGCCGGGCTGGCCAATCATCTGCTGGATGAGGAGGGGATTGCCCTCAACGGCATCATCTTCATCAGCACCGTGCTCGATTTCGCCACACTGCGTCCCAGCGAGAACAACAACCTGCCTTACGTTTTCTATCTGCCGTCCTATGCCGCTGTCGCGTATCACCACAAGCGACTGAGCAAGGATTTGCAGGACCGACCGCTTGCCGAGCTGCTGGATGAAGTGCGGCAGTTCGCCATCGAGCGCTATCTGCCGGCCATTGCACAGGGGGCGGATCTGGCCCCCGACCGCCGGGCCGAGATGATCGAGCGACTCACCGCCTACACCGGTCTGCCGTCCGACTACATCGACCGGGCGGATCTGCGCATCGCGCCCGGTGGGTTCATGAGCCAGTTGCTCAAAGACCAGCGCCGACTGATCGGGCGGTTCGACGGCCGGCTCAGCGGCTTTGATCCCAACCCCCTCTCGCCGGTGGCTGGGTATGACCCGAGCCTGTCGCGCTTCCTGCCGATTTACACCACCACGTTCAATGACTACGTGCGCTCGCAGTTGGGCTTCGAGACCGATCTGAAATATGAGGTGCTCTCCGGCCTGGTCCATCCCTGGAACTTCGGGCCCGGCGGGCAGGGATTCACCAATACCGCTGACGACCTGGCCAGCGCCATGGCCAAGAATCCCGCGATGCGGGCGCTGTTTGCCAGCGGCTATGAAGACCTGGCCACGCCCTTCTTCGCCACCGACTACACCATCGCCCAACTGAAACTTGGCCCCGAGCTGCGCCGCAATATCGTCCACCGCTACTACGTGGGCGGCCACATGCTGTATCACGTGGCCGAATCCCGCAGGGCGCTGGGGCGTGATATCGAGCGATTCATCCGCGAATCGGTCAGCGGGAAGGCGGACTGAAGTTCGCGCTGCAGCCAGGCATCAGCCACCACTGGCCGGGCTGGCCATGCCGGTGGAGGGATGGGGTGGCGCGGGATTGGGCAGATCGCCGGCGTGCTGGGTGGTGGATGGCAGGGCGCGGGTGGGCTGGATCACGCCGCCGCTGATCAACAGGCGCATTGCCTCCTCTACCTTCAACGGCAGCTCCACCACTTCCTTGCGCGGCACCACCATCACATAGCCGCTGAACGCGGTGGGCGAGGAAGGGACAAAGACGGTGACAGTCTCATCGCCGCTGGCGGTGTCCAGCTCAGTCAGGCCGGGGCCGGTGACCAGGGCAATCGACCAGATTTCGTTGGCGTGCGGGCGGACCGCCACCACCCGGCTGCCGGCAAACTGCTCGCCCCTGTCCGCCAGCAGGTAATCGGTGACCTGTTTCACCGCCGGGTAGACCGCGCGCAGGATGGGGATGCGCATCATCGCCGCCTCCGCCAGCCGCCACATGGTCCGGCCGATCAGGTTACCGACGAACAGGCCGACGATGTAGATCAGCAGGACCGCCAGCGCCACCCCCAGCAGTTCGATGACCCAGGCGGGCGCAGAAATCTGCCGGATCGCGGCCTCGATTTCCTCACCACGGGGGAGGGTGATCTTGCCCCCTTCTAGCACGGCGTTGCCCAGCCAGATGAGGTGCCGGCCCACTGATTCCCAGAGGAAATCCCAGATTTTCACCAGCAGCCAGAACGTGATCAGCGTCGGCAGCAGCGCTGCCAGGCCGCGCATGAAAAAGCGGCGGAAGTCAGCGGCAAACGTCGTGCGCTCAGGCAGCGATTCGGGATGTTCGGTGGTCTTACTCACAGCGGCCTTGAAGTGTCGCAGCACAACGGCTGGTCCGGCTTTCGTTCTACAATGATGTTGGCCGAATTGCCAGATCTAGATTCCGCATGCGGCCCCTGCGCTCTGCGACGGCCGATGGCCCTGTCAGCGCTGGGGAAAGGTCACCTCCAGCCAGGCGCTGTCCGCCAGCGTTCGGATGGTCGGCTGGTCCATCCTGGCCGGCAGGAGCAGGGTTTCGCCCCGGCCTGCCCGCACCGGCTCTGGCAATCCCTTGACGCGCAGCTCAACAGTGCCATCGAGCATGATCCAGACAACCGGCTGATCATAGGGCACCGCCTCCTCCAGCCCCTCGGTCATGCGCACTTTTTCCATGCGGAAGTAGGGGCAGTTCACCAACTGCGTGACGGTGGTGAAATAGCTGGCGACGTGCGAGCGCTTCTGCTGGGGTTCGGGGCGGCCGCTGAAGTCGATGCACTCCAGGGCTTCGGCCACGTGCAGTTTGCGCGGCTGGCCGTTCTCCAGACGGCCAAAATCGTAGACCCGGAAGGTCGTGTCGCTGGGCGTCTGCACTTCGGCCACCAGGATGCCCGCGCCCAGTGCATGCACCGTGCCGCTGGGCAGGAAATGGCAATCGCCTTCCTTCGCCGGGATGGCGCGGATCTGCTGCTCAACCGTGTTGTCTTTGATGCCCTGCTCGAAACTTTCCCGCGTCACACCGGGCATCAGCCCCTTGAGGATGCGCGCCTGCGGCTCATGCTGAAGGATGTACCAGGCTTCGGTCTTCAGGTGTGCACCGGGATGCCGATCAGCATATTCCTGCGGTGGATGCACCTGCACGCTCAGGTCCTCGCGCGCATCCAGGAACTTGATGAGAATGGGGAACTGATTGCCCCCCACCAGCGGCACCTCGCCGTACAGATCCGCGCCAAACTGCTCGACCAGCTCGTGCAGCGTCCGCCCGGCCAGTGGGCCGTTGGCCACGGGCGCGCTGACCCAGCCCTCTGAGCCCTCCACCACCCCCGGCGGGAAATCGTACAGTTCCCAGCTCTCACCAATGTGCTTGCCGGGCGGCAGGGTCTTGCCCAGCACCGTCTCGAGCTTCCGCCCGCCCCAGATTTTCTCGACGAAACGGGGACGGAATTTCAGGGGATACAATGACATCAGCTTGCTCCAAATGAGCCCTCAGTAGTGGCGGGTGATCGCCGCGCGAGCAAAAGGCGCCTGGGCTGCCAGGTATTTCGCGCCACTCGCCGCGGCCCAAATCATGGTCCACAACACGCCCGCCACCGGTTCTCACACCAGTTGGTTCAGCAGGTCCCGGTCGCGCACGCCGATCAGGTACAGGATGCCATCCAGGCCCATCGTATCGATCTTATGGCGGGCGGTTTCGGCCACGATCGTCTTGGCGTGAAACGCGATGCCCAGGCCGGCCACCGCAAGCATGGGCAGGTCGTTTGCTCCATCTCCCACTGCGATGGTTTGCTCCAGCGCGATATTCTCATCGGCGGCGATCTGCTTGAGCAACTCGGCTTTGCGCTGTGCGTTGACGATGGGGCCACGCACCCGGCCGGTCAGCCGGCCGTTTTCAATTTCAAGCTGGTTGGTGTGCACGTAGTCGATGCCCAGCTTCTTTTGCAGATGTTTGCCGAAGTAATCAAAGCCGCCGGAGAGAATGGCGGTCTTGTAGCCGAAGCTCCGCAGCGCCTTGATCAGCCGCTCGGCTCCCTCGGTCAGTTTCAGCCGATCGGCCACCCGCTGCAACACCGATTCTTCCAGTCCCGCCAGCAGGGCCACCCGCTCGGTGAGCGACTGGTTGAAATCCAGCTCGCCGCGCATGGCCGCCTCGGTGATGGCCGCCACTTTTTCCCCCACCCCGGCCTCGATCGCCAGTTCGTCGATCACCTCGTGCTGGATCAGGGTGGAATCCATGTCGAACGCCACCAGCCGGCGCATGCGGCGGTAGACGTTGTCACGCTGCCAGGAAAGGTCGATCGGATGCTCGCGGGTCAGGCGCATCAGGCCGGCCCGCAGGGCATCCTCATCGCGCGGCTGGCCGCGGATGGAAAATTCGATGCACGCGCGGCGAGGCTGGCGATCATCTTCGCGCGGCGGCCGGCCGGAGAGGCGGGTGATGATGTCGATGTTCAGATCCTGCTCGCTGATGAGCCGTGACACCCCTGCCACATGGGCCGCGCTCAGCCGGCGGGTCAGCAGGGTCAGGATGTAGCGCGGCTTGCCCTGGCGCTCAACCCAGGCATCGTAGGCCTCATCCTCTACCGGCGTCATCCGCAGGCGCAGGCCCATGCGGTGTGCCTCGAACAGCAGGTCTTTGAGCAGGTCGCTCGATTCGCCGGCCGGCGGCATGCGCAGCATCATGCCCAGCAACAATGTGCGATGGATGACCGTCTGGTTGAGGTCAAGGATCTCCACGCCGTGCGCGGCCAGCGTCGCCGACAGGGCCGCGGTCAGCCCCGGGCGATCGTCGCCGGTGACATGGACGAGAATAATCTCCTGCATGAATGCCTCGTTTCCGGGCCGGTACTGTATCGGCACTGCCCCACGACGCAAAGCAGCGCGATGGCGCGGGCAGGCCGTGCGTGGATCATACGATGCCCCAGGGGCGACTAGTTGGCGAGGCGAGGCAAATCGCTACTGTATGAACCTTCCAGCGCCCGAGGCGCGGGCGACTCGTGTTTCTCACCGAAATGGCCAGGCGCATCCATGAGCGATCAAGACCGCCAGATCAAGACGTTCGTCCTCGACACCAACGTGCTGCTGCACAACCCCAGCGCGATCTTCATGTTCAAGGAGCATGATGTCGTCATTCCCTTCGACGTGATCGAGGAGCTGGACAAGTTCAAAGGGGCCACCGACGACCTGGGCCGCAACGCCCGCACCATCATCCGCCACCTGGACCGCCTGCGGCAGAACGGCCGCCTGAGTGAGGGAATTGAGATCGCGCCCGGCCAGGGAAAGCTGCGGGTCATCCTGGAAGAGGACCAGCAGCTCTGCCCCGGCCTGTTCGCCAACACCTCGGACAACCGCATCATCTGCTGCGCCTGGAACCTGGCACAGCAGGGCAAGCGGGTGGTGTTCATCTCCAAGGACATCAACGCCCGTATCAAGAGCGATGCCCTCGGGCTCACCACCGAGGATTTCGAGGCGCAGAAGGTCGATTTCGAGAAGCTCTACACCGGCTGGCGCGAGGTGCAGGTACCCGGCAGCCAGATCGATCAGCTCTTCACCGACAAGCAGTTGGCGCTGCAAATGGGCGAGGATCAGCCGCCGCTGCTGAACAACGAATTCGTGCTGCTCAAGGACGAGGCCGATGAATCGCATACCGCGCTGGCGCGCTACCGGTCGGAGACGGGGCTGATCCTGCCGGTGCGTCACCGCCGCGGGCCGGTTTTCGGCATCATGCCGCGCAACGTGCAGCAGACGATGGCCCTGGATCTGCTGATGGATGACAGCATCCGGCTGGTGTCGCTGATCGGCTCGGCCGGCACCGGCAAGACGCTGCTGGCAATCGCCGCCGGCATGGCCAAGGTGCTCAACGAGCAGGAATACCAGAAACTGCTGTGCGCCCGCCCGATCATGCCGCTGGGCCGCGACATCGGCTACCTGCCCGGCGACAAGGACGAGAAGCTGACCGCCTGGATGCAGCCGATCTTCGACAACATGGCCTACCTGCTGAGCAACCGCCTCGCCCCCGGCGCTGACCCTGAGCACAAATCCCACTCGGCCGGCTCCTCCAGCGTCGAGCAGCGCATCCAGCAGCTCATGGACAGCGGCCAGGTCGTGCTCGAGCCGCTCACCTACATCCGCGGCCGCAGCATCCCCCACCAGTTTATGATCGTGGACGAGGCCCAGAACCTCACCCCCCACGAGGTGAAAACCATCGCCAGCCGTGTCGGCGAGGGCACCAAGCTCGTCCTCACCGGGGATGCCACCCAGATCGACAACCCCTACCTGGACAGTTCCAGCAACGGCCTGAGCTACCTCGTCGAGCGCCTGAAAGGCAAAAACCTCGTTGGGCACATCACCCTGGCCCGCAGCGAACGCTCCGAACTGGCCAGCCTGGTGACAGCGGAACTGTAAGCCGGGCGGATCAATACGCGAAGCGGCGAAGAAGCGAAGGGAAGCGGTGTAGCAGGATGGGGGGCCGGCTATGCGCCTGCCGTCTCCCCACCACCGCGGCGGCAGGCAAGAGTCTGTCCTACAGGTTGGTGACGGCGGAGTTACAGGCGGCTCGCGGTCATGTAGGGCAGGCTATTGCCTGCCTCCTTTCCACGGCGGCGGCAGGCAATAGCCTGCCCTACGTACTGTATCCTCTGTGGCGGAGCCGAGAGCAATCTTTTCTACAGAGCCAGTAGCAATCCCTTATGACCCGAATGGCATCAGAGCCATATCCACTCGCGGAGCAACCAGACGGACGTAGCCGTGAGCAGGGCCAACAAGATTAGCGCAAGAAGGTACCCGACAACCGCCGCCCCATTGTTGTCCGGGGTCTTGGCCCCCAACACCCTCTCGCCCACGCGTTCGGATCGATGAGGGAGTAGCCGAAGAGCAGCAGCATGAACGCCGCTGTGATCGTACTCGACCAGCGCGCCCACGAAGAAACGTGCGGGTTCGTCTGCAACCGGTACGCCAGATAGCCGCAGCCGGCGGCGATCATGCCTCCGATGACCCACGTAAGAACGGCGGTAATGCGAGCGGGATGGCGGAATAGGGCCATACCGATCATCGTAACGCGATCGCCGCATCACCGGGAGCTGACAGGGTGAGGGGTGATGCAAACGCAGACGGGCCGGATTCTGGACAATGAGACAAGGATCGTTCCTGTTCTGCTGACCCGTGTCACAGGCATGAGGATTGATTCTCAGTTCTCGGCAATCGCATCTGCCCCCCCCTCCCCCGGAGTACCGGGGGAGGGAAAGTAGCAACAGCACGTGATTCAATCGTAGCCCGTGTCATTCAGGTCCATTTTTCCTACGTCAACAGCAGCACCAGCGCCTGGGCCGAGAGGACACGCAGGAGCATGGTCAGGGGGTAGACCGTGGCGTAGGAGACGCTGGGGGCATCGGACTGGCTGACGGTGTTGGCAAAGGCAAGGGCCGGCGGGTCGGTCATGGAGCCGGCCAGCACGCCGCAGAGGGTGAGGAAGTTCACCTTGTAGATGAACCGGCCGACAAAGCCGACGATCAGCAGCGGCACGATGGTGATGAGGGTGGCCACCGCCATCCAGTAGAGGCCATCGCCGTTGCGCAGCGTGTCGAGAAACTGGTCGCCGGAGCGCAGGCCGACACACGCCAGGAACAGGACGATGCCGATCTCGCGGATGGCAAGGTTGGCGCTGGCCGGCAGATGCCAGACCAGCGGGCCGATGTGCCCCAGGCGCGAGAGGAGGATCGCCACCACCAGCGGGCCGCCGGCCAGGCCGAGCTTGACCGGGGCGGGCATGCCCGGCAGCATCACCGGCCAGCTCCCCAGGATCACCCCCAGCACGATGCCGACGAAGATCGGGATGATCTGCGGGTGGCTCAGTTTCTTAACCTCATCGCCGAGGAAGCGGGCGGCCTCCTTGACCGATTCCTCCTCGCCGACCACCACGCAGGTGTCGCCGAATTGCAGCTTCGTGCGGATCGGCGGGATCTCCACTTCCGCCCGCGACAGGCGCGTGACCATCACGCCGAAACGCTTGGACAGATCCAGCTCGTTGACGGTCTTGCCCAGGACCGGACTCTGGGTGACCACCACCCGGCGGATGGTGATCCGGCTGGGCAACTGGCGCACATCCACACTGCTTTCAACGCCCACCACGTCGCGCAACTGCTCCAGGCGCTTCCGCTCACCCACCGCCAGCAGGATGTTGCCCTGCTCGATGATCGTGTCGCGGTCGGCCACCTTCGCCTGGCCGTTGGCAGCCACGCGCGAAATCACCACGCCCAGTTCCGGCAGCGCCGGGATGTCGATGATCCGCTTGCCGTACAGGTTCGGATTCCGCACCTCGATGTTCATCACGCTCAGGCCATTGCTCTTGCGCGCGCCCAGGGCGGCGATGGCCTCGGCTTCCTTCTGCGGATCGACCTTGCCGATCCCGCGAATGAGCAACATCGTGACAATGATGCCAATGATTCCGAACGGATAGGCCACCGCGTAGCCCAGCACCGGCTTGTTAACTGCGGTGCGGATTTCCTCATCGGTATAGGGCTGGCCTGTGGCGGGATTGGTCTTCTTGGCGAGTTGATCATGCAGTGCGGCCTGTGCGGCGGCGAGGCTGGGGGTATTGGTGGTTGCCCCACTGAACAGGCCGACCGCGGCGGGTGTTTCCACCTTGCCAACATAGCGGATGCCGACCGTGACCAGCACACCCAGCACCACGATCGAGGCGGCCATGATGTTCAGCGGCAACCCCTGCTTGCGCAGCGAGGCGAAAAAGCCGGGCCCCACTTGCACCCCGATGGTGTACACGAACAGAATCAGCCCAAATTCCTGGGCAAAATGGAGCACATGCTCATTCAGGCCGCCCTGGTAGTGGCCTTCGGGGGGCGGGGTCCACCAGCCGGGACCGTAAAAGTGCCCCACGATCAGCCCGCTGAACAGCACACCCGCGATTCCCAGGCTGATGCCCTTGATGCGGATGCTGCCGATGGCCAGCCCGATGGCGGCAACGATGCCCAACAGCAGAACGGTGTGCGCCACCGAATCGCGCGTAAACAGATGAACAAACCATTCCATACGACCAGGTGCTCCAAGAGGACTTCCACGGGGGAAGTCAAGGCAGTCTAGAAGGCCGCCGCCAACTGTCCAGAGGCACGCCCTGGCCCATCAGACAAAAACATCCTTCAACTGCTATTTCATAACCGAGGCATAAGAAAAGACTTAGCGTCAACCAGCAGACAAAAATCGGCGCCCCGAGCCTGGAATGCATCCGCATCTGTAATGGGTGCTGCCTGGGGGCGGGCAGCGAAAAATGTGCGTCCGGGCGGATTTTTTCCGAACCTGTCACCGAGCGGGTCCGTATGGATAAAAGACTGCGCTCATTCCCGCGCCAGTTGGCTTACCCGCGGCGAGCTGAGTCCCCGCTGCCAGTCGATCAGCCCTTCCGCCGCCCGCCGCGGCAGCAGTATGTAGACGCAGGCGATCCAGACCCACCAGACCACCAGCGCCCCGATCATCACCCCCGCAAGGGCATTGGATGCCAGCAGGTACACCCCCTCTCCCACCGGCACATGAATATTCTCCGACCTTTCCCACACCCGGAACCACGCCCCCAACACCATTGCCAGCCCGGTCAGGCCGCCGAGGATCAGGCCCACCGCCCAATGCCGCCGCCATCTCAGCACCAGCATCCGTCCCACCATCCCGAAGGCCATGGCCAGGATGAAGACGCCGATGAGATCGCCCGGGTACGGCTCGTAAGGCACGTACTGAAAGTTCATCGCTCCGGTGGGCGTGCTCTGCAGCCATTGATGCTGGTAACTGAAGGCATAGCCGGCGGTGAACCACGCGAACAGCAGCCAGCCGAAGTAATTCAGCTTGATCAGCACCGACAACCCAAGGAAGAACCCGCGCACCCGTCCCAAAATGCGCTGAAACGCCGGGCGCAGCGTGTTGATCGCCTGATGATGGCCACACTCGGGACACTGGAACTGGAGCACATCGCACCGCTCGCAGCGCACCTGCGGCAGCCCGTGCAGCGAATACCCGCAGCGCTCGCAGAAGACCGGCAATTCCTCCCCCAGCCGCGCGGCACGCAGTGCCGCCTGCCCCTGGTGAACCGATGCGACTGACCCCGCCGACGCCTCGGAATGGATGGTGTTCATGTGACCCTCCATTGCACCGCTGATGATGGCCCGTGTCCAGAGAAAGTGCGTCAGAAGACGGCGGGCAGGAAAGCGGTGAAAGAGGGTTCAGTGTTCAGACAGTCGCCGTGAAGGAGTCTGCCTGCGGCGAAAGCAGACTGTCGACCGCCGACTCGCTATCATGCCTCTCATGTCCAAGCTCATCGTCATCACCGGTGCGGCCGGGTTCATCGGACGAAATGTGGTTGCGGAGCTGAACCGCCGCGGCTTTGACGACCTCTTGCTGGTTGACCACCTCGGCACCGATGAGAAATGGAAAAACCTGCTCGGCCTGCGCTACGAGGATCTGATCTCCCCACAGCAGTTTCTCGGCCTGCTGGAAACCAGCCCCCCCGAGACCGAGACGATCATCCACCTGGGTGCCTGCAGCGCCACCACTGAACGCGATGCCGATTATCTGCTGGAAAACAACTACCGCTATACCCGCACGCTGTGCGAGTGGTGCCTGAAGCGGCATGTCCGCTTCGTCTACGCCTCCAGCGCGGCCACCTATGGCGATGGCGCCAACGGTTACAGCGATGATGACCGCATCACCCCCAACCTGCGGCCGCTGAATATGTACGGCTACTCCAAGCACATGTTTGACCTGTGGGCGCTGAAGAACAACCTGCTGGGCCGCATCGTGGGCCTCAAGTATTTCAACGTCTACGGCCCCTACGAGGATCACAAGGGCGACATGCGCTCGGTTGTGCATAAGGCCTATCACCAGATCCGCGAAACAGGCGAGATGACCCTCTTCAAGAGCTACAAACCCGATTACCGCGACGGCGAGCAGAAGCGCGACTTCATCTATGTCAAAGATGCGGTGGATGTGACCCTGCACTTTGCCGAGCACCGCCAGCGCGGCGGCCTGTTCAACGTCGGCACCGGCACCGCCCGCACCTGGCTCGATCTCGGCCACGCCCTCTTCGCCGCTCTGAACCGCCCCCCCGCCATCCGCTTCATCGACATGCCGGAGAGCCTGCGCGACAAGTACCAGTATTTTACGCAGGCCGAGACGGCCAAGCTCCGTGCGGCCGGGTATGACAGGCCATTCACATCACTGGAGGACGGCGTGCGCGATTACGTCCAGACCCACCTGGCTACACGGCCATGAACACCTCAACATCACGACCTGCCCGCCCGGGCTGATGACAGGTCCATGCCCGCTTGCGGCATGGCATCACGCCTGTGGCACGGCTTTGCAGGCTGTGCGAACAGTGCTGTCGGCGCAGGCGACAACGTATGCTCGGAAATGCAGCGCACAGAAATCCGCAACTCGGCTCCATCTGCGCAAACTGCTCCTCCTATCAACTCGCTCACATGTGCGGGCTGCGACAAGCCCGCAATCACGCAGGCACGACCGGCGATACGCTGTCAACTCGCTCACATGTGCGGGCTGCGACCAGGCGGCGGGCGGGGATGAGGCGGCGCTGCTGCTGTCAACTCGCTCACATGTGCGGGCTGCGACTCGGAGGGCGGAGTGATGCCCATGGACCCTGCACTTCTGTCAACTCGCTCACATGTGCGGGCTGCGACGCGCCCCCAGCGGCTCGCCGACGCCCGAGCCGTAGAGCTGTCAACTCGCTCACATGTGCGGGCTGCGACCGGCCGTCTACACCTACCGCGGCACCGGGGCGCACACGCTGTCAACTCGCTCACATGTGCGGGCTGCGACGGTTGCGAGCGATTGC
>CAYNMV010000053.1:0-32506 GCA_964398315.1 uncultured Tepidisphaeraceae bacterium | reverse complement strand
GATGCCGGCCGAGCCGTTGACCAGCAGGTTCGGCACCTTGCTGGGCAGTACCACCGGCTCCTCGCGCGTGCCATCGTAGTTGGGGCGGAAGTGGACCGTCCCCTGGCCGATCTCATTGATTGTCTCAGCGGCAATCGGTGTAAGGCGGCACTCCGTGTAGCGCATCGCGGCGGCGGGGTCGCCATCCAGTGAGCCGAAGTTGCCGCTGCCATCGATCAGCGGGGCGCGCATGACGAATGGCTGGGCCATGCGGACCAGCGCTTCGTAGATGGCGCCGTCGCCGTGCGGGTGATAGCGGCCCATCACATCGCCGACGACCGTGGCGCACTTGCGGTGCTTGGTGTCCGCGCGCAGCCCGTTCTGCCACATCGTGTAGATGATGCGGCGGTGCACCGGCTTCATCCCATCGCGCACGTCCGGCAGGGCGCGGCTGGTGATGACCGACAGGGCGTAGTTCAGGTAGCGCGTCTGCGCGATCTCATGCAGGGCGGCCTGGTCCGACCCCCCGGGCGGTGTGCCGCCGGCACGGCCATTGGAGCCGTTACCGGCTCCGTTACCGTTGACTCCGCTGTCATCCCTGTCCTTCTTGGCAAGCCTCTTGGCGGCCATCCATCATCTCCCGATCAGCCGTCCACCGAAGGACGACTCCTGCGTTACAAAAATGCGCTCCAAGGTCCGACAAAGGGGGGTATCCCAAGCGCCCGGTGTGATCGCCGCATATCCAGCGGCCACAATTCCTTACGAGCGCCGATACCGCACCAGTTCGATCAAAAACAAAGGCGACCTCAGCGCCATCGGCCGGGCCACCGATTGCCTACATCAGAGTGCCGATAACAATAACCTTCTGAATACATCGGCGCGGGAAAGGGAAAAACTTGACCTCTCAAGTTAGGTAAGTGTACGGCATGTGGGCGGGGAAATCAACCGGATTTCGGCACGAAGGCTGAAAAATTTCCTGTCGAGGCAAAACAGAACGGTTGAACCAACTCCTACTTCTCACTAGTATAACTAGGAATTGCCGTGCTTGGGCAATCTATTGACAGGCCCCAGTTTCAAGAGAAGGATGACCGGCTATGCCACGCAAACCTGAAGGACGGATTTACAACGACATCACTGAAACGATCGGCGGCACGCCGCTGGTCCGGCTCAACCGCGTCATCCCGCCCGGCGGGGCAACCGTGGTGGCCAAGTGCGAATTCTTCAACCCGCTGGCCTCGGTTAAGGACCGCATCGGCCTGGCGATGATCGAGGCCGGCGAAAAGGCCGGCAAGATCAACAAGGACACCGTTATCATCGAACCCACCAGCGGCAACACCGGCATCGCGCTGGCGTTCGTCGCGGCGGCCAAGGGCTACAAGCTCATTCTCACCATGCCCGAGTCGATGTCGATCGAACGCCGCCGACTGCTCAAAGCGCTGGGGGCGCAGGTCGTCCTCACGCCCGCCAGCGAAGGCATGCGCGGCGCCATTAACAAGGCCGAGGCGCTGGCCCGCGAGCATCCCAACTCCTATATCCCGCAACAGTTTGACAATCCGGCCAATCCCCAGATCCACCGCGAAACCACCGCCGAGGAGATCTGGCAGGATACGGAAGGCAAGGTGGACATCGTCGTCGGCGGTGTCGGCACCGGCGGGACCATCACCGGCGTTGCCGAGGTCATCAAGCAGCGCAAACCCTCGTTCAAGGCGATCGTCGTCGAGCCGGCGGCCTCGCCGGTCATCAGCCAGACCCTCAAAGGCGAAGAACTCAAGCCCGGTCCGCATAAGATCCAGGGCCTGGGCGCTGGGTTTGTGCCCTCGAACCTCCATGTCGATGTGGTGGATGAATCGATCACCATCGACAACGATGAGGCCTTCACCTGGGCACGCCGGCTCCACAAGGAGGAGGGCATTTTCGGTGGCATCAGCAGCGGCGCGGCCGTCGCCGCCGCCGCCAAGGTGGCGGCCCGCCCGGAAAATAAGGGCAAGCTGATTGTCGTCGTCCTCCCCAGCTTCGGCGAGCGCTACCTCAGCACAGCGCTGTTCGAGGAGGAATGAACCGACTCCGCCGGCAGGTGCTGCCCGCGAATGAGCACGGCTTGCCGTGCCTCAGCCGCGCCCGTTCGTGCTCATTTTGCGGGTGGCACGCTGTCGAGGCGCGTGCGCGATGGTCGGCGGTGAAGGAATGCTTGGATGTCTGAGCTGCGATCAACCAACATCCGGTGGCATGAAGGCACCGTGACCCGCGCTGAGCGCCAGCAGTTGCTGGGCCAGCGCGGCGCGACGCTCTGGATGACGGGGCTGAGCGGAGCGGGCAAGAGCACGATCGCCTGCCTCGCTGAGCGCATGCTCATCGATCGCGGGCGGCTCTGCTACCGGCTGGACGGCGACAACATCCGCCACGGCCTGAACAGCAACCTTGGCTTCAGCCCGCAGGATCGTGCAGAAAATATCCGCCGCATCGGCGAAGTCGCCAAGCTTTTCACCGATGCCGGCGTGATCGTGATCGTCAGTTTCATCAGCCCTTACCGCCGTGATCGCGAGGCAGTGCGGGCGCTGATGGGCGAAGGCGACTTCATCGAGGTGTACATCAAGGCGAGCCTGGCGGCCGCCGAGTCGCGCGATCCCAAGGGCCTGTATAAGAAAGCCCGTGCCGGCGAGATCAAGGGCTTTACCGGAATTGATGATCCGTACGAAGCGCCTGAGCGGGCCGAAATCGTCGTCGATACCGAAGCGTTGTCGCCGCAGGAGGCGGCCGAGCGGATCGTCGCTTACCTGGAACGAAACGGATATTTGAGGATGGGCGACTGATACCTGATGCGTGACCGGGGATGCTCCTGTCCGGCACCGGGCGCTGATCGCACCATCTGCTTTCCATGGTCAATGCCTACGTCGATCTTCATTGCCACTCCACTGCCTCCGACGGCACCTTTACGCCGGCCGAGGTGGTGCGGCTGGCGCATCAGAACAAGCTGACCGGCCTGGCGCTGACCGATCACGACACGATCAACGGCATTGCCGAGGCAAGCGCGGAGGCTGCCAGGCTCGGGATTGACTTTATCCCCGGCATCGAGATCTCGGCCGAGTTTCCGCATCCCGGGCACATGCACCTGCTGGGCTATGGCGTCGATCCCGAGAGCGCGGATCTCAAGGACCTGACAACCCAGCTCCTGGAAGGGCGCGATAACCGCAACCCGCGGATCATCCAGCGCCTGCAGGAGCTGAACATCGCGATCACGATGGAGGAAGTGGAGGCCGAAGCGCGGGGCGGTGCGCCGGATGAGTCGGGTGGGAAAAAGCCCATCGGGCGCCCGCACATCGCCGCCATCCTGCTGCGCAAGGGGTATGTCAGCTCGATCAAGCAGGCATTTGACAAGTACCTTGCCCCCGGCGGGCTGGCCTACTTCGATAAGGAACGCATTACCCCGCAGCGCGCAGTTGAGCTGATCCGCCTGGCCGGGGGGATCTGCGTGCTGGCGCATCCGATCCAACTGCGGACCGAGAACGATGCCCAGCTCGAGCGTGTGGTGAAGGACCTGGTCGACCTGGGCCTGGCCGGCATCGAGGTCATTCACAGCGACCACGATGCGGCCTGGATCGACAAGTGCAGTCGCCTGGCCGACAAGTATGGTCTGGTGAAGACCGGTGGCAGCGACTTTCACGGCGCCACCAAGAAGGACATCAGTCTGGGTACCGCCCGTGGCCGGCGGATTCCGCGCGCGTATTTTGATGCTGTCCTCGCCCGTCATGCGAAGACGGCCTCCATCGTGTGAGCGACCTGAAAACGCGAAGCAACGAAGGAGCGATGATGAAAGCGATCAGAGCCCATCCGCCGCCGCACGCCTGTTGACCGTCACCGATCTGCACGCGTGACCGGAGCAGCTTTACATCCCGCTGACAGCATCCGTGGTGCCGGTTTCTGATCCGTACCACTTTTTCGGGTGCCTGTTCCCTGGTGCAACAGCACCGCCTGCACGGACGACAAGCCGGTGCCAGGGGGTGTTGTGTACCTGCCCAATCCGGCTGCTCCGGCCTGTGTCATTGCTTTGCCCGTTTGCGTCTGATTCTGCACTGGTGCCATGACCCTCGCCCTCGAATCCTCACCGCTGGACCTGGAGACGCTCAATCCGTTGATGGAGTCGCGCGCGCCGCGGCAGATTGTCGAGTGGGCCTGCGCGCAGTTCGGGTCGGATCTGGTGATGAGTTCCAGTTTCGGCGCGGAGTCGGCCGCGCTGATTCACATGGTGACCCGCCACCTGCCGGGTGTGCGCATCGTGATGATCGATACCGGCTACCTGTTTCCCGAGACCTTTGCGTTCATGGAGCAGCTTCGCAGGCGGCTGGATCTGAACGTGTGGATCTACCGCACCCGGCAGGATCCATTCGCCTATCTCCACCAGGCCGGCGAGGAGAATCCTACCTGGCGCAAGGATGTCGAGCGCTGCTGCGCGATGAATAAGAACGAGCCGTTCGAGCGGGCGATGCGCGACCTGGCTCCCCGGGCATGGGTGCGCGGCATCCGCCGCCACCAGGCCGAAACGCGCAAGGCCCGAAACTTCATCGAGTGGTCAAAGCGCTATCAATGCTATGCCATCTCACCGCTGCTGAACTGGTCGAGCAGGGAACTGCACGCCTACCTGAAGGAGCATGATCTGCCGTACCACCCCCTGTACGAGCAGGGTTACCCCAGCATCGGCTGCAATCCTTTGAGCTGCACCCGCCCGATCCAGCTCGGCGAAGACCCGCGCTCGGGCCGCTGGGCCGATCAGCCCAAGACCGAGTGCGGCATCAATCTCGACAGCCTCGACTCAGCCGGGCTGTGATGCTGCCGATTCCTGACCGTGCCGGGCACAGGGGAACCGCGCCAGCCAACAGCCGGCTGTGCAAATTGCGCGGCAGGGCGGCTACCTGGGCAGCGTGTCCATCTGGCGCTGAGCCTGCTCGGCCCAGCTTGTGCCGGGGTATTCGTCGATGATCTTCTGATAGCGCTGGCGGGCGATGTCGTGACGGCCGTTGCGAGCATAGTTCTCGGCCATGCTCAGTGCAGCGCGGGCCTGGTCGCCCTGGGTTTCCTCCAGCACTTTCCTGACGAATGCCGGGTCTTTCTCATAGTCGGCCACCGCCGCGGCCGCGCTGGCGCCGGCCTCGGTGGTGGCGTGATCACGCGCGATCTGTTTCAGGCGCACATACGCCTCTTCGTGCTTCTGCTCGGCGGCCAGCGCCTGGGCGGCGGCAAGGGCCTCGGCCGCTTTCACCTCGCGCTCAGCGGCTGCCAGGGTGGCCCTGGCAGCGGGATCAGCGCTCAACTGCTGCTGGCGCTGGCGCGCCTGGTCGGCGATGGGCGTGCCGCGGAACACCTGCTGCAACTCGCGCAGGCGCAGCAGGGCGGGGGCATACTGCTTCTGCCCGGCCAGGGTGTCCGCTTCTTTCAGCACCGCCTGCCCGTGGGCCAGCAGCTTCCCGCGCATCGCCTCGGCCCGAGCGGCCCAGGCCGCATCCTTCGACGCCGATTCATTTACCCCCGCCAGCACCTTGAGCGCTTCGGCTGGCTTGTCCTCGGCCAGCAGCGCTTCGGCCCGATCCATCGCCGCATTGGCCGCCGCCAGCACCTCGGGATCAACCAGTTGCGGCGGATGCTTGGCAAACGCCTCAACCAGCACCAGGTCGAGTTGGGCTGAATGTCCTTTCCAGAGCACCACCCCCTCCGGCGAGATCAGGAACGTCGAGGGAATGCTGCGCACGCCCCATGCACGGGCAATGCGGTTATCCCACGCCCGTCCCTCAAAATACTGCGGCCAGTTAAATCCCTTCTGCTGGCAGACCGCAGCCATGGCGCGGGCGTTGGTGTCCATGTTGATGCCGATCAGCACCAGCCCCTTGGGACCCCACTCCCGGTTAATGGCCACCAAGTGATCCGCTTCGGCCATGCACGGCGGGCACCAGGTTGCCCAGAAATCGATCAGCACCATCCGGCCGCGCAGCTTTTCCAGGTCAATCTGTGCTGTCCATCCACCGCGCGAAAAGCGAGTTGCGGCTTGTCCCCGATTTGTGGTTGCCCGAGGCAGACAGCCCGGCCCAGGCAGAGGATCATCAGCGCGATCAGCAGTGTACGGACGTGGATCATCTCCATTACCCCTTTCGAATGGCTCATCCAGTTTACGATGGCCAGCAGCGCAGGCAACCCTGTGGTGCACAATGCGCAGGGGGGTGGCGCATCGCACGATGGCGACTGGCGGTTGCCCTGTGGCGCATGGCTGGCGGCAGTGACAAATCCGTCCTACGGTCGCAGCGGATTGAGGACCATGCCCGTGGCCAGCTTGGGGAAGAAGTAGGTGGACTTCTGCGGCATCACCTCACCATGGCGGCCCAGTTCCTCCAGGGCAGTGAGCGGCGTGGGCTGCAGCATCAGGGCGATCTGGTAGCGGGTGCCATCGGTCATCCCGGCAACCGCATTGGGATCGGCGGTATAGGCCTTGCTTAACTCCCTGCCGCCGGCGAACTTGGGTTGCAGCACCTCTTCCAGCAGGTAGCGCTGCAGGATGGCAACATCCAGCTGCCGCCACGCCTTTGACTGGTTTGGTTCGTAGGCCTCCAGCACGTCGAGATTGCGCAGGGTGAGGGTGTAGAGCTTTTTCGTACGCCCGTCATACAGGCCGAAGGTGTGCGGGTGATAGCCGTGCAGGAAACTGGCCAGTTCATCCACATGATCCGGCCGCAGGGGGGTCTCGGTGACTTCGAAGTGCGGTTCGATTTCGCGCTTGAAGGCGTCGATGTCGAATGAATCCAGCCCGCCCAGGATGCGATGGGTCGGCTGGATAATCAGGCCGGGATCGTGCATCGACACCAGGACAAACATGCAGTAGTTGGCCGGATGGGACGGGGGGAGCTTGCCGCCGTGGGCCTGTTCCTGCTCGAACTGGTACTGCAGCGCGGTGGTGTAGCGGTGATGGCCATCGGCGATGTAGATTTTCTTGGTCTTGAACAGGTCCACCACCTGGTTCTCGACCTCCGCATCAATCACCGACCACAAGTCGTTTTTCACTCCATCCAGCGTGCCGCTCTGCTCCGGCAGGCCGGCGTTCTTGAACAGCAGCTGGGTCACCTCGTTCCTGGCATCGGGGAACAGGCCGAAGATCGGCGACAACTGCACGCCGGTCTTTCGCATGAGCTGCATGCGGTCTTCGATCGGGCCTTTGTAGGTGCGCTCGTGCGGAATGACATCCTGCCCGAAGGGGGTCAGTTTCACCAGGGCGATCAAGCCACGGCGGTGGTAGGTTTTGCCGTGATACTGATAGCTCTGGGCATAGGGATACAGCGCCCGGCGGGTGTCGCGCCTCAGCGTTCCCTCCTCCAGCCACTGCTCGAACGTGGCGGCTGCCTGCTCATATACGGCATCCGGGCCGGCAGTCTTGGGAGGCAGGTGGGGCAGGTCGATGCCGACGATGTTCTTCGGGTGCCTGGCCTGGAGTTGAGCCTTGCCCGATTCATCCAGCACATCATAGGGCGGTGCAATCAGGTTGGAAAAATCCTGCGCCAGCGACGGCGCATAGCGAATCCCCGCGAACGGACGAATATCGGCCACAGCGCATCTCCTTATCTTGTAACTGGCCGCAGGATAAGGGCAGGCGGGCTGCTTGTCACTGCCCGGCAGCATGGTGCATCCCGGGCATTGCCCCTGATCCGACACACGATAACGGTCTTGCGACATCGCTTGGGCGCGCCAGGATCTTGACGCGCTGTCGATCAGGCCGGACGATACCCGCGGTCGTCTGATGTTGACGATGGGCACTCCGTAGCGCCCATAACTTCAACCTTTGTGTTCACAACGCTCCAGGATAGAAGGCCGGATGATCCGAGGCTTAAGCCACGGATTGGCCCCCACCATCTCCACGCCTGCAAGGCAAGAAAATGAATTCCAAACGCTATGCTGTTGTTGGTACCGGTGGTCGTGCCATGCTGTATATCGATGCCCTGGCAGGGCCATTTCGCGAGCACGCAGCGCTGGTGGGCCTGTGTGACATCAGCCAGGTACGCATGGACTGGCACAATCGCCGTATTGCCCAGCGGTTCAGCGGGCAGCCGGTGCCGACGTTTAAGGCGGATGATTTTGGCCGGATGATCCGCGAGGCGCGCCCGGATATTGTCATCGTGACGACGATCGACAGCACCCACCATGAGTACATCATTCAGGCAATGGAGCTGGGCTGCGACGTCATCTGCGAGAAGCCGCTGACGATCGACGAGGACAAGGCGGCGGCGATTTTCCAGGCCATGCGCCGCACCGGGCGATCGCTGCGCATCACCTTCAACTGCCGCTACATCCCCTTCGCCGCGAAGCTGCGCGAACTGATGATGCAGGGCGTGGTGGGGCGGCCGCTGGCGGCCGACTTCCGTTGGATGCTGAACACCTCCCATGGCGCGGACTACTTCCGGCGCTGGCACCGCCAGAAAGACAAGAGCGGCGGGCTGCTGATCCACAAGTCCACCCATCACTTTGATCTGATGAACTGGTGGCTGGGGTCGGCCCCGCAAACGGTCATGGCCATGGGGGGGTTACACTTCTATGGCCGCCAGAACGCCGAAGCCCGCGGCGAGCACTATCCGTATGAGCGTTACACCGGCCAGCCCAAGGCACAGGACGACCCGTTTGCCCTGCAACTGGATGATGCCCAGGCCAACAAAGAATCACAGGACATGCTGCGCGGTCTTTACCTGGATGCCGAAGCTGAGAGCGGCTACCTGCGTGATCAGAACGTCTTCGGTGATGGCATCACCACCGAGGATACCCTGGGGGTGCTGGTACGCTACCGCAGCGGCGTGCTCATGAATTATTCGCTGGTGGCCTATGCCCCCTGTGAAGGGTTTCAGGTCGCCATCACCGGCGATCGGGGGCGAATCGAGCTGGTCGTCAACCAGGGTTGCCATATTATCCAGGGCCGCGACACCCCCGCGGCCGCCGAGGCGAATCGTGAAACCTACTCACTGCGGGTGCTGCCCATGTTCGGCGTCCCTTACGAGGTGTCCATCGAGGCCGCCGAAGGCAGCCACGCCGGCAGCGATCCGATCATGCTGCGGCATCTGTTCCTGCCCGAAACGCCCGCCGATGCCCTGGGGCAGGCTGCGGGATACATGGATGGCCTGAACGCCATCCTGATCGGCATCAGCGCGAATCGTTCGATGGAGACCAGCGCGCCGGTGGACTGCCAGTCGCTGTACGCCGCCATCCTCGAAACGCCAACGTCAGGAAATGGCCACTGACGTAGCAAGTGGAGCAGCGCGGGCCTGGCCGGCAAGCAGCCTGCATACGGGCGCACATGCGGCCGCGGGCCTCCGATGGCATGCTCGCGAACCAGTCTGGGAACCGCCCGTTTGGCGCACAGCGTTGAATGCCGCCCGTATTGCGGCTACGTTCGTCAACATGTCATTCCAGGTTGTACCCAGCATCGATTTGCGTGAAGGAAAAGTCGTCCGGCTGCAGCAGGGGGATTACGCCCGGCAGCTTGATTACGACCTTGACCCGATCGAAACAGCCCGGCGGTTCGAAAGCGCCGGGGCTGAATGGATGCACGTTGTTGATCTGGATGGTGCCAAAGAAGGGATGCCCAGGCAGCTCGAACTGATTGGCGATCTCATCGCCGCCACGAAAATGCGCGTGCAGGTGGGGGGTGGCATCCGCGAAACCAGTCATATCCAGAGCCTGATCGAACTGGGAGCGGCCCGCGTGGTGGTGGGCACCGCCGCCATCGAGAAATGGGAGTGGTTCGAGTGGCTGGTGAAAGATGAGTATTTCCACCATCGCCTGGTGCTCGCGCTGGATGCCAGGGAGGGACTGGTCGCCACGCGCGGCTGGACCCAGACCACCGGCCGGCGGGCGGTGGAGGTGGCGCACCAGGTCAGCGACTGGCCGCTGGGCGCGATCCTCTACACCGATGTTGCCAAAGATGGCATGATGCAGGGCCCGAATCTCGATCACACCCGCGCGCTGGCTGAGGCGGGCAAGGTTCCGGTGATCGCTTCGGGTGGCGTGCGCGACATCAGCCATATCGAAAGCCTGCTGCCGCTGGGCGTCTGGGGTGTTATCGTCGGTCGCAGCCTGCACGAGGGGACGCTGGATTTGAAGCAGGCGGTTCAACTGGCGCGGTCGGCCGGATCCGCCGGCTGAGGCTCGGTGGGGGCTGTGGACGTGGTGGTGGCGGGCGGGAAGATGGGCTCGAATCCCCGGCGCGGATCATCGAGCAGCCGCGTGAAGAACCCGTAGACACGCGCAGACATTGCCATGGCTGGCAGGATGGCGCTGAGCTGGATCCAGGGGAAAAGCGGAAGCCTGAAGATAAACGCCCCGGCAAAGCTCGAGTGTTGGCTCGATGGCGTCCAACGGATGTAGACGGGCCAGAGGTCGCTTACACTGCTGGGCCACCACCCGCGTGGGTATCGACCCGCAGGTTCCCGCACCTGGAACACCAGTACATGCTCGCGCACGCCAATCCAGGTGTTGTCGAAGTCATCCCCCCAGCACAGGTCGTACCCCGGCTCCGCCCACCACACGGCGAGCCCAATCAACAGCAGCAGCGTGCTGATCGCGGTTGCACGGCGTCTCACATCTTCTCCAGGTTCTTCCAGTATTGGCTGCCATCCTGCAGTGGTTCAAAATCGGGTGGGTGATCGGGCGGGGGAAGGATGGGTTGGCGCAGTTCGTGCGTAAGCCGGGCAGCACGCCGAAACAGGAACAGCGCGAAGTAGAGCATTCCCACCCCCAGCACCGCCAGTCCCACCACTCGCTGGCGATCGGCCAGCGCGTCGGGGTTGCGATAGACCAGGAAACCGATCTGCAGGATCCCGATCAGGCAGGCCAGCCCACCGCCGAGACTGAACAGGCGGGCGCGGTTCTTGCCCCGCCGCTCAGCCGTGACCGCCGCCACGTGCAGGGTGTTGAGCCGGCTCTCGCGCTCCTCCTTCAGCCGTCGGGCCAACTCCTCCGGGCTTTCCTCCGGCTCCGTGTCATCGATGATTTCAAACGGATCGGGCGGCGGCAGTTCGGTGGAGCCGTCAATCGCCGGGACAATGTAGGCGCTTTGACAGTGCGGGCAGGTTTCCACCCGCGGCCGCTCCAGCAGCGTGACGCCGATCTCGTTGCCACAGGCCGGGCAGTTCAGAATGTCAGCCCGCGAGCGAGGCGCGGGAGCGGATTCGGACATGCCTCAATTCTACGCGGATACGGGCGTGCGGAGAACACGCAGCGCCGCTGAACTGCCCGCGTGCGCATCCCTACACTGCCGCCAGGCAGCGGTCGATCCGGGCGAGCGTGCGCTCTTGTCCGAGAAACTCAAGGCTCTGGAAGATCGGTGGACTGACGGTTGTACCGCTGATCGCCACCCGCAGCGGCTGGGCGACCTTGCCCAGACCCAGGTTCTTCTCCTGGCAGAAGGCTTCAATCGCCTTCTCAAGTGCTTCGGCTGTCCAGTTGGATGCCTGCTCCAGCACCTGCCGCAGTTCGCGCAGCGTGATGGCGCCCTGTTGTTCGTTCTTGCGGAGGACTTTTGCCATCGCCTCGGGGGCATAGGCGATGTCCGCATCGGCCACGAACAAAAAGCGCGACAACTGATCCACCTCGCGCAGCAGCCGGAATCCCTTCTTCATGCGCAACAGCTCGGCCAGCTGTTCATCGGTGGCCTGATTCACCGGTGAGTCCGGGTTCACGCTCAGGTAATCGCGGAACGCCCGCACCAGTCGCTCCTCAGACGCCTCGGCCGCGGCATCGGTGTTGAACGCCAGCAGTTTGTCGCGGCTGAACTTCGCATTGCTCTTGCCGACATCCCGCAAATCGAACAGGCGCACCATCTCCTCCACGCTCATGCGCTCGCGATCGTCGCCGGGGCTCCACCCCAGCAGCGCCAGGAAGTTGAGCAGCACCTCCGGCAGGTATCCCTGCTTGCGGAAATCGTGCACGAGGATCTCGGGCAGGTCCGATTCTTCCAGCCCGATGACCTTCATGACGGCCACTTGCTCGGGCAGGTCAAGTTGCGTTTTCGAATCCCTGATCCAATGTGCCAGCCTCTCTTCGGCCAGCCCGCTGGCGGCGGCCAGGTCGGCGGCGGTCTTCTTGTGGGTTTTCATCCACACCTGCGCCCGCTCGCGCACTTTTTTGTCGCGATCGCGTTTGCCCATCTTGCTGCCATCGAGGTTCTGGATGACTGGCAGGTGCGCGTAGATCGGGCGCGGGTAGCCCAGTGCTTCCTGGAGCGCGATGTGCAGGAAGGTGTTCTTTGTGTGTTCTTGCCCGCGCAGAACATGGGTGATGCCCATATCGGCATCATCCACCACCACGGCAAAGTGATACGTCGGCATGCCATCAGCCTTGCGGATGACAAAATCCTGCGCTTCCTCGGCCGGCAGAACGATCTCCCGGTCCAGCACCTCATCCCGAAAGCGGTATTCCCTGACCGGCATGATGAAACGCACCACCGGCCTGCGCCCTTCGTCCCTGAACTGCCGTACCTGCTCGGCCGTGTACTCCCGACGACGGTAGATGAAGGGGCGTTTGGCTTTCTCCGCCTCGCTGCGCAGAGCGGCCAGCTCCTCAGGCGTCTCCCACGCCTCGTACGCCAGTCCGCGGGCGATCAGGTCATCAATCAGGCGGTTGTAGATATCGGTGCGCTGTGACTGGTATACGAGCTGTTCGTTGTCCCACTGCAAACCGAGCCAGCGCAGATCATCCAGCAGTTGCAGCGTGGCCTGCTCGGTGGAGCGGGCCAGATCGGTATCTTCAATGCGCAGCAAAAACTTGCCGCCCGAGTGCCGGGCCAGCAGCCAGCAGAACAGCGCCGTCCGCGCCCCGCCAACATGCAGATAGCCAGTCGGAGAGGGGGCGAATCGCGTGACAACGGTTGGGTTGGACATAGTTCGGCGATTATCAGGCGATCGGCGAGTGCGTCAAAGGGTCAGTCGCCACGGCCAGGAAGCAGCCGCAGGCAAATCGGCTTACCGGTTCTTGCGATGGGCTCAGGCGCACCTGCCGGCATGTTGGAGCGCGTGCGGCCCATGGCGGTCCTCAGGTGCTTTTCCGCAGCAGGGCATCGACCGCCGAGCGGGCAGGCAGCGAGGGCTGGGCACCGAATCCCGTGCAGGTGAGCGCACCGGCGGCGTTGGCCAGGCGCAGCGACTCGCGCAGGTCCTTCCCCTCCGACCGCGCCACCGCCAAAGCGGCGGTGAACGCATCCCCAGCAGCGGTGGTGTCCACCACCTTCACCTTGAAGCCCGGCTCATGCTCGATGCGGTCGTCGATCAGCATTGATCCCCTGGCCCCCAGCTTCAGCACCACCGCCCCCGCGCCACGGGCGATCAATTCACCGCCGATCTGCTTGGCATCGATACGCTTGGAGCGTTTCATCCGGCCCATGTGCGCCGGGCCCAGCAGCATTTCCGCCTCACTCTGGTTGGGGCTGATCAGATCCACGTTCAGCAGCGCCCGCGGCAGCCCCCGGGGCGGGACTGGGGCCGGATCGAGGATGGTATAGACACCGAGCCGCCGGCACAGATCCAGGGCATGCTGAACTGTCGCCAGCGGGATCTCCAGTTGCAGCACCACACAGGCCGCTTGGCGGATGATGCGTTCGGCCGCATCAATGTCCTCCGGTGTGAGCAGGGCATTGGCGCCTGGGGCCACGATGATCGAGTTCTCACCTTTGCCATCGACCAGGATCATGGCGCAGCCTGAGGCAGCTCCCTCGCTGACAGTCACAAATCGTGTTCGCACGCCGTGCTGCTTAAGCCCGGTTACCAGACGCATGCCGAAGTCATCACTGCCGACCCGACCGATCATGTAGACATCGGCCCCCAGTTTTGCCGCGGCCACCGCCTGGTTGGCCCCCTTACCGCCGGGAATGGTCGCCAGATCGCTGCCGAGAATCGTCTCTCCCGGCCGGGGGATGTAGGGAATCCGGCAAACCAGGTCCATGTTGATCGACCCGATGACCACAACCGGCTTGTTCTTCTGCTTCCTGGCCATGCGAGGCGCATTTTGACCGTTTCCCACGCCTTCGCCAATGGCGGATCGGGCCGAGCAGCGGATTGAGCCACCGTCTGATGGCGGGCGCATACACGCACCATGCATCGTGAAGCGGTTACTCGATCCGATTGAGCTGCTCAATCTGCCGGCGAACGCGGGTCATCACGTAATCGCCAAGGCGTGGGAAAAGAAATGAGAGCATCAGCCCCAGCTTGACCGGCGGAAAGGGCCAGACTTCCGGCCGGGGGCGTTCGATGGCGCGGACTATCTTTTGCACGACAACCTGGGCCTTCTGTCGGAAGGCCTTCCGCTGGGGCGTCTGGATTTTCACATCTGAGCCGCTCTCGGCGGTGTTGAAAAAGTCTGTTTCGGTGCCGATGGGGTGGATGCTGGTGACGGCGATCCGCCTGGGGCGCAGCTCCACCCGCAGCGCTTCGGCCAGCGATTTCTGGGCGGCCTTGGTGGCCGAGTAGGGGCCGAAGTAGGGCAGGCCGCGCCCCGCGGCAGCGCTGGAGACGATGACGATCTGTCCACGCCAGCCGCCAGTCGGCTCCTGCTGAAGCATGACCGGCAGGGCAGCATGAATCAGATCGGTCGTGCCGAATACGTTGGTGTTGAATATGCGCCGAACCTCGGCGGGTGAGGCTTCAGCGGTGCGGCCGATCTGGCCGTAGCCGGCATTGCAGACAAGCGTGTCGATGCGCCCGAAGTGCTCGAGGGTTTGCTGTGCCAGTATCGCACATTGCTCCGGGATGCCCACATCCGTGCGGATGCACAGATGCCGGCCGCCCAGTTCGCGGTTCAGCGCTTCCAGCCGGTCCAGTCGCCGGGCTGCCAGCGCCAGTCGTGCGCCGCGTGCCGAGAGCTGCCGCGCCAGTTCGCATCCCAGCCCCGCACTGGCGCCGGTGATGAGCACCACCATGTTTTCCAGTTGCCGCTTCATGCCGGGCATTGTAGTCGGTTGCTGCCGGCCCCGCCTCGCATGCGCCGGCTGGGTAATCGCCTTACCTGTCCGCCTGAGATCGTGCGGTGTGCGCTGAGGCCGACCGGCCGAGGATCGCTACAATCATGCCCATGCGGCGTGAAACCCGGCACATTCCCGTTTTGCTCGACGCCGTCCTCGACGTGCTCAGGCCACGGCCGGGGCAGGTGTTCGTGGACTGTACCGTGGGCCTCGGCGGGCACAGCGCGGAACTGCTCAAGCGCCTTATTCCCGGTGGACGGCTCATCGGCTTCGACTTCGATCCCGGCAACCTGGCGCTGGCGCAGGAAAAGCTCCGGGCACTCGGCGGGGCGTTTGAACTGCACAACACCAACTTTGCCGCTATCGGCAAGGTGCTGGCCGAGCGGGGTACCGGATCGGTCGATGGCATCCTGGCCGATGTGGGCGTTGCCAGCCCGCAGATTGATGATCCGGCGCGTGGCTTTTCGTACAAGCGCCCTGGCCCGCTCGATATGCGCATGGATCCCACGCGTGGCCAGCCGGCTTCGGAGCTGATCGCCCGCCTGAGCGAGAATGAGCTGGCCACGGCAATCCGCGAACTGGGAGATGAGCAAGATGCCGATCAGATCGCCCGCCTGATCGTGGCCGAGCGCACCCGCGCGCCGATCGAGACTACCGACCGGCTGATGGAGATCGTCTGCCGGGCGCGCAACTTCACCCTGAAACGGGCGGCGGGCGCCAAGCTCCATCCGGCAGCACGTACCTTCCAGGCCCTGCGGATGCTCGTCAACCGCGAACTGCCCAACCTTCAAAATCTGCTGCGCTTGATTCCCGAGCTGCTGCGGCCTGGCGGTCGGGCGGCGATTATTACCTTCCACAGCGGTGAGGATCGCCTGGTCAAGGCCGCTTTTCGCGACGGCATGCGGGCAGGTGTATATGATGACATCGCCGACGAGCCGATCATGGCGGACGATGCCGAGCGCCTGGCCAATCCGCGCTCGCGCAGTGCCAAACTGCGATTCGCCCGACGGCGGTGACGGCGGCCATGATTGTGCCTACACTTGTTCTGAATACTCGGATAAAGGAGCAACCATGAAAGCGGCTGAAGTGCTGGCAACGATGCTGGAGCGGAACCTGGCGGTTGTGAAGATGACACTGGGGGACTTCACGGATGATGAGATGCTTGTGCGGCCGGTTGAAGCAGCGAACCACGTCGCCTGGCAACTGGGTCACCTGGTGCGGTCCGAGCATCACATGATCTCGCAACACAATCCATCGATGCCAGCGCTGCCGGACGGGTTTGCAGATAAGTTCACAAAGGAAACCCAGGGCACCAACCAGCCAGGTTTCTTCCCCGGCAAACACGCACTGCTGGAGCAGTTTGAAACCATTCGCCGGGCCACCATCGACTGGACGCGCACGCTCAGCGACGAGCAACTCGACCAAGAAAACCAGGTGCTCGGGCAGATGTTCCCGCGCGTGCACGACATTATTGCCATGCAGGGCATGCACACGATGATGCACCTTGGCCAATGGCAGGTCGTCCGCCGCAAGCTCGGCAAGCCCATTCTGATGTAGGCGGGATAGACTGGCGCGAAGGAGCGAAATGAGAGGAAAAGGAGCCTCGATCACGCGCGTTGAAGCGCCACCGTGCAACTGAGACCACGAGAAGAAACAGGCGCGGCGACACCCTGTTGCCTTTGGGCTGTTAGGGTTCGCCGGGGGATCTTCTTTGCCTCCGGCCATCGCATCTTCGCTCCTGCGCGTATACCTTTCGGTTTCCATGAGCCAGCAAACACTCCAGCCGTTCGTCAAGCTCGCTGATCCATCCGGCTATGTCGCATGCGACTGGGATCTCACGATTGACCACGATGCGCGGGCGCATTGGGTGGCCTTCTTTAAGCGGCACTTTGATACCATTCTCAGCCTGGGGGTTGAGGCGGCGAAGACGCGTGGTGAGGATGCGGCCTCGGCCACCGCCCGGGCTGACTCCTGCCGGGCGGCGTTTCACCGCGTGTTTGACGACTATGATGCCGATCCGGCCCGGCATGGGCGGGTCACAATCCTGACGCTTGATGAGTGGCGCGACAACCTGCTGCGCAAGCACGGTTTCGTCGATGCGTTCATCGATCTCAAGCAGCGCGAGAACGAGGCGGTGCTGCCGCTGCTGCCGGAGGTGTGCCGGCAGATCGATGCCAGCGGCAATGAAGCCGAGCAGTTGCGGGCGGTGATTGAGGGGGTCTTTGCCGGCAACATCTTTGACATGGGGGCGGAGGCAACGACCCGGCTGTTCCTCGGGCAGACGGTGGATTTCTATGCCGTGAAGCGCAGGCTGCCCCCTCGGCCATGGCTGATCGATGACTTCGACGCCTTTGCCCGGCGCGCACTGGAGGGCGGATATCGCAAGTGCGTGTTCTTCATTGATAACGCCGGCAGCGACTTCCTGCTGGGCGCTTTGCCGATGATGCGCTGGCTGGCGCAGCGGGGGACAAGGATCGTGCTGGCAGCCAACGAGCGGCCGACGCTCAATGACATGACGATCCACGATGTCAACGCGTGGTGGCCGCGGATCATCGAGGTGGAGCCATCCCTGGCCGAACTGCCTATCGAGCGCGTGAGCACCGGCACTGGCGAACCGCTGATTGACCTGTCGGCCGTCTCGGCAGACCTGAATGCCGCCAGTGTGGACGCAGATCTGGTCATCCTCGAAGGCATGGGCCGCGGCATTGAGAGCAACCTGAATGCCCGCTTCACCTGTGATGCGATGAACATCGCCATGATCAAGGATGAGGCCGTCGCCCGCCGAGTGCAGGGCAAAATGTACGATGTCATCCTCCGGTACCGCGGCCCCGGGCAGTGATGGTGAGCTGCGCTGCCCTCGCCAGGCTGCGTTAGATCATCCATGCCCCCAGCTCACCACCTGACACGCCAGCCCGGCAGGCGTGGTGAAAGTGACGTTTTCCCGCCCAGAGGTGTTGCGCTGCTGATGTGTTCAGCGCGGCCGGGCTGCCTGGCGGTTTATTGCGGCAGTACCGGAAGCTGGCGAGCAATATCGTTTGGTGAGAAGTTTGACACGCGTACCAGGGTGATGCGCCAGAGCTTCCACCCGTCCGGCCCTTCCTGGAACTCGAATTGCCATGTAGTTGGCAGCGGGCGGCCGCCGGTGGCGGTCTGTACGCTGATTGCGTCCAGATCAACGATGATCAGCGGCCCCTGGCGCTGGGATCGCAGATTGCTGATACTGACGCTTTCCAGCCCGAAGAGGGTGTGAGCCCGGTCCACCGCCGCAAGTATCTGCTCCCGGTTGCTGTACTGCATGCGCCCGCCCATGACGCTCACATGGGCACCGGGGTCGAGCACTTCGCGGGCGCTGTCAAGATCGTGCTGCACAACTGCGGCGACCAGGGCCCGTGTCGCGCGCTCGGCAAGCTCGCGCGGCGTGTGAACGATGTAGGAAATGGCTGTCAATGCCACCGCCGCCAGTACCGCTACCGAGCCGATGCCCATCAGCGCTTTATCACGGCGATTATTCCCCGACAGCCAGATAGCGATGCCCGCCACTGCCAGCCCCAGCGGCATCCACCATGGTGTGTCGAACAACAGGTCCCAGCTCATGACATTGGCTTTCTGATTCAGCGGATCACCAGGGCGCCGGGGCGCTCGTCCCGCCGGTGGCGCAGGGCCCACCTGGTCCTTCATCCATCGCGGCGGGCCCGCTTTCCCACTGGCATCGGCACAACCGCTGCGGCCGCCTCAGCTTACATCGGAATGGGCTTTGTTTCACCGGTCTGCGGTGCAAATGGGTTCGTTTCGTATCGTCTGCGGCCAGGCAGCCGGCCGGGATGTCATGCGGCTGGCGCCTGGGGCGTACGCTCATTTCAAATGCACTGAAATGCCCGCCGAGCGCTTTGTATGAGGCGGCTCCGATCCATACGATTCGGCCAATATGAGCAAGCTGTCGTTTGACATCGATGCGGTAATCGAAGGGCGGGCGCGGTTGACAGAGGCGCAGGCGCTGGAACTGTACCACAACGCCTCGCTGCACGACCTGGGCCAATGGGCCCATGCGGTGGCACTGCGGCTGCACCCGGAGGATTACCGCACCTACGTCATCGACCGCAATATCAACTACACCAACGTCTGCACGGCCAGGTGCACCTTCTGCGCGTTTCGCCGGGATCACGAGGACGAAGACAGCTACACCCTCGATCACGAAGCCATTGGAGAGAAGATCCGAGAGCTGGTGGCGATCAACGGCACGCAGGTGCTGATGCAGGGCGGCATGAATGACCGCCTGCCGATTGAGTATTACGAAGACTTGCTCCGATACATCAAGCAGACCTTCCCCACGGTTCACATCCACGCGTTCAGCCCGCCGGAATTTGTCGAATTTGAGCGGTTTTTCGGGATGGATGTGCGGCAGATCATCCGCCGTTTCAAGGCTGCGGGGCTGGACACCATTCCCGGCGGCGGCGGCGAGATCTTCGCCCCCCGTGTCCGTCGGCGCATCGGCATTGGCAAGGCCAGTGGCGATGACTGGCTGCGCGTGATGCGGGTTGCCCACGAGGAAGGGATGAACACCTCTGCCACGATGCTGATCGGGCATATCGAGTTCGTCCGCGAGCGCATCGAGCACATGGCGGCCATCCGGGACATGCAGGACTATGCCAGAGCCATTGCCGGCAGCCAGTTGCCGGTTGCCAGCGCGGAGACGGCGCAGCAGACCATGGCCCGGGTGATGGAGCGCTGGCCAGGCGTCTTCGCCAAGTCCGCACTGCCCGCCACGGACGGCCCGCTGCCGACTGCCGGCTCCTATACCGCCTTCATCCACTGGCCCTTCCAGCGCGAGAATACACCCCTGGGGCGGGCCAAAGAGTGGGACCCGGCCATCTATGGGCCATTCGACGATTCAACCAACGAGGATATCCTGCGCGGGCGGGTGGTGCGGATGGCGGGAGCGGATGAGTACCTGCGCATTCTGGCTATCGCACGGCTGTTCTTCGACAACGTCACCTCGCTGCAATCGAGCTGGGTGACGATGGGGCCGAAGATCGGGCAGATCGCCCTCACCTTCGGGGCCAATGACATGGGCAGCGTGATGATGGAGGAGAACGTTGTCTCCGCCGCGGGCACGACCTATACCCTCAACGAGCGTGAGATCTGCCGGCTGATCCGCGATGCCGGCTGGATACCGGCCCAGCGGGATCAGTATTACAATGTTTTGCGTCGGCACGATGGCCCGGACTCCCCCGATCTGCGCCCGCTGGAACACCCGCCGGTGCGACAGGTGAAACAAATCGACAAGCAGTTCATCGGGTCTGCACCCGGACTGGATGATGGGGCGGATCGGAGTGTAGGGGTGCAGTTGCCGATTCTGGGATCGTGAAACCATCTCCGCCGGGCGTACGCTTGCCGCCATGGATCACTCGCCAGGCGGCCCAGAACGGCCTCGAGTGGGGCGGCTCTGCCGTGCGCGCAGGGTAGATGGCGCGGCGTCCAGGATTGTGCCTGCCACGAAGTTTCTGGCCTCTTCCCGTCAACGCCATTATGCTTCAGTGTGTACCACCTGACACAGGCGTGGGGATATGCCTCATGCCCGCGAACCCCTTCGAGGACGTGTGCCCATGACCGTGACTGCCTCATCCAAACCGCCGACGCCCCAAGACGCCGATCTTCAGGCAGTAGAGAACCTGAAACTGGCCTACCAGACAATCAGGGCCGAGTTGTCGAAGGTGATAGTGGGGCAGCAGGAGGTGATCGACCAGATCCTGATGGCCATCTTCACGCGCAGCCACGCCCTGCTGGTGGGTGTGCCGGGGCTGGCCAAGACACTGCTGATCTCCACCCTGGCCAAGACGCTGGATTTGAAGTTCAAGCGAGTGCAGTTCACGCAGGACCTGATGCCCAGCGACATCACCGGCACCGAGATGATCTACCAGGACCCGGCCACCGGGGAGCGGAAGTTTCGTTTCCATCGCGGCCCGATCTTTGCCCACATCGTCCTGGCCGATGAGATTAACCGAACCCCCCCCAAGACCCAGGCCGCCATGCTTGAAGCCATGCAGGAGCGGAAGGTCACCGTGGCAGGACAGGAATACAAACTGCCCGACCCGTTCTTCGTCCTGGCCACCCAGAATCCAGTTGAGCAGGAAGGCACCTATCCGCTGCCCGAAGCGCAGCTCGACCGCTTCATGTTCATGATCTACGTTGACTATCCCAGCCCGCAGGAAGAGCGGCAGATCATGAAGATGGCCACCGGCAGTGTCAGCCAGACGGTACAACCGGTGCTGGGAGAGAAGGATATCCTGGAATTGCAGCAGATCGTGCGGCGCGTGCCGGTGGCTGATCACATCTACGCCTACGCCGAGAAGCTGGTACGGGTGACGCGGGTCAAGACGCCCGAAGCGCTCGATTTCTGCAAGAAGTGGCTTACCTGGGGCGCTGGTCCGCGCGCAAGCCTCAACCTGATCCTGGCGGCCAAGGCGCACGCCATCCTTCATGGCCAGTTCCACGTGAGCGTGGAGGATGTTGCCGCCGTGGCCTTGCCTATCTTCCGCCACCGCATCATCCCCAATTTCGCCGCCCAGGCTGAGGGTGTCACTGCCGATGACATCACGCGCAAGATCCTGGGCACCATCCCGAAGAACGCCAAATTTGACTAGGCAGAAGGGTGGTTAAACACGAAGACGTGGCAGGGCGAAGGGAGAGCACGGAGTGGGCTGCGGGCAGGCAACATCAGCACAGGAGCAAACGGTCGCAAGACGAGTTTCCCATGCTCCAGTCCCGGTGCGTAAAGTTGGGATCAGGCGTGTTTTTTGTCCCAGTTTTTGACGGTATCGCCGCCGCGTCTCCTTCGTCCTCTGGCATTTGAGTTCCCGCACAGAATCACATGGCCGATTCGAAAGCCAACCTGCTTGATGCCGAGACGATCAGCCGCGCTGAGGCGCTGGGGCTGCATGCACGGTACATCGTTGAGGGGTACATGAGCGGCGAGCACAAGTCGCCGTTCCGGGGGTTTTCGATCGAATTTACCCAGCATCGGGAGTATGTGCCGGGAGATGACATCCGCCACCTGGACTGGAAGGTGCTTGGCCGCACCGACCGATACTACCTCAAGCAGTATGAGCAGGAAACCAACTACGTCGCCCATCTGCTTGTCGATGGCAGTGAATCGATGCTCTACGGCTCGGGGGCGGTGAGCAAGTTCGATTATGCCCGCCAGATGGCGGCGTGCCTGGCCTACCTGATCCTGCACCAGCGGGACGCGGTATCGCTGGCGCTGTTTGATCAGGATGTGCAGAATTTCCTGCCGCGCACCGGCAATCTCGGCTCGATCCACAACATCATGACGACACTGGCGGGCTTCAAGCCGCAGCGGCAGACAACCATCGGTCCGCTGCTGCACCAGATGGCCGGGCAGATCCGTCGGCGGGGGATCGTCATCCTCATCAGCGACCTGCTGGATGATGAGCAGCAGATCCTGGACGGCATTCAGCACCTGCGGTTCGGCGGCAACGAGGTGATCGTGTTCCACGTGATGGACCCATTCGAGCTGGAGTTCCCCTTTGACGGGATGGTGCAGTTCGAGGGGCTGGAGGGACTTCCGCAGGTGATGACCCGGCCCAAGGAGGTGCGCAAGAGCTATCTGCGCGAACTCCAGGCGTTCCGCGATCGCATTATCGCCGGCTGCGAGAAGCAGCAGACGCATTACGTGCTGGTCAACACCGCCAGCCCGCTGCACGAGATGCTCAGCGGCTACCTGGCGTTTCGATTGAAGACGACGAATCGGTAGTCTCCGGCAGCCAGCAGAAAGCTGGCGGAGGACAACCGGACACTGACAACTTCATGTTTCTCAACCCCTTCATGCTCTTCGGGATATCGGCCGTGTCGATCCCGATCGTGATTCACCTGCTGAACAAGCGCAAGTTCAAGCGGGTGACGTGGGCGGCGATGCGCTTTGTGATGGAAGCGGTGAAGCGCAATCAGCGGCGACTGCAGCTTGAGGACCTGCTGCTGCTGGCGCTGCGCTGCCTGATTGTGCTGCTCATCGCTTTCGCCCTGGCCCGCCCGGCACTGCAGGCGGCGGGTGCGGCGGGGCTGTTCGGCGGCGGCAAGGCCACCGCCGTCATCCTCCTCGACAATTCCTACTCCATGAGCGCCTCGGACGGCGCCCAGTCGCGTTTCGAGCAGGCCCGCCTCTCGGCCCGCGAGGTGATCGATGCGCTGCCCACCGGCTCCAGCGTGGCCTTGCTGCTGGCCAGCGATGTTGCCGACGCCCGCATCCCGGAGCCGACATTCGACCTTCACCTGGCCCGCCGGACCATCGATGAAACGCACCTGAGCGATCGTTCAACCAACCTGCTGCCGGCGCTGCGTGCCGGACTGGATCTGCTGGGTCGGCACTCGGGTCGGCGCGAGCTGTACCTCATCACGGACGGGCAACGGCTCGGCTGGCGGCAGCTGGACGAGGCGCGCGGGCTGCTCGAGCAGTCGCGGCGCGAAATCCGCTCGCAGCTCATCTTCGTCGGCGGTCCGGTTGAGCAGAATGTCGGCATTTCGGATCTGCGCCTGGCCTCCGGCCTGGCCCCGGCCGACCAGTCGTTGCGATTTGAGGTTCGCGCTACCAATCACGGCAGCAGTGATGCCACCCACATTCGCGTGATGCTGCGGGTCAATGGCCAGGATCCCAGCGATGAGGCGATCATCGACCACATTCCGCCTGGCGAAAGCCGCAGTGTCAGTCTCTTTGCCAAGCTGAGAAGCGATGCCCCAACCCCATACCACGCCATTACCGCACAGTTCGGCGCTCCCGACAGCCTGCCGGCAGACGACCGACGGACGATCGTGGTCCGTGCCTTGCGCGAAGTGAACGTGCTGCTGGTCGATGGCGACACCGGCCGCGAGACGCGGGAGGCCGAAACGTTCTATCTCCGCCACGCCCTCCAGCCGGTTGCCCCGGCGGAAATGGACCAGTATTTCATCCGCACGCACGCCATCCTGCCTGCGGAACTGAGCCGGCAACGGTTGGAGGCATACGATGCGGTGATCCTCGCCAACGTGCCTGACTTCGGCGATGCAGCGCTCAAGAGCCTGGCCGATTACCTGCGGCGGGGCGGGCGCGGGGTAATTTTCTTCCCCGGCAGCAACACCATCGTGCGTTCCTACAACGATCAGCTTTACGGCGCATATGGCTTCCTGCCCGCCACCCTCGGCGAGGCCGCCGGGGATGAGAAGCAAAGCGAGACGTTCATCACGCTCTCGCCCGATCACCTGCAGCACCCGATTGCATCCCTCTGGACCGATCCGGCGGCCGGATCGGTGGCCAGCGCGCATTTTTACCGCTGGTTCCCTTTGCAACTGCAACCCAAGGGGCCGGCAGGTGTAGCGGAAGCAGGGCCTGCGCGCACTGTTTTTAGTTTCGCCGATGCCGCCCGCTCACCGGCTATCGTGGAGCGTGACTGGGGAATGGGGAAGGTGGTTCTCTTTGCCAGTACCGCAGACACCGCCTGGAATGACCTGCCCGTGCGCCCCGGTCTGTTTGTACCGCTGATGTATCGCATCCTGGGGTCGATCGTGGCGCGGCAGGATGAACACCTGAACGTTCCGGTTGGCCAGCCGTTTATGTATCGCGCTGATGTGGACTTGCTGCGTCGTGAGGCGCTGATCCGCCTGCCGGAACCGGAGCATGAGATCCCCGCCTCGCGGACGGTGGAACTGGCTGATCTGATCCCGATGCTGCGGTTTGATGAGACATCGCTGGCCGGAGCCTACGAGGTCAACATCGGCGAAGGGGCCCTGCAGATGCGGTTCGCCGTCCAGAGTGATCCGGCCGAGTCGAGCCTGGTGCAATTGACTGATGAGGACTATCGCCAGCTTGGGGAAGTGGCTTCCGTTGTGCGCTGGAATGATCCGAAGACCTTTTCCGGCGAACTGAGCGAAGCGCGTACCGGCACGGAATTATGGCTGCCGCTGGCTTTCGCAGCTCTGCTGCTGGCGGCCACCGAATCGTTCCTGGCCCAGTGGTTCAGCCGGTCAAGATGAGGAGATCGTTACCGCCTGGCGGTGGCCCGCGAGGCAACCACCAGGCGGCTACTGGCAACTGAAATGCAGACCCTGCTCTACAAGCTCCTGGGCGTACCTGGCGACGACATCGCGAAGATGGCGGATGCCACGCTGGAGCTGCGCAGCGGCGTGTCGGCCGGATGGGTCTTTCTGCTGTTGCTGGCGGTGATCGGCTTGGCAGCCTGGTCGTATCATCGCTGGTCCGAGCATCTGACCACCGTCCGCCGCTGGACGTTGATCGGATTGCGAGCTGCGTTCTTGGCGCTGCTGTGTCTCCTGCTACTGCGGCCGGTGCTGCATTTCACCATCGAGGGGAGCATCCGGCGGGCGATGCTGATCCTGTTTGATGGCTCAGCTTCAATGCAGATCCGCGATGACCGCAGTGGCGATGACCTGAAGCGCGCTGCCATCGCCGCCGGCGCCCTCGATCCAGCCAGAGGCCTGCAGCAGGATCTTGCTGCCCATCAGCCCAATCGCGTGCCGCGCCTGCAGCTGGCCCAGTCACTGCTGGGCAGCGATCGCGTGCGCATCCTGTCGCGACTTGCCGAAGAGTATGACCTGCGCCCTTACCGTTTCGGATCAAGCCTGGAGGATCTGCCTGCGGGCGAGGAGACCCGCGGCCGCGGTGCGGCCAGCCCCATCTGGCTCCAGCAGATCACGGCGGATGATCCGGCTACCCGCCTGGGCGACGCTGTGCGCGAGGCGATAGGGCGGTCGCGTGGCCAGCCGCTGGCGGGCATCGTGCTGGTGACCGATGGCGCCAGCAACAGTGGCGCTTCACCTCTGGCGGCGGCCGACCTGGCCCGGCAGCAGGGTGTGCCGCTGTACATCTACGGGGTTGGCATCACCGCGCCGCGCGATGTGGCCATCACCAACCTGTTCGCCCAGCCGGTGGCGTTCTTTGATGATGAGGTGCCGGTCACGGTGCGCGTGCGGGCGCGGGGGATGGATGGGCAGCGCACCAGGCTGCGGCTGCAACTGGTGCCGCGCGACCCTGCCGGTGCTCCCGCCGAGCAGACCCTTGAGCGCGAGATTGCGCTGGAGGAAGGGGAACAGGTGGTATCGCTCTCCATCACGCCCAGGAAAAAGAGCGAGACCGACAAGAGCCGGGAGTACAACCTGATCGCCACGCTTGACCCGACGGGCGCTGAAGCCAGCCGCGATGCCCTGAGCAAGTCGCAGGCGATCCGAGTGGTGGATGGCCAGATCAAGGTGCTCTACATTGAGCAGTCGCCGCGCTGGGAATACCGTTATCTCCAGGCGATGCTGGCACGTGACCGCCGGGTGCAGCTCAAGATCGTTTTGCTGGACGCAGGCGGCGATCTGTCACGCGATCCCAACAGCCCCTATCTGCCGGCGGTGCCCACCGACCGCGAGCAACTGTTCGACAACGATCTGATCATCTTTGGTGATGTCAATCCCGCCGTCCTGACCACCACCCAGCTCGAGATGATGCGCGAGTTCGTCAGCAAGTTTGGCGGGGGGATGCTCTTCCTCGCCGGACGCGGCGATGGCATCGACAAGTTGAAAGGCACCCCCCTGGAGGAGATGCTGCCGGTTGAGCTGGAGGCTGCGCCCGTGGGCTTGCGCACCGGCGCTGGCGGCAGCGGCGATAAGCCGGTGAATATCGAGCTCACTCCCGCCGGCCAGCGCAGCACGCTGATGCAGCTCAGCGATCAGCCGGCCGAGAACGTGCGGATCTGGGCGGAGCTGCCCTCCATCTACTGGGCGGCCCGCGTGGCCCGTGCCAAGCCGGCAGCCGAGGTACTGCTGGTTGATACCGATCCAGCCCGCGCGTGGCGCAACGAGAAGATGCCGATCTTCGCGCTGCACCAGTTTGGCTCGGGTCAGGTGTTCTATGCCGGCACCGACAACACCTGGCGCTGGCGGCGCGGACGGGGCGAGGTGCATCACACCACGCTCTGGAGCCAGATCGTCCAGCGCCTGGCGCTGCCGCATCTGCTGGGCGAATCCAATCGCACGCGCCTCAGCAGCGATCGCCAGGAATACGCCACCGGTGACCGCATTACCCTGTTCGCGCGGCTTTATAACCCCGACTATTCCCCCCTCCAGCAGGGGCAGGTGGAAGGCACCTGGCGCAGCGCCGGCGGGCGCGAGGGCAAAGTGCTGCTGCGCCAGGAACAGCCAGGCATCTACCGCGGCGAGATGGTCGCCCCTCAGCCGGGCGCCTATCGCTTCAGCGTCGAGACCGATCCGGCTACAACCCTGAGCTTCACCGTGGGCGAGCCGAAACTGGAGCTGGCCGAACCGGCCATGAACGAAGACCTGCTCCGCCAGATGGCCACCACCACCGGCGGCCAGTTCTACCGCGAGGAAACCCTGCACGAGCTGCCCGACCAGGTGAAGCGGCAGACCGAGCGCGTGCGCTCCACGCTCGATATCGACATCTGGTCCAGCCCCCTGTTTTTTCTCCTGCTGATCGGCCTGGTGACCGCGGAGTGGATATTGAGGAAGATGAGTCAGTTGAAGTAGGAAATGTGGGTTGCCGGGCGTCCGTGGATTACCCATGACAACCGGCAACTGGCAACCATGAGCAGTCTAATTGCCTCCAAGATCGCTTCCGTTCAGCGCAAGCACGCGCTGGTCGCCCTCGGTACGGGCCTGGCCATGGTGGTGGCTGCCGGGCTGACGATCCTGGCTGTGACGATGATCGTCGACTGGTGGTTCGAGCTCTCCTGGGCTTCGCGGGCCGCCAGCCTGGCGATCAACCTCTCGGCCATGGTCTTTCTGGCGGTGCGCTTCATCGTGCTGCCCATTGTCTTCGGGCCGGATGCCGAGCAGGTGGGGCTGTGGGTAGAGGAGAAGGAGCCGATTTTCCAGTCCCGGCTCATCACTTCCATCCAGCTCACGCGCGAGAATGCCCTGCCGGCCGGCGCTTCGCGCGCGATGCTGGCGGCGGTGGTGAACCAGACCGAGGCGATTGCCGGCCAGCTTGATTTCGGCCGGGTCATCTCCACCGACCGCATGCTGAGAATGATCAGCCTGGCGGTGCTGGTGGTGCTGCTGGGACTGATCGGCCTGGCCGGCGGGGGGACGGATGCATCGGATCTGCTCAAGCGCGCCCTGCTGGTGCCCGGCGTGCCGGTGCCGCGCAAAACCCACGTTCTCATCGATGCCGCTGAGGAAATCGTGGTAGCACGGGGGGATGAGGTGGTCATCAGCGCCCGTGCCCGCGGCGTGGTGCCCGATTCGGGACGGATCGTGATCCGCTACGAATCGGGCAAGGAGCAGGAAGTCGACATTCTCCCGGCCGATCCAGAGCAGGATCCCGCGCTCTTTTCCCGCATCCTTCCCAACGTACAGGAATCGTTCAGTTACACGGTGCACCTCTACGATGGCCGCAGCGCTGAGCATCGCGTGCGGACCGAACTGCGCCCGGCGGTGGCGCAGGTGGAACTGCACCAGATCTACCCGGCCTACACCGGCCTGGGGCGGGTCAAGCGATCGACCGGCGACCTGTCCCTGCTCGAAGGCAGCCGGCTGGCAATCCGCGTGAAGGCCAACAAGCCGCTGGCGCCCACGCCCGGCCAGGATCCGGCCCGCCCGCACAATGCCATCCATCTTGCCGGCAGCGATGTCCGCTTTCCGCTGCAGGTGGACCCGGCCGATCCCACGCAGCTGATCGCCATGGATGGCGCCCGCCCGCACATTCCTCTGCCCACCATGCCTCAGCCCACGACGGGCTTCTCGGTTCACCTGGTCGATGAGCATGGCCTGAGCAGCCGCGATCCGGCGGTCTACCGCATCGACCTGCTGCCCGATCGCCCCCCGACCGTGCGCATCCTCGCCCCCACCCGCAAGGAAGAACTGGCCACCGCGCGGGCGAGCCTGGTCATCGGTTTCGATGCCGCCGATGATTTTGCCCTTGGAGCGGCCCGCATCCGTTATGTGCTGCGCGCGCCTGAAGAGCGGGCGGCCGAGGGAGAAGGATTGCGGGCCGAGTATTTCGACAGGCCGGACTTCACCGGCAATCGGGTGGTGAGCCTCGTGCCCGAGATCAACTTTCCGCCCAGCGAAAATCGCCCGCATGAAGGCATCCCGCCGCACCGGTTCTCTGCGCGCTGGACCGGCGTGGTGGTGCCGCCCGAGACCGGGCTGTACACCTTCATCGCCGAGGCCGATGACAACATCCGCGTCAGCGTTGATGGCCGCGTGCTGATCGACGAGATGGATTCCAGCGCCTGGAACAAGGTGCTTCGCGGCGGCCCGATCCCGCTGGAGGCGGGCCAGCCCTACGACCTGCGCATCGACTTCCACCAGGGGCCCTCCCTCTGGTATGCCCGCCTGCGCTGGAAGCTGGCCAACAATCCCGAGCACATCATTCCGCGCTCCGCCCTGTACCCCTCGCGCCAGCAGTTCGAGCGCAGCCGCCGCCAGGACCAGCCGCCCATCCACCTCAACCTCGGCGGCACGCCGCGCAGCATCCGCGGGCACTACACCTGGGACCTGTCCCAGCTTCCGGCCCGCCCGCCGGTGGGCACCATCATCGAGTGGTGGGTGGAGGTGGAGGATACCAACGATGTCAGCGGCCCCGGGCTGGCCGCCAGCGAACGCTATCTCACCCGCATCGTCAGCGAAGAGGAAAAACGCGCAGAGCTCATGCTGCGCCTCGGTGAAACCTGGAACCCGATCGATGCCCTGGCTGATGATCAGCGCAGGCTTAATGAGAACCTCGGCCAGCGCCTGCAGGAACAGGCCAAACCTTAGCCCAGCGCCGGCCGCCGATTCCCACCGGCGGGCAGCGCAGGCAGGAGCGCCCGCCCGTGCGGGGGCATGATTGGCCATCCGGCCCGCGGCCTGATCCGCGCCCACCGCCCACTGCCGGCCGCCGGCTGCAAATGGCGCAGCGGCCCTTACATCCGGCGCTTCAGCACCGCGTAATAGCCGCCATCGTGATAGCGCTGGGGATCGGCTTGGAGACTGGGCAACGTCCAGTCATCCTCGATCAGTGTGTACTCCGGCCAGCGGGCGAGGAACGCCTCCACCCGCTGGCGGTTCTCCTCCGGCCAGAGGGAGCAGGTGCTGTACACCAGCAGCCCGCCCGGTTTGATCGCCGGGGCGGTGTCATCCAGGATGCGGTCCTGCAGCGCTATCAGCGATCGCAGCGCCTGGGCCGACTGGGCATAGCGCGCTTCGGGCCGGCGGGGCAGCACACCGCTGTTGCTGCACGGCACATCCACCAGCGCCCGATCAAAGGGCTGGCTCCGCTCCGGCGTCTCGGCCAGCATCCCGGCCACGTGAAGGCGCACATTCTCGATCCCGCGCTGCGCCAGCAGCCGGCCCAGCCTGGCCATCCGCCCGCGGTGCGGATCGAGGGCGATGATCAGACCATCCCCCCGCGCACTGCCCCCGCCCGCCGGCCCTGTGCCCCCGCCCGCCGGCTCGGTGTCCCTGCCGGCTGGCGCTGTGTCCCCGCCCGCTGGCGCGTTGCCGGCCGGGGCGCTCGCCGTGTCCGGTTCAGCGCCCGGGGCTGGTGGGGGGGCGTGCGCCCGGGCTGACTGTTCGCCGCTGGTGGCGGCCAGATGTTCCCAGATCTGGAGGGTCTTGGTCCCCAGCCCCGCGCAGCGGTCCAGCACCCGCATCCCCGGATGCAGATCACACCGCTCCACCACCCGGGCGGCGGTGGGATCCTGCACCTGGGCAATCCCCTCCCGCGCCCAGCGCGCGAAGGTTGACTGCCGTCCGTTTTCCACGATGAACATCCCGGCCCGCTCGTGCGGGCGCACGCGCAAATCCGCCACCGCCGGATCGATCAGTTGATCCGCCCGCGCCTGTCGCATCAGCCGGATGATGATCGGCGGCTCGCGGTTGTCATGCGCGCACAGTTTCAGCGCGGTCTGCGGGCCGGCCAGTTGTACAAAACGCTCGAACAGGGCGGGGGGATGGGAGAGGACGATACTGGCATGCGCCTGGGCATCGGCCGGTGTGGGCAGGGGCGGATCGGGCTGACGCAGGGCATTGCGCAGGACCGCGTTGACCAGGCCGGCGGCCCTGCGGCGGCCGAAACGCTTGGCCTGCTCCACCGCCTCATTCACCGCCGCACTGGGCGGGATGCGCAGGAAGCGCAGTTGATACAGCCCCAGCGCCAGGATCTTCTGCACCCCCACATCGATCTGCCTGAGCGGTCGGCCGCTGTAGTGGCTGATCAGGTGCTGAAGCAGCAGCACGTTTTTGATCGTGCCTCTCAGCAGTTGATCGGCCAGCGCCCGGTCCCGCGCATCGACGGGCGCCCGCCCGCTGCGCGGTTTGCGCGCCCAAACCCCCGCCGGCCAGTGGGGCAGTGGCCGGGCATCCAGTTCCAGCAGTGCAACATCGCGCGCAGCCGACATACCAGCTTGTCCGCTCAATCACCCGCCCCCAACCCGCCGCCCGGCCGCCGCGCTCTGCGCGATGATCCATCCGCATCACCGCACCGGCCCGCGCCCCCGCGGCCAGGTGGCCCGCAACCCGTGCTGTCCGCCCGCCGCGGCTTCTGCTGCGCGCAGGGCACGGAAGCGCCTCCGATCGCGGGCCACCCGCCGGCATGGGCGGCGGCACACCCGGGCGATGAACGCCCGCCTCCGCGCGGTTTACCCGATCCCGTGGGTTGCCTTGTAGCAGTTCCAGGTCAGGTGGATCTGCCCCTGGTGATGGGCCTCGTGCCAGGTGAGCAGCACGATCGACTCACCCACCGTGCGCTTCACCCCGTTGCCAAAATCCTTCTCCTCGGCCAGTTGCTGCGGGGTCAGGCTGGCCACGAAGTCGCGGAAGGGGGTCAGGTGCCGCTGCAGCGTCTCCAGGAGGGTGGGCAGGTTGGGCACGTTCTCATCCGATGGGGTGGAGCCACCGCCAAAACGCTTCACCAGCTCGGGATCGGTTTCCGGCCGGCCCAGCAGGCGGACGTTCAGATAACGGTCCAGCGTGGCCGCACAGTGCATCGCCTGCCAGGCGATGTGCGCCCGCCCGGGCCCGGGCCGCCACTTGAGCACATCGGCCAGATTGGCGCCACTCTTCTCAATCGCCTGCAAAGACCCCAGCAGCCGCTGCCGCCCGAAATCGAACTGTGCCAGTAACGTTTGATTGTCCATACCCTCTACCATAGGCCAGATTGACCGCCGTTTCGAGTCCGCGCCAGCGGGGTTGTGCCTACCGCCCCAGCGCGGCGGTCCAACGCAACGATCCGCAGCGCCACCGGCACCCGCCCGGTGGCCCGCAGGCCGTGGACGCTGTGCGCTGTACGACAGGCGGAGCGCGCTGCACGGTGGGCCGTGAACACTGGGCCGTGGACGCTGGGCGGCGGGCGCTGGGCGTTATGCGGCCCTCTTCACCGCGAATGCGAGGGAACAGAGGCGAAGTCCTGCGGACGGCACCCGCTTCCCGGTGGGCCGTGGACGCTGGGCGGCGGGCGCTGGGCGCTATGCGGCCCTCTTCACCGCGAATGCGAGGGAAGAGAGGCGAAGGGAAGGCACCATCGCCCCAAGTTTCCTTCCCCTCGCCTCTCCTCCCTCGCGCTCCCTC
>CAYNMV010000052.1:0-33390 GCA_964398315.1 uncultured Tepidisphaeraceae bacterium | reverse complement strand
GGCCGCATTCGTGCTCACGCTTCCACACGATGCGATCGCTGCTGTATTGCTCATCTCAGTGCAGGCAGCGAACGTCGCCGTGGTGGGTGCAGCCAGTTGAGGTATGCGGCAACAAAATCCCCTCTGCTCGGCCTTCAGTCTCCGTTGCTGCTGCGAACTATGGCAAGGATGCCTTGGCGGAGCGAATCGGGGAGTGAAGGCCAGGCAGCGATCAGTTGCTGCAGTTCCGGAGGCAGTTGCGGGGCAGGTACGTCGGATTTTGCGTCGCCTGTTTGGGAAAACGCTGGTTTTCTAGGGAAATTCGAGCCCTTTCGAGTCCAGTAAGGCCCATTGAATCTAAGTCATATCGAACACGCCGTTTATCGTATTCTGAGTACTCAACGGAGAGCCGGGGGATGGGGCGGGGTGTTGGGTCGCAGGTTGGGGATGGGATGGCCGTTCCAGAGGGCAGGGGTGGGCAGGCTGAGCGCCTGGAGAATCGTGGGGGCGATCTGGGTTACGGATAGAGGGGTGGGGATCACGTGGCCGGGGCGGATGCCAGGGCCGGTGATGACCAGGGGAACTTCTCGGCATTCAGGGTGATTTTCGCTGTGGCTGCGACCGCGACCGCCGTGGTCGCTCGTGAGGATGATCAGTGTCCGCTCACGGATGCCGGCCTGCTCCAGTGCGTTCAGCAGCGTCTGCACCGCATCATCGATGCGTGCCAGGCCGTCCAGGTAGGATGATGACATCCAGCCGTGGCGATGGCCCAGGCCGTCCAAATCTCCGAGATAGACGAAGCAGAAGGCAGGGCGGTGACGCACGATGTAGTCGGCCGCGCGGGGGGCCACCCGGTGGCTTTCGTAGCTGCTGCGCTCGATATGGGCGAGGGGGTGTGTGCTTTCGTTGGGATAGAGCTTCCAGTGGCCGAGGAACCCGGCGGCGGTGTGGCCGGCATCGGCGACTGCGTCAAATACCGTGGGCACGCGCAGGGGCATGGCGGCCAGCTCTGCTTCGGTTACCGGATGACGATCGATGCCGTGCCGGTCGGGCATGCTGCCGGTGAGGATGGAAGCCCAGTTCACCTGCGTAACGCTGGGAAGTGTGGCTTGGGTTCGCCAGCAAGCTGTGCCTGAATCAATCAACCCGCGAATCGTCGGGCCGGCATGATCGCGGATGGCATCAGCGCGAGCACCATCAAGGCCAATCAGAAGGACATGATGGATTGCATGCTGCGGGGCATCGGGAGCCCCCATATCGGCCAGAGCAACGGGGGATGATCCGCAGCCGCCGGCCATGGCGCAGGCCATCAGGCAGAGCAGGACAAGCAGGTGTGGCAGAAGCATGCGGGTATTGCTCGCTGCCGGCGGCTGATCACGATCCATTGTGGGCTTCCTGCTCGATTTGCCTGGGGCGCCGACGCTTGAGAGTCACGGTGTCGAGTATTTCGCTGGGGCCGCCGGTACCGGCCTTCTCGGTGACACCGGGAGTGTTGATGTCGGCATCGGCGACGGCGGTAATCTGCATCGATTCACCATCCACTGTGACCAGCAGAAAGTGATGGCGCTTGTGGAACACGCCGCTGTGCCAGTCGGGGTGGGGGAAGACGCTCTGGCCGGAGAGGCCGCCGCCGCCGCCGCCGGTGATGATGTGGACGATGCCGCGCTGGTCATCGCGGCTGATGTCTCCGGTTTCGGGGTTGATGATGATGGGCAGCGAGCGCTGATAGGTGTGATCGTGCCCGGTGAAGACGACATCCACACCGTATTTTTCAAAGATGGGGTGCCAGTCCTTGCGCAGTCGGGTGGCCGATGCTTCGCTGAAGACGTAAGCCGGCTTGCCGATGGAGGTCATGGGATGGTGGAAGCAGACGATCTTCCAGGGGGCGGTTGATCGGGACAGATCGTCGATCAGCCACTGGTACTGGGGGTCGCCAGGGGCGCCGGGGGTGAAAGAACGGTTGGAGTCGAGCACGACGATGTGCGCTGCGCCCCAGTCAAAAGAGTAGTAGCGTTCGTCGCCCGGCTGATCGGGGAGAATGGCATTCTCAAAATAGCCGGCCGCACTGCCGGCTGCCTGCGGCAGGAAGACCAGCGGGGCAGGATCGGTGATCTGCGCTGCATCGGCGTGCCTGCTGGTGAGCAGGCGCTGACCGTCAACTGCGTGCTCCGGCGCGACGATGTAGTACGCGCCTGAGCGCAGGTATTCGTGATTACCCAGAGACAGGAACCAAGGGCGATTGCGGATCAGATTGCGATAGATCGGGTAGTAGTTGAGATGCCACTCGGCATCGCTGCCATTGTCGTAAACCACATCACCGGTATGGAGCACGAAGTCAAACGCCACCTGTTCCATCTGCCAGGTGATGGCTCGCTGGTACTTATTTCCCTCTCCCCCATCGCCGAGGACCAGGAAGGTGAATCGGGAGTGATCGGAAGGGCTTTTGGCGGTGCGGAAATAATAATCGTCCGCTTCTGATGCCCTGGGTGGTGCGAGAATCCTTTCGCCGGAGACGATGCGATAGTAGTAGCGGGTGTCTGGCTGAAGGTTTTCGATGATCACCGCGTGCTGGTACATCGGGCCGCCACTTTGCAGCAGCGGCCAGGGGCGCGGTGTAGATGGTATGCGGGTGCCATATTCCAGCGTCGGTCCATATTCCAGGATGGCGCTGCGCCCGGCTTCGTTGCTGAACCATGCGATGATGGCCCGGTCCGGGGTGACGTTCCAGATATGCGGCGCATCGCGCAGGAGCTTCGGTTCGGCCAGCGCCGGTGCGGCCAGCAGGGCGAGAATCAGGCACATCCTCTGCACACAGGACATTGTCGCATCCTCGATGGAGCCCGCATCCGTGCGATGGTGATGGGGCGGGCTGGATGGGATTGTGGGCCAGGGGCTGGCCAAACCGGGCGAGCATGAAGGATCTCAACCCAACGGGGAGATCCTTCATGCTTGCCCCGCACTGTTCCGCCAGGGGCTCAGTACGTGTGGGCCTCGGCCGCTGTGGGGAAGAACCGGTTCTGGCCCGTGGTGAAGTTCACGTTCAGTTCGTCGAAGCTGACTGCCTCGACGTGGCCATCGAAGAAGCCGACATTGGCCCTGTCCGCGTGTCGCCGGGCTGGCTGGTCGCTGCCGGAGCCGGCGGACAGGTTGAGGTAACTGGGGTTGGGCGCATAGGTGTTGGCCCAGGGCAGCCACTGATTGAGGGTGCCGGAGTAGCGGCCGGTATCGCCGACCAACCAGCGGTCATAGGGGCGTTTTACGCGGTTGATCTTGGGGCCGCCGATACGCTTGGGCGGGGTGCCGGTGTAGTTCCAGTAGCGGAAGATATAGGTCGACCCGTTGCCGTTGACACCATACCCGCCGCCCCAGCCATAGGAGCCGGTGAACTTCAACTCATCTTCATCAACCTCAGGGCAGCGCCAGACGCCGAGCACGTAACCGCGATTATTGAGGCGGTCCCCCACCCATCCCTCGGGCAGGTACTGCTGCTCACCGAGGAATTCGTACCAGCGCATGCCCGTTGCGGAGCGGTTCACAGGGTTGCTGGCAAGGTTCTCCGCAAGGGGCGGCATGTGGTGCCGGTTGGCCTCGGCATACTGGATAAGGCCCATGCCAATCTGGCGCAGGTTACTCTGGCAGGCCACGGCATTGGCCGATGCCCGTGCCTTTTTGAGGGCCGGAAGCAGGACAGAGATCAGCAGAGCGATGATCCCGATGACTACGAGCAGCTCGACGAGAGTGAAGGCGTGACGACGCATCATGGGAGGCTCCCGGAAAGGAGGACCAGTGAACGAGGAGGTGCTGATGGCCGCTAGGAATGGCGACGGCGCTGACTCAGGAACAAGCCTGCGCAGGCCATCATCGCCAGAGCGGTCGGCTCGGGCACCGCAGTGAACGACAGATCGTCTATGGCCATGCCTAAATCGACCCCGCTGGAGTCATCATCCCAGAAGCGGAGGATGAGATAGTCGCCCGGGGCCCAGGCGAACCCGGAACTGACAGTGGTGGAGAGAACGCTCCGGTTGGCAGGGGCATTGCCATCCAAAGCGCCGGTTCCTTCCGCGGTGACAGGTGCGGTGAAGGTGAGTTCAGGGATCGCGGTATAGTCACCATCGCCACCGCTGGTCGGTATGTCCTTGATGGGATCAAGGGTGCTTCGCACCAGATAGTCCACGGTGAGGGTCTGGCTGAGTGTGGTCGGTGCCGTGTTCACGCCGCGCCACTGCTCTCCGGTATAGCCGAAGGTAAAGCTGGTCAGGGTTTGCCCGGTGTTGTTCTGCAGGACCAGGGCATAGAGAAAGTCGCCGCCATCCAGCGTGGGGCTTGGGCCCGTGATGCCACCGAGGGCGCGTTCGGACTCAGTGCCATTGCCCCATGCATAGATGCGACTGCCACTACTGGACTGGGTGGACCGGTACGTTGCGGGAGATTTCCAATCCAGGGCAACGGGTGGATCGGTTTCTGTCTGGGGACTGTCCTTCTGATCGCGGATGATACCCGAGGCCCCGTTGTATGAGCCGGAGTTAAAAATGTAGACGCCGGCAATCGTCTGGTTATTCACCCACGGATTGTCTTCTCCAGTGGTGGCCAGGGTATTGAAATTTTCGATGTACGGGTTGCCAGGGGTGGTATAGCTCACGGCGGCTGTCGCCACGCCACCTCCGAGTGCAAAGGCACAGCCCGCCGCGATGAGGTGTTTCAGCTCGATCATCTGAGCGCCCTCCATCCAATAAAGCATCCGCGAAGTGACATGAGGGGCAATCCACCGCTGGCAGCGATCGCCCAAGAATATACCAACCGAGTATACACCCTCGATGCGTGTCCAGCAAGTATGATTTACTCCCCTATGACATGCTGCACAGGATGGATACCCTCTTTAAGCCTGTATTAGTAAACATTTACAAGTCGGCAAAATTTCTGTTCGTCCGCGGATGTTCTGAATAAAAACGGATAAGTGTTTGCGAAACCATGTCCAAAATGGTATAGTACCATACACTGGTATGGCGCGACACGTCACCTATCATTCGCCGGCACCCAAGGTCGAGCAGATCCTGAAAGTTCTCGAGCGCCGTATCCAACTGGGGGATTACCACGGGCGAGATTTGCCGACAGAGCGGGAATTGGCTGAGGAGGCCGGTGTTTCGCGCATGACCGCCCGCAAGGCCCTGCAGCGCCTGGTCGAGCGGGGGCTGCTGATGCGCCAGCCGAGCGGGCGGGTGACGGCGAACAATACCCGATTGGCAAAGCTGCGCATCGCCTTCCTGGTCCCCTCGCTTTCCTCGCAGGATGTGGAGCGCTGGCGCCTGAGCCTGGAACGTGTGGCGAATCAGTTTGAGGCCTCCGTCCGCACGATTCTCTATCTGCACTGGGATGATCCGGCGGTTGTGGAAGCGCTGGATTCGTTTGATGGGGTCTTTGTTCATCCCAGTTGTGAGGAAATCCCCGAGCGCATCATCGAGCGCATGCGCACCCCCGGCCGGTGTGTCGTGGTGCTGGGGCGTGACCTGAGCGCTGCGGGCATTCCCTCGATCGATCTGTTTCCACCCGTCTTTATCCAGCGGCTGCTGGATGCCCTCGAGGAGATGGGCCACCGCAGTGTGGACTGCTTCAACATCCAGACCATCGACCCGGCCATCCAGCAGCGCATTGATCAGTGGAATCTGTGGCGGGCGGTGCATCGCATGACCGGCCAGCTGCTGGGCGCTTCGATCAAGCCGTATGAGATTCCACTGGCCCAGGCTTACGAGCAGGCCGGCCAACTGCTCGATGCCGGCCGGTTTACCGCCTCGGCGGTGCTCTGTACGACCGCTCCGGCGGCGATTGGCCTGATCCGGGCCATGCGCGATCGCAAGATCCAGGTTGGCCGGGATGTGTCAGTCTGTGTCGTCAACGATGAAGGGTTGTGCCGCTATATGTCCCCTTCGGTGACGGGCATTGAGATGCCCGATCCGGCGGCCTACCTGACGGTCTGCCTGGAATGGATGCAGCGCTCCGGTGAGGGGTGGATCGGTTCGCTGCTGCTCCAGCCGACGCAAGTGCCACTGTTTTTCGGCGAATCAACCGGGCCATACAAGGCCGCCCAGTAGGGTGAGAACACAGGAGCGTCTGCGCCGTATCTTCCGCGCTGCCGAGTGGGCGGCGTCACCTCCCTCTTGAGGAGCAATCATGTCAGACCCGATCTCACGACGTCAGTTTGTGCGCATTGCCACCATCAGTGTGGGCCTTGCAGGAACGCTGGGTGGCCGGCGACTCTGGGCCCAGGAGCCCATGACGCCGCAAACGCCGGCCGCTTCAACAGTGGGGGGGAGGCCGCTGTACTGCTTCCCGCTGCTGGGCGATATCCACTACGACAAGATGGCTCATCACGATCTGGAGTGGGTCCAGCGCGAGAAACCGGGCGATATGCGGCAGATCGAGGGGTATGTGCGCACCACGGAGCAGTTTACGCCGCGGCTCTTCAGTGGCATCGCCCGCGCGGTGCAGGAGGCCGAAGCGCCGGTGCCGTTCGTGATTCAGTTGGGGGACCTGGTCGAGGGGCTGTGCGGCAGCTACGACCTGCAGGCGCTTCAGTTCAAAGACACATTTGCGGCCATCGAGCAGGCCAAACTGGGGGTGCCGTTTCTGATGACCAAGGGAAATCACGACATCACCGGACCTGGCGCCCCCGAGGCGTTTGATCAGGTCCTGCTCCCCTGGCTCAGCAAGCAGGCCTCAAAACAGCTTGACAGCGCTTCGTACTGGATAAAGCAGCAGGAGGACCTGTTCGTTTTCTTCGACGGCTATAAGCCGGATCTGGCCTGGCTCGAGCAGACGCTGGCCGCCCACCCGGCCCGCCACGTTTTCTTCATCGTGCATCAGCCGGTGGTGCCTTACAACGCCCGGTCCAACTGGACCGTGTTCAACCACCCCAGGCAGGCCGAGCAGCGCAGTAAGCTGCTGGATCTGCTGGGCAAGTACCAGGCGATCGTACTCAGCGGCCATCTTCACAAGTACAGCCTCCTGACCCGCGCCACCGAAGCCGGTTCGTTTGTGCAACTGGCCATTAACAGTGTCGTTCGCAATGAGGTAGAGAAGCCGCGCGGCGAGCTGGCAGGTGTCGAGCAGTTTACGCCGGACCTGGTTGAACTGGAGCCGCGCTTCTCCGCCGACACGCTGGAGCGGCGGCGCGAGATCCTCGCGGCCGAAGCGCCCGCCATCCGTCACTTTGAGTACGCGGATGTGCCGGGCTATGCCATCGTCAAGATCTACACCGATCGCCTGGAAACCGATCTGCATCTGGGTCTCTCATCCGATACCTGGAAAACCCGGCCGCTGGTGGCTCAAGAGGCCTTGCCCGAGGCGACAGCGGGCCAGCAGCCCGGGTAGGAGGCAGCGCGATCGCACGCAGAAGCGGGTTGGCAGGGGGTATCCTTAAGCGGGAAGGACGCGGCATGTGGTCGAAGATGCTGGGAGTGCTGCTGGGGGTGGTCGCCGGTGCCGGGGTTGGGATGGCGCAAACGGATTCACAGCAGGAGGTGGCCGAAGGGGAGGTCATCGCTCGCCTCGCGCTGGTGGCCGATCCGCATCTCAGCAATGAACCACAGCACCAGGAGTACAACGCCCACTTCGAGCAGGTCATTCAGCAGGTAAACCAGGCCGGGGTGGATGCGGTGCTGCTGGCCGGTGATCTGACGCAGCGCGGAGATGAAGAGGCGCTGCGGCGGTTTGCCCGGGTGATCGAGCAGTTCAACGCTCCCTGCTGGAGCGTGGCCGGCAACCATGATGTGGGCAATAAACCGATGGCAGGCAAGAGCGGCACCATTACCGCCGGCCGGCTGTCGCAGTACGAACGGCTGATCGGGCCCTCGTTCTACGCCGAGCCTGTTCGGCCGGGCGTGCGCCTGGTGGCATTCAACGCCTCCCTGTTTGGCAGCGGCCTGCCCCGCGAAGCTGAGCAGTGGACCTTCCTGGAACAGCAGTTGGACAAGCCTGAGAAGGGCGTAACGCTGCTGTTCTCCCATTACCCACTGTTTGTGAGCCGGCCGGATGAGCCGGATGATTACTTCAACATCAATCCTGAAGCTCGCCAGCGTCTGCTGCGGCTCATCGAGCGCGGCGGTGTTCAGGCAGTCTTGACCGGTCACCTGCACCGTCCGATCGCCCACACCATCGGCGGTGTGCGCTATCTAGGTGCTCCTGCCGTCTCTTTCGGGCTACCACGTGGAAAGCAGCCGGTGGGATGGCAACTGCTGACGCTGAAAAGCGATGGCTCGATCCAGTCCGAACTGCGTTACCTGGCACCACCCGCCACCCAGCCTGTATCCACTGGGGCGGATCGGCCGCAGGCTGCGCCGCCGGCGCCAGCCGGGCCGGAGAAGGTGAAGGAGCTAGGCCCCATTGCGGTACTGCCCGCACCCGATGAGAACAACTACGTTTTCGAATACTTCCGAAAGAAGGGAAGTAGCGACCAACTGCATGTGCTCAGCGGCCAGGATGTGATCGACCCGCAGCGTTTCAACGTGGAGCGTTACAGGGTGTGCCTCTACCTGGGCAGCGAGCAGTTCGTGCGTTCGGTCCAGGCCAATGCAGATGTCGAGCGGGCCCTGCGCAGCTATGGCGAGCAGGGCGGCGTGCTGGTGGTGCTCTCAACTGGTCCGTACCCCTTCTACCTGGATGAAAAGGGGATAGAAGTCATCAGCGGCTCGCGCTTTGGACTGAGTTTCCTGGGCAACGAGGAGAACGATGGCGATGTTATGGGCTTCGATGATCCGCCTGTGGATGGCGGCTTGCGCTTCGCCGTCCATGCTGAGGCCTTTGGTGTCCAGTTGCCCGCGGAGCTGGCCTTTCCGGCCGAGGGGGACCAGCGCTGGCGGCCGCTGGTCCGCACCGCTTTGACCCGTACCTATCACCCGTGGATCAGCCTGCGCGATCGCCAAGGACGGAACCTGGGTGAAGCGGCGGCATGGGTGGGGCGCAGTCTCGGCGCCGACCGCCAGGCCTGGGTGGCGTATGCCAGCCACCTGCTGACCCAGCGCCATCCACAGCGCGATCAGGTACTGGATGGCTTGTTCGCTCATGTAGCCGGCCATCTTCAGCCGACGGCGGGGGCGGCGGGGGCGGTGTCCGATCGCGTTCACGTTTTCTATTACAACTGGTATGGCGCGCCGCCGCATCAGGAGGGGTTCGTGCACTGGCAGCAGGGGGGACGGGTGCCGCCGGAGGACATCGGCTCCAACTTCTATCCGAAGCTGGGGGCTTACAGTTCCTCTGATCCCGGCGTGCTCAAACAGCACATGGCCTGGATCCGCCAGGCCGGCATCGGGGTGCTGAGCCTGTCGTGGTGGGGGCGCAACAGCTTTGAAGAGAAGCACGCCATGGCGGTGCTGGATGCGGCGGCCGAGGCGGGGCTGAAGGTGAACTTCCACCTGGAGCCTTACGCCGGCATGAATCCCCAGTCGCTGGAGGAAGATGTCAAATACCTGCTCGGTCGCTACGGCCAGCATCCGGCCTTCTACCGGGCGGCAGAACTGGACAACAAGCCGTTGTTCTATGTCTTCGAGACCTTGCGCCATCCTGCCGAGGCATGGCGACCCGTTACCCAGCGCCTGGCGACATCAGCCCAGCCGGTTCTGCTGATCGCCCAGACCAGCGATTTGCAGTTCATCCAGGCCGCCGGCTTCGATGGTGGCTATCCCTACGATGTGCTCACACCGTTCAAAAACGAGCGGTTCCTGCGCGAATGGACCGAACGGCTGGATCGGGAGTTCGCCGCCGCCGGCAAGCTGTTTATTCCCTCGGTCGGCCCGGGCTACTGGGATGACCGCGCTGTGCCGGCCGGCGCTGATGAGCCGGAGGCAGCGCGTACGCGGGATGGGGGAACAGCCAGCACGTACCAGGCCGCCTGGCGGGCGGCCCTCTCCACCCGCGCACCGATTGTCACCATCACCTCGTTCAATGAGTGGCACGAGGGATCACAGATCGAGCCCGCGGTGGCGAAGGAAATCGACGGCTATCACTATCCCCCCTATGCCGGGGGAGAGTATCAGTACCTGCGCCTGACCGCTGAATGGGCCCGGCGTTTCGCCCAGGACCGCGCTGACCGGTCCGCCCAGGCGACGTTGCCCAAGCCATGACTCGACTCCGCCCCAACCACACCAGGAGCCTGACCATGTTCCCATGGATGAATCGCCGAACGCAAGCGCTGCTGATGGCTTTGCTGCTGTTCCTGGCCCCGCTGCCGGCAACGGCGGCCGAGCTGTCGCCCCAGGAGCAGGCGATGACTGCCCTGGCCGAGCGCATCGTTGGTACCCTGGAGCCGCAGCAGATCCTCAAGCTCACCCCGGCGGAAGTGATCCCGCTATTGACGCCCGAGGAGCGCCAGGCCCTGTCGACCGGGCATATTACCTTCCGTACCAATGTCCCGGCTGTTGTGATGGTCATCCGGCCGGCGGCGGGGAAAGATGAGCCATTCTGGCTGGCTGACCGGGGTTTTGAGTCAACCGGGCAGACGCTGGAAGTGAACGGCAAGCGCTATGACGCGTTCGAACGCACCTTTGAGGCCGGTGAGGTCAGCCTTGGCATCGGCTCGTTCAGTGATCGCATCTATCCCTACTTCGTAGCGGTGAAGGCGGTTAACGAAAACGATCACTTGGAGATCAGGCGCCTGCGGCCGGGCAGGCTGAAGCTGGGGACCCTGGCTGAGGATGTCCACCCCTTTGTTGATCGCGATGTGCACATCAATCAGCTACCGGCTGAACTGGTCGGGCGCACGCTCATCCGCACCAGCCGTTCCCACACGCGGGATGCGGGTTTGCTGCACCGCTTCCGCCAGACCAAGTATCCCGCCTCCGACCGGCCGGACCACGTTGTGCTCACCTGGAGCGACGACCCGCGCACCACCATGACCATCCAGTGGCGCACCAGCCGCAACGTAAGCGAAGCCCGCGTGCGCTATCGGCAGCAGGGGCAGGACCATGCCGCAACTGTGGTGACCGCCCAGACCCGGCCGCTCCGTACCCCCAACATCATCAATGACCCCCTGATTCACCTGCATGCCATCACGCTTACGGGTCTGCGGCCGGGCACGACCTACGAGTATGCCCTCAACGACATCACGCGCGACGGCTGGACCGAGTGGACAGCCTTCACCACTGCCCCGGCCACCCCGACCGATTTCACCTTCACCTACATGGGCGATGCCCAGACGGATCTGGATGACTGGGGCGACACCCTGGGCAGGGCGTTTGGCAAGTTCCCCGAAAGTGCCTTCTATATCCTGGCCGGCGACCTGGTAAACCGCGGCCACGATCGCGATGACTGGGACTCGTTCTTCCACAATGCTGAGGGTGTCTTCGATCGCCGGGCATTCGTGCCGGTGCTGGGCAACCATGAGGTGCTGGAGGGCAAGCCGCCGACGCTCTACCTCAGCTTCTTCAACCTGCCGCAGAGTGGACCGCCTTCGATCGAGCCGGAGCGTGCCTACGCCTTCGAGTACGGCAATGCCCTGTTTGTGATCCTCGACTCTAACCTGGACCCGAAGCTGCAGACCCGGTGGCTCGATGAGCAGCTTGGCCGCAGCCAGGCGACGTGGAAGTTCGTCAGCTTCCACCATCCGGTCTATGCCTCGCATCCCGAGCGCAACCATGAGCACCTTTTGCGCGAGTGGGCGCCGGTCTTTGACAGGCACGGTGTGGACATGGTGCTGCAGGGACACGATCATGCCTACCTGCGGACGCACGCGATGCACGGCAATGAGCGGGTGGATCATCCCACCATCGAGAAGCGTGGCACTTACTATGTCGTCAGCGTCTCAGGCACCAAGTTTTATCCGCAGGCCAGCGGGCGCGATTACACCGCCGTGGCACTGGAGCGCACGCCCACCTACCAGATCATCCGTATCCAGGTGGCCGAGGATCGCCTTCACTACCGGGCATTTGATGATGAAGGAAAGGTGCGGGATGAGCTGGTGATTGACAAGCATGCCACGGCTACGGCACAAGAAGATGCCGGAAAGGAGGCTGTGGCCGTCCCCGCGGCACCGTAGGGCTCGATTGGCATCTGTGTTCCCGCTTCATACCCTGGAGAACCGTATGGTATCGGGCCGCCGATCCCGGCGATTCACGTGCAACCCTGCATTACTGCTGCTGGTCTTGGCTACGCTGGCCGCATCAGCGCAGGCGGCTGCCCAGCGCGAGCTGCATGTCTGGGTCAATGAGCTGGATCGGGGACGTGAGGTGGCGCTGCGCATCTTCGAGTCGCGCCATCCCGACCTGCGCATCGTGCTGTCGATGTACCGCCAGGGCAATGATGCGCAGAAGCTGATGACCGCGGTGGTGGGTGGGGCCCCGCCGGACGTGGTGACGCAGGATCGCTTCTCCATCGGTGAGTGGGCCTCGCGCGGCGCCCTGCTTCGCCTGGATGACCTGATCGAGCGCACGCGGGCTGCCGAGCAGGCCGGCGGCGCTCAGGGCATCGATCCTGCGGACTTCTACCCTGCCTGCTGGGCCGAAGGCGTTTACCAGGGGGCCGTGTACGGCATTCCCTTCAGCTCAGACGCCCGGGCGCTGTACTACAATGAGGATCTGCTGCGGCAGGCAGGGTTTGTCGATGCCGAGGGGCAGGTCGTGCCGCCACGCGACTGGGATGAGCTGCGCCACTACGCGGTTCGGCTTACCCAGCGCGATGCTGCCGGCCGCCTGACCGTGCTGGGATTTGCCCCCAATTACGGCAACTCCTGGTTGTACCTGTACGGTTGGCTGAACGGCGGCGAATTCATGGTTGATGACGGCCGCCGTGTGACCCTGGATGACCCGCGCATCATTGAAGCCCTGGCGTACATGCGCGAGCTCTACGAAGCGGTAGGGGGCGTGCATGCGGTGGATGCATTTGTCAGCGCTGCCACCGGCCCGGAGAGTGATCCGTTCGCAACCGGTCGGCTGGCGATGAAAATTGACGGCGACTGGAACCTGAGCTTCCTCACCGAGTATCACCCGAATATGCGCTTTGGGGTGGCGCCCCCACCAGCGCCGGCCGGCAAGCCAACCGTGACCTGGTCGGGTGGTTTTTCCTACGTCATTCCTGCCACCAGCCGGCAGCCCGAGCTGGCCATGGAGTTGATCCGCTTCCTGGTCAGTGATGAGGGATGGCAGATTCAACACGAGACCAATGCCCGCTACGCCGCCAGCCGTGGCCGGGCCTATGTACCGCGCATGACGGCCCAGCCGGCGGTGAACGAACGGGTGCAGCGGGAGCTGGTGGCGACCAATCCGGGGATACCGCGACGGGTGGCCCAGGCGCTTCCGCTGTTTGCCGAGCTGATGCCGGTCAGCCGCTTCCGCCCGGTCAGTCCGCTGGGGCAACTGCTGTGGGATGAGCACGTGCGCGCCATCGAGCGCAGCGTGCGCGGGGGAGAGCCCCCGGCTGAGGTCCTGGCCGCGGCGACGCACAAGGTACAGCAGCGGCTGGACCGGGAACTGAATCATGCGCCCCATCCGCAGGCCAATGTGCGCAATGCCACGGCCATCCTGGCCGGGATACTGCTTTTCGCGTCGGTCTTGCTGGCGGTGGTGGTGCGACGGCGCCAGAAATACCTGCGCTACCGCCGGGATGAGGTGGTGGCGGCAGCGGTGTTTGTCTCCCCGTGGGTCATCGGCTTCGTGGTGCTGACGGCGGGACCGATCCTGGTTTCGCTGGTTTACAGCTTCTGCCGGTATGATGTGCTCCATGCGCCGCAGTGGGTGGGGCTGGCCAACTTTCGCCGGCTGGTCACCGATGAGATGTTCTGGCGATCGCTGGCCAACACCGCCTACATGCTGATCGGCGTGCCGCTGGGGATGGCAGTCGGGCTGGCCATCGCCATGCTGCTCAATACTGAAGTGCGCGGCATGAAGCTCTACCGCACCCTCTTTTACCTTCCATCCATCGTGCCGGTGGTGGCCAGTTCCATCTTGTGGCTCTGGGTGCTGAACCCGACCAACGGCCTGGTGAATACAGCCCTGCAGATGCTCGGCGTGCGTGAGCTTCCCCTGTGGCTGGCCAGCCCCAGTTGGCTGCTGGGCTCCAAGGCGGCCATTCTGCTGATGGGGCTGTGGGGTGCTGGCGGCGGCATGGTGATCTGGCTGGCGGGACTGAAGGGGATTCCACCACACCTGTATGAGGCCGCGGAACTGGACGGTGCGGGGCCGGTGCGCCGCTTCCTGCACGTAACGCTGCCGATGCTCACGCCCTATATCTTCTTCAACCTGGTGATGGGCACGATCGGCACGATGCAGATCTTTACCCAGGCGTTTGTGATGACCAGCGGGGGGCCGGCCGATTCGACCCTCTTCTATGCTTACCACCTGTTCAACAGCGCATTCCGTTACTTTGAGATGGGCTACGCCTCGGCGATGGCGTGGGTGCTGCTGCTGATGATCCTGGGGCTGACAGGGTTGCAGATGTGGTCCAGCCGCCGCTGGGTGCAGTATGACGTGGTATAGCCGGGAAGGACGATGGTGGATTACGCAGGCCTGCCTGTCCGGCCAGCGCTGCGGGCCGATTCGACGGCGGCCAGTCGCCGGCCGGCGTAAGGTGGCACGGATGAGGCCATTGCGCATCGCCGCCTTTGATGGCTTTCGGATCGGTTGTTTTTCTAAGCAGACGGGGCGGATGACGCGGATGCTGTGGAGCAAGCAGCCTGCGCGCACTGAACTGCCTGTGCTGCGATGAACGGGGCAACACGCACGATGAAACGCGGCCTGCTTGGCTTTGGTCTGTTCCTCGAGTTCGCGGTGCTGGGAGCGCTCCTGTGGGTGCTGCTGGGGGGTGGCCTGTCGGAGGAACCTGCCGGGCTGGTCTGGGGAGCGGGGGTGGTATTGATGTTGTCGGCGGCCATGGCCTGGGGGCTGCCCGATGCGTGGGCCCGGCGCGGGCTGCTGCATGGGGCGCTGATCAGTGGTTCTCTGCTGTTCATGCTCCCGTTCCTGTGGCTGCTGAGCACCAGCTTCAAATACCCAGAGGAAACCTTCACATATCCGCCCACCTGGGTGCCGCAGGTGCCCGACCCGCAGCGCGCATCACCCTACGTGCTGGCATACACAGGCGATCCGCTGCCGCCGCTCGTTGCCCAGGCGCTCTGGGCGGAAGCACAGCCACTGCTGCCGCCAGCGGAGCTGGCGAGCGTGGATGAATCAGCCGCCCGTGATGCCCTGACCGGTCGGCTCTGGGAGAGCCTGATGCGCAGCGGTGGGGCGTCGGCCGATGGAGAGGTTCTGCGGCCGCTGCCGGCGGAACTGATCAGCGAGACCTGGGGACAGATCTACCGTGCAGCCGGTGTCGGCCGCATCGCTGCCCGTGACACCCGGCGGCAGACCATACCCCTGCCATCGCAGGCGGTGCGCTGGCAGTCGGTGGGGCCGGTCCGGCTCATCGAGGCAGGTGAGACGCTGCTGATGCAGTACGGGGCGGGGTTGCGCGAGCCGATCGAGTTGACGGCCACCATTGATGCGGCCGCGTTGCCGGCGGAGTTGGAAGCCATCAGCCTGGCGATGCGGCAGGACCGCTCATGGCAGCGGGTGGTGGTGGGAGCGCGCTGGCGCGGCCGGACGTATCAGACCGAGGATGCCCTTTACCTGGGGGCCAGGGGTTGGGTGGAGTGGGGGTTCAAGTTCGCCGATGTAGATGCGCGGGATGAACGCAGCACCGGTGTGTGGCTCCTGCGGCCAGTCGGTGAGACAACCCATGTTGTGGCAGATGCAGCAAACGTGGGGGGTGTTGGCAGCTCAGGCGGGGCGGATGGGGGGGAACTGGCGCTGACCGTCCGCATCGAGCCGGTTTCCAAGTGGACCGCCGCCTGGGCGAAGTATACCGCCTCTTACCGCAGCGCCTGGCACTCTGATCCCCACTGGGGTCGTTACTTTCTCAACAGCGCCCTGCTGGTGGTCCTCAGCGTGATCGGCCAGTTGCTGAGTTGCTCGATGGTGGCCTATGCCTTTGCCCGGCTGCGCTGGCCGGGGCGGGACACACTCTTTGTCATCCTGCTGGCCACGATGATGCTGCCGGGCATGGTCACCATGATCCCGGTCTTCCTGATCTTCAAGAAGCTCGGGTGGTACAACACGCTGTTGCCGCTGTGGGTGCCCTCGTTCTTTGGCAGTGCATTTTTCGTATTCATGCTGCGGCAGTTCATGAAGGCGATCCCGCGCGAGCTGGAGGAGGCGGCCCTGATCGATGGCTGCTCGTGGTTCGGGATTTACTGGCGGATCATTCTGCCGCTGATGAAACCGGCCCTGACGGCGGTGGCCATCTTCACCTTCATGGGCGTGTGGAACGAGTTCATGGGGCCGTTGATTTACCTGAGTGATCAGCGCCGCTATCCCCTCTCGCTGGGGTTGTTCAACTTCCGCTCTCAGTATGGCAGTGATTTCGCCATGCTGATGGCCGCATCCTCGATGCTGACCATTCCCGTGATCCTGCTGTTTTTCGTCGCCCAGCGCTACTTCATTCAGGGGGTGACGCTGACGGGCCTCAAGAGCTGATCCCGCCGCCGCGGGGGTGCAGCAGCGGGGTATGGCTCCCGCGGCTCGGCGGCTGAGGGGCACGCAAGACGGCAATCGGAGTCAGATCTCCACCACGCCGGGCGTGCGGTAGGTTTGCAGGAGCTGCACGAACTGCTCGGTGAAGACGAAGTTGTGTTCGGGGAAGGCCAGGCCGGACATGTTCTGGTCGATGTGGCTGAACATCATGTCGATGTCAGCCACGATCAGCGGCGTGGCCGGGTCATCGTCGTTGCGCAGGACCACCTGTCCGCTCGTGCTGGCGCCCTGCTCGCTGAAGTGATCGATCTTCACCCGGAACTCGATGGTCTGTCCCGGGCGGACCAGGCGATGAAACGTGGCCCGTGTCACCTTGGCCAGGATCACCTTCTCCTGAAAATTGCCGGCATCGCCGACGAGGATGCCGGCCGTCTGCGCAAATCCCTCGACCATCAGCGAGTGGGGGACGATCGGAAACGCCGGATACAGGTCGTGCAGGTGTTCCTCGGCCAGGGTCACGTTCTTGATGGCCGTCGCCGACTGCTTCGGCGTGAACTCGATGAACTTGTCGATCCAGATCCAGCGCATGGGTCAGTTGTCACCGGTCACCTGTCACTCAGCGCCATCAGCGGGCGGGAGATCATTCGGCACGATGAAGGTACCTCATCGGGCGGCTGCCTGCGAATGGCCAGTAACACGTGACCGATTGACTTCCTCAGGCCACCTTGGTGGCGATGTAGTTGACCACCGTATCGACGGTGAACTGCACGTTGTTAATGTCGGGATCCTGCTCCAACTCGCTGAAGTCGAGGTGGGGCATGCGTTTTTTCATCTCGGCCATGCCCTCAGGGGTGATCTTGCCATCCTTGACGTAGGCGGCGTTGCTGAAGATGTCCTCGGGGAACATCTCGCCGCGGGGGATCTTGATGCCGAAGGCCTTTTCCAGGCGGAACGCGATGTCCAGGAAGTCGATTGATTCGGCCCCCAGGTCGCCGCGCAGGGTGGCCTTGGGGGTTACCTCTTCATCATCGACGCCCAGGGCGTCCACCAGGACTTCCTTCACCTTGTCGTAAATTTCATCGCGAGACATGGCCATGATCAGTCCTTTGTCGATTCGTTGCTGTTTGGGTTAATCCGCGAGCGCCACATCCGCGGCCTTGGGTTCGATGACGCGCCAGCGCATGCGCGTATGTTCGATCACCTTCTCATCCAGGCCGGCCAGGTCCGGCTGCTTGTCACCGAGGTTGAAATACGCCAGTTCGATGCGTGCCTGCACCGCCGTGGCCGGGCCGACCGTGCCGGTGGCTTTGAAACTGGCCCCGGCCTCGGTGTCCTTCAGGAACATCACTTCCAGACGCAGGGCATTGCCCGGTGCGACAAAGTGACCGTACTTGATATTACGGGCATCTTTCAGCACCACCATGGACCGGGAAAACGCCCGCCGGCGGTGCAGCAGCCACCCGGCGGCCTGGGTGATCGCCTCCAGCATCATCACCCCCGGCAGCACCGGAAAACTGGGAAAATGGTCCGCCAGGTATTCCTCGGCCAGTGAGACGTACTTGACGGCGACGATCCGCTCGTCGCTCAGGTCTTCGATCTTATCAATGAGGTCGAACTTCACGCGCGTTCCTGCCTCTGCCTTCCGTGGCCGCTGCCCTTACTCGAAGAGGGAGACTTTTATCGGGCAAAGTGGGGGAATGCAAGGCGAACCGCCTGCCAGGGCTGATTGCGGCCCGCTACATGGGTGTTGCGGTGGCTGCTTTTTCGACCATCCAACCCGCGTAAATCGGCAAGAGGCCCTCCGCCTGCTTGACGCGACCCCCTTGCCGCCTCATAATGCGGGGCTCTTAACTTTTGCGACGGAGATTTGCGCGATGTACGCGATCATTGATGACGGCGGGCGGCAGTTGAAGGTGACCAGCGGGCAGACGATCCGCATCGACCGGGCCCTGGGCGAAGGCGAGAGCCAAGTCACGTTCGATCGTGTGCTGCTGATTGGCGGCGAGGGCGAGGCGAAGGTGGGTGCCCCGGTTGTGGCCGGTGCAACCGTCGTGGCCGACGTGGTCCGCAAGGTCAAGGGCCCCAAGATTGATATCGTTAAGTACCGCCGCCGCAAGGGCTACCGTCGCAAGCAGGGCCACCGCCAGGAACAGGTGGAACTGAAGATCACCGCCATCAACGCTTGATGGCGGCTGGCGATTATTGATTATTGCTGAACCCCGGATCACGTGATTCGGGGTTTCTTCTGCGCTGACTACGTCGCCCAAAGCCTGGTTTCAAGGCGATCCGCTTGATGCTGGCGACCAGCCAGGTTGGCGCGGGTGGTCCAATAGAGCCGTCCGGCCCTCTTCCCTTCTGCCGCGCCGTCGGCATGATTTGCAGGGGAATGAAGGCATTTGAACTGCATGGCGTAGGCGTGCTGCGGGAGGGTGGCTGGATCCTGAGGGAGATCGACTGGCACCTGCCGGCCGGCGCGGTCGGGGCGATCCTTGGCCCTAACGGCTCGGGCAAGAGTACCCTCACCCGCATCCTCGCCGGCCATCTCTATCCCACTGCCGGCCAGGTGATCGTCCTCGGCCAGGCATTTGGCCAGACCAATCTGCAAACGCTGCGGCGGGATATCCGCCTGGTCCAGCCAGCCGGGCCGTATGATGTGCAGCCGGACCTGCGCATACAGGACATCGTCCTCACCGGATTTTTCTCCACCCTCGCCCTCTACGATCAGCCCACCCCCGAGATGCGTGCCCGCGCCAGGCAGGTATTGGGGCAGGTGGGGTTGGCCGGCGTGGCCGATCATCCCTATTCAACCCTCAGCAGCGGCGAGCGCGTGCGCGCCCTGATTGCCCGCGCCCTGGTCGCCCAGCCGCGCCTGCTGCTGCTGGATGAGCCAACGGCCGGGCTTGACCTGCTGGCGCGCGAGCAGGTGCTGGCCACGCTTCAGCGCCTGCACGATGAGCCGGCCGATCATCGCCCCACGATTGTGCTGATTACCCACCACACCGAGGAGTTGCCCCCGGCCACGCACAGTGTCCTGCTGCTGGACCAGGGCCGCGCTGCCGCCAGCGGGTCGCTGGCCCAGGTGCTGCGCGATGATCTCCTCTCTCGCGTCTACCGTTGCCCCCTCGCGGTCCGCTTCACCGGCGGCCGCTATTACGTCGAGGTCCATGCCGGCAGTTGGGATCAACTGCTGGCAACGGATACCGGGCCCGGCACCGCCCGCTGAGTCGCGCCTGCCCGCTGTCAGCGGCTGCGACAAACTACCGCGGCCCACAGCCTTGCCATAACTGTATTCCAATAGTAGAATATTTGCATGAAGTTGGACGATGAAATGGTCGGACGGGTGGTGGAGCGACTGCGGGCGATTGCGGATGAAAGCCGCGTGCGCCTGCTGGCGCAGCTCAAGGCCGGTCCGCAGAACGTGACAACGCTCTCCCGGGAGCTGGGCATCGCCCAGGCATCGGTCTCCAAGCATCTGGCAGTGCTCAAGGCGGCGGGACTGGTGGATGTCGAGCGCATCGGCGTCCAGGCCCGCTACTTCATCGCCGATGAGTCGGTCTTCGATCTCTGCCAGATCGTCTGCGACGGCGTTGCCCGTCATTTGCGCCAGCAGAACCAGGTGCTCAAGGCCTTCAAGCCAGGCGTATTCTCCAAGTAAGCGCGTATCAGATGAGAGGAACAGATATGACCAGGGAAAACGTGCCGAGCATTGCCATTGCGGAGATGGCAACGATGTGGAAACAGGGGCAGCAGGTGGACCTGATCGACGTGCGCACGGCGGTGGAATTCGCCGAGGTGCATGCCCTGGGGGCGCGCAATATGCCGCTGGATCGCCTCGATCCGGCCTCGTTTGCCGGCGATGGTCAGCGGCCGGTCTACCTGATTTGCAAGAGCGGATCGCGCGCCCGCCAGGCGTGCCAGAAGCTGATGGATGCAGGCGTGCGCAACGCAATGTGCGTGGAGGGGGGTATCGACGCCTGGCTGGCCGCCGGGCTGCCCGTGGAGCGGCAGGAGGGCGTGCTCTCGCTGGAACGCCAGGTGCGCATTGTCGCCGGGCTGCTGGTGTTGATCGGCGTGATCCTGGGGGCATGGTTAAGTTCCTGGTTCTATCTGCTCAGCGCATTCGTGGGCGCCGGGCTGGTGTTTGCCGGCGTGACCAACTTCTGCGGCATGGCGCTGTTGCTGGCGAAGCTGCCATGGAACCGATACCAGCCGATCACCTGCAGCCGCTGAACGTGGCACGGACTGAATCTGAACTGAAAGTGAGCGCATCATGAACATCGTGATCATCGGTGGTGTAGCCGGCGGCATGAGCGCGGCCACCCGCGCCCGCCGTATGAATGAATCGGCCCATATCACCGTGCTGGAGCGCGGTGGCTATATTTCTTTCGCCAACTGCGGCTTGCCATACTTCCTGGCCGGGCGCATCGCGAGCCGGGATAAGCTGCTTGTTACCACACCCGAGGCGATGCGCAGCCGTTTCAACATCGATGCCCGCGTTCGCCATGAAGCGCTGCGCATCGACCGCGCTGGCCGGCGGGTGGAGGTGAAGGATCTGGACAGTGGCCACACCTTCACGCTGCCCTACGACAAGCTGATCCTCGCAACCGGGGCGTCGGCAATTGTTCCACCCATCGAGCACGTGCATGCGGCCAACGTCTTCCTGCTGCGCTCGATGGAGGACACCCTGGCCACCGAGCGCTGGCTGAGCGAGCGGCAGCCGAAGCGCGTGGCGATCGTTGGCGCGGGATTCATCGGCCTGGAGATGGCCGAGGCGATGCGGGAGCGCGGGCTGGACGTCACAGTCATCGAGAAAGCGCCGCACGCACTGCCGCCGGTGGATGCGGAGATGGCGGCGATGGTTCACGAGGAACTGGCGCGCAATGATGTGAAGCTCATCACCGGCATCGGCCTGGCCTCCCTGCGCGCCCGGGATGGCATCGTGGATGGAGTGGGGCTGGAGGATGGACAGATCATTGACACTGACATGGTGCTTCTGTCGATCGGCGTGCGGCCAAACACCCAACTGGCAGTTGATGCCGGGCTGAAGCTGGGGGCCAGCGGCGGGATTGAAGTCGATCGCCATCAGCGCACCAGTGATCCCGACATCTATGCGGTGGGTGATGTGACAGAAGTGCTGCATGGGGTGATGCGCAAGAGCGTGCGCGTGCCGCTGGCCGGTCCGGCCAACCGGCAGGGGCGCACCGCCGGCGAGCATGCCGCCACCGGCTCAGCACAGCCGGCCGGCGCGGTGCTGGGAACGGCGATCGTGCAGGTCTTCGACCTGTCCATCGGCGTGACCGGCCTGAGCGAGCGCGATGCCCGCCGAAACGGCCTGGAGATCGATACCGCCTACGTTCTGCCCGGCCATCATGCCGGCTTCTATCCTGGCGCCCGGCAGATGCGCCTGAAGCTGATCTATGAGACCGCCACCGGCCGGGTTGTCGGTGCCCAGGCCGCCGGCTGGGAGGGCATCGATAAACGCCTGGATGTCATCGCCACGGCGATGCACTTTGGCGCCACGGTGGATGACCTGACCCAGTTGGACCTGGCGTACGCACCGCAGTTCGGGGCAGCCAAGGACCCGGTCCACATGGCCGCGTTCGTTGCGCAGAATCAGCGGCGCGGGCTAACCGATGCCATCTCGCCGGCGGAGTTGGACAGCGAGTTGCTCGTGGACGTGCGCACGCCCGAGGAATATGCCGCCGGCACGCTGCCGGGTGCGATCAACATCCCGCTGGAAGAACTGCGCGAGCGGCTGGAAGAACTGGATCGCCGCCGGCCGATGGTGGTCTTCTGCCGGGTAGGCCAGCGCGGCTACGTGGCCCAGCGGATACTCCAACAGCATGGTTTTGAAAACGTGCGGAACCTCAAGGGTGGCATTGAACTCATCCAGAATGCGGCCTGAGAGCGCGTGTTGTCGGGTGCCAGACCGCTGCCGCCGGTAGTGCCAGCACGGCAGGAGCATCGGACGGGCGCTATTCAGGGCGCGGGCCGAAGATGCGCCAGGGCACTGAGGGCGGCAGCACGGCGATCGGAAAGAGCGGTCGGATCGACGGTGATGAATCCCGTGTACCCGGCGGCATCCAGGTTGGCCAGCAGCGCTGCCCAGTTGATATCGCCCTGGCCGATAGGGGCGGGCCGGGTACGACGGTCTGTGCCGCGCAGGGCATCACGGCCGCGCACGTGCCGCACGAGTGTGCCCACGTGGTCGAATACCTCATCGAGCGACCAGTCATCTTCCAGCACCGCCGCCGGGTCGAGATCAATGCCGAACCACGGGCAATCGAGGCGCTTGAGCAGATGTGCCAGTGCGGGCATCCCCGAAAGCTGGCTGCCAAGCGAGATGAGGACACTGTAGCGATCGGCCCGGGCGCACAACTCGCGCAGGATACTTTCCGCGCTGTCGATGAATGCCGGATCGGCGGTGGGGGTGGGGCGCGGCGGCTCAGGCGGGGTGATCTCGGGGATGAGGATCAGGCCCGCCTGCTCGGGGGTGATCTTCGGCCGGGGCGGCGCCGGCTGGGTCGGCGGTGGTGGCGGCAGCAGGCCAACATCCACACACAGCGTCTGTGCCCCCAGGCCGCGGGCGGCGCGCATCGCCCGCTCGATCCGTGCCAGTACCTGGTCCAGATCCGACTCAGGCCGCAGTGCCTTGGGGGGCAGGCTCAAGGCAAGGCCCACCAGCGCCTGATTCGCGGCCGCCAGCAGATGGCGCACCTCACGCTGGCCGGTATCCGACAGATCAAGCAACGGCGCACCGCCGCCGGACAGGTCGAACAGCAGGCCATCGAAGCCGCTCGAGCAGGCAGCGCGCACCGCGCTGCGGATGTCATCGGACAGGGCGTCGGCGGTGATTGCGATAGGAACAGATGCGGGCATGGCAAAATCAGTGTGGCCGGATGATGGGGAGCGTGCAAGGGTCTGCATGCGTGTGCGCATCCTGCGCGGGATGCGCATGCTCCAGTGCCGGACGAGTTTTCCTGCGGGGGAGATTCATCCTACTGCTGGAATGGCTCGCTGCGACGATTCCAGGTTTCCTGCGAGATGTCATCAAGGGTAAACCGCTCATCGGCGATACCCTGATTGATGCGCAGGTTAGCCAGGTCGGTGGTCTGCACACTCGCTTCGCTGGTGGTCATAATGCGGCGGGGGAAGCGGGTTTGCGGGTCGATCCAGACATCGATACTGCTGAACTGCCGCTCGAACTGGCTGCCGGGACGGGGCACCAGCTGCACGCGAACCGTTCCCTTGATGCGCTCGAGTTCCTCGGGCAGCACCTCCTGCTCGGCCGGCAACTTTTTCACCTCGAATTGCTTGTTGACCTCGGCCGGGTTCTGGCCGATCGGCAGGGGGAATGGCCCTTCGCCAAGCTTGAGCAGATCGATCTTTTCCCCCGGCCTGAGCACCTGGCGATTGACCTCAACCTTCGAGGTGTAATCGCGATCGGTCAGCCAGCCGTCTTTCAGCAGATACTCAATCTTGCGGTTGACCGCGCCGCGATCGTCGATCAGCCGGTCCAGGGTCAGGCGCATCCGCACCGCGCCCTGGTCGGTTCTCTCATACCAGACCGTGCCGGTACGCCGGCGCAGCGCGCCGGTGGTGTTGTCCATCTCCTCCATGGAGACATCGGCGGCAAAATCCCGCAAGTCAGTGCCGCTGGCCTGCAGGCTCTTAAGAATCTCATCAATTGAGGAATCGGCGGTCAGCGTTGCAGAATCCTGCTTGGGCTGCTCGGCAGATGCGGCCTGGCAGCCAACCGCAAGAATCAAAAGAATCGACAGGCGGGCGAGTGCGTGATTCATGATCATGCCTTTAATCAGACACGGTAGCTAACAAAGCGTTAGGATTATTTTCAGACTAAACAGTCAGGGGCGGCAGGGTGCTTCTCAACGCGCCTGCACAGGCATCGGGCAAGCCCCGGCAGCCCAATGTTTTCCGCAATAAGCATAAAGGCCGCATGGGTGCCGGTTCTGGGCGTCAACCGATCGCCGCCGGCGATTACACGCCCGCTGGGCGGGGTGGTCCCTCATCATAGGCCTGGCGCAACATAAACCGCCCGCGGCCCGGCAGCAAAAATCTGCCTGGCCGCGGGCGGTGAATCTGTTGGGTGGTGAATCTGTTGCGGGATACGATCAGCTCACGCGGGCCATCATGGCGTCGCGCAGCTTGCGCAGGGCTTCATGCTCGATCTGGCGAACGCGCTCACGGGTCAAGCCGATTTCCTCGCCGATCTCCTTGAGGGTCATCGGATCGCCGCCATGCAGGCCGTAGCGCATGCGGAGGATGCGGGCAGCACGATCATCGATCTCGGTCAGCAGCTTGAGCAGCAGCGAGATCTCATCGTTGCCCATGACGCTGTCTTCAGGGCCGGGGTTGTGCGTGTCGGGGACCATCTCATTGATGGTCAATTCGCCGTCGGCACTGCCAGACTGGGTAGGCGAATGGAACGCCTTGACCGCCTTGCGGATGATCTTGAGCTTCTTGGGCGACATCTTGAGATGCGCTGACAGCTCATCGGTGGTGGGCAGTCGGCCGAGATGGTCTTCCAGCTCGCGCATGGCCTGCTTGAGCTTGGAGATCATCTCCACCATGTAGGCCGGGATGTGGATCGGCTGCACGCTGTTGATCAGGGCACGCTTGATTGCCTGCTTGATCCACCAGGAGGCGTAGGTGCTGAAGCGGCAGCCATTCTCGGGATCGAACCCCTCGACCGCCTTGAGCAGGCCGATGTTGCCTTCCTCGATCAGGTCGGGCAGGGACAGGCCGCGGTTGACATAGTGCTTGGCGATATTGACCACCAGCCGCAGATTGGAGCGAACCATGCGCTCGCGGGCGGCGGGGTCGTTATCGCGGATGATCCGCCGGCCGAGTTCCTTCTCCTCCTCTGCGGTAAGCAGGGGGGACTCGTTGATCGACCGGAGATACAACTGCAAGCCTGACTGGACTGCCGTCGACGCCATGAAGTTCCCGATCTGTTGATACCCGTCTCTATTGAGACTTGCCGAGGCCGCCGCACCAGTGTTAACACACGGCCTCACCCATTTATTCGACGCTTCATCCACCACGGTTCGGGGAATTCCGCCGAGCCATAGTGTTAAGACCTGCTTCTTTATCGGTTTCTTAGTGTGGAGACTTTGGACATGCCACGCGTCTTACATGGGCTGAACTGATCGCCTGCCCATGTCACGCGGTCATTGTTGGCACAACGGCCCAGATCGTCAAGGTTATTTTTTGCCGGCCACCTGTCACAGCAGCCGCGGGCGCAACGCCCATCTTTGAGGCGATGAAAAGTACCCTGTCGCTGCCCGAGCAGCCGGCGGCAACACCCATTTGCATATAGGGTTAACGGGGCAAAAGCATCACACTGTGGTCAAAGGTTTTATTGGCTTGCCACTGTAGATTAAGCCCTGCTTATCGGATGAGAATGTCTGGTCTGGGCAGGGTCTGGTCGCCGGCCCGGCCGGTCAGCTTCGGCCATTCATCCGACATCGTGGTCAGCATCTCCACGCCCGTGGCGGTGACCAGAACCGTGTCCTCGCTCTTGACGCCGGTGATCGATGGATTCCAGGCAAAGGCCTGGTTGTCGCGCACGGTGATGGTCGAGTCAGGATTGGCAAAAGCCTCACGACCCGCATAACCGGTACTGCCTCCCTGGTGGTGAAGCTTCCACTCCTCAGGAAATCCATTATCGGCATAGGCGCGGGCCAGGTCGGTGAAGATTTCCCCCAGCGTGCGGCCCGGGCGGGTGGCAAGATTGACGGCGGTATCGACATTGACCACCGCCTGCTGGCGTGCCTTGATCTCAGCGCTGAGCGGTTCAAAGCTCACGAAGCGAGTCATGTTGGAAATCAGGCCACCATATTCCGCGCAGATGACCAGCATGACGATCTGCCGCAGGCGGTGATGCGTCGGGATGGGATGGCGGAACTGGCCGATGCGCTGGTCGGCGGCGATCAGGTTCACCACCGGGATCAGCCCCTGATCATGCACATGATGTGACAGTACCCCGGCGATTTCGTGTTCGGTCATGCCGGGACGGATGGCATGGCAGGTGCGCTCCATCGCCAGGCTGGTACGCCGGCCGCCCTCCCGATAGCGCTCGATCTCCTCGGGCAGCAGCGACCAGCGCAATTCGGCGAAGTCACCGGGCAGCGGCCGGCAGGGGAAACCGAAATCATCCCCATCGGTGGCAATGCGGGCATCGCCCAGCAGCTCGCGCACCGCCCGCGTCTGGGCTGCGCGATCGTACCAGGGAAACGAGATCGTCTCGATGCCGGTGCCGGCCAGTTCCTCATCACGGAAGCGCGGCGCCTCGATGGTGTTGGTCAGGCAGATGCGCTGCTCGCGGCTGACGTAGATGGCGGCCACGCCGTTGGGCGAGTTATTGGCGATGAAGTTGTTGCGCCCGCCGGTGATCCATGCGAAGTTGTTGCGGCCGTGCAGCAGCAGGCCGTCGAGGTCATGGCGGTCGAGAAATTCGCGCACACGCAGAAGCTTGGTTTCGATTTCGGTCATGGCTGGCTTCCTGAGCACTGGGTTTGAATCACGCTGGCACAGAAAAAACGACAAGCCGAGGAGCCACGTGTTGAGCGATGAGCAAGCGATTCACGCCGGAAACATTCGCATATCCTGCATCCGCCTGTTACGCATTGCTGATCGGGCCCACACGGGGCGTATCGGCTTCAGCGTGCCACCGTTACCGTCTGCCTGCGAGTGTACCGCCGGGTCGTGACATTGCGAACGGCCGCCGCTAGAGTGACCGGGTACGGACTGTTAATGGAAGGAGCAGGCATGCGCATGATGGCTGGGGCGGTGATGGTCGCCGCGATGGCGGCGGGGGCGAATGCGGGCGAGTTCGACAAGCCGGTGTACCTGGCGCTGCAACAGGAGGTGCCCAGCGTCTATGCCCCGCCCATGCCCGCAACCGAGATGCAGGGCGTCAACGAGGGGGGGGTGACGGTTGACCTGGAAGTGCGCTACATGACCGATTACGTCTTCCGCGGCATCGAGATCCTTGAAGTGCCGGCCCCGGAGGATTCGCCCAACCTGCAGATTGCCGGCCAGCTTGCCTGGGACCTAGGCAAGCTGCCCCATCCGTTCATCGGTGTGTTCGCCAACGTCGCCGACCAGGACCCGATCAGCGAGTTCCAGGAAATCCGCCCCTTCTTCGGCGTCAACTGGTCGTTGCGGCCGTTCCTGTTTACCTTCGGCCATAACACCTACATCTATCCAGACCGCGAGGGGATGGATACATCCGAGGTCTATGCCCGCATCACGCTGGATGATGCCTGGTTGTGGAGTACCGAAAAGCCGCTGCTGTCCCCGTACGTGATGGGGGCCTACGACTACGATGAGTACGATGGCTGGTACTTTGAGGCCGGGGTTGAGCATACGTTTGACCTGGATGACTGGGGCGTGGAACTGACCGTCTTTGGCGCTGTGGCGTATGTCTACCGCCATGATCTGTTCCTGCTGGTTGAGGGGGAGGAGCAGGGGTTCCAGCACTGGCAGGCGGGGCTGGTGGGGCGCTACTCGCTGAACAAGCTGCTGAACACCTCAGAGCGCTATGGCCGCTGGTCCGTGGTGGGCTATCTCAACTACACCGGCTCGTGGGATGATGATCTGCGCTCTGATGATCAGCTCTGGGGCGGCGTGGGGATTGCATTTCGCTATTGATGCGCCATCACTACGCATGTGCGGCGCCCCTACGCATGTGCGCCAGCCGCGACTGATGCGCCAGCAGGGCAGCCGAGCCGATTCGCGCTGATGGGGCAACATTCGCTCATGCAAACGATGGCCTTGCCCTTTGCAGGCGGCTGGCGCTCATCGACGCCGATCAACCTGCTTGTAAGTCCGCTATCCTTCATCAGCGCCCCCGATGGTCGTGGCCGCACCGCATGTCCTTGCCGCAATAAGATGATGCTGCCATTGGCCATTGATCCCACCTGCTGCTGCCGGGCTGGCCTTTGAATTTCCCGGTAGACTCCGCTCACAAAAGTGGGGTATATCATTGAGCAGTGGAGAAGAAGGGGCAATCTGCCAGGCAATTCCCCGCCTGCCCCGGAACTCGCACAGACCCGCCGGGGCCACCCGACCCTCTGCCCGACCTGGTCGGATCGCTCTTTTGCAGTCTGGAAAGCTGACTCGTCCCGGACGCTCTTGCAAACAATTCCTGTCATTGGCGTCCGCCGCGTGTCCTATGATGTAGAGAACAACGGCGCTTCGCGCCCTGGAGAAATCAACTATGGCTATCAAGTCGAATCCGCTTGTGTCCGTGATCGACCGCCAGTTGGATACGTCCCGCTTCCGCGAGCAGCACTGGGAGGGGACGTTCTGGGAATACCTGGACATCGTGCTGGACCACCCGGCAGTCGCCCGCAATGCCTTCCAGCGTGTCTATGACATGATCCTCAGCTACGGTGCGGAGCCGTTCACCCAGTTCAAGCAGGAATACATCCGCTACAAGTTCTTCGGCGACCCCATCGATAACGGCGCGGATGCCGTCTATGGCCTGGAGAAGCCGCTCATGCAACTGGTGGACTTCTTCAAGTCCGCTGCCCAGGGATACGGTACGGAGCGCCGAATCCTGCTGTTGCACGGCCCGGTCGGCTCATCGAAATCGACTATTGCGCGGCTGCTGAAAAAGGGGCTGGAGCATTACTCCAAGACCGAGGCCGGCCGGCTGTATACCTACGCCTGGCGCATGCCGCACCACGGCCACAACGGCGACAGCAGCGAGCACTATCATGACTGCCCCATGCATGAGGAGCCGCTGCTGCTCGTGCCCCGCGAGGCCCGCAGCGAGGTGCTCAGCCAGATCAACGAGAAGCTGCCCGAGGGACAGCGCATCCGCCTGTATGGTGAGCCGTGCCCATTCTGCCGGAAGGTGCTGGCCGACCTGCTGGAGATATACGATGGGGACTGGCGCAAAGCGATGGACCATGTGAAGGTCAAGCGGCTGATCCTGTCTGAGAAGGACCGCCGCGGCATCGGCACCTTCCAGCCCAAGGATGAGAAAAACCAGGACAGCACCGAACTGACCGGCGACATCAACTATCGCAAGATCGCCGAATATGGCTCGGACAGCGATCCGCGCGCGTTCAACTTTGATGGCGAACTGAACGTTGCCAATCGCGGCATCGTCGAGTTTATCGAAGTGCTGAAGCTGGATGTGGCCTTTTTGTATGACCTGCTGGGGGCATCGCAGGAGCACTGCATCAAGCCCAAGAAGTTTGCCCAGACCTTCATCGATGAGGTGATCCTCGGCCACACCAATGAGCCGGAATACAAGAAGCTGCAGGGCAACGAGATGATGGAGGCCTTCCGCGACCGCACGATCAAGATCGACGTGCCGTACAACATCCGCCTGGATGATGAGGTCAAGATCTACAACAAGGACTTCGGCCCCGATCGCATCCAGGGAATCCACATCGCTCCGCACACTATCGAGATGGCGGCGATGTGGGCGGTGCTGACCCGCCTGGCCGAGCCGAAGAAGGCGGGCATCACCAAGCTTCAGAAACTGAAGCTTTACAACGGCAAGAGCATCCCCGGCTTCACCGAGGACTCGATCAAGGAACTGCGGGAAGAGGCCCCGCGCGAAGGAATGCAGGGGATCAGCCCGCGCTACATCCAGGACAAGATCTCCAACGCCCTGGTCAGCCACCAGGCGCAGATGGAGAAGACGATCAATCCGTTCATGGTGATGAACGAGCTGGAAGCGGGTCTGTCGCACCACTCGCTGATCACGGATGAGGAACTGAAAAAGGAGTACAAGGAGTTGCTGGCCGTGGTCCGTGAGGAATACGAGGACATCCTCAAGGGCGAGGTGCAGCGCGCCATCAGCGCCGATGAGGATGCCATCAAGCGCCTGGCGGCCAACTACATCGAGAACGTGCGGGCCTACACCCAGCATGAGCGCGTCCGCAATCGCTACACCGGCCGCGATGAGGACCCGGATGAGCGGCTGATGCGGTCGATCGAGGAGAAAATCGACATCCCCGAAAGCCGCAAGGATGACTTCCGCCAGGAGATCATGAACTATATCGGCGCGCTGGCCCTGGACGGCAAGAAGTTTGAGTACAACACCAATGCCCGCCTGCTCAAGGCGCTGGAGCTGAAGCTGTTCGAGGACCAGCGCGACACCATCAAGCTGAAGAACCTGGTGTCGTCGGTGGTCGATGATGAGACGCAGCAGAAGATCGACGTCGTCAAGCAGCGGCTGATCAAGTACTTCGGCTACAACGAAGCCAGCGCCACCGATGTGCTCAACTACGTCGCCAGCATCTTTGCCCGCGGCGATTCCAAGCAGGATGATTGATCCCGCGCACGCCGACAGGACAATACCGATCGGATGCAGCCTGCGCGTGCAGGCTGCATCCGCAATGGGCTAATGGGCACGAGGGACACCATCATGATGCGCTTCGTAAGCCGCGCTGCGTGGGCGCTTGTTGTACTTCTGGCCGCGGGCACCGCCCGGGCGCAACTTCAGAACGGCGACCATGTCGCGATCATCGGTGACTCGATCACGGAACAGAAGCTGTACTCGGTCATGATCGAGACATACCTGCTGGCCTGCCAACCGGCGGCGGATCTTCGCACGACGCAGTTCGGCTATAGCGGCGAAACGGCCGGCGGGTTCAAGAATCGCATCGAAGACTGCCTTATCTTCCAGCCGACTGTCGCCACCACCTGTTACGGGATGAACGATGGCGGCTATCGCGAGCTGGACGATCAGCGGCGCGACCAGTACCGCCGCTATCAACGGGAGATTGTGCAGAAGCTCAAAGCCGGCGGTGTGCGGTTCATCGTCGTAGGCTCACCGGGCGTTGTGGACAGCGAAACCTGGGCGCGGAACCGGCCGGACCGTGATCAGGCCTACAACGCCGCCCTGGCCGAGCTGCGCGATATCGCACGCGAAGTGGCCGAGTCCGAGGGTGTTGCCTTCGCCGATGTGCATCAGCTCATGATGGATGTCATGGTGAAGGCCAAGGCGAAGTACGGCCCGGAATACCACGTTGCCGGCGGTGATGGCGTTCACCCGGCAGCTAATGGGCATGTCATCATGGCTTACGCCTTCCTCAGGGCCCTGGGCGCCAGTGGCGATATTGGCACGATCACGGTTGACCTGGCCGCCGGCAAGGCCGAGGCGACCGAGGGGCATCGCGTCATCGCGATGGAGGGCAACCAGGTGCGCCTGGAGAGCACCCGGTATCCCTTCTGCTTCACGGGGAAACCTGAAGAGCCCAATGCCACCAGCGGCATCATCGAGTTCATTCCCTTCAACGAGGACCTCAACCGCTTCCGCCTTGTGGTTACCGGCGCGGGTGAGGGTGATGTGCGCATCACCTGGGGCCAGACCACCAGGCAGTTCAAGGCGGCTGACCTGGCCAGAGGGATCAACCTGGCCGATGAGTTCATCGACAACCCGTTCGTCAAGCCGTTCCAGGAGGTCATGAAGGCAGCTCATCGCCAGCAGAGTGCCGAGGCGGAGCTGATCAAGCAGATATTGAACGCCATCCGCAAGGCCAGGCTGCGCCTGCCCGAGCGGGCGGCTGTGCTCGATGAGATCCGCGCAGAGCTCGTGCAGTCCCACGAGCCGCTGCGGCAGGAAGCGGCCGCCGCGGTCAAGCCCGTGGAACACACAATCCGCATCGAGCCGGTCAATTAGCAGGTGCCCGGATAGCTGCTGCCGGCATATGATTGCTGTAGGGCGCGGGCTCGATGCCCGCGCCCGATCGAGCGGCGAATAAGCGTGCGAGCCCCCCATGGTCCTCAAGATCGAAAAAGATCACCAGCGCTTCCGGCAGATCGTCAAGGGCCGGATCCGGGATGATTTGCGCAAGTTCCTGACCAAGGGCGAGCTGATCGGCAAGGAAGGCAAGCACCTGATCTCGATCCCGGTGCGCGGGATCGAGCTGCCGCATTTCCGCTACGGCGACAACTCGCAGGGCGTCGGGGCGGGCGATGGCAAGGAGGGGGACACCGTCGGCAAGGGCCAGCCCGGCCAGGGGCGCAGCCAGGGCGGCACCGAGCCGGGCCAGCACCTGATGGAAGTGGACCTGAGCCTTGATGAACTGGCCGACATCCTCGCCGAGGAACTGAAGCTCCCCCGCATCGAACCCAAAGGCCAGCATCGCATTACGACGATCAAAGACCGCTACTCGTCCCTGCGGCGGGTCGGTCCTGAGTCGCTGCGCCATTTCAAGCGCAGCTTCCGCGAGGCCCTCAAGCGGCAGATCATGATCGGCGACTATGATCCCGACAACCCGATCATCATTCCGCAGAAAAAAGACATCCGCTACCGCTCCTGGAAGGAAGTCAAGAGCCCCCAGAGCAACGCCGTGATCGTCTTCATGATGGACGTCTCCGGCTCGATGGGCGAGGAGCAGAAGGAACTGGTGCGCCTCGAGAGCTTCTGGATCGACACCTGGCTGCGGAAGAACTACGAGGGAATCGAGAGCCGCTACATCGTACATGATGTCTCGGCCCGTGAGGTGGATAAGCACACCTTCTACCATCTGCGCGAAGACGGCGGCACCAAGATCAGCAGCGCCTACCGCGCTGCCAAGAACCTGCTCGACACCCATTACTCGGCGGAGGAGTGGAACATCTATCTGTTCCACTTTTCCGATGGCGACAACAGCTCCGAGGCCGACAGCCGCGACTGCGTCAAAATCCTCAAGGAGCAACTGTTGCCCAACTGCAACATGTTCGGCTACTGCCAGGTCGCCAGCGCCTACGGCAGCGGCAATTTCATCAACGTCCTCCATGAGCACCTCCGCGGCCACGAAAAAGTGCTCACCAGCCGCGTCAACTCCAAGGACGATATCTACGACAGCATCAAGACCTTCTTCGGCAAGGGGCACTGATGGAGGAACGCGGCAGATCCAGGCCCGTCGTGCTGACGTACGGCAAGCCG